>NZ_JCAFTE010000009.1:0-137964 GCF_059369975.1 Stenotrophomonas sp. YJH_SMC_32 | reverse complement strand
GCGAAAGGGAAGCCCTTCAAGGTCGTCATGTGTGCGGTGATGCGCAAGCTCATCCATCTGGTTTGGGGCGTACTGAAAAGCGGCCGCCCATTTGAGCCTGACGGCGCCCTTGCCTAGGCAAGGGCAACACGGTATCTACACACAGCGTTACGTCCCCACGTGCACGCGGTTCGCCTGCTCGGCCAGGCCCAGGTGATCGAGCGCGATATCCAGCGCCAGCACATAACTCTGCGCGCCATACCCAGCAGCGATGCCCAGGCGCTGGCCGACACCGGCCGGCAGGCACGGTTCGGCCACTGCGCCGTCGTCATGCACCTCTACGTACGCGTTGTGCAGATAGGGCAGCAGCCGCTGCAGGCGCAGACTGTTGGCACACGCACCCGGATCGAGCAGCGTCACCTCGCCGCGGCTGTGATCGGCCACGCGCAGCGCATCAAGCAGTTCCTGTTCCGAACCGCAGGCGCGGATCGCCACGCTGGTGCCGGCGTCGATCGCGCGATGCACCAGCGACTTCAGGACCGGTGCCGGCAGCGGCATCGCGGTGCGGATCAGGGCGCCGGCCGCTTCCGGGCCGCGGATGATGAAGATCGACATGACTCAGCCCTCCTGCGCCAGGCGGCGGCCGACAATGGCCAGCGACAACGGGTAACCGGCCTGCTGGCTGCGCTGGTCGACCACCACGGCGGCCGGACCGTGCTGCAGGCGCAGACGTGCATCCAGGCCCGGCTCGCTGGGAGCCTGCAGTTCGATGTACTGCGCCGGCAGCCGTTCCAGTGCTGCCTGCAGCGCGCCACCTTCGGCCTGCCATTGCGCTTCGTCGGCGGTACCGACATCCAGCAGTACCCAGTCGGCGGAGCGCGCCTGCGGCTGGCACAGGCACTGGCGTACCTCGGACAGGCTGGCGCAGTCGCTGCACAGCACGCGATGGCCGGCCAGCTGTGCCGGCAGCTGCGGACGCGGCGCCGACGAAGATGCGTGGCGGATCACCAGGAGGGTCATACAACACCTTGCGGAATGCGCCCTGTGGCGCGGTGGGCACACGATGCGCGTGCTGCCCGTAAAGGTGCGATGCCCGCCGCCGGGCCGGGGCGTAAAACCTGCGTAACCCCTTTTGCAGCGCCAGGGTTGCCAGGACTGGGCGCAGAGCAGCCGAGCGTAGGCTCGGCTCTACAGGAGCGCGGTGCGGGAACCTCTTCGGCCCGGATGTGGTCTGATGCAGCTACCACCCACCCGGATCCTGCCATGGACGCTGTTGCCCGCCCTCCCTTTTCCGAACGCGCGCTGGCCTGGCTGAAGAAAGAGGCGCTGCCGCTGCTGGTGATGCTCGGCCTGCTCGCCGCCGCCCGCGATACCCTGGCCAACCATTACGTGGTGCCGAGTGGTTCGATGCAGCCGACCCTGCAGCCCGGCGACCGGGTGGTGGTGGACATGCGCGCCTACGGTCTGCGTCTGCCATTCACCAACACGGAACTGATGGCGACCGGCACCCCGCAGCGTGGCGAGGTGGCGGTCTTCGACTCACCGGCCGACGGCACCCGCCTGATCAAGCGCGTGGCGGCGGTGGCCGGTGACCATGTGCAGATGCGCGAAGGCCATCTGAGCATCAACGGGCAGCCGCTGCAGATGGCCGACCTGCAGGACGTGGAAGCCTTCGGCGAGCGACGTGCCCGCCTTGATCTGGACATGGGCGGCGGTCCGGACATCGCCGACTTGGTGGTGCCGGCTGGCAAGGTGCTGGTGCTGGGTGACCACCGCGGCAACAGCTTCGATGGCCGCTTCTTCGGCTTCGTCGACGCCGACAAGCTCTACGGCCGCGCGGTGGCGGTGTACTACCGCCGGGGCGACGGCTTCGAGTGGCAGCGCCTGTAAGCTGAATTGATACTTCTCGTATATCAATCATTACCTATCAGGTTATGGATCGACTGGATAGACGGGCCTAGTCTGAGGCCCGTTCCCTCCCACGCTTGGCCGCCCCCACCGGCCCATCGATCCCATGACTGGCGAAACCGCGGCGGCCGTCGAACGCCGCCCCCCCACTGTCGACTCCAGCGCCGAGACCCGCATCCAGCAGGGCACACCGGCCTTTCGTCGCACCGCGCTGGCACTGTTCCTGGCCGGCTTTTCCACCTTCGGCCTGCTGTACACGGTGCAGCCGCTGCTGCCTGAGTTCAGCCGCCATTTCGGCGTGTCCGCCGCCGGCAGCGCCATGTCGTTGTCGCTGACCACCGGCACCTTGGCCGTGGCGATGCTGCTGGCTGGTCTGCTGTCCGATGCGGTCGGCCGCCGCCCGTTGATGATCGTCGCGTTGCTGGCCTCGGCCATGCTGTCGCTGAGCTCGGCGCTGGTGGATGACTGGACCACGCTGCTGGTATTGCGCACGCTGCTCGGCCTGGCGCTGAGCGGCGTGCCGGCGGTGGCGATGACCTACCTGGTCGAGGAAATGGACAGCCGCGCGCTGGGCCTGGCGATGGGCCTGTACATCGGCGGCAACGCCATCGGTGGCATGAGCGGGCGCCTGCTGGCCGGCATCATCGCCGATCACTGGGGCTGGCGCTGGGGCATCGGCGTGGTCTCGATCATCGCCATCGCCAGTACCGTGCTGCTGTGGCTGCAGCTGCCGCCGTCGCGTCATTTCCATCCCCGCCGTGATGGCCTGCGCCAGTTGCCGTCGCGCTGGCGCCTGCTGTTCGCCGACCCGGGCCTGCCGTGGCTGTTCGCCACCTCGTTCGTGCTGATGGGCGTGTTCGTCACCCTCTACAACTACCTGGGCTATCACCTGCTGGCGCCGCCCTACCACCTCAGCCAGACCGTGGTCGGGCTGATCTTCAGCGTGTATCTGGTGGGCACCTTCAGTTCGGCGTGGATGGGCCAGCAGGCCACGCGGTACGGGCGCGGCCGCATCCTGTCGATCTCGTTCGCGCTGATCGGCGCCGGCATCGCGCTGCTGGCGATGCCGTGGCTGAGCACGATGGCACTGGGCATCGCGCTGGTGACCTTCGGCTTCTTCGGTGGCCACTCGGTGGCCAGCAGCTGGGTCGGCAGCCGTGCCGGTACGATGCGCGCGGAAGCATCGGCGCTGTACCTGTTCGCCTACTACCTGGGCTCCAGCGTGCTGGGCGGGGTGGGTGGCCTGGCCTACGCGGCCTGGGACTGGCTGGGCGTGTGCGCGTTCGCTGCCGTGCTGACCCTGATCGGGGGCGGCATCGTCTGGGCGCTGCAGCAGCGCGCGCCGCAGCCGGTCACCGCGTGACCCACCGCGTACGGTGGTGCCGGCCGCTGGCCGGCATGCCGGCCCATGTGGGGTTGCCGGCCAGCGGCCGGCACTACCCGGGTGGGTTGCACTTCACCCTTCGGCGAACGCCTCACGCAGCAGCGTGGCGAAATTGCGGATCAGCGGCGTTACCCGTTCGCGGTGCCAGGCCAGCTGCACTTCCGAATGCGCGCCAGCATCGGCCAGTGCCACGAAGCGCGATCCTTCCACGCGTATGTGATCGCATGACGACGGCAGGATCGCCGCACCCAGGCCCGCAGCGGCCAGGCTGATCAACGTCGATGCTTCACCGGCTTCCTGCACGATGCGCGGCGTGAAGCCCGCCGCCGCGCACAGCGCGATCATGTGGTCATGGATGCCCGCGCCCGCGCTGCGGCGAAATGCCACGAACGGCTCCTGCGCGAAGTCGCGTAGCGACAACGTGCCCTGCTTCGACAGCATGCGCAGGGCAGGGTGGTCGGCATGCACGATCAACGCCAGTGGATCGACGAACAGGCTGTGCGCCACCAGCTCCGGCGGCAATGCGCGCTTGCGGATGATGCCCACGTCCAGTGAACCGTCGAGCAGCGCATCGATCTGCTGCAGCGTGTTCATCTCGCTCAGCTGCAGCCGCACCTGTGGGTACTGCTGACGGTAGCGCAGGATCGAACGCGGAATCTGCGGCGACAGCGGCGTGGCGCGAGTCAGACCGATGTGCAGTTCACCCTGCTCACCACGCTGTGCACGCTGCACCTCGTCCACGGCCGTTTCCACCTGCTGCACGATGGCGCGTGCACGTTCCTGCAGCAGTTCGCCCGCAGGCGTCAGCTGCACGCGGCGATGGCTGCGCACGAACAGGCGCGCGTCAATCAGTTCTTCCAGCTGGCGGATCTGTTGGCTGAGTGGCGGCTGTGACATGCCCAGCCGCTCCGCCGCCTGGCCGAAGTGCAGCGTATCGGCGACGGCGAGGAAGTAGCGCAGGTGGCGGAGTTCGATGGACATGGGGCCAGTTTATTCATCGTCAGCCGGAAATGAATCAGAGGCGGGATCCGACCCCGTGCCGACCAACGGTCGGCACCCACCATGGGAAGCATTTCCCACAGTTCGCAGAAAACGGTCGAAGGCGGGGTGGGTCCGGTTGCGGGGGCGTGAGCGCCATGGATGGCGCGACCGAGCCTCCATGGACGGATTTACGGCGTCCCTCGTAACCGGACCCACCCCGCCATCCCACGGAATGCCCGCTGTTGCCGTTGACGTTGCCGTTGCTTCGGCCTCTGCAGGTGCAGGGCGGCAACCCTGCAAACCAGAACACCCCTCACCGCTCCGAATGCCCGCTCTGATCGTAATCGCGCGGACTGAACAACTCCGGCTGGATCAGCTCGATGAACGCCCGCGCCTGCGCCGACAACGCCTTGCCCCGGCGCACGATCACCCCGTAGCTGCGCTCGGGGAACCAGCGCTTCATCGACCGCGCCGCCAGCCGCTCGTGGTCGGCCTCGTTCAGGCACAGCGCCGGCACGATGGAAATGCCCATGCCCATCGCCACGTACTGCTTGATCACTTCCCAGCCCCCCACCTCCAGCGCCACGGTGTAGGCGATGCGGTGGCGCTGGAACACCTGGTCTACCAGCCGGTAGGTGATCTGCCGCTTCGGCGGCAGCACCAGCGGATAGCGCGCAATATCGGTCAGCTCCAGCTCGCCGCCCTTGGCCAGCGGATGATCGTGCGGTGCGATCAGCACCTGCTCGAAGCGGTAGGCCGGGGCGTAGGTCAGGTCGGCCGGCACATCGGTCATCGAACCTATCGCCAGGTCGGCGGCATCCTCGCGCAGCAGGTCGGTGCCGTCGGCGCTGATCGCGTTGTGCAGGGTCAGGCGCACGTCCGGGTGGTGCAGGCGAAAGCGTTCGACGATCTTCGGCAGCAGGTACAGGATGGTCGAGCTGTTGGCGGCAATGTTCAGCTCGCCCGCGTCCAGGCCGCGCACCTTGTCGCGGAAGCGCGCCTCCAGCCCGTCCAGGTTCTCCACCAGCGGCTGTGCCATCTCGTACAGCAGCTGGCCCTCGCGGCTGGGCACCAGGCGCCTCCCGCTGCGCTCGAACAATGGCACCCCCAGCTCCCGTTCCAACGCCTGCAACTGCAGGCTGATGGCCGGCTGGCTGACGAAAAGTGCCTCAGCCGCCCGTGAGACGGAGCCGAGGCGCACGGTCTGGCAGAACGCGCGCAGCGGCTTGAGCCGGTCGGATTTGTAGGAAAAACGAGGACTTGGCGGGGTGCGTGTGCTCATCGTGTAACGAGTATTAGCATAACTTATGTAAAACATTGCAAAAACTGTTTTGCCAAATACTGAGGCCCAGCGGCACCGTGGAGACGTTCCCCCACCGCTGGAGTCGCCCCATGTCCGCCGTCGCTTCCGCCGTTCCCACCCCCGCCACCAAGGCCACCCCCGGCATCGCCCTGGCGACCCGCGTGGCCGGCCAGGACACCGTGCTGCCGGCGCCGCTGCTGGCCCTGCTGGTGTCGCTGCACCGCGCGGTGGAACCGGGCCGGCAGGCGAGGCTGCAGGCCCGCCGTGAACGCCAGGCGTTCTTCGACCAGGGCGGCCTGCCGGACTTCCGTGAAGACACCACTGCGATCCGCAGCGGCGACTGGCGCGTTGCGCCGCTGCCGGCCGCGCTGCAGGACCGCCGCGTCGAGATCACCGGCCCGACCGACCCGAAGATGGTCATCAACGCGCTGAACTCCGGCGCCAAGGTGTTCATGGCCGACTTCGAGGATTCGACCTCGCCGACCTGGCGCAACCTGCTGGCCGGGCAGCAGTCGCTGGCCGCGGCGGTGCGCGGCGATCTCGAATACACCGCCCCCAATGGCAAGCATTACACGCTGCGCCCATACGACGAACAGGCGGTGCTGATCGTGCGCCCGCGTGGCTGGCACCTGGACGAGAAGCACGTACGCGTCGACGGCCAGTTCCTCGCCGGCGGCCTGTTCGACGCAGCGGTGTTCGCCTTCCACAACGCCCGCTCCCTGCAGGCCAAGGATCGTGGCCCGTACTTCTACCTGCCCAAGCTGCAGAGCATGGAAGAGGCGGCGCTGTGGGAAACCGCGCTGTCGCACATCGAAGGGATGCTCGGCTTGCCGCACGGCCAGATCAAGGTGACCGTGCTGATCGAAACGCTGCCGGCGGTGTTCGAGATGGACGAGATCCTGCACGCGCTGCGTGATCGCATCGTCGGCCTGAACTGCGGGCGCTGGGACTACATCTTCTCGTACCTGAAGACCTTCCGCCGCCACGCCGACCGCGTCCTGCCTGAACGTGGCCAGGTGACCATGACCCAGCCGTTCCTGAAGGCCTATTCGGAACTGCTGATCCAGACCTGCCACCGCCGCGGTGCGCATGCGATGGGTGGCATGGCCGCGCAGATTCCGATCAACAACGATGCCGCCGCCAACGAACAGGCCATGGCCCGCGTGCGCGCCGACAAGCTGCGCGAAGTCAGCGCCGGCCACGACGGCACCTGGGTCGCGCATCCGGCGCTGATTCCGGTGGCGATGGCGATCTTCGACGAGCACATGCCCGGTGCGAACCAGCACAGCGTGCTGCGCCAGGACGTGCGCGTCGGCCGCGACGAACTGATCGCGCGGCCGCCGGGCACCATCACCCGCGCCGGCTTCGAAGGCAACGTGGAAGTCTGCGTGCGTTACCTGGCGGCGTGGCTGGATGGCAACGGCTGTGTGCCGATCCATCACCTGATGGAGGACGCGGCCACCGCCGAGATCAGCCGCAGCCAGTTGTGGCAATGGCTGCATACGCCGGGCCAGCAGCTGGACGATGGCACCGCGATCGACCTGGCCCTGCTGGATTCCACCCTGTCGCAGCTGCCGGCACGGCTGGGCGATACCGCCGCGCTGCCCGGTGGCGCGCGCATCAGCGAGGCCATCGCCCTGCTCGGCGAACTGAGCCGCAGCGAAGAACTGACCGATTTCCTGACCCTGCCGGCCTACGCGCGCATCGATTGACTGCCGCCCGCGTCTACCGCCGTTTCCCTCCCCGCTGCACGCACGAACCGAACTGGAGAAAGACATGAGCAAGCTGCCCACTGCCGAACAGATCCAGCACGACTGGGATACCAACCCGCGTTGGGAAGGCATCCAGCGCAACTACAGCGCCGCCGACGTGGTGCGCCTGCGCGGCACCGTCCACATCGAGCATTCGCTGGCCCGCCTGGGTGCGGAGAAGCTGTGGGCGTCGCTGCACGAGCGCGAGTTCGTCAACGCGCTGGGTGCACTGACCGGCAACCAGGCCATGCAGCAGGTCAAGGCCGGCCTGAAGGCGATCTACCTGTCCGGTTGGCAGGTGGCGGCCGACGCCAACCTGGCCGGCCAGATGTATCCGGACCAGTCGCTGTACCCGGCAGATTCGGTGCCGGCGGTGGTCAAGCGCATCAACAACACGCTGCTGCGCGCCGACCAGCTGCACCACGCCGAAGGCAAGGATGACATCGACTTCCTGCAGCCGATCGTGGCCGATGCTGAAGCCGGCTTCGGCGGCGTACTCAACGCCTTTGAACTGATGAAGGCGATGATCGAGGCCGGCGCCGCCGGCGTGCACTTCGAGGACCAGCTGGCCTCGGTGAAGAAGTGCGGGCACATGGGCGGCAAGGTGCTGGTGCCGACCCGCGAGGCGATCGAGAAGCTCAACGCCGCGCGCCTGGCTGCCGACGTGCTGGGCGTGCCGACCCTGCTGGTCGCGCGCACCGATGCCGAAGCTGCGGATCTGCTGACCAGTGACATCGACGGCAACGACAAGCCGTTCACTACCGGTGAGCGCACCGTCGAAGGTTTCTACAAGACCCGCAACGGCCTGGACCAGGCGATCAGCCGCGGCCTGGCCTATGCACCCTATGCCGACCTGGTGTGGTGCGAGACCGGCAAGCCGGACCTGGAGTTTGCACGCAAATTCGCCGAGGCGATCCACGCGAAGTTCCCGGGCAAGCTGCTGGCCTACAACTGCTCGCCCAGCTTCAACTGGAAGAAGAACCTGGACGACGCCACCATTGCCAAGTTCCAGCGCGAACTGGGCAGCTACGGCTACAAGTTCCAGTTCATCACCCTGGCCGGGTTCCATGCGTTGAACTACGGCATGTTCAATCTGGCCCACGGCTACGCGCGCCGCCAGATGAGTGCGTTCGTGGAACTGCAGGAAGCCGAGTTCGAAGCGGCCGAGCGCGGTTTCACTGCGGTCAAGCACCAGCGTGAGGTCGGTACCGGCTATTTCGATGCGGTGACCCAGGCGATCCAGCAGGGCCAGTCGTCGACCACCGCGCTGACCGGATCGACCGAGGAAGAGCAGTTCCACGGCGGGCGCAGCGAACGCGCGGCGTGATCCGGTGCGCGGCGTGATCCGGTAGTGCCGGCCGCTGGCCGGCAATCACAGGATGCTCCGGGCGCTGCGTGGCAGCCGGCCAGCGGCCGGCTCTACCGGGGCCTGGAAATCCGATCAGGGTGGCCAGGGAAGGGCCAGGCAACGCCGGCCGGTCGGGGGACCTGCCGGCGTTGTTGTATCGATGCAAGGGGGGCAGCCAGCGGGCAGCGTCAATCAGGCGCACCCCGGGTTCCGGCAACTTGGCCGAAATCCTGTGAAACCCGGCATCGAATTGATCCAGCAGGGGTTTTGCCCGGGCACCCGTGACCAGAACGGGCCACCACCGATCTTCACATCAATCAAGATCGGCAGAACGGTCAAAATGAGATAGGGCGCACACTTTAAAGCGGTGCTATGCTCCGCGGCTCACCAGGGGACGCTGGCGGCGGGTGCAGGGAATGACCGGCAGGGGTGCGGCCGAGAACAGTGATGTGACGACAGGTATCGCCCGGGTGGCGATGGCCGAGATCGTGCACGCGCTGTTGTCAGATGCCGAGGTGGCATTGTTTGCCAGATTCGCCCGCGCATGCAAGCTCCGTGCCGGACAGTGGCTGTTCCAGCGTGGCCACCGCGGCGAGCGCATGTATGTGATCCTCGAAGGCCAGATCGAACTGGACTTCGGCGAGGACCTGGTGATCAAGACACTCGGGCAGCATGAGTTCTTCGGAGAACTGGGCCTGCTGGTCGGCGACCACCTGCGCAGCGCCAGCGCGCGCGCGCTGGTCGACTGCGATGTGCTGGAACTGGGGCCGGCTGATTTCCACCGGCTGGTCGAATCCGATCCGGGCCTGGTGGCCTACTTCCTGCGCCGCACGATCATGCGCGTGCTGGCCAACGAACAGGCCCTGATCAGCCAGTTGCGCCGGCGCAACCACGATCTGGAAACCGCGCTGGACAACCTCTACATCACCACCCACCAGCTGACCCACACCCGCGAGCTGGTGCGTACCGATGAACTGACCGGCCTGCACAACCGCCGTGGCCTCACCCTGTACCTGCAGGAGTGCCGCGAGCGTGCCGAGGGGCCGCCGCAGGCGCTGCTGCTGATCGATTGCGACCGTTTCAAGCAGATCAACGATCGCCACGGCCACCAGGCCGGCGACCGCGTGCTGCAGAGCATGGGCAACATCCTGCGCTCGATGGCTGGCGAACAGGACCTGGCCTGCCGGCTTGGCGGTGATGAGTTCTGCCTGATGCTGCGCCGTGGCAACCGCGAGATCGTGCAGCACGCTGCCGAGTTCATCCTCAGCGCGGTGCACGGCCTGCTCGAGCGCAGCCATGGCACGCCGCATGTAAGCCTGGTCAGCATCGGAGCCAGCCTGCTGGATGCCGACGCGGACTGGAGCGAGTGGTATGCCAGCGCCGATCGGGCGCTGTACCGGGCCAAGCGTGATGGCGGCAACTGCCTGCGCTGGGTGGATGATCCGGACGGCCAATAGGGAGATGCAGGCGATGAATGGCGACAACGGAACGTCAGCCCCGCATAGCCCACAGCTACGCGCCCTGCTGTTCACTGATCTGTGTGATTCGCTGCAGCTGGTCGAGCGGATCGGCGACGTGGCGGCGGCGAGCCTGTTCCAGGAACACGACCGCCTGGTGCTGGTGCTGCAGCACCGCTGGAATGGCCAGCTGATCGATCGTTCGGACGGCCTGTTCATGCTGTTCGAGCGCGCCATCGATGCCCTGGGCTTCGCCCTGGACTACCAGCGCGAACTACATGCGCTGGGCCAGCAGCGTGCGATTGAACTGCGCGCGCGTGCTGGCCTGCATGTGGGCGACGTGCTGACCTGGGAAAACAGTGCCGAGGCAGTCCGCGCCGGCGCCAAGTCGATGGAAGTGGAAGGCTTGGCCAAGCCGATGGCGGCGCGCCTGATGATGCTGGCGCGGCCCGGCCAGATCCTGTTGTCGGCGGTAGCCGAATCGCTGACCCGCCGTGCCACCGATGCGTTGGGCGAGCGCGGCACGCGCCTGTTGTGGAAGTCGCACGGGCGCTGGCGCTTCAAGGGCGTGCCGGTGGTACAGGAAGTGATCGAAGTGGGCGAGATCGGCTCCGCACCGCTGCGCATGCCGCGTGCCAATGCCAAGGCCCGCCGCGACCTGCCGTTGTGGCGGCAGCCGCTGGTGCTGGCCGCCGAAGGCCTGGTGCTGGCGGTGGCGGTGCTGGGCGGCTGGCTGCTGCTGCGGCCGGAACCGGCGATCGCGTTCGCCGAGCGCGACTGGGTGGTGCTCGGTGACGTCGACAATCTCACCGGCGACCCGATCTTCGACGACTCGATGCGGCACGCGATCCGGATCGCGCTGGAGCAGTCGCGCTACGTGAACGTGCTGTCGGAGGGCAAGATCCGCGAAAGCCTGGAAATGGCGCGGCTCTCGGGCGATACCCGGCTCAGCCGCGATACCGCGGCCAACGTGGCGGTGCGGGAAGGCGCGCGCGCCGTGTTGCTGCCGACGGTGCGGCAGAAGGTCGGTGGCTACGAGCTGGCCATCGATGTCGCCGCACCCGGCAGCGGCCAGGTGATCCAGACGTTCACCGCCACCGTGGATCGATCCGACCAGATGGTGTTCGCGGTGGACGACGTGGTCGGGCGCCTGCGGCGCGGACTGGGCGAATCGGTGGCGAGCCTGGAACAGTCGTTGCCGCTGCCGCGGGCATCGACCCAGGATCTGCGCGCACTGCGTGCATTCGCACTGGCGGAAAGTGCACTGGGCCAGCGTCGCTTTGAGGAGGCGCGCAACCTGTACCAGGCGGCGATCGATATCGATCCCGGTTTCGCCCTGGCCTACATGGGCGTGGCCAAACTGCATGCGCGCGTCGAGGAAGGGCGGCGTGCACGCGAAGCCATGCAGCATGCGCTGGACCTGCAGGATCGGCTGCCGCCACGCGAGCGGCTGTACCTGAAGGCCTGGATGGCCGAGCTGGAGCCGGGTGGCTGGGCGCTGGAGCAATGGCGCACGCTGGCCAAGGTCTATCCGGATTCGTTCGCGGGGCTGTCCAACACCTCCTGGTACCTGCTGCAGGCCAACCAGTTCAGCGAGGCCGAACCCTATGCGCGTGCGGCCGCAGTACCGCAGGATCCGCTGCGGCTGTATCCGCTGGTCCACCTGGTGCGGATACAGATCGCTGCCAACCAACCGCAGCTTGCCGCCGAAACACTGGCACAGGCGCAGATCCTGCGCGGCCGTGATGACGCCGATGAGACCGGCGTGGATGTGCTGGTGGCGCAGGGGCAGTACGCCAAGGCAGCGAAGCTGTTGCCGCAGATCCATGCCAGCGATGCCCTGCAGCAGCGGATGAAGCTGCGTGCGCAGTTGTTGCTGGCGGCCGCGCAGCGCGATTGCGCGGCCATGCAGCAGGCGATACGCGAAGATGCAGCGGCGCCGACGCTGATCGATCTTCAGGTGCAGCAGCGCCTGCAGCACGCCAGCGTGGCGGCGCTGTGCCCGAGCGCTGACCGTGCCGGGCTGCAGGCCATTGCGGCGCTGCTGCAGCCGATGCTGCAGGAGCGTGATGATCCCATGCTGCATGCCCGTGGCCTGCAATGGCTGGCGCTGGTCCACCTGGCGCAGCGGCAGGGCCAGTTCGAACTGGCCAGGCGCTGGCTGGACGAGCAGCGGCCCCTGCTGCGCAGCCTGCGCAGTCCGGTCGCGGACCGCTGGCTGCGCATCGTCAGCGCCATGGACGAACTGCAGATGCAGCGGCCCGATGCAGCCCGCGCGCTGATCGAGCCGATGCTCGATGGCAGCGAGCCGGTGCAGGCGCGCGTCGTGCTGCTGTTCGCGCTGCGTGCGCAGGGCGATGAAGCCGCCGTGCGCCGCCAGCAGGCCTGGCTGGCCCAGCATCGCGGCCAGGCCATTGCCGAGGTCACCGCCCTGCAGGTGTGGCAACCGCTGAACGTGTATGACGTCTCCACGTGGGCTACGCCGGCCACGGCCGGCGCGCCCTGATGGCGGGTCAGCCGTCGATGCGCTCGCCGACCTTGCCGGCTTCGAAGCAGAACACCACGGTCATGGCCGCCACCGACCCGGACAGGTGGGCCTGCAGCCCGTCACGCACTTGGCTCAGCTCTTCGACCGAGGCCAGGGTGCCGATCTTCATGCAGTCGTTCTCGCCAACGGCACCGTCCAGCCCGATCGAGGCCAGCGCCTTGGCTGGCGACGCGGTGAAGTGGCTGCGGAAGTCGTCATTGCCGATCAGGTGGTCAAGCAGGAGGCTGGCGTCTGCGGCGGAAAGGCGGGGATGGGTGCTCATGGGGATCGTCCGTAAGTGGAGTTTCTCGTATCGGCCGCGACAGCCTGCCATTGAGGGCCGCGCTGTGCACATCGCTAAAGTTGGCCGCGCCGCGGTCGTTGCTGCTATGCCGGTTGTGCGGCAGAAGGAAGGAAACCGATGCGCCTGCGCCGCTGCGCCAGCCTGATGTTCGAGCCCCGCGAGGCGGTCACCCTGGACCTGCGCGCGATGCTGGCCGGCCACGCCGAGATGGACAGCCAGATCAGCTGGGTGGCGCTGGCCGCGCATCTGGACCAGCCACTGCCGGTGGACGCCGAGGAGCGCCAGCTGCTGGGCGAGCTCAGCGCGCACCGCTGGAGCGAACCGCCCGCCGATGCTTCCCCGGCGATGCTGGCCCGCCTGGTCGAGCAGGGCCTGCTGCTGACCGACCCGCCGAGCGAGGTGGGGCACCAGCTGCGCGACGAGGCGCTGCGGCGCAGCCAGTGGTGGCCGCTGGCTGCACTGGCCCATCGCCATGCACGCTGGCAGGCCGTGGACAGCGTGGAGGACATGCGCCGGCAGGGGTTGGACACCGCTGCCGGCCTGCGCCAGCGCCTCGGGCCGCCGCCGCCGGTGGTGCAGCCCATGCAGGGCGACTACCAGCCGCTGCCGCGCAGCGAAGAGGCCGCGTTCGACGCACTGCTGGCGCGCCGCACCACCTGCCGCAATTTCGACCCGCAGCGCGCGCTGCCGCTGCCGTTGCTGGCCCAGGTGCTGCAGCGCACGCTGATGGCGCACGCGGTGCAGAAGGTCGAGCGCGATACCGAGTTCCTGAAGAAGAACGTGCCTTCCGGTGGCGGCCTGCATCCCACCGAAGGCTTCCTGCTGGTGCAGAACGTGGAAGGACTGGCACCGGGCCTGTACCACTACCACCCGGTGCAGCACGCCGTGCTGCCGCTGCCCTCGCCACCGCCGCAGGCACTGCCGGCGCTGGCGCGGCGGATGCTGTCCGGGCAGGCGTGGTTCGCCGATGCGCCGGCGCTGCTGGTGCTGGCGCCGCGCTATGACCGCTGCTTCTGGAAGTACCGCAACCACGCCAAGGCGCATCGTGCGGTGACGCTGGATGTCGGTCACATCTCGCAGCTGCTGTACCTGTGCGCGACCGAGCGCGGCCTGGCCGCCTTCGTCACCGCAGCCATCAACGATGCCGATGTCGATCGTGCCTTCGGCTTCGATGGCATCGGCCAGAGCGCGATGGCCATCTGCGGCCTGGGCTGGCGCAGTGCCACACTGGACACGGCCGAATTCGATCCCGCTGGTCGGGTGACGGCGGGCGACGACCGCTGAGCGACCGTCGCCCCGGCGTTCACGCCGCTTCGAAGTCCACCAGCACCGCGCCGTCGTAGACCTGGTCACCGGCCTTGGCGCGGTAGCCCTTCACCGTGCCGTCGGCCGGTGCCTGCAGGGTGTGCTCCATCTTCATCGCTTCCAACACCACCAGCGGCGTGCCGCGCTTGACCTCGGTACCGGCGGCGACCAGCGTGGCCACGATCTTCCCGGGCATCGGTGCCAGCAGGCTGCCGGCATCGGCCACGGCGTGGTCCGATTCGCTCACCGGATCATGCAGGGTGAAACGGTGCTGGCCGTCGGTGCCGAACAGGTACAGCTGGTCACCGTCGCGCAGCAGCTGCAGTGTCCAGCGGCGCCCGCCCAGCTGCACCGCCAGCCCCCGCACATCGGCGGTGCCGATCACCTGCACGGGTGCCGCGTCATCGCACTGCACGCGCCAGCCATCGGTCTGCGCCCACACCTTCAGCGTGTGCCGGCGTTCACCCTGCTGCAGCGGAAGCACGCGCGGCGCGGGCGCGCCAAGGCGCCAGCCATCCTGCACCTGCCACGGCGAATGCGGGTCGCGCGCGTCGCTGGCTGCACCTGCAGTAGTGGCCACGGCGGCCACCGCCGCCAGCAGCCACAGCGCATCATCGCTGTCACCCACCCGGCCCAATGCGGCCTGCTCGCGCTCGATCAGCGCGGTATCCAGCTTGGCGTGGGTAAACGAATCGGTGTTCACCAGGCGGCGCAGGAAACCGGCATTGGTGGTCACGCCCACCACCTGGCAGTCGGCCAGGGCCTGGCTCATGCGGCGCAGCGCGGCGTCGCGGTCCACGTCCCAGACGATCAGCTTGGCAATCATCGGATCGTAGTACGGGGTGATGCTATCGCCTTCCTCGACACCGGTATCCACGCGCACATGAGTCGACGGCGACGGCAGGCGCAGGCGGCGCAGGAGGCCGGTGGACGGCAGGAAACCACGGTCGGCGTCTTCGGCATACAGCCGCGCCTCGATGGCATGACCATGAATCGCCAGCTGCTCCTGGCGCAGCGGCAGCGGCTGGCCCGAGGCCACGCGCAGCTGCCACTCCACCAGGTCGGTGCCGGTGATGTACTCGGTGACCGGATGCTCGACCTGCAGGCGGGTGTTCATTTCCATGAAGTAGAAATCGCCGTCCGGGCCGGCGATGAATTCCACCGTGCCGGCACCGACGTAGCCCACCGCGCGCGCGGCATCGACCGCGGCCTTGCCCATCGCAGCACGACGTTCGGGGCTCATGCCCGGGGCGGGCGCTTCTTCCAGCACCTTCTGGTGGCGGCGCTGCACCGAGCAGTCGCGCTCGAACAGGTAGACCGCCTCACCGTAGCTGTCGCCGAACACCTGGATCTCGATATGGCGCGGGCGCTCGACGTACTTCTCGACCAGCACATGGTCGTTGCCGAATGCCGAGGCGGCCTCGCGCTGGCAGCTGGCCAGTGCATCGACGAAGTCCTCGCTGCGTTCGACCTTGCGCATGCCCTTGCCACCGCCACCGGCGCTGGCCTTGATCAGTACCGGGTAGCCGATGGCATCGGCCTGCGCGCGCAGGAAATCCGGCGCCTGCTGGTCGCCGTGGTAACCCGGGGTGAGTGGCACACCGGCCTTGGCCATCAGGGCCTTGGCCGCGCTCTTGTCGCCCATCGCGCGGATGGCGCTGGCCGGTGGCCCGATGAAGGTGATGCCGGCGGCGGCGCAGGCATCGGCGAAGTCGGCATTCTCGGACAGGAAACCGTAACCGGGGTGGATCGCCTGCGCGCTGGTCAGGCGTGCGGCGTCGAGCAGCGCGTCGCCGCGCAGGTAGCTCTCACGCGCGGCAGCCGGGCCGATGTGGATGGCCTCGTCGGCCAGACGTACGTGGCGTGCGTTGCGGTCGGCATCGGAATACACCGCCACGGTGGCGATGCCGAGGCGGTGGCAGGTGGCGATGACGCGGCAGGCGATTTCGCCGCGGTTGGCGATCAGGACTTTGGTGAACATGGCAACAGGCTCGGTCATGGCACGGGTTACATGCGGAACACGCCGAAGCGCGTCTGCTGCGGGGCGGCGTTGAGGCTGGCCGACAGCGCCAGCGCCAGCACCCGGCGGGTGTCGGCCGGGTCGATCACGCCGTCGTCCCACAGGCGCGCGCTGGCGTAGTACGGGTGGCCCTGCTGCTCGAACTGATCGCGGATCGGTGCCTTGAACGCGTCTTCCTCCGCTGCCGGCCACTGGCCGCCCTTGGCCTCGATGCCATCGCGCTTGACCGTGGCCAGCACGCTGGCGGCCTGTTCGCCACCCATCACGCCGATGCGCGCGTTCGGCCACATCCACAGGAAGTTCGGCGAGTATGCACGGCCGCACATGCCGTAGTTGCCGGCACCGAACGAGCCACCGATCACCACGGTGAACTTGGGTACCTTGGCGCAGGCCACGGCCATCACCAGCTTGGCGCCGTCCTTGGCGATGCCGCCCTGTTCGTACTTGCGGCCGACCATGAAGCCGGTGATGTTCTGCAGGAACACCAGCGGGATGTTGCGCTGGGTGCACAGCTCGATGAAGTGCGCGCCCTTCAGTGCCGACTCGGAGAACAGGATGCCGTTGTTGGCGATGATGCCGATCGGGTAGCCGTTCAGATGGGCGAAGCCGGTGACCAGCGTTGCGCCGTAGCGCGGCTTGAATTCGTCGAAGCGTGAGCCATCGACCAGGCGCGCGATCACTTCGCGCACGTCGTAGGGCTTGCGCGTATCGGCCGGGATCACCCCGTACAGTTCGTGTGCCGGCAGCAGCGGTTCCTCGGACGCCTGCACCGCCATCGCCGGTTCCGGCTTGCGCCAGTTGAGCTGGGCGATGATCGCGCGCACCCGTGCCAGCGCCTGCAGATCGTTGTCGGCCATGTGGTCAGCCACGCCGGAGATGCGCGTGTGCACATCGGCGCCGCCCAGTTCCTCGGCCGTCACCACTTCGCCGGTGGCCGCCTTCACCAGCGGCGGGCCGCCGAGGAAGATCGTGCCCTGCTCGCGCACGATCACAGTCTCGTCGCTCATCGCTGGCACATAGGCACCACCAGCGGTGCAGCTGCCCATCACGCAGGCGATCTGCGGAATGCCCTGTGCCGACAGGTTGGCCTGGTTGTAGAAGATGCGGCCGAAATGGTCGCGGTCGGGAAAGACTTCGTCCTGCAGCGGCAGGAACGCGCCACCGGAATCGACCAGGTAGATGCACGGCAGGTGGTTCTGCTCGGCGATCTCCTGCGCGCGCAGGTGCTTCTTCACCGTCATCGGGTAGTAGGTGCCGCCCTTGACCGTGGCATCGTTGGCCACGATCACGCATTCCACGCCACTGACGCGGCCGATGCCGGCCACTACGCCAGCGGCCGGCACGGTGTCTTCGTACATGCCGTGCGCGGCCAGCGGCGCGATTTCCAGGAACGCGCTGCCGGGGTCGAGCAGGGCGTCGATGCGGTCGCGCACCAGCAGCTTGCCGCGCGCGGTGTGCTTGGCGCGTGCGGCTTCGCTGCCACCCAGCGCGGTGCGGGCGAGGGTGGCATGCAGGTCGTCGACCACGGCCTGCATGGCCGCGCGGTTGCTTTCAAACGTTTCGCTGCCCGGTTGCAGCTGGGTGCTCAATACGGTCATCGCAGTGGCCTTACAGGGTGCGCTGGAACAGTTCGCGGCCGATCAGCATGCGGCGGATCTCGGACGTGCCGGCGCCGATCTCATACAGCTTGGCATCGCGCCACAAGCGGCCGGTCGGGTATTCGTTGATGTAGCCGTTGCCGCCCAGGATCTGGATCGCCTGGCCGGTCAGCCAGGTGGCCTTCTCGGCGGCGTACAGGATGGCACCGGCGGCGTCCTGGCGGGTGGTGCGGCCCTGGTCGCAGGCACGTGCCACGGCATAGACATACGCGCGGCAGGCACCCAGGCCCACGTACATGTCGGCGATCTTGGCCTGGATCAGCTGGAAGCTGCCGATCGGCTCGCCGAACTGGTGGCGCTCGTGCACGTACGGCATCACCACGTCCATCGCCGCAGCCATCAGGCCCAGCGGGCCACCGGACAGCACCACGCGCTCGTAGTCCAGGCCGGACATCAGCACGCGCACGCCACCGCCAACCTGGCCCAGCACGTTCTCTTCAGGAATCTCGCAATCCTGGAACACCAGCTCGCAGGTGGGCGAAGAGCGCATGCCCAGCTTGTCCAGCTTCTGCGCGGTGGAGAAGCCCTTCATGCCCTTCTCGACCAGGAACGCGGTGATGCCCTTGGCACCGGCGTCCATGTCGGTCTTGGCGTAGACCACCAGCACGTCGGCGTCCGGGCCGTTGGTGATCCACATCTTGTTGCCGTTGAGCACGTAGCGGTCGCCGCGCTTGTCCGCACGCAGCTTCATCGACACCACGTCCGAACCGGCGCCCGGTTCGCTCATCGCCAGCGCGCCCACCTTGGCGCCGCTGCACAGGTCGGGCAGGAAGCGCTGCTTCTGTTCCTCGTTGCCGTTCTTGCGCAGCTGGTTCACGCACAGGTTGGAGTGCGCGCCATAGGACAGGCCGATGCCGCCGGACGCGCGCGAGATCTCTTCCATCGCCACCACGTGGGCCAGGTAACCCATGCCGGTGCCGCCGTATGCTTCTTCCACGGTGAGGCCCAGCAGCCCCTGTTCGCCCAGCTTCGGCCACAGCGCCAGCGGGAACTGGTTGCTGGCATCGGCCTCGGCGGCCAGCGGAGCGACCTCGGCGGCGGCAAAATGGGCCACGCTCTGGCGCAGCAGGTCGATGTCTTCGCCAAGATCGAAGTTCAGGGATGGCACGTGCATTGTGGTGGCTCCACGGCGGGATGGCAGGAATGGACGCACCCGGCAGGGGAGTGGGGGGCGGTCTGCAGGACCGCCACCCACACGGGCGATGGCCCCAGCGTAGCGGGGTTCGGGCAAGAAGTGAATACGAATTCAAAAATTGAAACTAGAATCAGAACATGGCTTATAAACGCTCTGCATTGATGGAAGAACGCCTGGCGGGCGCCCGTGAACGGATCCTGCTGGCCACCCGCGAGCTGGTCGCCACGGGCGGCTGGCGCAATGCCCCGGTGACGGCCGTGGCGACCCAGGCCGGGGTGTCCACCGGCCTGATCTATCGCCACTTCCCGTCCAAGGCAGAGCTGTTCGTGGAAGTCCTCAATGCCGCCGTCGCCCACGAGGTCGCGATCATGGAGCGCATCGCCAGTGGCCCGGAGGCGGCCAGCGAGCGGCTGCGGCTGGCGATCACCGCCTTCGTCCGCCGTGCCCTGGCCGGGCCGGGGCTGGCGCACGCCTTCATCGTTGAACCGGTCGACCCGGACGTGGAAGCCGAGCGCATGCGCGGCCGTCGCGCCTTCGGCGACGTGTTCCTGCGGCTGGTGGAGGAGGGCGTAGCGGCCGGCGAGCTGCCGGTGCAGGACGCGCATGTGGCCGCCGCGTGCCTGGTCGGTGCCTTCACCGAAGCGATGGTCGGCCCGACCGCGCCCAGCCGCGAAGCGCACCGCGACGAAGACGCGCTGGTGGATGCGATCTGCAGCTTCTGCCTGCGCGCGATCGGCGCCCCGGCAATCCGGTAGCGCCGGCCGCTGGCCGGCTTCTGTTGCTGGGGTCAGATCCCTTTTGCGGCGCAAAAGGGATCTGACCCCAGCCCCGGCATGCTGCGCCGCATCAGCAGTGACGCCTGTTGTCGCACGCAAAGTGCGTTCTATACTCGGCCCATCACGCAGTCGCTCAGCCGTGGTCCAACGACTATCAGCCAGGGGTAACGAAGAGTGCGGAATTACGATCTGGAGTTCCTGAAACGCTTCTCCATGGTGATCGCGCTGCTGGCGACCATCACCCTCGGCCTCATCCTCCTTGCCGCCTACATCCACACCCGGATTCCGCCCGAGGTGTCGCCGACCGCGGCCAAGCGCACCGAACAGCGCATCTCGCCCACCGGCGCCGTCTATGCCGGCAGTACCGGCGCCGCCGCGCAGGCTGCCGCCAAGGCCGCCGCGCTGGCCAAGGCCGCGTCGCAGGTGGCCTACGGCGGCACCAAGGATGGCAAGGTGATCTTCGACAACCTGTGCACCGCCTGCCACACCACCGGCGTGGGCATGGCACCGACGCTGGACCATTCGCACTGGGACAAGCGCATCGCGCAGGGCAAGGACACCCTCTACAAGCACGCCATCGAGGGTTATACCGGCCCCGACGGCGGCATCATGCCGCCCAAGGGCGGCAACCCGGCCCTGACCGAAGAACAGATCCATGCCACCGTGGACTGGATGCTGGCCAATCTGAAGTAAGCGGTAGTGCCGGCCGCTGGCCGGCAACCACACATCGCACGAAGGTCATGAGGTTGCCGGCCAGCGGCCGGCACGACCCAGGCTTTGCCCACCAAGGTCAAAACCCCGCTGCGCAGGCGGCGTTTCGCATTTCAGGGTTAGTCTGTGCGCCCTCTTCCAAGGAATCGCCCGTCGATGCGCCGCCGTTCCCTCGCCCTTGCCCTGTCCCTGCTGCTGCCGGCCAGCGCCTTTGCCCAGGCCCAGCCGCAGGTCGCGCAGGTCGCGACGCCGCCCGCTGCGCGCAGCAGCGCCAGCGTGGTGCTGACTGCCGCGCCGGCCGACTGGCGCGCGCTGGATGGCCAGCGCGTGCGCATCGCCGCACCGCTCACCCTGGCCGGCACCGATGGCCTGGAGCGCTTCGGCCAGCTCACCGTGGCCTTCGATGGCCGCCTCTGGCAGCCGACCGAAGTGGCCGCGCCGGGTACGGCCGGCTATGAGCAGGTGATGGCCGACAACCAGCGTCGTCGCCTGGTGCTGGACGATGGCAGCGATGCCCGCGATCCGGCCAGCGTGGCCTACCTGCCGGGCAACCCGGTGCTGCGCACTGGCATGCAGCTGCGCAATGTGGAGGGCATCGTGCGCGTGGATGCACAGGGCCGTCCGCGCCTGCAGGTCGAGGGTGCGCTGAAACTGCCGGAACTCAAGCGCCCCGCAGTGCCGACCGTGCCGGGTAGCCTGCACGTGGCCGCCTTCAACCTGGAGAACTTCTTCAACGGTGATGGCCAGGGCGGCGGCTTCCCGACCCTGCGCGGCGCCCGCACGCTGGACGAGCACAAAGCGCAGGTGGCCAAGCTGGTCGCCACGGTCAACGCGCTGGGCGCCGACGTCGCCGCGCTGATGGAGCTGGAGAACGACGGCTACGGACCGCAGTCGGCCATCGCCGAACTGGTCGATGCGCTCAACCGTGACCGCGGCACGCAGGGCGACTGGCGCTTCGTCGATGCCGGCAACGGCCCCGGCGACAACCCGATCCGGGTCGGCATCATCTACCGCAGCTCACGCCTGCAGCCGGTCGGCACGCCGGCCACGTTGACCGGCGGCCCGTTCGTCGAGCACAGCCGCGTGCCGCTGGCGCAGGCCTTCCAGGGCAAGCAGGGCGCGCCGTTCGTGGTGGTGGCCAATCACTTCAAGTCGAAGGGCTGCCGCGACGCAAGCGGCGCCGACGCCGACCGCAACGACAACCAGGGTTGCTGGAACGCCACCCGCGTGACCTCGGCGCAGCAGCTGCATGCCTGGCTGCAGACGGATCCGACCGGTACCGGTACAAAGGACGCGGTACTGCTGGGCGATTTCAACGCCTACGCGATGGAAGACCCGATCCGCACCCTGTACGACCTGGGCTGGCAGGACGCGTTCAAGGTCGCCAAGGTCGAGCATCCCTACAGCTACGTCTACAACGGCTACACCGGCCGCCTTGACCACGCGTTGCTCAGCCCGGGCATGGCCAAGCGCCTGCGCGGTGCCGCCGAATGGCACAGCAACGCCGACGAGCAGGACGCCAGCGGTTACCAGGGCCGCAACGTGCAGGGCCCGTGGCGCAGCTCCGACCACGACCCGCTGCTGCTGGGTTTCGACAAATAACCCTCAACGCCGGGGTCGGAGCCCATTCCGTGGGAATGGGATCCGACCCCGGGGCAATGGTCGCGTCAGGGGTCGGATCCCATTCCCACGGAATGGGCTCTGACCCCGATGCACATGCTCACCCCCAGGCGATCAAGCCGATCGCCAGCACCGCCAGCGCCAAACCGGCACGGTTCCACTTCGTGGTGGCCTCGCCGAAGGCAAACACGCCCACCAGTGCACCCAGCACCACCACGCCGATGTTCATGCCGGCGAACACGGTGGCCGGGTTGTCCGGCATCGACTGGTGCGCATGCACATAGAACAGGATGTTGCTGCCATTGAGCAGGCCCAGCAGCGCACCCGCGCCGAGGTTGCGCCAGGCCAGCTGGCTGCGGCCACTGACATGCCGCCACAGCTGCAGGGCCAGCATCAGCACGAAGGCCACGCTGAAGCTGGCCAGCACCGCCGCCATCGACGGCGTGCCCGACAGCGCCACCTGCTTGAGCAGCACGTCGACCACCGCAAACCCGCCCCATACGCCCAGCAGCCAGCCCCAGCCGCCGGGCGAGGACGCCACCGCCGGGCCGCGCGGGCGCAGGCTGATCGCCACCATGGCGACCAGGCCCAGCGCCAGGCCGACCAGCTTCCACGGCGTCGCGCTCTGGCCGAAGAACAGGAAGGCGGCAGCCAGTGACAGCAGCAGCGACAGGCGCTGCGCCACATCGCTGCGCACGATGCCGGCCACCGCCACTGCGCGGCCCAGCACCAGGAAGATCGAGGGCAGCACCACCGCCAGCGCCAGCAATGACAGCCACGGCGCATGCGGCGCGCGCAGCGCATCCAGCGGCGGCTGCAGCACCACCGCGGTGAGCGTTGCCGCCACCAGATAGTTCCAGGTGACCATCTGCGCGACATCCAGCTGGCGGCGTCCAGCCACCTTCAACACCACCGAAACCAGCACGCTGCAGATCACGGCCAAAGACAGGTAGAGCATGGGGCGGGCACAGGGCAGGGGCGGGGGACGGTATCATGGTGCCATGCACAAGCCTTCGTTCCCCGTCGCCCCCGGCGAAACCGCCTGTCTTCAACTGGATGGCCCGGCCGGCCCGCTGGAAGTGGTCGTCGACCTGCCCAAGGCCGATGTGCCGGTGCAGCCGATCGTGGCCATTGTCTGCCATCCGCTGTCCACCGAAGGCGGCACCCTGCACAACAAGGTGGTCACCATGACCGCCACTACCCTGCGCGAGCTGGGCATCGCCACGGTGCGCTTCAACTTCCGCAGTGTTGGCGCTTCGGCCGGTACCTTCGATGGCGGCGTGGGCGAGCAGGATGACCTGAAGGCGGTCGCCGCCTGGGTACGCAGCCAGCGCCCGGACGACCGCCTATGGCTGGCCGGTTTCAGCTTCGGTTCGTTCGTGTCGCTGAAGGCGGCTGCCGCGCTGCAGCCGGAGGCGCTGATCTCGGTCGCGCCGCCGGCTGGTCGCTGGGATTTCGACGGTATCGCACCGCCGGCGCGCTGGCTGGTGATCCAGGGCGAGCAGGACGAGATCGTCGACCCGCAGGCTGTCTACCAGTGGCTGGACACGCTGGAGTTCCCGCATGAGCTGGTGCGCATGCCCGAGACCAGCCACTTCTTCCACCGCAAGCTGATCGACCTGCGCGGCGCGCTGACCCACGGCGTGAAGCATTGGCTGGGCGCGGCGGCATGAGTGCAACCGAGTTGACCCCGTCGCAGCGGTACGCGGAAGGGGTCGCCCGTGGTGACTGGCAGGACGACCCGGCCCAGCATGCAGCGCTGGCCGAGCTGGACCGCATCCACCTGGGCCTGCTGGACAGTGCCGAGGACGGCTGGCTGGACCGCCTGTCCTCGTTCTGGAAGAAGCCCGAGCCGGTCAAGGGCCTGTACTTCTGGGGCGGCGTCGGCCGCGGCAAGACCTTCCTGGTCGACCTGTTCTACGACGGGCTGCCGATCAAGCAGAAGTACCGCACGCATTTCCATCGCTTCATGCGCAGCGTCCACGAGCGTCTGCGCGAGCACCAGGGGCAGAGCGACCCGCTGGCGAAGATCGCCCAGGAGTGGCGCAGCAACCTGCGCGTGCTGGTGCTGGACGAGTTCTTCGTCACCGACATCGGTGATGCGATGCTGCTGGCGCGGCTGCTGGAGCGCCTGTTCGCCGAGGGCGTGACCCTAGTCACCACCTCCAACACCGCAGTGGAGAACCTGTACCTCAACGGCCTGCAGCGCGAGAGCTTCCTGCCGGCCATCGGCCTGTTGCAGCGCTTCTGCGTGGAGCTGTACGCCGAAGGCACCGAGGACTACCGGATGCGCGCGCTGACCCGCTCGCCGGTGTACCGCGCACCGTTGGCCGCCGACAGCGACAACTGGCTGGCCACGCGCTGGAGCGAACTGAGCGGCGGCCAACCGGCCAGGCCCGGCAACATCGAGATCGAGGGCCGCAAGATTCCGGTCTGCGGCCGCGGCAAGAGCATCGCCTGGTTCGATTTCGCCGCGCTGTGCGAGGGCCCGCGCGGGCCCTCGGACTACATCGAGATCGCGCACGAGTTCAACACGGTGCTGCTGGGCGGCATTCCGGCCTTCGATCGCCTGAACGAGGATGCCGCGCGTCGCTTCGTCAACCTGATCGACGAGTTGTACGACCGCCACGTCAACCTGGTCTGCACCGCCAGCACCTCGCCGGTCGAGCTGTACACCGGCCAGCGCCTGCAGGGCGCGTTCGAGCGCACCGCCTCGCGCCTGATCGAGATGCAGAGCGCCGAGTACCTGGGCACCCCGCACCGGGCGTGAGGGGTTCCGCGCGAATGCAATGCCGGCCAGCGGCCGGCACGACCACCCTGGGATTCCGGTAGTGCCGGCCGCTGGCCGGCAATGATCGGGGGATAGGGTGCAACGGCGTTTCCCTGCGGCCGCTCCTCCGGCCCGGCCGACATGTTCAGCCTCGCGTCGCTGCCCGGCGGGTGATCCCGGCATCCACCGGATTCCCACCGGCTGCCCACGCTCTATACACAGGGTTGTCCCTAGCCAGTTTCATCACTGTCATGTGAAGCTGTCATTGTTCCGTTTCCGCGGTGCGTTGTGCCACCGCAGTGACGCCTTTCGGGCTTGACTGCGCAGCCCGTTCCGGCAGGTCTGAAGCGTCTGATCCGGGCGCCGTCGGCACGATCCTTGCGGCGCAAGGGATTGCCGAATTTCACTACATTTGGCGTTGACGGACCCCACTACCCCCACTATCTTGTGGCCGTCGGTCGCAGCAACCCCAGGTCTGGGGGTTGGCAGCAGCACCCATCCGCGATCGTCAACGGCAGTGGCAGGCGCAGGGTCTCATCCCCTGCGACGCCGTCCTGCCATCCTGGGCTGTCATGTCCCGGGCTGCGTCACCCGATGCATCGAGCACCCACCAATCACGCCAAGAGGACACACGCCGTGACCACCGAATCCAGCGCCACCATCGAGAAGGAAAGCGAATTCCTGTTGACGTCGCCGCCGACGGCCAACGCGATGAGTGTGACCAAGCGCAATGGCACGACTGAACTGGTGGACCTGAACAAGATCGTGCGCGCGGTGCAGCGTTCCTCCGAAGGCCTGCACGCCGTCGATCCGATGCGCGTGGCCACCCGCACCATTTCCGGCCTGTACAACGGCGCCACCACCCGCGAGCTGGACGAACTGTCCATCCGCACCGCCGCCCTGCTGATCGGTGAAGAGCCCGAGTACGGCCGCCTCGCTGCGCGCCTGCTGGCCAACTACATCGCCAAGGAAGTCTCCGGCCAGGAAATCTACGCTTTCTCGCAGTCGGTCAGCCGCGGCCATGAAGTCGGCCTGATCAACGACCGCCTGCTGAACTTCGTGCAGACCAATGCACGCAAGCTCAACGACGCCATCGACGGCGCGCTGGACCTGAACTTCGATTACTTCGGCCTGCGTACCCTGTACGACCGTTACCTGCTGCGCCATCCGCACACCCGCAAGGTGATCGAGACCCCGCAGCAGTTCTTCCTGCGCATCGCCAGCGCGCTGAGCGAGGACGTGTCCGAGACCCTGGCGCTGTACAAGCGCATGGGCAACCTGGACTACCTGCCGTCCAGCCCGACCCTGTTCAACTCCGGCACCACCCACGAGCAGCTGTCCTCGTGCTTCCTGCTGGACTCGCCGCAGGACTCGCTGGAGTCGATCTATGCCAAGTACGGCGACATCGCCCAGCTGTCGAAGTTCTCCGGCGGCATCGGCGTCAGCTACACCCGCGTGCGTTCGCGCGGTTCGCTGATCAAGTCGACCAACGGCCACTCCAACGGCATCGTGCCGTGGCTGAAGACCATGGATTCGTCCGTGGCCGCGGTGAACCAGGGCGGCAAGCGCAAGGGCGCAGCCTGCGTGTACCTGGAAACCTGGCACGCCGACATCGAGGACTTCCTCGAACTGCGTGACAACACCGGTGACGAAGCCCGCCGTGCGCACAACCTGAACCTGGCCAACTGGGTGCCGGACCTGTTCATGAAGCGCGTCGAGGCCGACCAGGAATGGTCGCTGTTCGATCCGCGCGTCGTGCCGGAGTTCACCGACCTGTTTGGCGAAGCCTTCGAGGCTGCCTACCTGCAGGCCGAAGCCCAGGGCAAGGCCAACCGCACCATTTCCGCGCGCAAGCTGTACGCCCGCATGATGCGTACGCTGGCCGAGACCGGCAACGGGTGGATGACCTTCAAGGACAAGTGCAACCGCGCCAGCAACCAGACCCTGCGTCCGGGCAACGTGATCCACCTGTCCAACCTGTGCACCGAAATCCTGGAAGTCACTTCCAACGATGAAACCGCAGTGTGCAACCTGGGTTCGATCAACCTGGGCAACCACTTCGACGAGCACAACGAGTTCGACTTCGAGAAGCTGGCCGAGACCGTGCGCCTGGCCGTGCGCCAGCTCGACCGCGTCATCGACCTGAACTTCTACCCGATCGAAACCGCCCGCCGCGCCAACCTGCGCTGGCGTCCGGTCGGCCTGGGCTGCATGGGCCTGCAGGATGTGTTCTTCCGCAAGCGCCTGCCGTTCGACAGCGCCGAAGCCCGCGCGCTGTCGAAGAAGATCGCCGAAGCGATCTACTTCCACGCGCTGGAAACCTCCTGCGAGCTGGCCCAGGAACGCGGCAAGCACCCGTCGTTCAACGACACCCGTGCCGCCAGCGGCGAACTGCAGTTCGATGCCTGGAACGTGGTGCCGGAAGACACTGCGCGCTGGGATGCCCTGCGTGAGCGCATCAAGGAACACGGCCTGCGCAACTCGCTGATGATCGCGATCGCGCCGACCGCGACCATCGCCTCGATCGCCGGCTGCTACGAGTGCGTTGAGCCGCAGGTGTCCAACCTGTTCAAGCGCGAGACCCTGTCCGGTGACTTCCTGCAGGTCAACCGCTACCTGGTCAACGAGCTGAAGAAGCTGGGCCTGTGGACGCCGGAGATGCGCGATGCCATCAAGCTGGCCGAAGGCTCCATCGCCGGCGTGGCGCAGATCCCGGAAACGCTGCGCGAGGTCTACCGCACCGCGTGGGAACTGCCGATGCGTTCGCTGATCGACATGGCCGCCGAGCGTGGCGCCTTCATCGACCAGTCGGCCTCGCTCAACCTGTTCATGGAAAGCCCGAACATCGGCGCGATGTCCTCCATGTACATGTACGCCTGGAAGCAGGGCATCAAGACCACCTACTACCTGCGTTCGCGCCCGGCCACCAAGATCGCCAAGACCACGGTGAGTGCCGCCGCACCGGCCAAGGTGTTCAGCCCGGACGAAGCCATCGCCTGCTCGCTGGAAAACCCGGAAGCCTGCGAGGCCTGCCAGTAACACGCCGCGCGGTGGGTGCCGACCGTTGGTCGGCATTCGAACACCTCGCACCTGTAGAGCCGAGCCATGCTCGGCTGCAGCACGGAAACACCAAGGTAGCGCCGGGCCATGCCCGGCGTTTTGACCCGAGAATTCAAGGAAACACCCATGGCCGACAAGCCCAAGCAGATGCTGCTCGATCCCGGTTTTGAACTGACCCTGCGCCCGATGCGCTACCCGCAGTTCTATGACATGTACCGGAATGCGATCAAGAACACCTGGACGGTGGAAGAGATCAACTTCCAGATCGACATCACCGACCTGCACAGCAAGATGTCGCCGGGCGAGCGCCACCTGATCCACCGCCTGGTCGCGTTCTTCGCCACCGGCGACTCGATCGTGTCCAACAACCTGGTGCTGAACCTGTACCAGCACCTCAATGCGCCGGAAGCGCGCATGTACCTGTCGCGCCAGTTGTATGAAGAAGCGCTGCACGTGCAGTTCTACCTGACCCTGCTCGACAACTACCTGCCGGACCCGGAAGAGCGCGCCAAGGCGTTCTCGGCGGTGGAGAACATCGACTCGATCAAGAAGAAGGCCGATTTCTGCTTCAAGTGGATCGACTCGATCCAGGACCTGACCCGCATCGAGACCCGCGAACAGCGCCGCCAGTTCCTGCTCAACCAGATCTGCTTCGCTGCCTGCATCGAAGGCCTGTTCTTCTTCGCTGCGTTCGCCTACGTGTACTACTTCCGTTCGCGCGGCCTGCTGCCAGGCCTGGCCTCGGGCACCAACTGGGTGTTCCGCGACGAAAGCGCGCACATGGAGTTCGCCTTCGAGTCGGTGCGCGTGGTGCGTGAGGAAGAGCCGGACCTGTTCGACGATGAAATGAAGCAGCAGGTCTACGACATGCTGGCCGAAGCCATCGAATGCGAAGTGCAGTTCGCCGAGGACGTGCTGTCCGGTGGCGTGGCTGGCATTTCCACCCGCGACATGCGCCAGTACCTGCAGCACTGCGCCGACCAGCACTTTGCCAAGCTGGGCATGGAAAAGAAGTACAACGTGCGCAACCCGCTGCCGTTCATGGAACTGCAGGACGTGCAGGAACTGACCAACTTCTTCGAACGCCGCGTCTCGGCCTACCAGGTCGGCGTGCAGGGCGAAGTCGCCTTCGACATGAACTTCTGATCGAACCGGTCAGGCCTGTCGCAACGAAAGACCCCGGCCGATGCCGGGGTTTTTTGTTGCGCGCCTGGCTTTTGTAGAGTCGAGCATGGCTCGACTCTACGATCAGCGCCGCCCTTCCACCGCCATGCGCACCGCCAGACCGGCCAGCACCGTGCCCATCAGCCAGCGCTGCACCGCCTGCCAGGTTGGGCGCGCCGTCAGGAAGCCGGCGATGCTGCCGGCCATCACCGCGATCACCGCGTTGACGCTGACACTGACCGCAATCTGGGTGAAGCCCAGCACCAGCGACTGCATCAGCACGCTGCCATGCCCTTCCGGGTGCAGGAACTGCGGCAGCAGCGACAGGTACATCACCGCGATTTTCGGGTTCAGCAGGTTGGTCAGGAAGCCCATTGTGAACAGTCTGCGCGGGCCATCCGGCGGCAGGTCGCGCACCGCGAACGGCGAGCGGCCGCCCGGCTTCACTGCCTGCCAGGCCAGGTACAACAGGTACAGCGCGCCACCGATGCGCAGCGCGTCGTAGGCGAACGGCACGGTCATCAGCAGGGCGGTGATGCCCAGTGCCGCGCACAGCATGTAGAACACGAAGCCCAGCGCCACCCCGCCCAGTGAGATCAGGCCGGCGCGACGGCCCTGGCAGATCGAGCGCGACACCAGGTAGATCATGTTCGGCCCGGGCGTGAGCACCATGCCCAGCGAGATGAGGGCGAAGGCCAGCAGGTCGGAGGTCGCGGGCATGGGCGGTCCTGGCAGGGGGCGTGGCGCAGTGTAGCGCCGCCTGCACGGGGCCTGGCTTAAAATTGACGGACCCCACACCGAAGCACCCCCATGACCCCGATCCCCGAGACTGTGCCGCCCACTGAAGTGCGCATGGCCGAAATCGTCTTCCCCAACCACACCAACCACCTCGGCACCCTGTTCGGTGGCCAGGCATTGGCGTGGATGGACAAGGCCGCCTTCCTGGCCGCCGCCCGCTATTCGCGACGCACCGTGGTGACCGCGCGCAGCGACCAGGTCGACTTCAAGCTGCCGATCCGCATCGGCCAGATGGTGGAAACCATCGGCCGCATCGTCGAAGTCGGGCGCAGCTCGATGAAGGTCGAGGTGGAGCTGGTCGCCGAAGACCTGCACAGCGGCGAGCGCAAGCTGTGTACCCGCGGCCACTTCGTGATGATCGCGCTGGACGAGGAAGGCCACCCGATCGCGGTGCCGCCGCTGCCGACGGCCTGAGCCGCCGCTTGCGGGGGCGCCCACGCGCCCCCATCTGGCTCCCATGACCCCGCCGCTGACCGACTTCATCGACCGCGCCCAGCGCCTGTTCGTGCTGACCGGCGCCGGCTGCAGCACTGCCTCGGGCATTCCCGACTACCGCGATGCCGACGGCCAGTGGAAACGCACGCCGCCGGTGACCTACCAGGCGTTCATGGGCGAGGCGGCTACCCGCCAGCGCTACTGGGCGCGCAGCCTGCTGGGCTGGCCGCGCTTCGGCCTGGCCCGGCCCAACGGCACCCACCAGGCCCTGGCCGCCCTGGAAAGCCGCGGCAAGCTGCAGGTGCTGCTGACCCAGAACGTGGATGGCCTGCACCAGCGCGCCGGCAGCCACAACGTGATCGACCTGCATGGCCGCTTGGATCAGGTGCGCTGCATGGGCTGCGAACGCCGCAGCGGTCGCGAGGACTTCCAGCAGCGCCTGCTGGACGCCAACCCGGGCTGGGACGCGCTGGAGGCCGGCATCGCCCCGGATGGCGATGCCGATCTGGAGACCGATTTCTCCAGCTTCGTGGTGCCCGATTGCCCGTCCTGCGGCGCCCTGCTGAAACCGGACGTGGTGTTCTTCGGCGAAAACGTGCCCCGTGAACGGGTGGCGGCGGTGCATGACCACCTGCAACAGGCTGATGCCGTGCTGGTGGTGGGCTCGTCGCTGATGGTCTATTCCGGCTTCCGCTTCGTGCAGGCGGCCGCGAAGGCAGGGTTGCCGGTGGTGGCGCTGAACCGAGGCCGCACCCGAGCCGACGACCTGCTGTTGTTCAAGGATGAGCGGGACTGCGCTGAAGCGCTGGCCACGTGGGCTGCGCGCTGAGCCAAGCACGGGCTCGGCTCTACAAGGGGCGAGGGCTTCTGTAGAGCCGGGCGCACGCTCGGCTGCTGCAGGTCACACGAAACAGCGATCCATCCAGATGGTTGATCCGCGAGCCGCGCAGCGGTGCAATACGCACCCCCTACGTCGTTCATCACCGTCTTGAGCCAGCTGTTCTCGCCGATCTCGTTCGGCCCCCTCACCCTGTCCAACCGCATCGTCATCGCGCCGATGTGCCAGTACTCCGCCGAAGACGGTCGCGCCAGCGACTGGCACGCCATGCACCTGGGCAACCTGGCGCAGTCCGGCGCCGGCCTGCTGATCCTGGAAGCCACTGCGGTCGAGCCGCGCGGCCGCATCAGCTGGGCCGACCTCGGCCTGTGGGATGACGGCACCGAGGCCGCGTTGGCACAGGTGCTGGCCAGCGTCCGCCGCTGGTCGCCGATGCCGCTGGGCATCCAGCTCGGCCACGCCGGTCGCAAGGCCTCGGTGAAGCGCCCGTGGGACGGCGGCGGCCAGTTGCCGGGCGATGATGCGCGTGGCTGGGCCACGGTGGCGCCGTCGCCGCTGCCGTTCCATGCCGCCGATCCGGCACCGCAGGAACTGGACGAGGCCGGCATCGCCGAGCTCATCGCCGCTTTCGCCGCCAGTGCGGTGCGCGCCGAGCGCCTGGGCTTCGAGCTGATCGAGCTGCATGCCGCGCACGGCTACCTGCTGCACCAGTTCCTGTCGCCGCTGAGCAACCACCGCACCGACGGCTATGGCGGCTCGCTGCCGAACCGCCTGCGCCTGCTGGTGGAAGTGTTCGACGCCGTGCGTGCGGCGGTATCGGACAAGATCGCCGTGGGCGTGCGCATTTCCGCCAGCGACTGGGTCGAGGGTGGCTGGGACCTGGTGCAGAGCGAAGCGCTGGCCCAGGTGCTGGACGCGCGCGGCTGCAATTTCCTGCATGTCTCCAGCGGTGGCCTGGACGAACGCCAGAAGATCACCGTCGGTCCCGGCTACCAGGTGCCGTTCGCCGCGGCGATCAAGGCCAAGGTACGCATGCCGGTGATCGCGGTGGGCATGATCACCGAGCCCGAGCAAGCCGAATCGATCCTGCGCCATCGCCACGCCGATGCGGTAGCGCTGGCACGCGGCATCCTCTACGACCCGCGCTGGCCGTGGCACGCTGCTGCCGCATTGCGCGACAGCGTGGAGCCGGCGCCGCAGTACCTGCGCTGCGAGCCGCGCGATGCGCGTGGCGTGTTCAAGGCGCGCTGAGGCTCACACCCGCCAGGCCGGCGCCATGCCGGCCTGCAGATGCTCGAACAGCGCGCGGATCTTGGCGGTGAAGTCGCGGCGGTCGCTGACGCAGAAATAGACCTCCATCGGCTCCGGGCGCCACGCCGTGTCGGCGCCGAACACCGCCTGCAGGCGGCCGTCGCGCAGGTAGGGCTCGGCCACGAACGCAGCCAATCGTGTGATGCCGGCACCGGCCGCCGCCAGCGACGCCAGCGCATCGATGTCATCGCAGACCATGCTCGGCGGCAGCGCGGCGTCCACGCGCTGGCCGTCCTTCAGCAGGCCCCAGCGCAGCGGCCGGCCATCGGTGGGGAAGCGGTGCAGCAGCCCGCGATGGCTGCCCAGGTCCGAGGGTTCCTGCGGCGTGCCATGGGTCTTCAGGTAGGTTGGTGAGGCGCAGAACACGAATGGCACGCGCGCCAGCTGCCGTGCGACCACACCGTCCTCCAGCTGCGCGCCGATGCGGATGCTGGCATCCACCGCCTCTGGACCATGCTGCACGGCGCGGTCGGTCAGGCGCAGCTCCAGCTGCAGTTGCGGGTAGCGCTGCTGCAGTGACGGCAGCAACGGTGCCAGCACGTGGCGGCCGAAGGCGCTGCTGCTGGCGATGCGCAGGGGACCGGCCGGTTCGATATCACCGGCAGTCACCATCGCCTGCGCGCGCGCCAGGTCGCCCTCGATGTGGCGCACCTGCGCCAGGTACAGCGCGCCGGCCTCGCTGAGGGCCAGCTGGCGCGTACTCCGGTTCAGCAGCCGTACGCCCAGATGCGCTTCCAGTCGGTTGATGTTCTGGCCGACTGCGGTGGCGCTGATGCCAAGGATGCGGGCCGCGGCGGCAATGCTGCCGGTCTCTGCGGTGCGGGTGAAGCTGCGGATCAGTTGCAACAGGTTCATGACCGACCAGCTTGCCACGGTGATGGCCAAGTATCGCTTGGGACTGAACCAAGCGGTTCGGTTGCATCGGTGATGATCCGGCTGCTGGGCAGGAAGCTGCCCTACACTGTGGAGATGCGCCCCGATTCCATCCTCACCCTGTCCTGCCCCGACCGTACCGGTATCGTCTACCGAGTGTCCGGCCTGCTGTTCGACCACGGCTGCAACATCCTCGACGCCCAGCAGTTCGGCGACGAGGAAAGTGGCCGCTTCTTCCTGCGCGTGCATTTCGACCGCGATGCCAGCCTGCTGCTGGAGACCGTGCATGCCGCGATGGCCAAACTTGCCGAAGGCTTCGGCATGGACTGGCAGCTGCATGATGGGCGCCGCCGGGCACGCCTGCTGGTGCTGGTCAGCAAGCAGGGGCACTGCCTCAACGACCTGCTGTTCCGTGCCCACAGCGGCCAGCTGAAGGTCGATATCGCGGCGGTGGCGTCCAACCACGCCGACTTTGCGCCATTGGCCGCGTCCTACCAGGTACCGTTCCACCACCTGCCGGTGACCGCCGATACGCGTGCGGTGCAGGAGCAGCAGATCATCGACCTGGTCGAGCGTGAGCGCATCGACCTGGTGGTGCTGGCGCGCTACATGCAGATCCTGTCACCCGCGCTGTGCCGCGCGCTGGCCGGCCGTGCGATCAACATCCATCACAGCTTCCTGCCCAGCTTCAAGGGCGCGCAGCCGTATCATCAGGCGCACGCGCGCGGGGTCAAGATCATCGGTGCCACCGCGCATTACGTCACCGAGGATCTGGACGAAGGCCCGATCATCGAACAGGACGTGGCCCGCGTGGACCACGCGATGGCTCCGCGCGAGCTGGTGCGGCTGGGCAGCGATACCGAATCGCTGGTGCTGGCGCGCGCGGTCCGCCGCCATGTGGAGCACCGCATCCTGCTCAATGGGCATCGCACGGTGGTGTTCCGGTAATCGCCCATCCCGCGTCCGCCGGGCATGGCCCGGCGCTACCACGGGTGCTATCCGGTAGTGCCGGCCGCTGGCCGGCAACTGCAGAGATCCCGAGGTTGCCGGCCAGCGGCCGGCACTACCGAATCCTGATTTCATCCAATGAAAAGCCCCCGGTTCGGCCGTCCCGCGATCTATAGGGGGGCGTAGTTAGGGGGCTGGATGAATCGATTGTGTTGTTGTGGGCAGGAGCGCGCAAGCGGCATAAGCGACGTGCGCGGTAGCGCCGGGCCATGCCCGGCGGTCACGCCTCAGACGATCGCAATCCCCGCCTTGCCCAGCGCTTCGCGCACCATCGCGTCGTTGGCTTCGGTCACCGGCCGGGTCAGCTCCCACAGGAACTTCACCCGGAAGCCGGATTTCACCGCGTCCTGCGCGCTCCACAGCACGCAGTAGTCGCGTGCCAGGCCGCACACGTGCACCTCGCGGATGCGGCGCTCATGCAGCCAGCCGGCCAGGCCGGTGGCCGGGCGCTCGCCATCGGGGCCGTGGTTCTCGCGGAAGGCGCTGTACGAATCCACCTGTGGGCGGGTGCCCTTGCGCAGGATCAGGTCGGCCACGGTCCAGTCCACGCCCGGGTGCAGCGCGGCGCCATCGCTGCCCTGCACGCAATGGTCGGGCCACAGGGTCTGTGGCTGCGCGTGCAGCAGGATGGTCTCGAACGGTCGCTTGCCGGGGTGCTGGCTGGCGAACGAGGCGTGGTCGGCCGGGTGCCAGTCCTGGGTCGCCACCACGGTGCGGTAGCGACGCTGTGCCAGCAGGTCGGCAATCGGTGCCACCAGCGCATCGCCCTGGTCGCAGGCCAGCGCACCGCCGGGCATGAAGTCCGGCTGCAGGTCGATCACCAGCAGGGCGACATCGGCGGGCAGGGCAATCATGGCAGATCCACTACATCAGAAGGAGCGACCAGCGTGGCCGCCCCATGCCTGCACGTCAATCGCCCTGCGGCGCCTCAGCGTCCTGCCCGTAGTACAGCAGGCCGATCCTGATCCGCTCGCGGCCGTTCTCGCGGCGGTGGCGGTTGGCATCGCGCAGCGAGTACACGCAGCCGCAGTACTCCTGCTGGTAGAACTGCTCGCGCTTGCTGATCTCGATCATGCGGCTGGCACCGCCGCCCTTGCGCCAGTTGTAGTCCCAGTACTGCAGGCCTTCATAGCGCGACGCCGCGCGGATGCCGCAGTCGTTGATCTGCGCCATGTTCTTCCAGCGCGAGATGCCCAGCGACGAACTGATGGTGTCGTAGCCGTGCTCGTGCGCGTACAGCGCGGTGCGTTCGAAACGCATGTCGAAGCACATCGTGCAGCGGATGCCGCGCTCGGGCTCGTTCTCCATGCCACGCGCACGGCTGAACCAGTTGTCGGTGTCGTAGTCGCAGTCGATGAACGGAATGCCGTGCTGCTCGGCGAAGCGGATGTTCTCCTGCTTGCGCAGCTCGTACTCCTTCACCGGATGGATGTTGGGGTTGTAGAAGAAGATCGCGTAGTCGATCCCGGAAGCGGTGATCGCCTCCATCACTTCGCCCGAGCACGGCGCGCAGCACGAATGCAGCAGCAGGCGCTTGCCATCGGCGGGCAGGGTCAGGGTGGGGCGTTGGAACTCGGTCATCGTGGCGTGCGTCAGGGCGTGGGAGCGGTCTGGCCGGTTACCGTGAACAGGACGCGCGCGGCCACGCCGCCTGTACGTGCAGGCGGGCGATGGCCCCGGCACCCTCCCCGCGGAGAGTCCAGGTCGAATCAGGGGACGGTCGTGTCCCCCGGCCGGGGCCGGTATTCGGGCTGATGGACACGGGCCGCAGCCCACCTACTCCCTGCCGCTTCCCAGGCGCGAGCCCAGTGCTGTTGGCAGGATTCGTTTCCATTCACCGCTGCGGGGCAGCTCCGGAATGGGCGCACGAAGCGCCTTCACCGGATTCCCGTTTAACTCCCTGCCGCCATCCAGCCACGGCAGGGATACCTTCGGCGTGCCCACGGTGGACGCGTTGGCGGCAATGGTCAAGGGCAAAGCATGAGATACGTGGCGCAGAGGCTAGCCCCAGTAGCGGTCGGGTCTCCACTCTGCGCATCGATCTACACGCGCATGTCGTCATTCCGCATCTAGATGTGAATTGAAAGAGGCAAGGGTATTGAGGTGTCAATCTCCATGTTTCCACTTCCGGGTTCGTTGGGGTTTAGGGTTGGCCCTGCTGCTCATCTGGCTTCGTATCGAGTTCTTCATTGACCGAAAAGCCAGCTTCTATCTTTGATTCCTGTTCACGAACCAAGTTATCGCGACGAGATGAGAGAGCTCTTGCAACGGCGCCTAAGCCTGGAACCTTTGAAAGTGCATCTACAGACTCGGAGAGTCGAGCACTCTTTTCCAGTACATCCATAAGCGGATGATCAGCTTTGCTGTAATCGGTGATCAGCTTTCCGGGGTTCTCGGCACTCACTTGAAGTACATTGAACAACAGCCTGGTTCGCAGCTCATCTTTTACTGATGCATCGTTGGCTAATCCTTCAATCTGATTGGAAAGCCCGGAGAATGTCTTTCCCAGTACAGCCTTGTGGGTGTACTCCTCAATCAGTCGCTTGGATAAGTTCAGCCTTTTATTGGCCGAATACGCTAGCCAGAGAACTGGGAAGTACAACGGGAGAATGGAAACAACGAGCCGGGGAGTGTCTTTCAAGACGCTTGCAAGCTCAGTTCCTTGCATCAACAAGTAACAATTGACTCCGAACGGAATGATGGAGACTGCAACCAGTCCATACACCGCAAACTTGAAGCTGCGTTCGTGTGATGCCAGGAAGGATGCCTCTTCATCTTTCTTGCTTTCATAAGCCGCACTCAGTCCTGCAGCTAGTGCGCCTGGGAGAAGCGCTTTCAACTGATCCGAAACTTCTGATAGCGAAGCTTTCCCTCCCTCCAGCAGCGATGCGAACTCGGTGCGTTGCGCTTCACGCAAACTGTCATGACGCCCTTCTACGGCCTTAATAGATGTGTCAACCAACTCGTCTAGTGAACCGATCTTCGAGTCGAGCTCTTCATACGACTTCGTAAGTTGATCCTTCAGGCCATCTACTCTTTGAGTGTTTCCGGCTGAGTCTTCAATGTTGTGCCCAAAAATTTCCTTGTGCAGCTCATCGAACTCGGCAGTCTTCTTCATGGAGTGTGTGAGCAGACTTTTGATGTTCTCGTTTTGCGCATTTGCATCGCTTAATGTCTTCTTGAGATTTTCTATGGCCTCGTTCGCGTTCGCCGCTTGTTCAAGAAGTCTCTGAACTTCATTGAGTTGGGAGGTGATGCTGTCAATAGAATTCTGCGTGTTGGAACTGGCGGCAACAACGGAATCATGCAGTGCTAGGGATTCGCTAGACTTCAGTGCTAGAGATTCGGACTCTTGGAGGAACTTTTCCTTTGAGGTGGAAACTAATTCCATTTCCTGCAAAAGCGTTGATCTTGCAGCCTCGATCTGTGTATGGGCCGCATGCATCTCCTGTGCCATCTGATCAAGCGCCGCTCGCTTCAGCCTGATTTCCTCGAGTGCTTGAGCAGCATCCTGGGCGGACTCGCTCGCTGTTTGCGCAATCCGCGATTCAATCTGAGGGATTTTTCCGTTAGTGATTGCCAGGACATTGCTATTAAGAACGGCAATCTGCTCGCCAATGGTTGATCTGAACTTATCAAAGTCCGCTTGATCCACACCGCCAAATATTCCCACTTTTTCTCCCCCCTGGTGACTAATGATCCGCGCCAGACTGGCGCAACTTCTGAATAGATTGGCAGGGCGGGCTTGTTGCATCAAGGTTATTATCAATCTGTTTGCTTGATGTCGCAAAGCGCCGGAGTTGCGGGGCTTGTCTCAATTGGTGAGAGCCCCTCTTGCCATACTGTGCATCGACAGACGGGAGGTGGCTCGTGGCGGCGAAGTACTGCGATCTGGTCATGAAAGGCGGCATCACCAGCGGCATCGTGTACCCCAATGCGGTACTGGCGCTGGCACGCGAGTATCGGTTCAAGAGCATCGGCGGCACCTCCGCTGGCGCCATCGCTGCGGCGGTAGCGGCTGCGGCGGCATGCGGTGATCGCCGCATGCAGGCCGGCGAGCACCTGCCCGGTGATGCCGGTTATGGCGGGCTGTCGGCGGTGTCGGCGCAGTTGTCGCGGCGCGGGTTCATCTACAGCCTGTTCCAACCGGCGCGGGGCGCGCGCGCGGCCTATCGGCTGCTGGTGGTGCTGACCGGCAATGCCGGCCTGCCGCACAAGCTGCTGTGCCTGGCGGTGGCGGTATTCGAGATCGCGCCGCTGGAAGTGCTGGTGTCGCTGGCGCTGCTGCTCGGCCTGGGCTGGTGGGGCGGTGGCTGGAGCGGCGTGGCCGCAACGCTGCTGCCGTCGCTGCTGTGCGCCTACGGTGCAGGCGTGGCCGGAGCCGCGTTGCGCGTTGCGCGTGTGGCCCGGCGCAACCTGCTGGGCCTGTGCAGTGGCCTCGGCCGCGATGCACGTAAACCGGCATTGACCGAGTGGCTGCATGAATGCCTGCAGCAGTTGTCCGGCAAGCCGCTGGATGCACCGCTGACCTTTGCCGATCTGCACGAGGCGCCGCGCTATGCCGGCGAGCCGGACAGCCCGCATGCGATCAGCCTGCAGATGATCACCACCTGCGTGTCGCACAACGAGCCGCGTACGCTGCCGCTGGGTGGCGCGCAGTTCTGGTTCCTGCGCGAGGAGTTCGAGCAGCTGTTCCCGGCCAGCGTGGTGCAGTGGCTGGTGGATCAAGCTGGCCGCCCGCTGGAGGTGGAAGGGCGCCGGTACTACCACCTGCCGCAGGGCCCGAAGCTGCCGGTGCTGGTGGCCACGCGCATGAGCCTGAGTTTCCCGCTGCTGATCAGCGCGGTGCCGCTGCATGAGCCCTCGCGCCGCGAGCGCCGCTGCGAATCCACTGCACCGGCCACCGACCAGGAACACAACGTGGCCGACAGCATGGAAGGGCTGACCAGCGCTGGGCAGACCTGCGGCCCGGTGATCACCGCGTTCCGCATCTGCTGGTTCTCCGATGGCGGCATCAGCAGCAACTTCCCGATCCATCTGTTCGATGCCGCGTTGCCGCGCTGGCCGACCTTCGCCATCAACCTGGTCTACCCGCAGCATGCCGAAGACGTGGGCCACGGTAGTGATGGCCGCCAGGCGCTGGAACATGCCGTGTTCCTGCCCACCGAGAACCGCCACGGCTGGCAGCGGACCTACCAGTCGATCGCCAGACCGTTGGCGGCGGCCGAGCTGGGTCGCTTCCTGTTCGCGGTGGTGGCGACCATGCAGAACTGGCGCGACCTGCTGCAGGCGCGCGCGCCGGGTTATCGTGACCGCATCGTGCACGTCAGCCTGCAGGGCGACGAAGGCGGCATGAACCTGGACATGCCGCAGGAGGTGCTGACCCGCATCGCCGACAAGGGCAGCCTGGCGGGTGCGCGCTTCTGTTCGTTCTCGTTCGGGAACCACTACTGGATCCGCTGGCGCAACCTGGCCTCGGCCTACCAGCGCTACACGCTGGAAGTGGCGCGTACCGACGACCCGGCGCAGCAGGTGCTGGCCTACCGCGCGGCGTACTCGATGGTTGCCCGTGGCGAGCCGGCACCGCCGTCGTACAAGCTGGGCTCGGAAGACAAGCGTCGCGGCTCGCAGCAGCTGTGGGCGCAGATGGTCGAGCAGGGCCGCACCTGGGAAGACCTTGGCCCGGACCTGACCGACGGCGCACCGCGCCCGCTGCCGCAGATGAAGGTCACGCCGATCTACTGACCCGGTAGTAGATCCACGCCATGCGTGGATGAACGTCCATCGAAATTGAATATTTCGAACATTCATCGAAGAGCATCCACGCATGGCGTGGATCTACCGTGTCGACCAAGGTCGACACCTACCAGAGCAATACGTCGTTCCGACAGATGGAAGGAAACTGTCGAAGGCGGGGTGCTGTCGGATTGCGGGGTGTCCGCGGCATGGATGCCGCGGACAAGCCCCCAGGGACGGGTTCACGGCGTCCCCGCAATCCGACACCGCCCCGCAATCCCACGGAATGCCAGCTTTTGCTGTTGCTGTTGCTTCGGCTTCGGCTTCGGCAGGTGCAGGGCGCAGCCCTGCCGAACCAACCCTACCTCCCCGGCAACTGCGCGAACGCACGCTGCATGCAGTCCTCGCGTGGGCACACCCGGCAACCCGGTCCGATCGAAACCGAGTTCCCTGGGCTCTGCACATCCAGCCCCAGCGAATACACCAGGCGTTCGGCATGCTGTAGATCGCAGCCCAGCGCCACCGCGAAGGTCTTGCGCGGCTGGCCATGGCCCACCGGGCCACTGCTGACCTGCCGCGCCAGCCAGAAATGGCGGCGCCCGTCGGGCATGCGCGCGGTCTGGGTAAGGATGCGACCGGGCTGGTTGAACGCCTCGTAGACGATCCACAGCGGGCACGAACCGCCCACCTGCGAGAAGTGGAAATCGGTGGCCGAATGGCGCTTGGATACGTTGCCCGCGCGGTCCACGCGGATGAAGAAGAACGGCAGGCCGGGCGCACTGCGCCGTGCCAGCGTGCTCAGCCGGTGGCAGACCGCCTCGAAACCGACGCCGAACTGGTGCGCCAGCAGTTCGATGTCGTAGCTGCTGGCCTCGGCCGCACGCAGGAAGCGCATGTAGGGCATGACCAGCGCGCCGGCGAAGTAGTTCGAAAGACCCACCCGCGCCTGTGCGATGCGTGCGTCATCGGTGAAGCCGGCACGCGCCACCACCGCATCGATCTGCGGCAGGTAGCCGTGCAGGGCCAGTTCGGCGGCCATCTGGAACGCCTGCTGGCCCGGCTCCAGGTAGTCCGGCAGCCACAGCCGCCGCGTGCCGGCATCGTACTGGCGCTTCTCGCGCCCGGCCTGCAGTGCGGCCACTTCCACCAGCACGCCGTGGCGGTCGGCCAGCAGCTGGCGCAGGCGTGGCGCCACATGCCCGGGCGAGAGCCCCCACTCGGCGAACAGGCGTTCGGCCAGCTCGTCCAGTTCGGGAATGTGGTTGTGCATGCGGTTGAAGAACTCACGCACCTGGTCACCGGCGGGCAGGGTGCTGCCGGCGCCGGGCTCGCCCAGCTGGAACTCCAGCGCGGCGGCATGTTCGCGCAGTGCCAGGTGGCGGCGGTGCAGGTCCAGCAGCGCACGGCTGACCTGCGGCAGGTTGCCCGCCAGGGTGCGCAGTTCGGTGGCGCTGACTTCGGCCAGGCCCAGGTCGCGCAGGGTCTCGCCCAGCGCTTCCTGCAGCGCGGCGGGCTCATCTTCGTCGAACAGTGCGGAAACATCGCCGAGTACCTGGCCCAGCTTCTTCTGCACGGCCGGGGTCAGTGGGCGCTTGTTGCGCTCGATCTGGTTCAGGTAGCTGGCCGACAGCCCTAGCGCCCGCGCCAGGTCAACCTGACTGTAGCCGCGCTGTTCACGCAACCGCCGCAGGCGCAGGCCGAGTTGCCGCTGGGGAGCTGAGGGATTCACAGAATTAACAGGAATCGTGGGGCGTGTTGGCCAGATTAAGCGGATTCAGCCCAGAAATCGAGCTGGGTGCTGTGAATAATGCCAAGCATCTTTCGCACCCTGTGGGATTGTCGTCATGACTGTTGCAGCGCCCCGTATCCGCATGCTGATCGATGGCCAGTTCGTTGAATCGGCCACCTCCCACTGGCAGGACGTGATCAATCCGGCCACCCAGGACGTGCTGGCCAAGGTGCCCTTCGCCACCACCGGCGAAGTGGACGCCGCCGTCGCCGCCGCCAAGGAAGCCTTCAAGACCTGGCGCAAGACCCCGATCGGCACCCGCGCGCGCATCTTCCTGAAGTACCAGCAGCTGATCCGCGAAAACATGAGCGAGCTGGCCCACATCCTCACCGCCGAACAGGGCAAGACCCTGCCGGACGCCGAAGGCGATGTGTTCCGCGGCCTGGAAGTGGTCGAGCACGCGGCCGCCATCGGCAACCTGCAACTGGGCGAGCTGGCCAACAACGTGGCCAATGGCGTGGACACCTACACGATCATGCAGCCGCTGGGCGTGTGCGCCGGCATCACCCCGTTCAACTTCCCGGCGATGATCCCGCTGTGGATGTTCCCGATGGCGATTGCAACGGGCAACACCTTCATCCTCAAGCCGTCCGAGCAGGACCCGATGGTCACCATGCGCCTGGTCGAGCTTGCCCTGGAAGCCGGCATTCCGAAGGGCGTGCTGAACGTCGTCCACGGCGGCGAAGAAGTGGTCAACGCGATCTGCGACCACCCGGACATCAAGGCCGTGTCGTTCGTCGGTTCCACCCGCGTCGGCACCCACGTGTACAACCGTGCCTCGCTGGCCGGCAAGCGCGTGCAGTGCATGATGGGCGCCAAGAACCACGCCGTGGTGCTGCCGGACGCCAACAAGGAACAGACCCTCAACGCGATGGTCGGTGCGGCGTTCGGCGCAGCGGGCCAGCGCTGCATGGCCGCCTCCACCCTGGTGCTGGTCGGTGAAGCGCGCAACTGGGTGCAGGATCTGGTCGAAAAGGCCAAGACCCTGAAGGTCAGCGCCGGCACCGTATCCGGCACCGACGTCGGTCCGGTCATTTCCTGCAGTGCCCGCGAGCGCGTGGAAGGCTTGATCGCCTCGGGTGTGGAGCAGGGCGCCTCGCTGGTGCTCGATGGCCGCAACCCGCAGGTGGATGGCTTCGAGAAGGGCAACTTCGTCGGCCCGACCATCTTTGCCGGTGTCACCACCGACATGCGCATCTACCAGGAAGAAATCTTCGGGCCGGTGCTGGTCATCCTCGAAGCGGAGACGCTGGAAGACGCCATCGCGATGGTCAACAGCAACCCGAACGGCAACGGCACCGCACTGTTCACCCAGTCCGGCGCGGCCGCGCGCAAGTTCCAGGAAGACATCGACGTCGGCCAGGTCGGCATCAACGTGCCGATCCCGGTGCCGGTGCCGCTGTTCTCGTTCACCGGTTCGCGCGCCTCCAAGCTGGGCGACCTGGGCCCATACGGCAAGCAGGTGGTGCTGTTCTACACCCAGACCAAGACGGTCACCGCGCGCTGGTTCGATGACGAAACGCTGAGCCACGGCGTCAACACCACGATCAGCCTGAAGTAACGGCAGGAGCAGCCATGAGCCACTCGATGACGACGGAACTGGAAGAAGCGCAGCAGGCGTACCGCGAGGCAGCGCGCGACTTCGCACAGGCCGAACTGGCGCCACACGCCGCGCGATGGGATGCGGAGGGCATCTTTCCGCGCGAGGCGATCGCCAAGGCCGGTGAACTGGGCTTCTGCGGCCTGTACATGGACCCGGAAGTGGGCGGCAGCGGCCTGAGCCGGCTGGACGCCGCCGTCGTCATCGAGGAGCTCGCCAACGTCGATCCGTCGACTGCGGCCTACATCAGCATCCACAACATGGCCTCGTGGATGGTGTCCACGTGGGGCCAGCCAGCACTGCGCGATGCGTGGGGCACTGACCTGTCCTCGGGCAACAAGCTGGCCTCGTACTGCCTGACCGAACCGGGTGCCGGCTCCGATGCGGCCTCGCTGAAGACCACCGCCGTGCGCGACGGCGATCATTACGTGCTGAACGGCTCGAAGGCCTTCATCTCCGGCGCCGGTGCCACCGAACTGCTGGTGGTGATGGCACGTACCGGCGGTGCCGGTGCTGGCGGCGTCAGCGCCATTGCAGTGCCGTCGGACCTGCCGGGCATCAGCTTCGGCCGCAAGGAAGAGAAGATGGGCTGGAACAGCCAGCCCACCCGTGGCATCACCTTCGAAAACGTCCGCGTACCGGTCAGCCACCTTCTGGGAGAGGAAGGCGGCGGCTTCAAGCTGGCGATGAAGGGGCTTGATGGTGGCCGCATCAACATTGCCGCCTGCTCGCTGGGTGCAGCGCAGGGCGCGCTGGATGCCGCGCGCCGCTACATGGGCGAGCGCCGCCAGTTCGGCAAGGCGCTGGCCGAGTTCCAGGCGCTGCAGTTCAAGCTGGCCGACATGGTCACCCAACTGGTGGCCGCGCGGCAGATGGTGCACACCGCCGCGCGCAAGCTCGATGCCGGTGCCAGCGATGCCAACGTATGGTGCGCGATGGCCAAGCGCTTCGCCACCGATGCCGGTTTCAACGTCTGCAATGAAGCGCTGCAGATCCACGGTGGCTACGGCTACATCCGCGAGTACCCGATCGAGCGCCTGCTGCGTGACTGCCGCGTGCACCAGATCCTGGAAGGCACCAATGAGATCATGCGGGTGATCGTTGCCCGTCACCTGCTCAACACCGAAGAGGAACTGCGATGAAGGATTGGCGTACCCAGGAGCACGTGGGCCTGAAGGTCGAGGCCGACGGCCATACCGCCGTGGTCACCCTGAACAACCCGCCGGCGCACACCTGGACCGTGCACAGCCTGTCGGCGCTGCGCGACCTGGTCGGCGCGCTCAACGCAGACCGCGACATCTACGCGCTGGTGATCACCGGTGACGGCGAGAAGTTCTTCTCCGCCGGTGCCGACCTCAACCAGTTCGCTTCCGGCGACAAGGCCGCAGCGCGCGAAGCCGCGCGCCGTTTCGGCGAAGCCTTCGAGGCGTTGTCTGGTTTCCGTGGCGTGTCGATCGCCGCGATCAACGGCTACGCGATGGGCGGAGGCCTGGAATGCGCACTGGCCTGCGACCTGCGCATCATCGAAGAGCACGCCCAGGTGGCGCTGCCGGAGGCCACCGTCGGCCTGCTGCCGTGCGCCGGTGGCACCCAGAACCTGCCGCGCCTGGTTGGCGAAGGCTGGGCCAAGCGCATGATCCTGCTGGGTGAGCGCATCAACGCCGAGACCGCACTGCGCATCGGGCTGGCCGAAGAAAAGGTCGGCAAGGGCGAAGCCAAGGCACTGGCGCTGGAATGGGCGAAAAAGGCCGGCAAGCAGAGCCCGACCAGCATCGCCGCCTGCAAGACGCTGGTGCAGTCCACCCGCACCGGCACCCACGCCTCGGCGCTGGTGGCCGAGCGCGAAGCCTTCGTCGACCTGTTCGACACCGCCGACCAGATCGAGGGCGTGACTGCCTTCCTGGAAAAGCGCGCCGCGCAGTGGAAGAACGCATGAGCGCCGACACCGCTGCCGACGACGCACCGGTGCTGTTCGAGGAGCGCGTGGCCGGTAACGGCATGCGCATCGGCATCGCCACGCTCAACGCGCCGCGCACGCTCAATGGCTTCTCGCTGCCGATGGCACACCTGCTGCTGGAGCAGTTGAACGCCTGGGCCGACGACGACGGCATCGCCATGGTGGTGCTGCAGGGTGCTGGCGAAAAGGCGTTCTGCGCTGGCGGCGACCTGCACAGCCTGTACAAGGCCATGGTCGCCTTCCGTGAGGCTGGCCGCAGCGACATCCGCGAGAACGACTACGCCACCGAGTTCTTCGACGTTGAATACCGCGTCGATTACCTCATCCACACCTACGCCAAGCCGATCCTGTGCTGGGGCCACGGCATCGTGATGGGCGGCGGCATCGGCCTGATGTCCGGCGCCAGCCACCGTGTGGTCAGCGAGCGCTCCAAGCTGGCCTTCCCGGAAATCACCGTCGGCCTGTTCCCTGATGTCGGTGGCAGCTGGCTGCTGCCGCGCGTGCCGGGCAAGGGCGGGCTGTTCCTGGCGCTGACCGGCGCGCTGCTCAACCCAGGCGATGCCATCTACGCTGGCCTGGCCGATGTACATGTGCCCGAAGAGCGCCGCAGTGCGGTGTTCGATGCGCTGCTGCAGGTGGCCTGGTCCAGTGACTCCGCACACAACCACGAACGCCTGACCCATCTGCTGCAGGCGCATGCCAGCGATGCCGCCACCGGTCCGCTGCTGGCCAATGCGGCGCAGGTCGATGCGTTGTGCGAAGGCGATGACCTTGAAGCCATTGTCGCGCGCATTGCCGGCCTGCAGACCGATGATGCGTGGTTGCAGGCGGCACAGAAAACCCTCGCCGCCGGTGCGCCGGGTTCGGCACGGTTGTCGTACGAGCTGCAGCGCCGCAGTGCCGGCCAGGATCTGGCCGCGATCTATCGCCTGGAGTACATCGTCGCCCTGCATTGCGCCGCCCACGGTGATTTCGCCGAAGGCATCCGCGCGCTGCTGATCGACAAGGACCGCAATCCGCAGTGGAACCCGGCCACCCTGGCCGAGGCCACCGGTGCGTGGGCCGACACCTTCTTCGCTTCCCCCTGGGCCGCTGCCGCGCATCCGCTGGCCGACCTGGGCACTCCCCTTGTTGAAAGGAGCCTTGCATGAGCCGCATTGCATTCATCGGGTTGGGCAACATGGGTGGCCCGATGGCCGCCAATCTGGTCAAGAACGGCCACACCGTGCGCGTGTTCGATCTGGTCCCGGCCGCGGTGCAGGCCGCCGTCGATGCCGGTGCCAGCGCGGCGTCGTCGGCACGCGACACCCTGGCCGATGCGGAAGTCGTGATCTCGATGCTGCCGGCCAGCCGCCACGTCGAAGGCGTCTACCTGGGCGATGACGGCATCCTCGCCGCAATCCCGGCCGGTGCACTGGTCATCGACTGCAGCACGATCGCACCGGCCAGTGCCCGCAAGGTCTCGGAAGCGGCCGCCGCGCGTGGCCTGCAGATGATCGACGCGCCGGTCTCCGGCGGTACCGCCGGCGCCCAGGCCGGTACCCTGACCTTCATCGTCGGTGGCGAAGAGGACGCGCTGGAGCGCGCCCGCCCGGTGCTGCAGGCGATGGGCAAGAACATCTTCCATGTCGGCGCCAGCGGTGCTGGCCAGGTCGCCAAGCTGTGCAACAACATGGCGCTGGGCGTGATCATGGCGGTGACCGGTGAAGCCATCGCACTGGGCGTGGCGCACGGGCTGGACCCGAAGGTGCTGTCGCAGATGATGGCGGTCAGCACCGGCCGCAGCTGGGCCACCGAAGTGTGCAACCCGTGGCCGGGCGTGCTGGAAAATGCGCCGGCCTCGCGCGGCTACAGCGGCGGTTTCGGCAGCGATCTGATGCTGAAGGACATGGGCCTGGCGGTAGAAGCGGCGATGAGTGTCGGCGCCTCGATCCCGCTGGGCGAAGTGGCCCGCAACCTGTACTCGATGAACCACCAAGCCGGCCGCGGCAAGCTGGATTTCTCCAGCGTCGTGCAGCTCATCACAAGCGACCAGTAACTGGTCGCTGGTCCGCGCATTCCACCTTATCCCCGCGCCGTTGGCGCGCCCCCTTGAACAACAAGGGGGCTCTTCTCCAGAAGGATGGATGCGCGCCGCAGCGAATGCGTCCCCGGCCATGTGCCGGGGCCCACCCGAGGTGGGATGGGCGGATGTTTGGTTTCGACCGGCATCCGCCCATTTTTTTGGGGGGGCGGATCACTGGGGTCGGATCCCTTTCGCAACGCGAAAGGGCTCTGACCCCATATAGCCGTGCCGGGCCTGGGATGGGGTCAGAGCCCTTTGCTGTTGGCAAAGGGATCCGACCCCGGCGCTGCATCAGGCAACGATCAGCGTCACGTCGATGTTGCCGCGGGTGGCGTTGGAGTACGGGCACACGATGTGTGCCTTCTGCACCAGTTCTTCCACCTGCTCGCGCGGCACGCCCGGCACGTTGATGGTCAGCTCGGCCTCGATGCCGAAACCGGTCGGGATCTGGCCGATGCCGACCTTGCCGGTGACGGTGGTGTCGGCCGGCAGCGCGACCTTGGCCTGGCCGGCCACGAACTTCAGTGCGCCCAGGAAGCAGGCCGAGTAGCCGGCGGCGAACAGTTGTTCCGGGTTGGTGCCGGGGCCGCCGGCGCCGCCCAGCTCGCGCGGGGTCGACAGCTGGATGTCCAGCACGTTGTCGGAGGAGACGGAACGGCCTTCGCGGCCGCCGGTAGAGGTGGCCTGGGCGGTGTACAGAACCTTTTCGATGGACATCGGGATGCTCCTGGTCAGTGGGTGGGTGTTGCGTTGGAGCCTACTTTGCCCGCTTTCCGCGTACGTTGGGTTGCAACGCGTACGAAAAACTTGATCGATCATCCTGCCGGCCTAGATCGTCCACTCGCGGTCGGTGGTGAACATGATGGTCAGCCAGCGGTCCGGCGAGGCCTCGCCCAGCGCTTCGCCGATCTCGTCGCGCAGCCGGTCCCATTCCACCAGGGGCCGCGGCGGGTCGTCTTCCGGCACCACAAAGAACAGCTCGATCTGCTCGCCACGCCCCACCTGCGCGACGTAGCTGCGGTGCTCGACGAAGCCGTGCCTGGCCACGATCGCGCGTGCCACCGCATCCACATGCGCCTGCAGTTCCGGCGGAGTGACCAGCAGGATGCCGGCCAGCGCCCGGCGCACGGTGCCGAGCGGGGCGATCATCACCAGCACGCAGACGAAGGCGAGGATGGCCGGGTCGATGTACGGCCCGACCCACGCCAGCGAGGTGCCCTGCACCAGCACGCCGCCGAGGAAGGCCAGCAGATAGCAGGCAGACATGCTGGCGGCGATCGCCCAGTTCTTCGCGTCCAGTGCGATGAACTCCGAACCGATGCGCCGGTTGGCGCGCAGCACGAACCAGGCCAGCGCACCTTCGCCGACGATCGACAGCCCGGCGAAGGCGATGGCCGGGCCGAGCGCGATGTGGCGGCCGCCGGACATCAGCGCGTCGACCGCATTGACCAGCGCATACAGCGCCGCGCCGATCATCAGCGTGCCGCTCACCCCCAGCACGATCGGCTCCAGGTGCCAGAACCCCATGGTGAAGCGCTGGTTGAGCCGCGACTGCAGCGCGTCGGTGCTCGTGGACAGTGCGATCAGCCGCGCGACCAGCAGTGACAGCCAGGTCATCACCACATCGATCAGGCCGTAGATGCCGTCGAAGATGATCAGCGAGGAATTGGCCAGCAGGCCGAATACCACTGCGGCGGCGGCCAGCAGCAGCGAGGCGGCGATGGACAGGCGCAGCACGCCCTGTTCGGTGGTGGAGTCGAAGAACTGCGGACGATCGGCGGCCATGGCGCGATTGTAGAGCGCCGCCGCGCCCCGCTGGGCCGGCCGTGCGTGCCCTTCCGACACAGCCGCCGCAATCCGCGTGGGACCGGGACAAAGCGGCTGCGATCGGGCGCACACATTCTGAATTCAGTCAGGCATCTGAACTCTGCGCCGTCGTAGCATTGCCCGCGTGATGGGGGTCGATGGACGGCCCCTTCCTGCCGGCACCCGCTGGCGACACGCAAGGGAGAAACAGGCAATGCAGGCAATGGACGCGCTCGGCCGCAACGAACGGGTCGGCGTCGGCCGTGGGTGCTGGAAGGTGTTGGCTCTATGCCTGGCGCTCACCGCATGCCAAGCGCCTTCTTCCCAGGCAGCGGCCGATACGGCTGCGCCCGTGTCGATCGCCGCAGCATCGCCGGCAGCTCCTCCCGGCCCGGCATCCGCAGATTCTCCGCGGTACCCGGATACGTCCTATAGCGAAGGTACGCTGCGCCCCGCCTATGGCTGGTGTGTGGATGGGGTGGAAGATGCAGGCAAGCTCCAGGCCTGCGGCAAGGACGAACTCGCCTACCAGCAAGCGCGTCTCGAAGCGGCGGCCAGCAAGGCGCTGGCCGGGCTCGACGCCGCTGCCCAGACGGCGTTCCAGGCCAGCCAGGCGAGCTGGCGCAGCGATACAGACCGTTATTGCCGCGATGTTCCCAACGGCAGCGTGCAGCAGCTGCAGGGCGCGCAGGAATGCCGCCTGTACCGTGTTGCCAACCGTGCCGACCAGTTGCTGGCGCAGAGCGCGCCGCCGGATACCTCGTATACCCAGGCAACGCTGCGTCCGGAATACACCCGTTGCGTGCAAGACGCCCGCGGCATGGACGACCAGCTGGAAGCCTGCGATACGGCCGAGCTCGCCCACCACAAGGCGCTGCTGGAAGCACAGGTCGCGCGACTGATGGACGGCGCCGACGGCCCGGCCAAGGACCGCTGGATGGACGAGCAGGCCAACTGGGTCGCAGAGACGGACAAAAAGTGCAGCCAGGCCACTGACAGCGTGGGCCCGGCGTTGGATGCACAGTTGTGCTTCATCAATCGTTATGCCAACCGTGTGGCGGAACTGCAGAAGGGCGTGCTGGCGCGATGACGAGCCTCGATGCCGGCATTGCAGGGGGCCTCGACGCCGATCCGAAAGCCCGTCTGCTGGCAGCGCAACGGAATTGACTGCGATCAAGTCTTCAAGATGTTCTTGAGACGGCAGTTTCGTTGAGGTTCGTGAGTGTTGGGCATCATGTGAGCGACCTCAACATACGAATTCGCGAACGCGATCGCGAGGACGTTGCGCCGTGCAGATTGCAGTTGGGACAAGGTGCACGCATTCCGAATCCAGTCAGGCATCTGAAATCCACGCTCGCGTAGCATGCGTTTCCTGATGGGGCCGATGGACGGCCCCGCGTTGACCGGCCACGCGCCTGGATGCCAAGGAGATGCAAGCAATGCAGGGAACGAACCACCTTCCAGCGGCCCCCCGTGAAACGTTCGGCAAGGTTGGGGCCATCGCCCTTGCGCTGGTCTTTGGCCTCAGCCTGGCGGCATGCCAGGCCAAGAGCCCGGAGGCGTATACGGCAGCTGCCCCCGCGGCCGCCGCGCCGGCCACTGCATCGCCGCCCGCCACTGCAGAGCCTGCACGTGCCGCACCTGCCACGACGGCGGCCGATGCCGATGACCAGGACATGCCGCCGCGGCGCCCGGATGATTCCTACAACAAGGCGACGCTGCGGCCGCAGTACGCCACGTGCGTGAAGTCCAGCGGCGGCGAGACACCGGCACTGCAGGCGTGCGGCGATGAGGAGCTTGCCTGGCAGGAGCAGCGACTCGAGCAGGCCTTCATGAAGATCGTCGACGGCCCCGATGGCAAGGACAAGGACAGGCTGATGGACGAGCAGGCCGCCTACATGTCCGATACCAATCGCTACTGCTGCTGGAACCCTGCCGAAGACGGGCAGGGGCAGATGCTGGACGCGCAGTCCTGCCGGATCAATCGCACTGCCAACCGTGCCGATGTGCTGCAGGCACTGACCTCGAAGTAGTTCCGCGCAAAGGAGTACAGGACGATGGATGCAGCGCGCCCAGGCCGGCCTGAAGCCATTGTTCGCCAACCCGCAGGAAGCCGAGCGTGCGGCCGGCCAGTTGGCCTATGAAAGCAAGGTGTCCGGCATGCGCCAGATCGACCACGTCGTGGCCCGCCCCGACGGCACCGGCCTGTTCGCGGTGCAGGGTGAGCTGGGCGATCCGGCGGCGCAGCGGACCTACGTCGACCGCCAGCAGGCGGTATCGCACTCGGTCGAGGCCAGCAGCCGGCAGAGCGAGGCGCTGGACAGCCAGTTCAACCAGCGTGCGCAGGAACAGCAGCAGGAACAGGTGCGCAACCGCGGGTTGTAAGCCACGCGGCGTCCCGGGGCCGGTCGAACGGCCCCGGAGCCACCCGCCGCCATTCAGCCGTCCGGTGTAAACTATTGATCTCACTGGCAATGCCAGTCTCCGCGATCAACACCTCGATGACGTCCGCCACCGCCCGTTACGCCGATTCCCTGCGCCTGTCCGTTGCCCCCATGATGGACTGGACCGACCGCCATTGCCGCGTGTTCCACCGCGTGCTGGCGCCGGGTGCGCGCCTGTACACGGAAATGGTGCACGCCAACGCGGTCATCCACGGCGACCGCGAGCGCCTGCTCGGCTTCGACCGCAGCGAACAGCCGCTGGCGCTGCAGCTGGGCGGCAGCGATCCGGCCCTGCTGGGGCAGGCTGCGCGCATTGCCGCCGAGTGGGGATACGACGAGGTCAACCTCAACTGCGGCTGTCCGTCCGACCGCGTGCAGGCCGGGCGTTTTGGCGCCTGCCTGATGCGCGAGCCGGCGCTGGTGGCCGACTGCGTGGCGGCGATGGTCGACGCGATCGGGATCCCGGTGACGGTGAAGTGTCGCCTGGGCGTGGACGAGGACAACGACTATGACGTGTTCGCTGCCTTTGTCGACCGCCAGGTCGCCGCCGGTGCCGCAATGGTGGTGGTGCATGCGCGCAACGCGTGGCTCAAGGGCCTGTCGCCGAAGGAGAACCGCGAGGTTCCGCCGCTGAAGTACGACTGGGCCTACCGCCTGAAGCAGGAGCGCCCGGCGCTGCCGGTGGTGCTCAATGGCGGCCTGGCCAGCATCGAGGCGGTGCAGGCGCAGGCCGCGCACGTCGATGGCGTGATGCTGGGCCGCGCGGCCTACCACGACCCCTACCTGCTGCATCAGCTGGAGGCGCTGCAGACCGGCGCGCCGTTGCAGGCGCGCGGTGACCTGCTGCGCACGCTGCGTCCCTACGTGGAAGCGCGCCTGGGCGAAGGCCTGGCACTGAAGCACATCACCCGCCACCTGCTCGGCCTGTTCCACGGCCAGCCCGGTGGCCGCGCGTTCCGCCAGGTGCTGAGCGAGGGCGCGCACCGCCCGGGCGCCGACTGGAGCCTGGTCGAGCAGGCGCTGTCGGTCACCGAGCGCGAAGCCGATCGTGCCGCAGCGTGACCGCAGTCACATTCCTGACTTGACAAGGGACGGCGATTCGTCCCGAATGTTCACCTAGCTGAACATCGCAGGGCTGCGGCCGGAAAAGTTCAGACCGGATTCACTGCCCCAAACCAAGAATTTGCAAAGGAATTGTAAAGGCCGGGTCCCGCACCCGGCTCCCGGATTTACGACTTTTGAACGAATCGCCGTGCTCGGCTAGGATCGCATCGATGTCTTCCGCTCCCTTCCATTGCCGCATTGCCCTGGCCACCTGCGTGGTGCTGTCGGCTGCGCCGCTGTCGTCGGCGCTGGCGCAACAGCCGCCGCGCGGCGAGCAGGCACGGGCGGAAATGATGGATCGGGGAGAGCGTGGCAACCGTGGCGACGAGCGTTCGCTGTCCGACGCCGTGCGCCGCGTGCAGCGCAGCACCGGCGGCCACATCCTCGGCGCCGAGCGCGTGCCGTTCGATGGTCGTGATATCAACCGGGTGAAGTACATGGACGACCGGGGCCGGGTCCGCTACATGGACGACCCCGCCCCGTCGCGTTCACAGCCGCGCACGCCGCGGTCGGATATGTCATCACTACGCGGCGATAACCCCTGAACAGGGATAGTCGTCGCTATCAACCCGTACCCCACAGGCCTCCGGGCCACACCCAGGACACTAGGGAGAGTTCATGCGTATCCTTCTGGTCGAAGACGAAGCCCCGCTGCGTGAGACCCTGGCAGCCCGGCTCAAGCGCGAAGGCTTTGCCGTCGATGCTGCGCAGGACGGCGAGGAAGGCCTCTACATGGGGCGCGAAGTTCCGTTCGATGTCGGCATCATCGACCTCGGCCTGCCCAAGATGTCGGGCATGGAGCTGATCAAGGCCCTGCGTGACGAAGGCAAGAAGTTCCCGGTACTGATCCTGACCGCGCGTTCGAGCTGGCAGGACAAGGTCGAGGGCCTGAAGCAGGGCGCCGACGATTACCTGGTCAAGCCGTTCCACGTCGAAGAGCTGCTGGCCCGCGTCAACGCGCTGCTGCGCCGCGCCGCCGGCTGGAGCAAGCCGACCCTGGAATGCGGCCCGGTCGCCCTGGACCTTGCTGCCCAGACGGTCAGCGTGGCCGGCAGCAATGTCGACCTGACCAGCTACGAGTACAAGGTGCTGGAGTATCTGATGATGCATGCCGGTGAACTGGTCTCCAAGGCCGACCTCACCGAACACATCTACCAGCAGGACTTCGACCGCGACTCCAACGTGCTGGAGGTCTTCATCGGCCGCCTGCGCAAGAAGCTGGACCCGGATGGCGAACTGAAGCCGATCGAGACCGTGCGCGGTCGCGGCTACCGTTTCGCGATCCCGCGCAACGAGGGCTGAGCCGGCTCACCCTGGCGATAACACGATGTCCGGCCGTCTGTGGTTCTTCCGACGCTGGCGGCCGCGCTCACTGCAGGCGCGCCAGATGCTCGCCGCGTCCGTGGGCCTGGTGGCGTTCCTGGCGCTGGCCGGCTACGCGCTCGACGCCGCCTTCGCCGATACGGCGAAGGCGAACCTGCGTGAGCGCCTGAAGAACTACGCCACCTCCTACGCGGCCGGCATCGACTTCACCCGCGACCGCTCGCTGTACATCCGCGAGCAGCCGCCGGATTCACGCTTCGACGTACCTGGCAGTGGCCTGTACCTGCAGGTGGTGATGCCGCACGGCAAGGGCAATTCGATGTCCGCCGAAGGGCCCATGCTGCCCACCGTGGGCGGCGGCCTGCTGGCGCCGCGCCAGGAAGTGTTCGAAGGCCCGCTGCCGATGATCCAGATCGATGGCAGCCAGGGCTCGGTGTACCGCTATGGCCTGGGCCTGGTGTGGGGCGCCGACGCCGACCCCGCCACTGAATTCCCGTACACCATCTACGTGATGGAAGACTCGCGCGCGCTGGGTGCGCAGCTGCGCGTGTTCCGTGGCCGCGTCTGGTTCTACCTGGGCGGCATCGGCCTGATCCTGCTGCTGCTGCAGACCGTCATCCTGCAGTGGAGCCTGCGCCCGTTGCGCCGGGTGATCACCGAGCTGACCAAGGTGCAGCGCGGCGAGACCGAGCGCATGAGCGAGCGCCACCCGCGCGAGCTGGAACCGCTGACCGACAGCATCAACGCCTTCATCGAAAGCGAGCGCGAGAACCTCGAGCGCCAGCGCAACACCCTGGCCGACCTCGCGCACAGCCTGAAAACGCCGATCGCGGTACTGCGCACGCAGATGGACAGCGGCGCCGGCGACGGTGCGCTGCGCGAAGAACTGGACGTGCAGCTGCAGCGCATGAACAACCTGGTTTCGTACCAGCTGGCACGCGCGGCCTCGTCGGGTCACAAGCTGTTCTCCGCGCCGCTGCCGATCGAGTCCAACGCCGAGGAAATCGTGCGTGGCCTGGAAAAGGTCTACGCCGCCAAGGGCGTGCTGTGCGAATTCGATATCGACCCGGTCGCACGCTTCCACGGCGAACCGGGCGACCTGCAGGAACTGCTCGGCAACCTGCTGGAGAACGCCTTCAAGTGGGCCAACCGCCGCGTGCTGTTGACCGCGCAGCCGCTGCCGGCGCCGAACGCACGCCGTGCCGGCCTGCTGCTGGCGGTGGACGATGATGGCCCGGGCATCGCCCCGGACGACATCGGCAAGGTGCTGCAGCGTGGCGTGCGTGGCGACGAGCGCGTGCAGGGCCACGGCATCGGCCTGTCGATCGTGCAGGACCTGATCAAGGACTACCGCGGCGAACTGACCGTGGGCCGTTCAGCCGAACTGGGTGGCGCCCGCTTCGAAGTGCGCTTGCCGCCGGGGCCGTAAGCCGCGCATTCCCGTCCGCCGGGCATTGCCTGGCGCAACAACGCAGGGTGTTCCGGTAGTGCCGGCCGCTGGCCGGCAACCTCATGATCTTCGGTAGCCTTGCTTGGTGCCGGCCAGCGGCCGGCACTACCGAAATTCGATCTTCGGCGGCTCGCCGTAGAACCGCCGCAGCTGCGCGGCGACCTCCGGCAACGCCTGCTGCAGCAGATCCGGTGCCGAGAAGTGGTACTCGCTGGCCACCGCGAAGAACTCTTCCGGCGCCTCGGCCGCATACGGATCGATCAGCGTCTCTTCGCCTGCGTCCACCTGCGCACAGAAGGCGTCGTAGGCGCGCTGGAACGTGGCCGCCCACTCGCGCTGCCATTGCCGCGGCAGCGGCGGTGTGCCGTCCATCGCACCATCCAGTGCATCGAGCTTGTGCACCATCTCATGTACCGCCACGCAGTAGCCGTCGTGCGGCGCGGCCAGGTCGGCCTGCACATCGGCCCAGGACAGGATCAACGGACCACTGTCCCACGACTCGCCGATCAGCTCGTCATCCCACTCGTGCAACACGCCGGCCGCATCCATGTGGCTGCGGTGCACGCGGAACGCATCCGGGTAGACGATCAGCTGCGACCAGCCTTCCAGCCCCACTTCACCGAATTCCAGCAGCGGCAGGCAGCACAGTGCGGCCAGCAGCACGCCATCGCCAGCCTGCAGTTGCAGTTCACCGACAGGGGTAATGGTCTTCTCATGCAGGAAGCGCGTGGCCAGCACGCGCAGTCGCGCGCGGCGTTCGTCGTCCAGGCCGTGCAGCCAGGCCGCACGGCGGCAGGCGTCTTCCCAAAGCGCATCGTCGATCGGCCGCGGCGAGGGCCGCAGCCACTGCAGGAACGACTTGATCAGCGGAACATTCCCGGCAGGTAGCTGTGCCACTTCGGCGCACGGATGCGCTGCAGCACGTCGTCGTCGCTGCCGCCGCCCCCGGTGCTGGTGGCACTGCTGGCCGCAGGGCGTACCGGTGCCGGCTTGGTGGTCGCAGCCGAGGCGGTCGCGGTCGGCGCGCGCTGCGAGGCGGCATCACCGTTGGAGGACACGCAGGCGCCGCGGCTGTCGTCCAGCGCTGCCGTTGCAGACGCCGCGAAGGGCATCATCAGCAGGATCAGGCAATGGGCATAACGGCGCATTGACGACATCCACGTTAAGGGAGGGTGAGTTCCCGATTCTAGCCCGAACCCGGCGCCCCGTTGGAAGCCCCTGCGGAACCCAGCGTGGCAGGCGTCGCTGGCGGCTTTCCCGCATAATTCCTTCCTGACTTCGTGGAAGCTGCCGTGGACGATCGCCAATTGCTGGCCAAACTCGCTGCCGGTCGCCTGTCCGGCGACGCCCTGGCCCGAGAGCTGGGCCAGACCCGGGCGGCTATTTGGAAGCGTATTCAAGGGCTTAGGGCCGCAGGTGTGGACATCGAGGGCCGTGCTGGCGAGGGCTATGGCCTGACCCGCCCGGTCGACCTGCTGGACCCGGCGGCGATCCGCGCCGGCCTGCCCGCCGATGCCCAGGCCCTGCTGCACGACCTGCAGGTGGCCTGGACGGTGGACTCCACCAACGCTGAATTGCTGCGGTGCAGCGCGCCCCAGCGCGGGGTCAGCGTGCTGCTGGCCGAACGCCAGACCGGTGGCCGCGGTCGTCGTGGCCGCACCTGGGCGTCGCCGCTGGCCGCGCATATCTACCTGTCGGTGATGCGCCTGTACTCCGGCGGCCTGGGCCGCCTGGCCGGGTTGAGCCTGGTGGCCGGCATCGCCGTGGCCGAAGCGCTGCACGACCTGGGCTACACCCAAGCGCAGTTGAAGTGGCCGAACGACCTGATCGTCGATGGCAAGCGCAAGCTGGTCGGCCTGCTTGCCGAGGGCGGTGGCGAATACGCCGGCCCGGCGCGCGCGGTGATCGGCATCGGCATCAACACCCACATGCCGCCGTCGTTCGGCGAGCAGATCACCCAGCCGTGGGTGGACTTGGACACGTTGGCCGGCAAGCCGGTGGACCGCAATGGGGTGGTTGCTGCCGTGCTGGCGCGCCTGCTGCCGGCGCTGGAAGAATTCGATCGCGAAGGCCTCGCTCCGTTCCTGTCGCGCTACGCTGCCTTCGACATGCTGGCCGGCCGCGAAGTGCGCGTGGAACTGGACGGGCAGTGGCAGCACGGTACTGCGCTTGGCTTGGCTGATGACGGCGCATTGCGCGTGCGCATCGATGGCCAGGAACGCCTGCTGCACGCCGGAGAAGTCAGCGTGAGGGCGGCATGAGCGATTGGTTGTTCGACCTCGGCAACTCGCGCTTCAAGTTCGCGCCGTTGCAGGGTGACCGTGCCGGTGACGTACAGGCCTGGGCGCATGGCGCCGAAGGCATGGCCGGGCAGCCGCCGCACAGCCTGCCCAGCGGCCGCACCGCGTTCGTGGCCAGCGTAGCGGCACCGTCGCTGACCAGCGCGATGCTGGACCAGCTGCAGCGCCGCTTCGAGCATGTGCATGTGGTGCGCACCAGCGCCGAATGCGCCGGCGTGCGCATTGCCTATGCCAGGCCGGAAAAGTTCGGCGTCGACCGCTTCCTCGCCCTGCTGGCTGCGGCCAAGGCGCAGCGCCCGGTGCTGGTGGTCGGCGTGGGCACCGCACTGACGATTGATCTGCTCGATGCCGACGGCCAGCACCACGGTGGCCGCATCTCCGCATCGCCCACCACCATGCGCGAAGCACTGCACGCGCGTGCCGTGCAGCTGCCCGCGACCGGTGGCGGCTACAGCGAGTTCGCCAACGACACCGCCGACGCGCTGGCTTCCGGCTGCGATGGCGCTGCGGTGGCGCTGATTGAACGCAGCGCACAGCACGCGCACACGCTGCTGGGCGTGGCACCGTCGCTGCTGGTGCACGGTGGCGGCGCAGCGGCGCTGATGCCGCTGCTGCCCGCTGCCGATTACCACCCCTCGCTGGTGCTGGATGGCCTCGCCCGCTGGGCGGTGCACCAGCCCGCGCGCTAGTATCCGCGCATGCTCACCCGTGCCCTCATCGTCGTACTGGCCATTCTCAATCTCGGCGTCGCCTGCTGGTGGCTGCTGCGCGATGCGCCGCAGAAGCCTGCGCCTGCGCCGCAACCGGCTGGCGTCGCCGAGCTGCGCTGGGTGCCCGGTGGCGTGGATGCCAATGCCGCAGCCGAGGCCACGGCCGCCGCCCCGACTGCATCGCTGATGGAGCGCGAACCGGCGGCGAAGACCGCGGTGGCTGCGACGCCCGCGCCCGTTGCGCCGGCAAAGCCGGAGATCGCCAAGCCGCAGGTGGCTGACGCTGCGCCGGTTGCTGACGCTGCCAAGCCGGGAACACCGCCTGCACCCGTTCCGGCAGCGGAAAAGCCCGTAACCCCGCCCGCGGCCGCCGAGCCGCCGCGCTGCGTCGCGCTGGGCCCGTTCGCCGACCGCGCCGCCGCGAGCAGTGCGCAAGGCAAGGCCGGTACGCTGCTCAGCCAGGTGCGCCTGCGCGAACAGCCCGCTGCCAGCGGCAGTGCCCGCTACCGGGTGATGCTGCCGGCCGCCGCCAACCGTGACGAAGCCCAGGCCACCGTGAAGCGCATCGTCGCCGCCGGCCTGAGCGACTACTACATCATCAGCCAGGGCGAGGAGGCCAACGCCGTGGCGCTGGGCCAGTACCGCAACCGCGAAGGCGCCGAACGGCGCATGGCGGCGGTGCAGGCCGCCGGGTTTCAGCCGCGCCTGGTCGCCAGCGGCGACGCCGGCCAATGGTGGCTGGAAGGGCAGCTGGCGGCGGGCACGCAGCCGGCCCAGGCCCAGCAGCGCAGCGGCGCGGCGCAGAGCCGGTCGCTGGAATGCACGCGGTTGCGCTAGAATCCCCTGACCGCGGCGCTGCCGCCGGTGCACCACCCATGCCGCTTTAGCTCAGTTGGTAGAGCAACTGTCTTGTAAACAGTAGGTCATCCGTTCGATTCGGATAAGCGGCACCACCTGGGAAGCTCTGAAACGCCTTGAAAACAGGGGTTTCAACGAAAAAGGCCAGTGCGTTGCGCTGGCCTTTATACGTCTACCGGGAAAATTACCGGGAAAATTAGCGGCTCTTTTTTGGTTTCACGGCCGCTCTTACCACCGGTACGGAATGGTCGTACAGCTGACGCATGGCCTCGGTCACGTGGCCGCCAGCGCTCTTGTCCTCGCTGTCGGTGATTCCCCGGTGTTTCAGGCCATGGAGCGCGAACCGCTGCTCCTCCTCGATCACGTCCTCCGCAATCGCGCGGCGGACCAGGCGCTGCCAGGCGCTGTCCAAGGCTGATTTCGTGAGCGGGGTGCCGGACTCTGAAACAGAAGGCGTCGTTGCTCAGGTTTGATCGGTACCGGCCGCCCATGGGCCTGCATTCGTTCGTCTCAGTAGCTCTGTAGCCACTTCACGGCCCGCGCGCAGATCCTTGGTCCACGGATCTGCAAGGGCTGTCGCGCACCACGCGCTCCAACCCGTACCTGCACAGCGGCCTGACATTCAAACGCAGCATGCCGGTGCTCACGTTCCGACCGCACCGGCTGCTGAGTCGCGAGGCGTTCTCGCAGCTGGCGCTGGACTACACCACGTTCGGCATGGGGTATGTCGAGCGACGCCGTGCCATGTCAGGCGCCGCACACAGCCTGGCCGTGCCGCTGGCGCAGTACGTGCGCCGCGGTGTCCAGCCCGGTGAGTTCTTTCAGGTGCGCGCCGGACGGGTAGAGCATGAGTTTCCCGCCGGTGAGCTGTTCCAGCTGCGGGAGGCCGATGCCGATCAGGAAATCTACGGCCTGCCGGAATTGATGCCGGCGGTACAGGCCGCGCTGCTCAACGAGTCGGCCACGCTGTTCCGGCGGAAGTATTACAACAACGGATCGCACGCCGGCTACATCCTCTACATGACCGACCCCCAGCCCGAGGGCATGGACGTGGATGCGCTGCGCGACGCCCTGCGGCAGTCGCGCGGGCCGGGCAATTTCAAGAACCTGTTCGTGCACTCGCCCAACGGGAAGAAGGACGGCCTGCAGGTGATCCCGGTCAGCGAGGTGGCGGCAAGGGATGAATTCACCGGCATCAAGAGCGTGACCCGCGATGACATGCTGGCCGCGCTGCGCGTGCCTCCGCAGTTGCTCGGCATCGTTCCGCAGAACAGCGGCGGCTTTGGCTCGATCCGGGACGCGGCGACGGTGTGGGCGGCGATGGAGCTTGCCCCGCTGCAGACACGCATGACTGCGATCAACGAATGGCTGGGCCAAGAAGTAATCCGGTTCGCGCCTTTCGACTTAGTGGCAAGCGCAGACTGATGCCACACCGAACGGAGCCTGAAGGCTCCGCCTCGGTTCGCCTCAGAGGTGGCGCTTCTGATTGAGGCTAGGCGGGATCAGCTTTTCCTTGAACCAGATTTAGTGCAGGTCGGTACAGGAAAGCAGCCCAGAAGGAGGGATTGGCCTTGTCACCAATCGTAGTAAAGAAGCCTACTTCGGAAAGGCGCTTGGCAATCCTGAATGATTCTTCGATAGGGATGCCCCAAAGCTTGCTCAAGCTATCAGTGGTTTGCTCGCACTTCTCTCCTTCGAGTTGATTCAAGTATTCCCGTAGTCCTGGGTACTCAGCGAGCAGCGTCTGCTCGTACCTGACCTTGGATACCTCAATGAGTGCTTCCTTGAAGGGCGCGCGTTCGAAGATCTGTGTGTCTTCAACGTCGGCTGCGCCTCTCTCGAATCGCAAAATCTGGAGCTTTCTGACAGCGCCAAGCAGATGAATCAGCTCGCGTGGAGCAGGATAACCAGTGCCATCAGTCGTTCGAGAGACCATCCACTCGAATGTTTGAGGATTCTTGCCAGAGTCGATCTTGTCTGGCGCCAGACTGTAGAAAAGCGCCTTCTGTGCATCGTAGTCCGAGCGAATAGCGTCGGGATCTACCCCGCAGTATTTGACGATGGATTCGTTGCTGAGAAGGCGCATCACGATAAGGTTGAGCAAACTCTCCGTAGACCAGGCAATGGTCAGGCTCTTCGTGATGTGGCTTGCTTCTGTAAAGCCGCCTTCGGTGATTCGTCTCCAGATGTCGTCTCGCACGAAAATCTTGAGCGAAATGTTTGAGAATGCCTTGATGTCGTTGTAGGCCCGGAATAGAGCACGCAAGGCATTGCGTTCTAGTTCAGGGGAATCTGCAAATGCGACGTCGAGTCTATCAAAGAGCAGCCAGAGCTTAAGGCCGGCGCCCTGCAGGGCGGTGTCGGCCATTTCGAGCAGCTCGTCTACAGGTATGTCGTCAAGACTCTGTTGTTCGGTTTTTGCTGCGAATTCCACTTTTCTAGAAACGCTTGGCGCCCCGGTGGCCGCATCGATGGTTAGCTCATATGCAACAGACTTGGCATCGCGATTGAGCCAGCTCTTCAAGTACGACGTAACTGCTTTGAAGATGGCGGGCAGACCAGTTGAAGTCGGGAGCAGACCGACCTCGCTAAGGCTAGATATGAGTGCGGTCGCGTTGCCGTCACGAACGTCATAGCTCCTTAGGGTGTTTGCAATCAGAGTGAGGCAGTAGAGCTTCCATAGGTACTGGAATGCGAGTTCCGACGGCGGGGGGGCAGAAACCACTGAACGAAAGACAGTCGCACCACGTACATTTTCACCTGCCGCGAGCAGAATTCCACGGTCAAAGAATTCGTTCTCGCGCTTGTTCAATAGCGTGTAGAGGGCGCTCTTTCCGGAGCCCTTGGGTCCATAGACTACGTCGACCTTCCCGGCCTCCATCTGACGCCACTGGTCAGTCTCGACAAAGTACTTCTCAAGCTTCTCAACCTCCTCTTCGGCGACGCGCTCGCCAATCTCCAGGCTGCGCAGCAGCGCCAATTTGTCAGGTGCCATAAGTTCCCTCTTAGTGTTGTGCGTCGTAACGCGAATAGCGTTGGCGTGATCGATCAGCCCGATTATCGACGCGTGAATGCTCAAATGCTACACGTCGCTAGATCTTACGGATTCACCCCTCGCTATCGGCCCGTGGCAGGCTCGACTTTAGCCGGCACGCAGATTGCGGTCTCTTCGGCACCACGGAGCTGTGGCCAAGTGCTCCTCAGACGCTGCCAGTTTTGTCACTTCGCGCCTGCCGTTGCTCAAGCCGATCAAGGCGACCCCAGTTTTCTTAGCTCAATCGTTAGCTCTCAAGCTCTCAGCGCGCACTTGCGTCCTTGTCACGCCCGCCACAGGGCGCAATACAGATTTAGACCGAGCTTCGTGGGGCCGCCAGACAGAGGGCGCAAGATAGATTCAGCGCTTCTGGGGCAAGCGGTTGCCGGTGGCCAATGGCTCAACTCCTAACGCTTCCATGGTGGGCATGGGGACGCCAAGGGTCGTGTTGACCTGATACAGCTGCCAATAGGCCTGGCGGCGTTCGTCCTGGTTGGCGGCGGTGCTCAACGCACGGGAGGCCTTGTAGGCCTGCTCGTGGAGCATCAGCTTGTCTTTGACGCGCAGTCGCCGTGCGAACTCTAGATCCTCAGCTAAGGGAGCCACGTAGGGCTGGCGCAGTCTAGCTTCCATCGCGTTGAACGCCGATATGTAGGCCAGCTTGAACGCAAGAGCCTGCTTGCCCGTGAAGCCCATCGCCAACAGGGCGAACCCGTCACGGCTTAGGTTGTAGATCGGATCGCGGCGGACGGCGCCACTTCCAATGCCGACCTCCACCTCTGCCGCTTCGAAGAATTCCTCGGGGACCATCAGCCCAATTTTGGGCTGATGGTCCTGAGCGTCTGATTGCTCATCCTCGTGAGCCTGGCTTTGCCACTGAAACTGCTCCCTCAAGTCGCTCAACAGGCTCTCTATGGCTCGCAGCACGTGGCTGTGGCGCTTGTCGAAGAATGCGGCCACGTCTGTGCTGGTGGTGAAGGCGCAGCCTGCGGCCGACACGCGGACAACTGGCATGGGGAGCTGATCGGTGGTGTTCATCTCCCCATTCTGCCCTTCGTCCCCTAGCGCGCGCACTCGTCTCCCCGCCACGCCTGCGCACTTCACAGGGTGCATTTTCTGCACTGCCTGCAGCGCGGCCCAGCCTCGGCCCTGTATGGCGTTCTCCGGGCTTCGCTTGCACCGGTCCGCCCTGCGGTTCCCTGCGCGGCAGGGGGTGTCTGCGTGGCGCCCTGTGGCCTCCTATGGGCACCTTCGGGCGGGGGCAATTTTTCAGGTGACCACGGGAACGAGGTAACCAGGTAACACGCGCATCCAAACAGCCTGTAAGTGACTGATGGAAAAGGAAAAATGGTGGTTACCTTTCGAGGTGATTTGAGGTAATTTTTCGATCCCTACAAAGTAATGTCATTGATTCATAAGGAAATTTGTTCGCGCCAATGTTACCTCTGAAGAAGGTAATGGGATTACTCAGAGGTTACCCTATTGTTACCTTGATAAATTCAATATAAATCATTGTTTTTAAAGGTGAATGGGGCGCTCTTTGCAGGGTGGTTACCTTTATTACCTCTTTCCCGTGGTCACCTGAAAAATTGCACCTTATCGCGCGTAAGGGGGCCATCAGCATCCCCACCGCCGTACATGCTCACGCCTGCAGCCCGCTCCCTTGTCGCAGCCTTTGCGACGGCCAGCCGTATCCTCCCTGCCATGCCGGTGCCCCCTGACTTCTACTGGACGACGCGCTCTGCCAGCCTCCCCAGCGAGGCACCGACGGTCATCGCTTGCAACGGCGTCTGGGTGGTTGCGATGGCGCAACGGGTCGGCGACGGGATCTGGATCGCCAGTCTTGACCGACACCGGCATGGCCCCGGCGGGCCGTTCCGCTGGTGTACCAGCTACGAGCAGGGCCGCGCCGGCGCCGAGATGTGGGTGACCAGGCACGAGGCGCGGCTGCGCGAGGATGTGGCCAAGATCAGTGCATACCGGGAGGCGGTACGTGCGAACCGGTTGGCCGGGCTGCACCTCAAGCCTCCCTTCGGCTGGGAGGGGTAAGCGCCTGCCGGCATTCGCTCAGCCGACCGGCTTCAGGAGCTGCTCGGTGTTGTTGCGTAGGACGTTCGCGCGATACGCGCACACGCGGCTGCCGATAGGACTGTCGGGGTGAGATCTAGCCTTTGGCCTGCATGCCGATAGCCTCCAAAAGCTTCCGACATTCCGCACGGACGTTACCTGCCAACTCTTCAAGCTGGGCATAGAGCCTATCGTCTGCAGGCGGTCTGCTGACGACTACCTCTCCTAGTCGGTCCGGGCGCTGGGCAATCCGCTCCACTTCACTCAGCCGTAGGTAGTAGGCAGCTTGGGCATCCTTAACCGCTTCGACCGCTCGACTGACTTCCGGCGAGCCGTATACGTTCTGCAAAAGTTCCATGCGGGACTTCTGCACTTTCGACTTTGACCCATGTTCGATCTGAAGATCGAGATACTGCCTGTAGGTGAGCTGGCCCTTTGCGAGTCGCAACCCCATGAGGCCGTAATTCTCAAGGGCGGATATCCAATGGCCAGATAGCTCGTAAAGCTCCTCAAGTCTGTCTCGCGTAATGCGTTGATTCTCGCGCTGTAGATCATGGGTCTGCTGCATCCGCAGTCTGAGATCGCTGCTTCGATTGTTCATGACAGCAAGCCAAATGGCTACAGCACCAGTCAGGATGGCACCAATGGCTACGCCTATGAGCTGACCATATGTTTGCAGCCAGCTAACGTCAGCCTTAGGCGCAGTCTCCACGATTGTTTGCACCGTTACGCTTGCCAGCAGCAAGCTGCTATGCAGCCACTCCACCATCCCTTTCTCTCCATCCAAGTGGGAAATGCGACCCCCACAAATCCATGTAGTGAGGGGACTGAGGCATGAGCATTACGCCGCCGGCTGCCTGGCTAGGAATAGTCAGCTCGATCAGAGCCGCTAGCTACTGGCCTGAAGTGCCGGGAAAATTGGCTTGGGCGTCCAGCAACTGCAAGTGTTCCACGATCAACGTCCGGGAAAATAGTGCAGCCTAAGTCCATGATTTTAAACCTAAGTCCAACTATCTTGTAAACAGTAGGTCATCCGTTCGATTCGGATAAGCGGCACCACCTGGGAAGCTCTGAAACGCCTTGAAAACAGGGGTTTCAACGAAAAAGGCCAGCGCAGTACGCTGGCTTTCCTGCGTCTGCCGTCCGTCCCTACGCTGACCTCAGGGAAGCAGACCCCTAGGAGGAACTAATGAGCTCGACTGAAGCCCGACAACCTCGCTTCTGATCTGCTGGCATCGGTCCAGCATCAAGTCGCCAGATGGAGCTCCAAGCCGGATGCTTCCGTCCGCCAGCAACGGATATGTTTCCAAGCGCACACGATAGGCCTCCTGCGAGGAGTATCGTACTGCCCGATCACCGAACTCGAGAGGGGCCCCCGGCAAGTCTTCTTCCGTAATGAGGCCGTTGATCCGAAGTTGCGCACACAGGCCCGCGTAGTAGGCACTTCTTTCGTCCAGTCCTCGGCGGTGTTTTGTAGCGTGGCCTAATGCGTGAAAGCTCTCGTGCGCAACCAAGTCAACCAAATTCGCGAAGGTTCTATGTTGATTACTGTAGACAGGTGCCACAAACGCAAGCTGCCTGCCCGTGGCAAAGCGGCCAAGCGATCTTGTTCGTACTGCCCCAGCAGTGCCTTCCGGCACAAGAAGGATTCGGTACCTGTTTGATGCTGCCGGTATCCATGACTCGGATGCCGCAGCCGCAGCATCGATACGTGCGCACACATCTGCGGCATCAAGCGCCAGCCCGTTCGCGATCTGCAGGTTGATCGTCCGCGCGGTGTTCGTGCAGCGGACGAGGTTCGTAGCGCCTACGGCGTTCTTCCCCGGTAGAACAGAAGTCGTATGGAAGTAACGGAGAGGGCCTAGAGGGACGGAAACAACTTCAGTGTATCCCGCTGAAGCAACCCCATTGGGAAGTGTGGTAGTCGCGCAGCCTGAAAGAACAATGGTGCAGACGCCAACCAGGAAGATTGCAATTGTGCGCATCTTGTCCCCACATGAAAGCGGGGCTGATGCCTCCGCTCCAGCGAATCGTGTCAGGTGTTCCACGACAACCAGGTCATCCGTTCGACTAGGATAATCGCCCCCATTCCCATGAGTCAGCGCCTCTTTGCGCTGCTCCAGGTACTCCCATTTGTTCGAAGGGCGGCAGAGCGGTTGCGTCGACGGCCTTACCTTGAGAATGCTGGCCCGTCCTGCGCATGAACCTGCTGCGCCGGCTGCTGTTCAAGATCTGCGGCCAACGCTTCAGCGCGATGAAGGGACTCTGCTTCAGGCAGGCGAAGCGCGTCCATCATATTCATGGTTCCACGGCGTTGGGCAGGATCGTCCATCGCTCCCTCGACGATGAATACTCTCTTGCCACGTGCAAGGGACTATCAGCCTGTGCAAGACCCGCTCGAAGTGTTGGGGATTTGGTCAGAAGCGATGCCAGCGAGGGATCAACCAAAGGCGAAGCCGGACGACGTGTTGCCCCTGGTCGGCCACTCTCCTGCGGCTGTGACAGTGCAGATTCTTCAGTACGCTCCATGGTGCGGCTCTTTCGCAATGACACGAATCAGCGCTGACTGATCGATACGTAGGTCAGCGTCTTGTGGTCAAGGGAGAGCCCGAGTACAACCTTGGCACTGTTCACCTGAGCAGACCAGTAAGGGCGGGAATCAGGCGCATCCGGGTGGGGTGGATACATGGCGGATTCTTCCCAGATGATTTCCTCGAGCGCGATGCTCGGTGGTGTGACCTCAAAGATCAAGGTCGCGTGCGTCGGATCGTCGGCAGGACTTCTCAGCGTGATGTTCTGGATACCAAGTCCGCCCAGCATGCCGCGTTCTGCGGTCCGCTCGTCCCTCAAGCCTTGTCGAGTCGGTTCTCCCAGGTGCGTGTGGAGCTGTTCATTCAATGCGTCGACATCATCAAAACGCAACTTGGTCAAACGCTCGATATCGTTCTTGAACCGCTCCATACCAGTTTGACTCCCTGATTCGACGGGCTGTTTTTGATTCAGATAATCTGATGGGGGCGGCGGCGCGGCGCTCGTACATGCTGCCAGCACAAGCGCCGGAATAACGATCGCGAGGCGACGACGCACTGCTATCCAGAGGTGGCGCCGAAGGCCACGTTTTGATGAAGAAGCGCATTTCTCGACCCATGCATCCATGAAAGCGTCTCTCGCGCCAATGTCACGCTCTTGAATCTAGCACAGCATCTTTTGACTGCGGATTGGGTCCGTGATCCGTGCCTTGGGTGTGCGCTTGCACGCCAGCGCAGCATAAGCACAGGCGCCGATCATGATGCGTCGGCGCGGCGCCGGTCGCAAAGGCGATGGAACGAAAATGAAGAAACCGCCATTCGCTGGTTTTCTCGTCCCAACCCGGTGAGTCAACTCACTGTATGGCGCGGGCAGATCCTTCGATCAATGCCGCACATACACTGCGACCGCAGCAGCCTCAGCTACGCACCTGCAACGCCACATACTCCGCCAGTCCCCGGCAGGCCAGCATCAGTCCTTCGCGCGTGCCGTCGCCGATGTCGTCTTTCTTTTCCCCGTCCACGCGCACGCGCTCGGCGGCGTGGTACAGCTCCAACAGCGACACCAGGCCAACCGCAGCGCGATCCCGGCGTGCGGCGGCCACGGCCTGGCCGGGTGTGCCGGTGGGCCCCTGCCACGGTTGTCCGTCGGCAGCATCACCGACGCGGATGCGCTGCAGGCAGCTGGGCAGGTTGATGGACGCAGGCGCTTCGTTCGCAGCGGCGAAAGCGGCTTCCAATGGCTGCGCCAGTTCGGGCGGCAGGCGCAGGGCGGCCTCGCCCAGGGTGGCGGTCAGGTATGGGTGAGGGGTTCTGGACATGCGGGCATCCTCGTCAGGAACAGAGGTGCCGCCACGGTAGGGTGGCGGGCGATGCGTGGCTTCCAAGACCGGGTCAACGAATCGGCGGGCACGAGGCCCCCACGCACCGCCCGCCGTCGATCGGCTAACGGATTGCCAGCCGGCGCCGCCCCTGAAAGGACGACGCCGGCTGGCAAGCGTATACATCGTTGACAACACGGGCTTGGAAGTCCCGACCACCTTTGCAGGTGGCGATTCATCATGCGCACGCGAAATCCCCGCCTGCCAGTCGTTTGTTTCGATGGCATCGGGTGATCTGAAAGGAAAAATGAATTATCGCGTTTGGCCCGTTTCGAGCATCGCAATGCCAGAAGCGACAGATTGCGCAGTGGCGCCATCAGCGAGAAATCTGCCCGAACCATCGCTGCCGCATGCCCTGAGCTGGCCCACGAAGTAAAGGTGACTTAACAGCCCGGGCAAGGCTCCACAGCTACCATAGCAAACACAAACGCCCGAATGCGCTGCCGGCTTTTTGATTCTCCTCACAGACCATTTGCAGACCCCCGACACATACTGGGGACACATGCCCTTCGGGACCCGCACATGCGTCGCCATGCCCTATCGCTCACCGTCGCACTGGTGTCCACCGCTTTCGTGGCCCCGGCCATGGCCGCCGTGCCGTTCTTCAACGCCAGCTGCCCGGGCGGCATCGATGTTCACGCAGACGATGGCGGGCCGGTCTACGTGCAGGGCCGCGAGACGGCGCTGAAGCGCTTCAACGACCGCTACTTCGAAGCGCGCGATGCCAACAGTGGTATCACGTTGTCGATCAGCCGCAGCGATGACGGCACGCCGCAGATCAGCTACACCGGCCGTGGCGGCGCCAATGGCATTTGCCAGGTCAGTAGCAGTGGTGCGCCTGCGCCCGCCGCAAATAGCGTTCGCCCTCGCGACGCTGCCGCCGGGGATGCCGCGCTACCCCGCGAAGTCACCTGCGAATCCACCGGCCAGCAGCAGGTGTCGTGCGATCTGAATACCCGCGGCAATGTGGAAATCGTGCGCCAGCTCAGCCGCACCCGATGCGAGGAAGGCAAGAACTGGGGCCTGTCCCGGCACTCGGTGTGGGTCAATGGCGGCTGCCGCGCGGTGTTCCGCAATGTGTCTTCGGTGACCACCCCGGCGCCGGCAGGCGATACCGCGTTGGGCGCCTGCAACATGCGCAAGGGCGCTCAGGGCGCGCTGGTCACCCAGATGCCGGTGGGCAGCGATTACCAGGAACTGATCATCGATTATCCCGATGGCCGTTTCCTGTGCATGATGCGCAACAACGGTCAGGTGCAGAGCCTGACGCCGGTTCGCCGCCGCGGCGGTTGAGGCGCGGCGGCGGCGTGTCTAAGGGGGCAGCGCGGTGCGCGTTGCCACCGTTCCGCTACTGCTGGTTCACCGGGTCATTTCCCTTCTTGTAGGTGTAGCCGGTGACGTCCCAGCCGCCGCCATGGCCGGAAGAGGGTTCCACCCAGGTGAATTCCCACGTCTGGATGGAACCGTCGGGAAGCAGGTTTTCCACCCGGTAGATCTCACCGGGAATGCCCTGGTCTGGCAGTTTTCCAGGTATCGATTCATCCGAGCGTGCAGACGCGCGGCCTACGGAGACTGCCTGTCGTTCCACCTGTACGTTGCCGTAGCCCTGCGGGGCGAACGACGGCTTCACCCGCTGCGCCACCCAGTCGAGTACCTGGCGTGCGCCTGCCGTCTGCATGGGATACGCATCGGAGGTCACCGTATGCGTGATGCGTTGCGAGGGTGCACTGGCAGCGGCGGGAAACAGTCCGCCCAGGGCAATTGCCAGTACCGCAAGTCCATTGAGTGCATGTTTCATGCGCGTGGTGCTCCATGATTGAGGAAGTGAGGCGGCACCTTCAGGGTGCCTGCGCAGCGTGGACACAACAACAGCCTTGCGTAAGAGGCGAAACCGACCGGGATGTGAGGTGGATCGCGGAAGGTCCAATTCCTGACGACCCAGCGCTGGAATGCCTGACCGGATACGGCTGGCAGGCCGCGGCGATCTGACCCATGCCCTGCTGCACCGCCGCGAGTGGTGTCACACAGCTCTGGCTAGACTGTGCTTCTTTTTCCGCACCGCAGGAGGCACCCATGGCCCATCCCATTTCCGTATCCCTGATTGGCGTTCCCACCGATGTCGGTGCGGGCCATCGCGGCGCACGGCTGGGGCCGGAGGCGCTGCGCGTGGCGGGCCTGCCGGAGGCGCTGGAAGCGCGCGGCGTGGACGTGCGCGACGTGGGCAACCTGGATGGCCCGCGCAACCCGTGGACTGCGCCGGTGGAGGGCTACCGCCACCTGGATGAGGTGGTGGCCTGGAACCGCGCACTGATGGAAGCCAGCTACGCCGAGCTGCAGGCCGGGCGCATGCCGATCATGCTCGGTGGCGACCATTGCCTGGGCATCGGTTCGATCACCGCCGTCGCGCGCTGGTGCCGCGAGCAGGGGAAGAATCTGCGCGTGCTGTGGCTGGACGCGCATTCGGACTTCAACACCAGTGATGTCACGCCGTCGGGCAACATCCACGGCATGCCGGTGGCCTGCCTGTGCGGCCTCGGCCCGGACGCGCTGACCCGTCTGGGCGGCAGCGCACCGGCGATCACCCCGGCGCAGATGCACCAGATCGGCATCCGCTCGGTGGACCCGGAGGAGAAGCGCCTGATCAAGACCCACAAGGTGGATGTCTATGACATGCGCTACATCGACGAGAACGGCATGAAGCGTGCCGTGGAAGCGGCGCTGGCCGGCATTGATGAGAACACCCATCTGCATGTCAGCTTCGATGTGGATTTCCTCGACCCCAGCATCGCGCCGGGCGTGGGCACCACGGTGCCGGGCGGGGTGAACTACCGCGAGGCGCAGCTGGTGATGGAAATGATCGCCGACACCGGGCGCATGGGTTCGCTGGACATCGTCGAGCTCAACCCCTTGCTGGACAAGCAGAATGCCACCGCCGAACTGGCCGTGGACCTGGTGGAAAGCCTGTTCGGCAAGTCCACCCTGATGCGCGACTGACCGCCCCCTGCTGAATGGATCGCCGAACCGTTCACGCCCGCTCCACGCCCCTGCCGCCAGATTGCACTTCACGCGGCGGCAGTGGGCATTGGTGCCCTCCCGCCGAGCGAAAGAATCCCATCCGCGAATGAAGCGGTATAGCGGCGAACCCAAGGAGAAGCCCATGAAGCGCGTAGTTGCCCTGATGCTGTTGTCGATGTTCTCGGTGGCCCTGCTGGCCGGTTGCAACACCGTGGCCGGTGCCGGCAAGGACGTGCAGAAGGCCGGTGAAAAGGTTGAGGATGCCGCCAAGGGCCGTTGAGCCTGAAGTGGAACGGAAAGCAAAAAGGCCGGGGGGATCTCCCCGGCCTTTTTGCTTGCGCGTTTCTCTGCAGCGTACGTGTCGAAGCGTAGTGAACCATTCAAGCAGGTGAGCGTGCATTTCATTGCCGGTTGACCGGTACTCAACAGCGACTGCGCGAAGCTGGAGCCACGGTAAGAACGCCGTTGCAACCAAGGACTCCCAGCAATGAACAAAGACATCATTTCCGGCAAGTGGTCGCAGCTGAAGGGCAAGGCCCAGGCCAAGTGGGGCGATCTGACCAACGACGACTTCGATGTGGCCGAAGGCAATGCCGAGTATCTGGCCGGCCGCCTGCAGGAACGTTATGGCTGGGCCAAGGACCGCGCGGAGAAGGAAGTGCGTGAGTTCCAGGACGCGGTGAGCAAGGACTACCCGGACTACAAGTAAGCGCTTCGGTTTCCCCCACATCACGACGCCCGCACCGTGAGGTTGCGGGCGTCGTGTTGTCTGCGCGGGACGATCAGCGGGCCGGAGGGTCCGGCACGTAGCGGTTGGGGAACGCCTGCGGTTCGCGCGGCAGGCGCGAGGGCGCATCGACCAGGATGCCGCGCGCACGCAGGTTGCGGGCACTGTCGTAGCGCAGCTGCAATACCTGTGCAGGGCTGCGGCTGGCACGTTCGAAGTCGGTGTCGCGTACCGAGGATTGCTCGCGTGCGCCATGGCCGGTACCCAGCGCCGGGGCCTGCGACTTGCTGGCGAAACCCTCGATGCGGCTGGCACTGGCGTCGGCCGCCGCTTCGGCCTGTGCGGCTGGAGCCGGCGGCGGCAGGCCACGGCGCAGGATCGGCTCGGGGCGCCAGCGACGTGCTTCCTCGAACACGGCCACGCCGACCACACCGATGTTGTCCGGGCGGCCGGTGCGGCTGGCATAGCTGCCGCTGGGGCTGCTGAACACGAATTGCGCCACTTCGTCCTGGCTCTTGCGCCAGCCGGTGATGTCGGCGCGCTGGCCGGGATTGAGCACGTAGCCGGTCTGCGAGGGATCGGCATCCTCGCCGGAGATGGCGTTGACGCCGTCCACCGACAGCACTACCAGTACCCGGCGAGGGCTGTCGTTGTGCAGGCGCACGGCGTAGCGGTGGCCGCGCTCGCCGGCCACCCAGCGCTGGCCCTCGGCAGGGTAGCTGCGCAGTTCGGTGCCGCGGTCGCGGTCGACCAGGGCCATGCGCACGGGGCCGCCGTCGTACACCGGCGGCGGCAGGGGAGCCGGGCGGAAACCGGCCAGGGGCAGGATCAGCAGCAGGGGCAGCAGGCGTTTCATCGGGCGTCTCCAGCGGGGTTGCGTGAATGAACGCGCCGCAGGCCCTGACGGGGTTGGTGGCGTGCAAGGTAAACTGGCCCCGTTCATCGAAGGTTACCCCACGCAGTCATGACGACCCGAGTCCTTACCGGCATCACCCCCTCCGGCACGCCCCACCTGGGCAACTACGTTGGCGCCATCCGTCCGGCCATCGCGGCCAGCCGCGCGCCGGGGATCGAGAGCTTCTTCTTCCTGGCCGACCTGCACAGCCTGATCAAGTCGCAGGACCCGCAGCGCACCCAGCGCGCGACCCTGGAGATCGCGGCCAGCTGGCTGGCCTGCGGCCTGGACCCGGAACACGTGTGGTTCTACCGCCAGAGCGACATCCGCGAGACCACCGAGCTGATGTGGTTCCTGACCGCCATCGCCAGCAAGGGCATCCTCAACCGCGCGCACGCCTACAAGGCGGCAGTGGACAAGAACCGCGAGGAAGGCGTGGACGAGGACGCAGGCGTCAGCGCCGGTCTGTTCATGTACCCGGTGCTGATGGCCGCCGACATCCTGATCTTCAAGGCCAACCAGGTACCGGTGGGCCGTGACCAGATCCAGCACATCGAGATGGCACGCGATTTCGCCCAGCGCTTCAACCACGTGTACGGCAAGGAGTACTTCCCGCTGCCGGACGTGGTGATCGATGAGCAGGTGGCAACGCTGGCGGGCCTGGATGGCCGCAAGATGAGCAAGAGCTACCACAACACCATTCCGCTGTTCGTGCCGCGCGAGGAGCTGAAGAAGCTGGTGTTCTCGATCCTGACCGACTCGCGCGCACCGGGCGAGCCGAAGGACACCGAGGGCTCGGCGCTGTTCCAGATGTACCAGGCGTTCGCGACGCCGGAACAGACCGCGGAATTCGCCAGGGCCTTCGCCGCCGGCATCAGTTGGGGCGACGCCAAGCAGCAGCTGTTCGAGCGTATCGACAGCGAGCTGTCGCCGCTGCGCGAGCGCTACAACGCGCTGATGGCCGAGCCGGAGAAGATCGAAGCGCTGCTCAAGCGCCGTGGCCAGCAGCTGCGCGAGCAGCTGGCGGCACCGCTGCTGGACGAGCTGCGTCATGCGGTGGGCCTGCGTGACCTGTCCAGTGCCGGTGACATCGCCAGCGAAGATGCCGGCGTGGCCCGCGTGGCGCCGCCGCAGTTCAAGCAGTACCGCGAAAAGGACGGCCGCTTCTACTTCAAGCTGACCGCCGGTGACGGCACGCTGCTGATCCAGAGCGAAGGCTTCGATTCGCCACGCGATGCCGGCCAGTTGATTGCGGTGATCAAGCAGGCCGAGCAGGGCGACCAGTTGCAGAGCGAGCTGTTCAAGCTGGAAACCGAGGTGGACGCCGTGCTGGCCGCCCTGGCTGCGTTGCGCGAAGCGGCCTGATCGCCGGGCCTGCCTGCCCTTTGTAGAGTCGAGCCATGCTCGACCCGGCTCCGCCTCTGTAGAGCCGAGCCCATGCTCGGCTGGGTAGCAAAGCAGCCGAGCATAGGCTCGGCTCTACAGGGAAGCCCCCCGCCGGCACGACCGTGGCACAGCACCCATGGCATGATGTCCGCGCGCCTCTGGCGCGATGACATGGAGTCTGCGATGGCCTGGTTGTCGCTGCTGCTGTTCCTGCCCTGGTTCCTGCTGCTGGGCAGCCTGTACTGGCTGTTTCCGCGCCAGCCGCGCAGCGCGCGGCGGCGCCTGTTCGATGGCACCACCCTGGTCGTGGCGTTCGCGCTGAGCATCGTGTCGATGCTGTGGGGCTACCGCATTGGCGTGGTGCAGCCCGGCGCCGGCCCGATCTGGCCGCAGGTGCTGGCGGTGCTGTATGCCTATGGCGCGTTCCTGGCGGTGCTGGTGCTGGCGTTGCTGCTGCGGCCACGGTTCGGATTGCGCTCTGGCTGATCGGTAGTGCCGGCCGCCGGCGGCACATGCATTCTCCCGGCCATCCCGAGGTTGCCGGCCAGCGGCCGGCACTACCCGACCAAAGCCGCATCGAACCCGGACCGCCTGCGCGCCTACCATGGGCGTCTGTTTCCGAGACTGCCAGGTGCGTGCCGATGACCGCCGATCCCAGCATCCACACCATCGATACCGGCTTCCAGCGCCCGGACTTCGACGCGGCCTACCTGATCGTTGAAAAAGGCCGCGCGGCCTTCGTCGACTGCGGCACCGGCCTGTCTGTGCCGGCGATGCTGCAGGCGCTGGTGGACGCTGGCCTGGGCGTGGATGCCGTGGACTGGCTGCTGCTCACGCACGTGCACCTGGACCACGCCGGCGGCGCCGGACTGCTGATGCAGCAGCTGCCCAACGCAAAGGCGGTGCTGCATCCGCGCGGTGCGCCGCACATGATCGACCCGATCCGGCTGATTGCGGGTGCGACGGCGGTGTACGGCGCCGAAGAGATCGCGCGCAGCTACGGCCGCATCGAGCCGATTCCCGAACACCGCGTGGTGGTTGCCGAAGACGGCCACCGCATCGATCTCGCTGGCCGCGAGCTGGCGCTGCTGCATACGCCGGGCCACGCACTGCACCATTATTGCGTGTGGGATGCGCGCAGCCGCAGCTGGTTCACTGGCGATACGTTCGGCATCTCCTACCGCGAGCTGGACAGCGCGCAGGGCGCTTTCATCTTCCCGACTTCCTCGCCGGTGCAGTTCGACCCGGAGGCGATGAAGGCCTCGATCCGACGCATGCTGGGCTACGGCCCGCAGGCGATGTACCTGACCCACTATGGGCGCGTGCAGCAGGTGGAAAAACTGGCTGCGGACCTGTTCGAGCAGATCGATGCGATGGCCGCGATCGGCCGCCAGTGCGATGGCCGCCCGGACCGCCACCGCTGCCTGCTGGCGGCACTGCAGGCGCTGTACCTGGAACGGGCGCAGCAGCATGGTTGTGCGCTGGACGATGCGGCGGTGATCACTGTTCTGGCGATGGACATCGAACTCAACGCGCAGGGCCTGGCCTGCTGGCTGGACCGCATCAGCAGGTAGAGTCACGCCCTGCGTGGATGACGTGGGCCCAGGCTGCGCCGTGATGTCACGACCACGTTACACTCTGGTGACTTCCAAGCTAGCCGTGGTACTGCCGTGAATCCGATGCGCGTGTTGCTGCTGTCGTCCTGCCTGTTTGTCGGTGGCCTGGCCCATGCGGCCAACGACCTGCCGGGTGGCGGCATCGATCCGCAGGCACTGTCGCGGCATGTGCGTGTGCTGGCGTCGGATGAGTTCGAGGGCCGCGCACCGGCGACCGAGGGCGAAGAGCGCACGGTGCAGTACCTGATCGAGCAGTTCCGCAGCTATGGCCTGCAGCCGGGCGGCGTGGACGGCAGCTGGGTGCAGCCAGTGCCGCTGGTGCGCGCGCAGCTGGAGGGTGAGGCCAAGGCCAGCCTGTCGCTGAAGCAGGGCAAGCGTGCGCTGGCCAATGGCGTGGACGTGACCCTGCAGAGCCTGCAGCCGCGCAAGCGCGTGCAGATCAAGGATGCACCGTTGGTGTTCGTCGGCTACGGCATCGACGCACCGGAACGCCACTGGAACGACTACAAGGACGTGGACCTGCACGGCAAGATCGCCGTGGTGCTGATCAACGACGCCGACTTCGAGGCCGACGCGCCGGGCGCGTTCGATGGCAAGGCGGTGACCTACTACGGCCGGTGGACCTACAAGTTCGAGGAAGCCGCACGCCGGGGTGCCGAAGGCGTGCTGATCGTGCACGAGACCGCGCCGGCCGCGTATGGCTGGGCCACGGTAAAGAGCTCGGGCACTTCGCCGCTGTTCGACATCGAGCGCGGCCACGCCGAAGCGATGGCGCAGCACACCCCGCTGCGCGGCTGGATGCAGCGCGAGCTGGCCGAGGCGATCTTCGCCGACGCCGGCCTCGACTTCGATGCGGAGAAGCGCAAGGCGATGCGTGCCGACTTCCGCCCGGTGGCACTGGACAACGCGAAACTGAGCGTGGATTTCGCGCTCAAGCGCGAGCAGGTGGTGACCCGCAACGTGGTCGCCAAGCTGCCCGGTGGTGAACATGCTGACGAGGCCGTGATCTTCTCCGCGCACTGGGATGCGTTCGGCATCGGTCAGCCCGACGCCAAGGGGGACCGCATCCGCCGCGGTGCGATCGACAACGCCACCGGCGTGGCCACGGTGCTGGAGCTGGGTCGGGTGTTCGCTGCCGGCCCGCAGCCACAGCGCACGCTGTACTTCGTGGCGCTGACCGCTGAAGAGAAGGGCCTGCTGGGGGCCAGCTACTATGCTGCGCACCCGCTGGCGCCGCTGGACAAGACCGCTGCGGTGCTGAACATCGAGATGTTCAGCCCGGATGGCCCGACCCGCGACATTGCTTCATGGGGTAAGGGCCGGGTGTCGTTGGAAGGCGATCTGGAGCGCGTGGCCAAGGCCCGTGGCCGCAGCTACAGTCCGGACCCGAACCTGGAAGCCGGCTTCTTCTACCGTGCCGATCATTTTGCCTTCGCCCGCCTGGGCGTGCCGGCGATCACCATCGGCCCGGGCCTGGACAAGCTGGACGGTGGCGTTGAAGGCGGCCGCGCGCTGCGCGAAAAGTACTTCGCCGACTGCTACCACCAGGCCTGTGATGCCTGGACGCCGAGCTGGGACCCGAGCGGCCACGCTGCCGACACGCTGCTGGTCTACGACCTGGGTGCCGAGCTGGCCAACAGCCGCCGCTGGCCGACGTGGGAAAAGGAATCGGAGTTCCGCGGCGCGCGCGACAAGAGCGAAGCGGCCCGCCGCTGAGGTAGTGCCGGCCGCTGGCCGGCAACTCCCTGCTCTTTCCGGAGGTTCATGAGGTTGCCGGCCAGCGGCCGGCACTACCAAAGGAATGTTGAGTTGCCGGCCAGCGGCCGGCACGACCGGGTGTTCGTCAGCGCCGGCGCAGCAGCTTCCACGCGCCCCAGCCGCCGGCGACGAGCGCTGCCAGATAGCACGCCACCATCGTGCGCAGGCCAACCAGGGGTGCCGGACTGACACCGCGATGCAGCCGCAGGTGCAGCGAGCTGTGGCCGCTGCCCAGGTCCATCGCCAGCTGCAGCGCCAGCGCGGCGCAGAACACCAGCAGGGCGACCCCGAACCCCGTGCGCGGCCACGTGGCCTGCGCGTTGGGGCGGCGCAGCACCCAGGCCAATGCCGTGGCTGCGGCCAGCGTCACCGCGATCCACATCAGCGCGGTGGCGGGAGACGTAGCGGCCACCGGCATTGCACCAGTGGCCGCGATCACGGCAACGCGCTTACTTGCGGGTGCCGTCGAGCCAGTTCGGGCCCTTGTTGGTAAGGAAGAACACATAGACCACCAACGATACCGCGATCGTGGCGGTCACGTAGATGGCGAACCAGTCGACGTGGCCGGTCTTCAGCGCGCCCTGGTACAGCAGCGGGGCGGTGCCGCCGAACAGCGAGTTGGCCAGCGCATAGCCCAGGCCCACGCCCAGTGCACGCACGTGGGTGGGGAACAGCTCGGCCTTCACCACCGCGTTGATCGAGGTGTAGCCGGTGAGGATGACGAACGCCAGCGCCAGGGTCAGGAAGGCCAGGGTGGCGTCATGCTGGTGCGGCAGCTGGGTGATCAGGTACCAGCTGTACAGCACGCCGCCGACGCCGAAGAACACCAGCAGGGTCTTGCGGCCGATGATGTCCGACAGCCAGCCGCCGACCGGTTGCAGCACCATCAGGAAGGCCAGCACGCCCAGGTTGATCAGGGTGCCGGTCATCGGGTCGTTGCCGGCGAAGGCGCTCTGGATCATCTTCGGGCCGTTCACCGAGTAGGTGTAGAAGGCCACGGTGCCGCCAGCGGTGATCAGGAAGCACAGCAGCAGCGGCCGCCACTGGTGCACGAACAACTCATACATCGAACCGGACTTCTTTGCCTTGCCCTCGCGCGCGGCCTCAATCGACGACTCCGACAGCGATTCGTCCATGCCCCGGCGCAGCCAGAACACCACCACCGCAGCGATGCCACCGATACCGAAGGCGATGCGCCAGCCCCACTCGGAGATCTCCGGCTTGCCCCAGAAGGTCAGCATCAGCAGCAGGGTCAGCTGGGCCAGCACGTGGCCGCCGACCAGGGTGACGTAGTGGAACGAGGACAGGAAGCCGCGACGGCCCGGAATGGCGGCCTCGGACATGTAAGTGGCGCTGGCACCATACTCGCCGCCAGTGGCGAAGCCCTGCAGCAGGCGTGCGAACAACAGGATCACGGCGGCCCAGATGCCGATGCTGGCGGCGGTGGGGGTGATGGCGATGAGGAACGAGCACAGCGCCATCAACGTGACCGAGACGGTCAGCGCCAGGCGGCGGCCGTGGCGGTCGGCGAAGCGGCCGAAGAACCAGGCGCCGATCGGGCGCATCAGGAAGGTCGCCGCGAAGATCGCCCACACGTACAGGGTGGAGTTCTTGTCGTCCGGCGAGAAGAACTGCGATTCGAAGTACACGGCAAACACCGAGTACACGTAGACGTCATACCACTCCACCAGGTTGCCGGCGGAGCCTTTGAGGGTGTTGGAGATCGACCGCCGCAAAGCGGCACGGTCGTTCGCGGGGACAACAGGTTGGGACGTGGTGCTCATCTGGGTGGAAATCCTCGATGCGGCGCGTCCGTGCGCAGGGAAAACGGCGTCCGGCCTTGGGGCGGCGCGGCCGGGCAGCCCTCTTGGTACTGCATCGGCCGTCAACACGGGGTAGCAGACCAGAGCAGGGTGCATGGATGGATGACAGCGTGCCACCGTATGGGGTCCCGGACCATACTCAAAACGTCCTAGAATCCGCCTTCCCCCGGCTCCCTGGTGTGTCATGTCGGCTCCCCCCTCTTCGTCTGCGGCTGCCCCCCGGGGTGGCCTTGTCGCGCTGGCACTGCTGCTGGTCTACGTGGTCTGGGGCTCGACCTATCTGGGCATCGCCAAGGCCCTGCACGGCGGCGCACTGCCGCTGACGATGGTCTCCGGCAGCCGCTTCATCATTGCCGGCGGCCTGATGTTCCTGGCCTTGCGCCTGTTCTGGAAGCTGCCGAACCCGACGCTGCGGCAGTGGCGCAACCTGGTCATCATGGGCGTGACCATGCTGGTGCTGGGCAACGGCATGGTGGTGCTGGCCGAGCGCGAGGTGTCCTCCGGCCTGGCCGCCACGGCGGTGGCCTCGGTGCCGCTGTGGATGGCGCTGTTCTCGGCGCTGCGCGGGCAACATGCCAGCCGTGGTGAGTGGCTGGGCATCGCCATCGGCTTCCTCGGCGTGGTCTGGCTCAACGCCGGCAGCAGCCTGACCGGCTCGCCGACCGGGCTGGTGCTGCTGCTGATCGCGCCGATCGGCTGGGCGTTCGGTTCTGTGTGGGCACGCGGCCTGGACCTGCCGGGTCCGTTCATGACCGCGGCCGGGCAGATGATCTGCGGCGGCGTGCTGCTGGTGCTGATCGGCCTGGCGGTGGGCGAGCGCCCGACCACGCTGCCCGATACCGGTGGCCTGCTGGCGATGGCCTATCTGTGCGTGTTCGGCTCCATCGTCGCGTTCACTGCCTACGTGTGGCTGCTGCAGAACGTGCGCCCGGCACTCGCGGGCAGCTACGCGTATGTCAATCCGGTGATCGCGGTGCTGCTGGGCGCGCTGCTCAACGGTGAGCGCTTCGGTTGGCGCGACCTGCTGGCGATGGCGGTGATTCTTCTGGGTGTGGTGGTGCTGACAATGGCAAGGACGAGAAAGAAGTGAGCATGGACGAGAAAGAACAACGCCGGGGCCTGCTGGTCACTGCATCCACCTTCGTGATCTGGGGCCTGGTGCCGGTCTATTGGCACCTGCTCAACGAGGTGCCCTCGTTCCAGATCATCGCCCACCGCATCATCTGGAGCACGGTGCTGGTGCTGGGTTGGCTGTTGATCAGTGCGCGCCTGGGCTGGTGGCGGAAGATCGCCGCGCAGCCGCGCGCGCTGCCGATCCTGCTGGTGTCGAGCCTGACCATCGCGTTCAACTGGGGCCTGTACATCTGGGCGGTCAACGCCGGTCATGTCATCGAGACCAGCCTGGGCTACTTCATCAACCCGCTGGTGAACGTGCTGCTGGGCGTGCTGGTGCTGAAGGAACGGCTGCGCCGGCTGCAGTGGGTAGCGGTGGCAATGGCGGCGGTGGGCGTGGCCTGGCTGACCATCGATGCAGGTACGCCACCGTGGATCGCGCTGGGCCTGGCCTGTTCGTTCGGCTTGTATGGCCTGCTGCGCAAGCTGGTCTCGGTCGACCCGGTGGCCGGCCTCGGCGTGGAGAGCATGTACCTGTTCCTGCCGGCGCTGGCGTTTGCGATCTGGGCCGAGAACGGCCACGGCGGTGCGTTCTTCCATGGTTGGGGCTGGCGCAACGACCTGCTGCTGATCTTCGGCGGCGCGGTCACCGCAGTACCGCTGATCGGCTTCGCCTACGGCGTGAAGCGCATTCCGCTGTCGCTGGTCGGCATCCTGCAGTACATCGCACCGAGCCTGCAGCTGCTGCTGGGTGTGTTCTTCTTCCATGAGGCATTCGACACTGCCAAGGCGATCGGGTTTGCAGCGATCTGGGCTGGCCTGGTGCTGTTCGTCGGCGACAACATCCGCACGATGCGCGCCAAGCGCTAGCGCCGGCGGGGATCCGACCCTGCTTCCACGCAAAAAAGAACGGCGCCCCGAGGGGCGCCGTTCTGCTTCCATCCACGGCCAGGAGAGAGGGATGGCCGTGGCGGGAACGCGGTTGCAGGCTTAGAAGCGCTGCTGGTACTTCATGTACATGAAGCGGCCGATGTCGAAGCCACCGTAGTAGGTGAAGCTGCTGTTCGGCTGGCTGTACATGATCGGGCCCTGGTGGTTGAACACGTTGTTCACGCCCAGCGACACGGTGCCATCCCACGGCAGGCTGTAGCGCACCTGCAGGTCGTGGAAGGTGTTGGAGCCCACCTTGTTGGTCGGCGAGGCGCTGGTGTACGACGAGTTGAAGCCCGGCATGTTGCACTCGTCCATGTACGAGCACTTCTCCTTCATGCTGGAGTAGTAGCGCGCGGTCCAGCCGATGCCGAGGTCGCCATACTGCCAATCCAGGTTGAAGGTGGAGCGCACGCGGAAGTCGCCCGCCCAACCGGTACGCTGTTCCACCGGGGTGGTGGCGGCACTGTCGTTGCGCTGCTCCAGATAATCGGTGTAGGTGGTGTTCCAGTTGACGGCGAACTTGCCGAACGCGGTTTCCGGCAGGCGGTAACGCACGTTGATGTCATAGCCGGCAGTTTCGCGGTAGCCCGCGTTGACCAGCGAGCGGTCCAGCGAGTTGACCTGGCCGTTGCTGCCACGGGTGAAGCGGCCACAGGCAGCATCCGAACCCTGCACGTAGCACTGTTCCAGGATGTTGGTGGCCGACTCACCGACGATGGCGTTGTCGATGCGGATCTTCCACCAGTCCAGGCTGACGTCCAGGCCCTGCACGAAGTCCGGGCTGTAGACTAGGCCCACGGTCCAGGTCTTGGCGGTTTCCGGCTTCAGGTCCGGGTTGGAACCCGAGCTGAAATCGGTGGTGGCCTGCTGGCCGGGCTTGGTGGCCACGCTGCCATCGCTGTTGAGCTGGCGGAAGTTGGCCGGCACCTTCAGCGCCTGGCAACGGGCAGCGATGGCCGGGCTGCTGGCGGCGGTGCCGAAGGAGGTATCGCACGGGTCGGTGAACGAGTCGCGACTGCTGACGGTGCCGCCATACAGGTCATCCACGGTCGGCGCACGGAAGCCGGTGCCGTAGGTGGCGCGCACCAGCAGGCTGTCGATCGGCTTCCACTTCAGGCCGAACTTGCTGTTGGTGGTGGAACCGAAGTTGTTGTAGTCCGAGTAGCGACCGGCCACGTCCAGCGACAGTTCGCGGGCGAACGGCAGGTCGGCCAGCAACGGCACCTGCAGTTCCAGGTAGGCCTCGTTGAGCGAGTAGTTGCCGCGGGTCGGCTGGCCGCTGGTGCCGGCGATCTCGCCCTTCTGCACCTTCATGTCCGGCGTGTAGCTGGCCTCCTCGCTGCGGTGCTCGAAGCCCATCGCGGCCAGGATGTCGCCGGCCGGCAGGGTGAACAGCGAACCGGAGATGTTGCCGCTGGCGACCTTGGTGGTGCTCTGCATCTTGTCGACGAAGCGGGTGAACAGGTAGTCCTGCACGTCCTGGTTGCTCAGCGAGCCCGGGCCGGTGTAACCCATCGGGGCAGCCGGGTTCCACGGCACGCAGCCGGCGATCACCGCGCCCGGCGCACCGCAACGGGCCACGTTGCCGTCCATGAAGGACGGGCCGACGGCCAGGTTGACGTGCGGCTGGTACATGCTGCCGGTACCGATGCGCTCGCCTTCGTTGCGGTTGTACATGTAGTTGATGTTCCAGTCCCAGTACCGCGAACCGGTTTCGAAGCTGCCTTCCAGGCCGATGCTGGCGCGCTTGGTTTCCAGGTTGTTCTCGGTGCCGCGCGGCAGCTCCTCGGTGCGGTGCGCGAACAGCGCATCCTGGCCCCACAGGTTGAACGCGCTGTCCTTGGACAGGGCGGCACGGCTGCCATTGCGGGCCTGCGCGGCGCTGACCGAGTACGGGTAGCCGGCCAGGTGCTTGGTCGACTCGCGCTTGCTGTACAGCGCGTCGGCGACGATGCGCAGGTTGTCGGTGATCGAGAAGCCACCGTTGGCGAACACCGAGGTGCGCTCCAGGCCGGTCAGCAGGCTCATGTTCGACTTGGTGTTGGCACCATCGGCCGGGGCCGGCGCATGGAAGTTGCCGGCCTTGCTCGGGTCGCCGCCCGGACCCACGGTCAGGTTCTTGCCACCGACGGTGACGTAGCCCCACGGCGTGTTGCCGTTGAGGCCATCGTTCGGGTGGCGCGGGCCGTTGGTGTAACGGCTGAACTCGCGGTCCTTGCCCAGCACCTCGTCTTCCTTGGTGCGCTCGGCGCCCACGCTGAACCAGCCGCGCTCGAAGGTCTTGCCGAAGGTTGCACTGTATGCGCGCTTCTGGCCGTCACCCTGGCCGTACTGGCCGACATAGACGCTGGCTTCGCCACCATCGAAATTCTTGCGGGTGATGATGTTGACCACACCGGCGATGGCATCGGAGCCGTACAGCGCGGAGGCGCCGTCGGTCAGCACTTCCACGCGCTCGACGATGGACGACGGGATCGAGGCCAGGTCGGAGTAGCCGCCGGCGCTGACGCCCATGCGGCGGCCGTCGATCAGCACCAGGCTGCGTTCCGGGCCAAGGTTGCGCAGGCTGACGTACATGCCGCCGAAATCGCGCGAAGAAGTCAGCGACGAGGCGCGGCTCATGCTCGGCGCACCGGCGGCAGGAATGTCCTGCAGGATGTCGGCGACGTTGACGTAACCCTTCTTCTCGATCTCGGCGCGGTTGAGCGCGACCACCGGCTGTGCGGTTTCGACACTGGCCTGGCGGATGCGCGAGCCGGTGATTTCGATGCGGTCGAGGTTGGTCGGGGTATCGCCGGCGCTCTGTGCGAAGGCGGGGGTGGTGCAGCTGGCGGCCAGCGCGATGACGATCGCGTTGCGCAGCGGATTGGTTTTCAGGGACATCCGTGAAATCTCGTGTTTCAGTAAAAACATGCGCCCGTTCTATGGGCGCGTGGGGTGCTGCAAACCAACGTGGGGGGCGCGATTCTAGAATGTTTCCATTCGTAACTGTTTGTCTCGACGCCGCTGGAAGTGCGCGAAGATGAATCGCAACCAACAATCCACAGATGCACTGTGCGCAGCGTCACGCGCGCTGCGTCTGCGATGAGTAGAGGCATCGATAGCGGCACAGAACCGCCACGCTTGAGCGGTTGTGACAACACGCCGCAGTGCGCACTTGTACGCAGGTGCCTATCCGTTGCGATGCATCCACCCGCATGAAATGCTCTTCGCGCTGTCATCGAAAACAAGAGGCGAAGGAATGATCCAGCTCGACGAAGCACGCCGTCGCGTGCAGGCTGCACTTGCCAGCGACGATGAGTCGGTTGCCATCACGCACGAGCATGAGATGGTCGAAGGCTGGCTGTTCTGCTTCCAGTCGCTGCGCTACCTGCAATCCGGCGAGATCTCGGACGCACTGGCCGGCAATGGCCCGATCTTCGTCGACAGGCATACGGGTGAGCAGCACGCGCTGGGCACGGCGTACGCGCCGGAGGAGGCTGTTCGCCAGCATTTGGCCCTGCGGCACCCACCATCCGATGTTGCGGCGATGGATGCCTGAGTTCAGCAACGAAAAAGGGACGGAGCCTTCGCTCCGTCCCCCTGCGTGATGCGCAGTCCACCGCTGCATGATGCTCAGGTTTCGCGCAGCGCCGTAGTGATCGGCAAACGCGCCGCGCGCAGCGCCGGGAACAGGCCGCCGACCAGGCCGATGCCCAGTGCCCATTTCAGGCCGGTCCACAGCAGTTCCGGTGATACGTGGAACTTGAACACCACCGCGCTGAAGTTGCTGCCGATGGTGGACACGCTGTAGCCATTGAACAGCAGCCATGCAACCGCACAGCCGAGCAGGCCACCGAGCAGCGCCAGCAGCATCGTTTCCAGCATCACGGCCGTCACCACCGGCAGGCCGCGGAAGCCGATCGCACGCATGGTGGCGATTTCGCGGGCGCGCGTGGCCACGGCCGCATACATGGTGTTGAGCGCGCCGAACACCGCACCGACCGCCATGATCGTGCCGATCACCTTGCCCAGGATGTCGATCAGCTTGGTCAGCCCGCCGCCCTGCTTGCTGTAGTAGACGCGGGTGGTTTCCACGTCCAGCTTCAGGCGTGGGTCGGCAGCGACGGCCGCCTTGAACTGATCGAAGCCGGCCTTGCCATCGGTACGCACGCTGATCGACTGCCAGGCGCTGCGCTGGTAGGTGGTGGCCAGCGTATCGGCGTCGGTCCACAGTTCCGAATCATGCGCATCGCCAGTGGCGAACACACCGACCACGGTCCAGGTCTGGTTGCCCAGCGTCAGCGTCCTGCCGACCTCCATGTCGCGGAACTGGCCCTTGGCGCCCTGGCCGACCACGATCTCGCGCAGCCCGGTGGCGAACTTGCGGCCCTCAACGATCTTGACCTTGTCATGCACCGCCCACGCCTGCGGGCCGACGCCGCGGAACTGCGCGTTGACGTCGGTGCCATCGGACTTGGACACCAGGTTGACCACCTGCGACAGCTCCGGTGACAACAACGGCCGGCCCTGCGCATCGCGGCTGATGCCGGGCAGGGTGGACAGCATGGGTACCTGTTCGCGGGTGATCACCGAGTTGGTCTCGGCCTGCGAGCCACCGCGCAGCACGATGGCAGTGGTGTCATCGCCGGTGTTGTTGAGCGTGGCCTGGAAGCCTTCGCCCATCGCCAGCATCGCCACCAGCACGCCGACTACGCCGGCAATGCCGACCACGATCACCGAGGACGCGCCCCAGCGCTGCGGCAGGCTGGCAACGCCGATGCGGGTGGCGGCCAACGCCAGCCGTCCACCGCGGGTCAGCAGCAACCACAGGGCCACCAGCACGGCCACGGCCAGCACGCCGATCCACGGCAGGCTGATCCACAGCACCAGGCCGACCGCCAGCAGCAGCACCGTCACGCCGTTGCCCAGCCACTTCTTGAGTTTGCTCTTGAACATGTCTGTGTTCTCCTCAGCGACCGGCCAGTGCGTCGACGATCTTCAGGCGCTTGGCACGCAGCGCTGGCAACAGGCCGACGATGATGCCGATCACCACGATCAGGCCCAGCCCCATCAGCCAGGTTGGCGTCGGCACGTGCGGCGGCAGCATGCCCATGCTCTTCGGGCCGATGGCCGGCAGGATCAGGGCGGCCAGGCCCATGCCGATCAGGCCGCCCAGGCCGATCAGCAGCACCGACTCCACCATCACCAGGGTCAGCACAGTGCTGTCCTTGAAGCCCAGCGTTTTCAGCGTGGCCAGCTCCGGCACGCGCTCGCGCACGGCCTGCGCCATGGTGTTGCCGGTCAACAGCAGCAGGGTGAAGAACACCGCGCCCATGATCGAGGTGACGATCATGCCGATATCCGCGAACTGCTTGACGAAGGCCTGCTGGAACGCCGATTCGGTCTGGGTCTTGGTCTCGTGGTCGGAGTTGGCCGAGATCGCATCGATCGCCTGTGCCACCCGCGAGGAATGGTCCGGGTTGTCCAGCGTCACCGTGTACCAGCTCACCTGGTTCTTGATGTAGTCGTTGGATTCATCGAAGTATTTCCAGTTCATCATCAACTGGCGTTCTTCGTTGGCGGCCAGCGCACGGTCCTTGGAACGGTAGATGCCCTTGAGCACCAGCGGCCAGTCGTTGCTGCCGCCACGCGGGAAGATCGTCGCCTGCAGCGGGATGGTATCGCCGATCTTCCAGCCGAACTGCTTGGCCAGGGTTTCGCCGACGATGGCGCCGGTGCGGGTCTGCTTCCAGTCCTCCAGTTGTGCCGGATCGATCTGCAGCTCGCGGTAGACATCGAAGTAGTTGGGTGACACCGAGAAGTTCGGGAAGAAGTTCTTCGGGTCCTGGTAGATGCCACCAAACCACATGCCATAAGCCACGTCACGGACGCCGGCCACCTGCCGAACCTGTGCTTCCAGCCGGATCGGCAGTGACTGGGTGATCGACAGCCGCGAGGCCACCACCAGGCGGTTGGCGCCTTCCACGCTGCCACCCGACGAGAACGCCACGCGCACCGAATCGAGCATGCCGAACAGCAGGAACGCGGCCACCACCGACAGCAGGGTCAGCAAGGTGCGCGTGCGGCTGCGGAACAGCTGCGCCCACACCAACGAGAAGTATTTCATCGCTGTGGCCTCCGTCAGTGGGCCAGCGGCGCGTCGGCCAGCTCGCCCTTGTCCAGGTGCACCGTGTGCGTGGCGTACTCGGCGGCCTTCGGGTCATGGGTGACCATGATGATGGTCTTGCCGTGCTCGCGGTTGAGCTGCTGCAGCAGGCCGAGGATCTCCTCGGCCGATTGGCGGTCGAGGTCGCCGGTTGGTTCGTCGCAGATCAGGAAGGTCGGATCGGAGACGATCGCGCGGGCGATCGCCACGCGCTGCTGCTGGCCGCCGGACAGTTCATTCGGGCGGTGGCTGCGACGGTCGGCCAGGCCGACCAGGGTGAGCGCGATTTCGGCATTGCGGCGGCGCTGCGCCGCACTGAGGTGGGTCAGCAGCAGCGGCAGTTCCACGTTCTTCTGCGCGGTCAGCATCGGCATCAGGTTGTAGAACTGGAATACGAAGCCGACATGGTGGCTGCGCCACGTCGACAGCTGGCCGCCACTCATCTGGTCGATGCGCTCGCCCTCGATGCTGATCTCGCCGCCAGTGGGGCTGTCCAGGCCGCCGATCAGGTTGAGCAGGGTGGTCTTGCCCGAACCGGACGGGCCCATCAGCGCGACGAAGTCGCCGCTGGCGATGTCCAGGTCGATGCCATGCAACACCTGCACTTGCTCGGGGCCACGCTGGTAGGTCTTGGTGATGTTGCGCAGTGAAACCAGGGTCGACATGGGTGGTTCTCCACGGGAGGCGGGAAACGGGGAAGCGCACCTGCGGCGGCCGCAGGCGTGCGTCGAGCGATGCTGCTGGCCGCGCCCACGGGCGCCAGGCCGTTACTGCGCTTGTTTCTGTTGCACCTTGGCGCCATCGCGCAGGGTGTCCGGCGGGTTCACCACCACCGATTCACCTGCGCTCACGCCCTTGAGGATCTGGCGGTCCTTGCCCATCGCCTGGCCGGCCTCGACCGTGCGCTGCTGCACGCGGCTCTCGTCACCCAGCACGAAGGCCACCGAGGCACCGTCGCGCTGGACCACGGCGCCGCCCGGCACGCGCACGCCCTGCGGCTTGGCCGCGGCCTGCGGCTGCGCCTGTTCCAGGAAGCTGACGCGCACGCCCATCTCCGGCACGATGCGCGGGTCCTTCACCTTCAGCGCCACGCGCACCTTGACCGTGGCCTTGCCGCGGTCGGCGGTGGGGATGATGGCGATCACCTCGCCGGGAATCTTCCATTCCGGGTAGGCGTTGAGCGTGGCTTCCACCGGCATCTTCGGCTGCACGCGGCCGATGAAGGCCTCGCCGACCTCGACTTCGATCTCCAGCGAGTCCATGTCCACGATGGTGCCGATGCCGGTACGGGTGAACCCACCACCCGCCGACAGCGGCGAAACGATCTCGCCGGGCTGCGCCGCCTTGGCGGTGACCACGCCGGAGAACGGCGCGCGCACGATGTTGTTGTCCACGCCCAGATCGGCGATGGCCAGCTGGTCGTTGGCAACCTTGACGTTGCGCTGCGCGGTATCCAGCTGTGCACGCAGACTGTCGCGCTGGGCCACGGCCTGGTCGTACTGCGAGCGCGAGACCAGCTGCTGGCCAACCAGCGCCTGCAGGCGGCTGGCTTCGGCGGCGGCCTGCCTCTGCTGCGCCTCCAGCCCGGCGACCTGGCTGCGTGCGGCCTGCAGCTGCGAGGCGTACAGGCTGCGCTGCGCGTCGGCATCGATCGGGTCGAGCGTGGCCATCACCTGGCCGGCTTCGACCCGCATGCCTTCCTCGATCATCACCTCGCGCACCTTGCCGGTGATCTTGGCCGACACCGTGGCCATGCGACGGGCAACCACGTAGCCACTGGCGTCGAGCACCGAACTGCTGGCGCTGCCCTGCTGGATGGCCACGGCGGGAGCGGTTTCCACCTCTACGGCCGGTGCGCGACCGAACAGGTAGGCCACGGCCGCGGCGACCAGCAGCACGACCACGATGATCGCGATCCACAACAAGCGGCGACCACCGCCATTGCCTCCGGAGGCCGGCGGGGGAGATTTGCGGTCGATACGGAGTTCCTTCAACAGCTCGGCAGAGGCGTTCATTCGTTCCATCACAGGCGTTCGGGCGGGTGTGGCCGGAAGCGCGGACGACGGCGGTTCCGGCGGTGGAGCGTGCGGCACAGCATGAAGGCAGGTACAGCGATGACGGCAGTGACAGCTGTCATCCGATGACACTGACGGCGGCAACTGCGAAATGTGACCACGGCGGCACAGGATGGCAACGTTCCCGCTACCGGTACCGCTCATGGATCCGATCGCCCCATTGCCGGCCCGCCGCAGCGGCACCACCAAGCGTACCGTGATCTGCGCTCGGTTGCGCCGGTGCCAACTGGCCGGCGGTGGCGCCTGCGCGCAGCCGGCCGAACTGGCATGATCGGCGGCGATCATCCCCGCCTGGAACCGCCTGTGCCGTCCACCTGGCTTGCCTCCCTGCTGCGCCCCGCGCCGGACTCGGCGGTGGCCGAGACGCTGCGCCGGGGAAAATCACCCTGGAGCGAGGCGATCCACCTGCTGTGGTCGGTGTGGATCTTCCTGACGCCCTTGCTCGGCCATGGCTTTACCCTGCGCTGGCTGCTGCTGACGCTGGCCAGCTATCCGGTGTTCCTGCTGCTGTACGCCAAGGTGATGGTGGCGCCGCGCCATCACGCCCCGCGCTATGCCCTGGGCCTGATCGCGATGTCGCTGGTGCTGCTGCCCTGGTACCCGTCCGGGCTGACCTACTTCGTGTTCGGCTGCGTGCTGCTGCGGGTGAGCGGTCGCGGCGGCTGGTGGCAGTATCTGCTGCAGCTCACTGGTCTGAACCTCCTGTTCTGCAGCCTCGCCCTGCTGTTCCAGTACCCGTGGCAGAGCCTGGTCTGGATCCCCGCCGTGTCCTATATCGTCGGCCTGGTCGTGAACGTGGAGGCACTCAACCAGCAGAAGGATGCGGCACTGCAGCTTTCGCAGGACGAGGTGCGGCGGCTCGCAGCCACCGCCGAGCGCGAACGCATCGGCCGCGATCTGCACGACCTGCTCGGCCACACCCTGTCGTTGATCACGCTGAAGCTGGAACTGGCGCGCAAGCTGCACGACCGCGGTGATGGACGCGCGCGACAGGAGATCGGCGAGGCCGAGGCCATCGCCCGCGAGGCGCTGGCGCAGGTCCGAAGTGCGGTCACCGGTATCCGCGCCAGCGACCTGGCCGGCGAGCTGGCATCGGCGCGGCTGCTGCTGGAGTGCCAGCAGGTCCACCTTCAGTACGCACCGCCGCCGGCGATGCCGGTGGATGTCGAACGCGGGCTGGCACTGGTGCTGCGCGAGGCCGCGACCAATATCGTGCGCCATGCACAGGCGACGCAGGCACGGGTGGAGTTCATGCTGGAGGGACGCATGCTGGCGATGCAGATCCGCGACGATGGTCGTGGCGGCGTGCAGGCCGAGGGCAATGGGTTGTGCGGCATGCGCGAACGCGTGGCCGCCCTGGGTGGAAGCCTGCAGCTGCAGTCCGCAAAGGGCGAGGGCACGGTGCTGACCGTGCGCGTGCCACTGGCCGCTGCGACCACACCGCTGCCGCCAGGCGTGCCGTCGTCGCTGGTGCAGGACGGTGCCGCATGATCCGCATCCTGCTGGCCGAAGACCAGGCGATGGTACGCGGCGCACTGTCGGCGCTGCTGGGCCTGGAAGCGGATATCGGAGTGCTGGGCAGCGCCGCCGACGGCGAAACCGCGTGGCGCATGCTGCAGCAGCTGCAGCCGGACATCCTGGTGACCGACATCGAGATGCCGGGCTTGTCCGGGTTGGAGCTTGCACAGCGCATCGCGCGTCACGAGCTGCCGATCAAGGTGGTGATCGTGACCACCTTTGCCCGCGCCGGTTTCCTGCGCCGTGCGTTGGAAGCGGGCGTGCTGGGCTATCTGCTGAAGGATGCACCGGCCGAGAACCTGGCCGAGGCACTGCGCAAGGTGAAGCAGGGCATCCGCGCGATCGACCCGCAGCTGGCACTGGATGCGTGGTCGCAGGCCGATCCGCTGACCGACCGTGAGCGTTGCGTGCTGCGGCTGGCGGGCGAGGGCCGCACCGCCAGCGAGATCGCCGAACAGCTGGGGTTGTCGCACGGCACAGTGCGCAACTATCTGTCCGAGTGCATCGGCAAGCTGGGCGTGGCCAACCGGATCGAGGCGTACCGGCTGGCGCGGCAGAAGGGGTGGCTGTAGGGGCGGCCTGCCTTTCCTGGTGATGTCGTTTCCGCGACCGCGGGTGGGTGTTACTTTCTTTGCGCGCAAAGAAAGTAACCAAAGAAACGCTCCGCCGGCCGCGAGCCGGCGCGCTTCGCACGCCGGTGCCCTGCGCTCCTCGGTCCGTCGAGGGACGGTGCGGGAACTCGCTGCGCTCAGACACCCGCACCTCTTCGCCCTCGCCGGACCTGCGGTGCTCGGCTCGCTCAAGGCGGACTTGAAGGTCAAGATCAACAGCAAGAGCATCCACGCATGGCGTGGATCTACTGGGTGCAGCTTCTGCCTTTGACGTTGGTTCCGCCTTGAGCGAGCCGAGCATCGCAGGGGAATCAGGGGCGAAGAGGCGCCGGTGTTTGAGCGTAGCGAGTTCGGCGCCGTCCCCTGATTCACCGAGAAGCACAGGGCACCGGTGCGCAGCACCGGCTCGCGCTCTGGCGGCGCGTTTCTTTTGGTTACTTTTCTTTTCGCGCGAAAAGAAAAGTGACACCCCCCGCGGTCGCGGAAACGATCCGCCGGGAACTCCCGGCGAACCCGATCATCACTCCTTCCCGCGCGCCATCGCCTGGAACACCCCGTCCCGCCGCACCCACAGGTGGAACAACGCCGCACCCACATGCATCAGCACCGTAGCGAACAGCACATACGCCAACAGGCTGTGCGCATTGCGCAAGGCGGCATACAACGCCGGGGTGTGCGGCACGATCGGCGGCAGGTGCAGCCCTCCCCACAACACGATCGGGTATCCGCCGGCCGACAGCATCGCCCAGCCGATCAACGGCATCGCCAGCATCAGCGCGTACAGCATCCAGTGCGAGGCCTTGGCCGCTACCCCCTGCCAGACCGGCAGGTCGGCAGGCAGCGCCGGTGGGCGATGGCGCAGCCGGTTGTACAGGCGCAGCAGCGCCAGCAACAGGATCGCGATGCCCAGTGGGCGGTGCAGGTCGATCAGCGCGGGACGCAGGTGCAGCGAGGCGACCATGGTCACGCCGATGAACAGCATGGCGACGATCATCAGCGCCATGGACCAGTGCAGCACCCGCGCCAGCAGGTTGAAGTGGCCGTTGCCGGTGCTCATCGTGCGGCCTCCTTCGGTTGTTCGACGTTGCCGCTGGCGCGCTCGCGTTCACGGCGGTTGAAGGACTGCGAGTACACCGCCGAGCGGGCCGCCAGGATCGGATCATTACTGCCGCGCACCCCACTGGGCAGGATCAGCGGATCGAAATTGATCTGGCCGCAGGCGCCCTGTTCCTGCGATTGCATGCGGTCCAGGCTGAGCACACCCGCCACTACCTGGTCACGCGACTCGGGCCACGGCACCGACGGATCATCGATGGCGTCGCCGGGCTCGGCGGTGGTCACGACCAGGTTCCAGCGCACCGGGCCGCGGGCCAGGCGCTGCTGCAGTTCCTGGCTGAGGAAATCGACGCTGGCCTGCTTGCGCGCTTCCGCATCCATCTCCACCACCGGCGCCAGCGGCTGCCAGCGCCAGCGCACCGCACGCTTCTGGCCCTGCGCATTGATGAACCAGAAACTGTTGACGCTGTTGAAAGTGGTGTCGGCCCAGCTGCTGGTCCATGGCGCTGTCTTCGCCCACTGCTGGAACGCCTGCGCACTGGGGTATTTCGCCAGCACTGCCGCCATCTTCTGCGGGTCCGGCTTGCCGGTGGCCGGGTCGGGAATCGAGGCGCGGGTCTGCTCGTAGAACGCCTCGGCCGTGGGTACCGCGAAGAACGGGAAGCTGTTCATCGCCATGCGCCATTCCTGGCCATCATCGCTGACCATCTGCACCGCCAGGCTGCGCACGCGTGCGGTGTTGTCGGCGCCGTAGGGGTCGCCGCCACCGATCGACAGGCGGCCCATCACCGGCACACGCGTCTGCGAGAACACCCGGGCACTGGACAGGGTAGGGGCCTGCGCGCTGGGTTCGAACCAGCCGCTTACGCAGACGCCCTTGCTGTGTGCACGGCGGAAGCCCGGATGGGCCGGGCCGGTGGCCTCGATGGTGTCGGTGAAGCGCTGCGCGGTGAGGCGGTCGCCCATCCAGCCGGCCAGCCAGCCGAAGGCCAGCGCCACGGTACCCAGGATGAGCGCGATCAGCGCGATCCAGAGCAGGGGGGAGTGCTTGCGCGGTGCGCCCGGCGTCTGGCCGGTGCGGGTGTAGCCGAAGAGCGACATGGTCGGAGTCCTGCCTTCACGGAGCGTGTGGGTGGTCGACCCACACATCCTCGCAGAACCCTTCCAGGCCCGGTATTCAAATTTTCGTCAAGTTTGCCGGGGACGGCGTGCCGACCAAGGCCGGCACCCACCCGGTCAGCTGTAACGCGCCTTCAACATCGCCCACGCCGAGCGCAGCGCCAGCGCTTCGCCACCGGCCGGACGGCCCGGGCGTTCACCGTCGTTCCAGGCGTACACGTCCAGGTGCGCCCAGCGCTGGCCGTCTTCGAGGAAGCGCTCCAGGTACAGCGCGGCGGTCACCGAGCCGGCCATGCGCGAACCGGCATTGGCCAGGTCGGCAATGCCGCTGCTCAGATAGCGCAGGTAGGGCCGCCACAGCGGCATGCGCCAGACCGGGTCACGGGTTGCGTCGCCGGCCTGCAGCCACTGCTGCGCCACCGTGTCGTCGTTGCTGAAGAGCGCCGGCAGATCCGGACCCAGCGCGATGCGTGCGGCACCGGTGAGCGTGGCGAAATCCAGCACCAGGTCCGGCTTCTGCTCACCGGCGAAGGTCAGCGCGTCGCACAGGATCACGCGGCCTTCGGCATCGGTGTTGTCGATCTCCACGCTCAACCCCTTGCGGGTGGCGATCACTTCGCCGGGGCGGAACGCATCCGGACCGATCGCATTTTCCACCGCCGGCACCAGCAGCGTCAGCCGCACCGGCAGTCCGCGCGCCATCACCAGGCCGGCCAGGGCCAGCGCGTGCGCGGCGCCGCCCATGTCCTTCTTCATGTTGCGCATGCCGTCGGCCGGCTTGATGTCCAGGCCGCCGGTATCGAAGCACACGCCCTTGCCGACCAGCACCAGTGCCGGGTCGGTTTCCTTGCCCCAGCGCAGCACCACCAGGCGCGGCGCACGGTGCGAAGCGCGGCCCACGGCGTGGATGGCCGGGAAGTTCTGCTTCAGCAGTTCATCGCCGGTGATCGCCTCGACCTGCGCACCATGTGCATCGGCCAGTGCACGCGCGGCGTCTTCCAGCTGCTGCGGCCCCATGTCTTCGGTCGGGGTGTTGACCCAGTCGCGCACGCGCAGGCTGGCGGCGATCAGGTCGGCCACTTCGCCGGACGGTGCGGCCACCAGCTGCGCCGGGGCGCGGTTGCGCTTGCGGTAACGGTCGAAGCGGTAGCTGCCCAAGCCCCAGCCCAGCTGCAGCAGCGCCTGTTCGGCGGCAGGCAGTTCATTGGCCAGCTGCCAGACACTGCCTTCCGGCAGCGCGTGCGGCGCATGCGCATAGCTGTAGGCATCGGCGCGATCACCGACACCGATCACCGCGCCGGCCAGGCCCTCACTGCCGGGCAGCAGGGCCACGCTGTGCGCACCGGCAGTGAAACCCTGCGAGGCCAGCCAGGCCTGGGTGGCGGCCGGTTGGCCGTCCTTCCAGGCGGCGAACTGCTCGCGGTCCAGCACGTACAGCGGCAGCGCCGCGGTGGTGTCGGCGGTGAAACCAGTGATCTCGCTCATGCGTCAGGTACTCCGGGATGCGGCGGCGTCTAGGTTGGCGTCCAACCAGTCGGCCAGGCCGGTGAGGGTGTCGAACTGCAGGTCCGGCTGCAGTTTCGGATGGGTCCAGGTGGCTGCTTCGCGGTTGATCCAGCACCCGCGCAGGCCGGCGGCGATCGCCCCGGCCACGTCCATTTCGGCGTGGTCGCCGACATGCAGTACCTGTGCCGGCGCCACACCCAGTCGGGTGCAGGCGGCGTGGAAAATGCTTGCCTCCGGCTTGGCCGCACCGTGTTCGCGCGCGCCCAGCTGGAAGGCGAAATGATGCGCCAGGCCGATCCGCTCCAGATCGGCGTTGCCGTTGCTCAGCGCTGCCACCGGCACCCGCGCGGCAATCCGCGCCAGCGCATCGATCGCATCGGGATAGCACTCGACCTGATTGCGCGCGGCGTAGAACGCTTCGTACGCTGGCTCCAGCAGATCGAGGCTGGCGCCACTGGCGTGCAGCGCTTCGTGAAGGGTCAGCCGACGCAGCGCGCTCAGATCGTGGTGGAGGTGCGGATGGGCGTGGTACAGGCGCTCGCGCAGTTCGCGCATCGCCGCTACCGGATACATCGCGGCGGTGGCGGGGCTGTGTTCACGCATCCACTCGTGCAGGACCAGGTCGATGCGGGCGCCGATCGGAGCGAACGGCCACAGCGTGTCGTCAAGGTCGAGAGTGATGGCTTGGACGGGAAAATTCACCCCGCCATTCTACGCCTGCCCGCGCGGGCTTTCATTCCAGCAGCCGTGCCCAGCCCTGCATGCCGTCCAGCCGTGCCAGCACCAGCTTGATGCAGACCAGCAGCGGCACCGCCAGCAGCAGGCCGATCATGCCCCAGGCCCAGCCGAACACCATCAGCGCCAGGATCAGCACCAGCGGCGACAGCTTCATGCGCCGGCCCAGCACGATCGGGGTCACCATCTGCCCTTCCAGAGTGTGCAGGGCCAGGTACGCGGCCGCCGGCAGCAGCGCCTGCAGCGGGTCGCGGAATTCCACGAAGCCCATCAGCAGCATCAGTGCCACGCCGATCAGCGGGCCGACGTACGGGGCAAAATTCAGGAGCGCGGCCACCGTGCCCCACAGCAGCGCCTCCTGCAGGCCGATGCCGAGCAGCATCAGCACGCCTGCGAACACCAGCCCGACCAGGGTGTTGATCACGCTGATGGTCAGCACGTAGCGCGAGACCTCGCGCTCGATCGACCGCAGGATGTCGGCGGTGAAGCGCTGCTGCTGGCGGTTCGGGAACAGCGCGATTGCCGCGCGCTGCAGGCTCTGCCCATAGATCATGAAGAACAGGGTCAGCAGCACTACGGCCAGCACCGAGGCGGCAAGCCGTGGCGCGCGGGTCAGCATGCGGTACGGGTCGTCGAGCTGGGTGCGGATCACCTGCACCTTGTGGTTGCTGTCGCCGCCGGCGACGCGCGCGAAGTTCTCCGCCGCCTGGTTGGCCTGCTGCACCGGCTTGGTCAGGTCCTGCACCTGGCGGGCGACCTTGCGCAGCTGCTGCGGGGCTTCCTGCGCCCATTCCATCGCCGGGCCGATCAATTGCACCGCCAGCGAACCGGTCACGCCCAGGCCGGCGCCGAGAATCAGCAGCGCGCCCAGCGCGCGCGGAATCCACAGTTTCTGCAGCAGGCGCAGGATCGGGTTGCCGACCAGTGCGAAGAACATCGCCAGCAGCACCGGCAGGATGATGTCCTGCGCAGCCCACAGCGTGTAGCCCACCGCCAGGGTCGCCAGCACCACCAGCGACATCGGCCCGCGTGGGCGAGACGGAGGCGGCAGCGGTGCCTCCGGGTCCTGCGGATCGGCTGGTGACAGGGACAGGGAGGACTCGCTCATCGACGCATCAGCCGGAAAGGGGAGCGCATTATCCGCCGGCCGCGATCGGCGCGGCGGATTCCATGGATCAACGTTCGGACAGTTCGGTGGCGGCTTCGGCCGGGCGCGGTTCGCGCGGCTCCGGTTCTGCGGCGGGCCGTGGCGCCGGCGCTGGCGCGGGCCGTGCGGTTGATGCCGATGCAGCCGCCTGTGCCTGTTCGCTGGCGTTGTCGGCTTCTTCGGCCGCATCGTCGGCGGTAGCCGCAGCCTGCGCCGCCATCGCCGTGGCGAACGCTGCCTGCGCACTGGCGAACAGGTTCGACACTGAACCCACCATCTGCAGCCAGCGCGCACCGTTGACCTTGCCCGGCATTTCCAGCTTGCCGGCAATGAAGCCACCGGCCAGGCCCACTACCACGATGCGTAGTGGCGACCAGCCCTGGCGCCAGACCTGGCTGAGCGTGGACCAGTGGTCCTGGGTCTCGACCAGACGCACGGTCACCACCTGTTCGCAGCGCTTCACCCGCCGCTGCAGCGCACCGAACTTCATGGCTTGCCCTCTGGCAGCTGCACATCGGCATCGGGGTCGTCTTCGCTGGGCTCGTCGAACAGGCCCAGGCGGGACAGCTGGCGCCGGGTGGCGTGCATGCCGGTGTGGTGGAAGAAGTAGGACACCCGCCAGATCGCATAACCGGTGACGGCCAGGCTCAGCAGCGAGGTGATCAGCAGGGCCTGCAGCCAGCTCAGGCCCCAGCTTTGCAGCAGGGCGATGAGGGTGGCGGCCATCAGCAGCCAGGCCGACGCACCGAATACGATCGCTACCCCGGCCCAGGCCAGTGCACGGCCGAATGCGCTGCGAGCCAGCGCGAAGTCGGCCGAGGCCAGCCGGCGCAGCGAACGCAGCGAGTGCTTGGCCGAATCGGCAGCGGCACGACCGGCCGCGCCGACCTGGCGGATGCTCTCATCCAGCGGCGGGGTGGCCGCCGGATCAGGGGCTTGCGCGTTGTCTTCGCTCACGCCGCGGCTTACTTGTCGCTGCTGCCGCGGGCCAGCTTGGCGATGATCCAGCCGGCAGCGAAGGCCACGCCGAACGAGGCCAGCGGACGTTCGCGGATCAGCTCGGCGGCGCTGTCGATCAGGTCCTTGCCCTTGTCCATCAGTGCATCGACCTGTTCCTTGGCAGCGGCCCCGCCGAACTCGGCGGCGGCCAGGCCGGACAGCGCGCTGTCGGACAGTTCAGCCTTGACGTTGGCCTTGCCCATCCGCAGTTCGTCGGTCGCGGCACCGGTTGCGCCCTTGATCGCACCGCCGGCGGCCGTGGCGGCCTGCTTCAGGTGGGAACCGGCTTCACCCAGGTGTTCCTTCAGGTTCTCGGTATTGGTGGGGCTCATCGAATCACTCCTGTTGCGATGGGGGAACGGGCGTCGGCGGTGCCGACCTGGACTGACAGCAATAGCATTGCCGGGGTATAGGGGGTGTTACGGCAGGGCGATCAGCGCATCACGAGCTGGCCCTGCTGCTGGCCATTGTTGCGCAGCACGCGCACCACCAGGGTCGGCGGGCGTTGCTGGAAATTGGCACGCCAGCTGGCCAGGTCGGCGAATTCACCCACGGTGGCGTCGGTGATGATGTCGCCCTGCTGCAGGCCGTTGCTGGCCGCGCGGCTGCCGCGCTTGACCTCGCTGACCAGCACGCCGCCGACCCCCGACTGCCGCAGCGACTCGGGCAGGTCGACGAAGGTGGCGCCGGTCAGCCGCGGGTCCAGGCTCTCGCCGGTGACCGCACGTGCCTGTTCCTTCAGCGTTGCCTTGATCTGCACGGGCTTGCCTTCGCGGCGGACGTCCAGCGTCATCGGGCTGCCGACGGCGGCCAGGCCTTCCACGTTGTGCAGGGCTTCGGCGCTGTCCACGCGTTGGCCGTTGGCCGAGACCACCACGTCGCCCGGCTTCAGCCCGGCTGCGGCAGCGGCCGAGCCGGCCAGCACGCGGGTGATCAGCGCACCACGTGTTTCGGCCAGGCCCAGTCCCTGCGCAATCTGCGCGGTCAGGTTCTGGCTTTCCACCCCCAGCGTGCCGCGCACCACCACGCCGTGCTTGACCAGCTGGTCGACCACGCTGCGCGCCAGGTTCGATGGAATCGCCAGGCCCAGGCCGATGTTGCCGGCCATGCTGCCCTGCGGGTTGAAGCTGGCGGTATTGATGCCGACCAGCTGCCCCTGCAGGTCGACCAGTGCACCACCGGAATTGCCGGGATTGATCGACGCATCGGTCTGGATGAAGTTCTGGTAGCCCAGCCCGCGGATGCCGCTGCGGCCCACCGCCGAGACGATGCCGGACGTGACCGTCTGGCTGAAGCCGAACGGGTTGCCGATGGCCACGACGAAGTCGCCGACCCGCAGCTGGTCGCTGTTGCCCAGCTTGATGTCGGTGAGGTTCTGCGCCGGAATGCGGATCAGGGCGATGTCGGTATCGCGGTCCGAACCCAGGAACTGGGCCTTGACCGTGCGCCCGTCGGCCAGTGTCACCTGCACGTCATCGGCGTTCTCGATGACATGGTGGTTGGTCAGTACCAGGCCTTCCTTGGCGTCGATGATCACGCCGGAGCCGAGCGATTCGTTGATGCGTTCCTGCGGGATGTCCGGGAACAGGCGGCGGAAGAACGGGTCGTTGAAGAAGGGATTGCGTACGCGAACCACCTGCTTGGTGTTGACGCTGACCACCGCCGGCATCGCCTTCTCCAGCATCGGTGCCAGTGACGGTACCGCCTGTCCGGCCACCGAGGCCGGCAACGCTGCGGTGGTCGGCAGGACCGCCGGCAGCGGCGCGGCGTCGGCACGGTTGTCCAGGTGGGCATTGATGCCGGTGGCAACGAAGCCACCGAAGGCGGCGGCGATTGCGAGCGTGAGCAGGGTGGGAAGCGGTCGCATGGGAGTCGGTTCGCTGGCGTGGGTGGGGGCTGTTCGGGCCTACGGTAAAACAAGCTGAATGAGTGTGTCGCGATCTGGATAAATGCGCCATGAAAACGGGGGCCTCGAAGGTGGGAGCGCGGGGGCCAAAAGCGCGGTTGTGGTGACACCCGGGCAGGTGATGGGTGCGCCACTCAAGGCCAACGCGCGCCGCACTGGCACAGGCGGATACTTGCGCAGTTCCGCGCAGGCGGGTGCCGCAATGCGCCACGACGGATGCCGGACGCTGCGTCCGTGCATGTGCGCGCGACGACGGCCAGACAATGCTGGGTTCGCGTGGCGCAGTACTGAAAAAAAGGGGTTTGCTGCGAACCGCAGGTGGCAACGGGGGCTGCTGCGTACACCATCGGCGTCGCAACAGATGCGATTGCTGGCACATGCCCCGTTCCACGATCGTCAATGTCGGTATAGCATCGCCCCGTTTTGATACTTAAGGCCCGCAGGAGGGCAACATGAGCAACGGTAATGGTGTGTCGGTCGTGACCGACGCTGTCGAGAACGTGAAAGAAACCGCCACCAACGTCGGCGAGACCATCGCCCACGCCGCCGAAGACGCAGTGAAGTCGGTCAAGAAGACCGTCAAGCGCGCCAGCAAGGCTGCCGGTACCCGCGTTGCCAAGGCCAAGAAGGCCGTGGCCAAGGTCGAGAAGACCGTTGCCAAGAAGGCCGAGAAGGCTGCCAAGTCGGTTGGCAAGACAGTTGCCAACGCCAGGAAGAAGCTGGAAGCGGCCAAGAAGAACGCCAAGGCCGAAGCCGCTGCCCTGAAGAAGGAAGTGGCGAAGAAGAAGGCGGCTGCGGGCAAGGCCGTGACCAAGAAGGCCGCCGCTGCCAAGAAGACCACCAAGGCCGCCACCAAGGCTGCCGGCAAGAAGGTCGCCACCGTGAAGAAGGCCGCCACCAAGAAGGCTGCTGTCGCGAAGAAGACCGTTGCCAAGAAGACCACGGCCGCCAAGAAGGTGGTTGGCAAGAAGGTCGCCACCGCCAAGAAGGCTGTGGCCAAGAAGACCGTCGCCGCCAAGAAGGTTGCCGGCAAGAAGGCAGTGGCTGCGAAGAAGGTTGTCGGCAAGAAGGTTGCTGCCACCAGGAAGGTCGCCACCAAGAAGACCGCCGCCGCCAAGAAGGTTGTCGGCAAGAAGGCTGCCGTCGCCAAGAAGGCCGTTGCCAGGAAGACCACTGCTGCCAAGAAGGCTGTCGGCAAGAAGGTCGCTTCGACCAAGAAGGTCGTCGCCAAGAAGGCTGCACCGCTGAAGAAGGTCGCCGCCAAGAAGGCTCCGGCCAAGAAGGCTGTTGCCAGGAAGGCCCCGGTCAAGGCCGTGCGCAAGGTCGCCAAGCGCAAGTAATCGCGCCGTGACCGAAGGCCCTGCCGCCCACCGGGTGGTGGGGCCTTTCGCGTTTTCGGGGCGCGGTCTGGGGCAAGATGCAGATTCTTCCCGCCGGAGCCCCAGCATGCGAGGTATCGATTTCAGTTCCTGGCAGGGCGTGCTGTCCACGTTGGCCGGCCTGGTCCTGATCACCCTGCTGGGCGTGGGCATCCGCCTGCTGGTGATGCAGACCCTGCAGCAGCGTCGCGAGCGCGAGAACCGGCAGATCAACGAGCGGCTGCGCACACTGATGGCGGCCTACAAGACCCTGGGCGGTTCATTCACTGGTGAACTGGGCGTGGATCCCAGCCATCGCCGTGATCTGCGCCAGCGCGAAGCAGCCGAAGGCATCGCCGAACCGCGTTCAGATCGAACGCGCCGCATCCGCGATGCGGTCGAGGCCGCGCTCTCGGACATCCTGTTGCTGGGCACCGACGAACAGGTGCGGCTGGCCGCGCGCGCTGCCAACGAACTGGCACAGGGGCGACCGGTGCATACCCACGAACTGGTGGTCTCGCTGCGCGACTTCGTGCGCGAAGCGCTGGACCTGGCGCCGATTCCTCCCGACCTGCCGATTCCGCCGCAGGGGCCGACCCGCCCCGCTGCCAGTGGTGGCGGCAAGGGGCGCAACGATGGCGATGCCAAGGGCGGCCGTGCGGGTGGTGGCGGAGGTGGGGGCGGCGGAATGGGCGCTGGCATGGGCGGCATGGGCCTCGGTGCCGGCGCCGCACTGGGCGCCGGCCATGCCGCTGCCAGCGATGAAACGGACGCGCGCTGAGCACGTCCGCCGGGTTCAGCGGGTCAGCTCGTAGATCGGCACGAAGCCGCCGTAGATCATCCGCGCACCGTCAAACGGCATCGGATTCTTCGTTGGATCAAACCGCGGGTCTTCCATCATCTTCTTCATACCGGCGTCGCGGGTCGATTTGTCGGGCCATTCGATCCAGGAAAACACCACCGTCTCGTCCGGCGTGGCTTTCACCGCGCCGAAGAAATCGGTGGTCTTGCCGTGCGGCACGTCATCGCCCCAGCACTCCACCACGCGCAGTGCGCCGTACTCGATGAAGACCGGATCTCCTGTGCGTGCATGGGCGAGGAACTTCTCCTTGTTGGCGGTGGGAACCGCCAGGACGAAACCATCGATGTAGCTCATTGCCAGCCTCCGGATGGACCGTGCCACATGCACGGCCTTCAAGTACACGACGAACCAGCGCGGCGGGGATCGACATCCCGCGTACGCCAGTTCAGCCCGGGCCACCCGGGAGCGGGGCCAGCGCCGTATCCGCTGGCTGCTGGCCGGCGAGGTGGCGCACGAAGTAGTCCCACATGCGGTGCGTATAGGTGGCGTCGTTGCGGAACAGTTCGTGGTCCTGTCGAGCCAGGTACAGCAGGTCGTAGCGACGCTGGGCCTTGTTCAGGGCCGCGGCCAGCTGCAGGGTCAGCGCGGGTGGCGCGTTCTCGTCCAGTTCGCCATAGACCAGCAGCAGATGCCCGCGCAGGTTGCTGGCCAGCGCCGCATTGTCGAGACCGGCAAAGGGGGTCGGCACGCCATCGGCCATGGCTGTAGCTGGCACCACGCCACCGAACAGCCGGTCCATGCCGTGCAGGGCGCCGCCGTACATGCCCTGGAAATTGTGGCTGCCGGCCGAGGCCACGGCCACCCTGTAGAACGCGGGGTAGCACAGCAGGGCACGCGCCGCGCTGTAGCCGCCGAACGAATGCCCATAGATGCCGACCCGCTGCAGGTCGATACCCTGGTAGCGTTCGCCCAACTGGCGCAGTGCGGCCACATGGTCATCGAGCTGTACATCGGCGCCGTGCAGGAAGCTGCTGTCATGGAATGCCTTGTCGCGGCCGCCGGTTCCGCGGGCATCGATGCTGACCACCACGAAGCCGAGCTCGGCGAGGCTGGCGCGGGATACCGGGTTCTGCGCCGAGACCGCTTCGGCATAGGTGACCGGCGCATTGCTGATGAAAGCACCGCCGTACATCGCGTCGATCACCGGGAAGCTGCCGTCATCGCGATAGTCGCGGGGCAGGTAGATGGTGGCGAAGATCGGCGTGCGCCCGTCGGCGGCCAGCAGCCGCTCGCGCCGTGGCGGCCGCCAGCCAGCAGTGACGACCGCCTGCGCATCCGCAGCCTCCAGCACCATCACTTCGCGGCCATCGTCGCTGGCGCGCAGCACCGTGCGTGGCGGCTGCGCGAGGCTGGACACCGTATCCACCAGGTAGCCACCGCCGGGCGACAGCGCTTGCGGGGCACGTCCACCGAACAGCATGCCGGTGCCCGCATCAGCCAGGTGGTCGTCGCCATCGGCGGCCAGGCGCTGCACCGCTCCGCCGTGCAGCGGTACCCGGTACAGGCCACGCACGTAGGGATCGCCGCCCTCGACACCGCCGGCACTGAAGTATGCCCAATCGCCTGCGCTGTCCACGCCGAGCAGGTCCCGCACCGCCCACCGGCCGCCGGTGAGCTGGCCCATCACCTTGCCGTCGGACAGGCGCACCCGGTACAGATGGCCCCAGCCATCGCGCTGCGAGAACCACACGGCGGTGTCCCGGCCGGGCAGGATTGCCACCGCTGGCCGGTTGTAGGAATACACGTTGAGCTGCAGGCGGGTATCACTGGACTCCTCCAGCACGGTGCGCAGCGCACCGCTGCCGGCGTCGATCTCTACCAGGCGCAGGCGCCGTGGCATGCCGAAGTGCGCCATCGCGGCGTACAACCGGCCACCGTCCCAGCCCAGGATGCCCGCCTCGCTCAGGATGTTCCAGCCCTCGGGCAGGGTGATGTCCTGCTGCCGGCCGCTGCGTACATCGACGATGTACAGGCTGTCGCGCACCTGCTGTGCATCGCCCAGTACCCCCAGCTTCACGGTGTGCACGCGTGGGCGCGCGCTGTTGGCCGGCGTGCTTTCCAGATAGGGGTAGTCCTGCAGCGCACGCTCGTCGTAGCGGATGCCGGCCACGTAGCGGCCATCCGGTGACCAGCCGACCGCAAACGGCCGCACCGGCATCCGGCCCTGGCGGCGCGGAATGCCGCGGAGGGTGAAGTCCGGCAGTACGCCATAACCATGACCGGGTTCGCCGCCGGTGGTCAGTGCCCGTGCTGCCGTTCCGGGCGACTGCAGCCACAGATTGTGGTCGCGCACCTGCAGCCAGGCATCGCCAGCGGGCGAAAGCAACGCATCTGCCGGCGGCATCGCATCCTGCGACGGCGCGCATTGCCAGCGCGGCCACCGGCAATCGATCGGCGCCTCGCCGCTGAATCGCAGGCGCAGGCCATCGTCGGTTGCCTGCACGCTGGCCAGTCGCAGGCGTGGCCCGCTGGCACCGAAGTGCGCCACCGCGCTGTCCAGTGCGGCGGGCTCGAACAGGACCTTGCCAGTGGCCTGTAGCGGGTCGACCAGTACCGCCTGGCGTCGACCGCGTGCATCCTCGCGCTCATACCAGAAGCGGCCATCGGCCAGCCAGTTCGGCACGACCGAGGCATTGCGCAATGCACCGCGCAGGTGGCTGTCGTGCACGCGCTCGGCGCGCTGGTAATCAGAAGGCTGCAGTGGCTGAGCCGATACAGTGGAACACCCGTCGATGAAGGCGAGGACGACAGCGCAGAGCGGGAACCGCAGCGGGGCAGGCACGTGCAAGGCAACCTCCTGTTGCAAGGGTCAGCGGAACTCGAATGCACGCGCGCCGCGCGCGTATGCCAGATACAGCCTGAATCAAGCCAAAAAATTCAGCAATGCGAAGGCTGCTGTTTTCAGGGAGCGTTGTGGCGAATAACGGAGAATTTACATTCCCGATGCGATGGCGCCCTGGCGCTGCTGCACACCATAAGAAAGTAAAGGTGTACCCCCATGAAGAATTCGCTGATTGCTCTGGCCCTGGCCGCCGCCCTGCCGTTCACCGCCTCGGCTGCTGAGAACCTGTCCTACAACTACGCCGAAGCCGACTACGCCAAGACCGACAACGACGCGTTCAAGTCCGACGGTTGGGGTGTGAAGGGTTCGTACGGCTTCCTGCCGAACTTCCACGCTTTCGGTGAGTACAGCCGTCAGGAATTCGACCACACCAACGTCAAGCTGGACCAGTGGAAGATCGGTGCCGGCTACAACGTTGAAATCGCTCCGAGCACCGACTTCGTTGCCCGCGTTGCCTATCAGAAGCTCGACCAGAAGCATGGCCTGGACTTCAACGGCTACAGCGCTGAAGCCGGTATCCGCACTGCCTTCGGCGCCCACGCCGAGGTCTACGGCATGGTTGGCTACGAAGACTACGCCAAGAAGCACGGCGTGAATCCGGAAGGCCAGTGGTACGGCCGCCTGGGTGGCCAGGTCAAGCTGAACCAGAACTGGGGCCTGAACGGCGAACTGAAGATGAACCGCGACGGCGACAAGGAATACACCGTCGGCCCGCGCTTCAGCTGGTAACTGCTGTTCCGGCGCGCCTGCGCGCTGGAGGCGTCTCGACAGGCCCGGCTCTTGCCGGGCCTGTTGCGTTTGTGGCGGCGCGAAACAAAATGCCGTCTGACTGGTGGCGCACGCGGGCCGAGCATTGCAAGGAATTGGATTCCGCCGCTGCGGGCACCGGCCTACGGTGGATGTTCCATGTTGCCTGGACAGGCCGCGATGCCACCGACACTCCCGCCCCTGCGGCCTGATCGGCCACGACGCCTGGCGCTGCTGGATCCGCACCCGGTACTTCGGTTGGGCGTGGAAGTTCTGCTCCGCCAACACAGTGGTGTGCAGGTGCGCGTGAGCCTGTCCAACGAGGCGCACCTGCTGCAGCTGCTGGAGCGCAGCCCGAGGTGTGTCGACCTGCTGCTGATCGATGCGCTGCCGATGGGCGACCTGGGCGATGGATTGGCCCTGCTGCGCGTGCTGTCGCAGCGCTGGCCGGCGCTGCCGGTGCTGGTGCTCTCGGCGCACTGCAACGCCAGTACGGTGACCACCGCGATGCGAGCCGGCGCGCGCGGCTTCCTGTCCAAGTCGATGCCACCGGAGACGTTGCTGCGCGCCATTGACGTGGTCGCTCGCGGAGGGCGCTTCGTGCCACCGGAACTACGCGAGGAGCTGAAGCTGCCACGCACACGCCGGGTATCTGCACCGGTGCTGACGCCGCTGAGCCAGCGCGAGCGTGAAGTGCTCGGGTTGGTGCTGAAGGGCGTCAGCACCAGTGAAATGGCCCTGCGCTCAGGGCGCTCGGCCAGCACCATCAGCTCGCAGAAGACGTCGGCCTACCGCAAGCTCGGCATCCGCGGGGATGGTGACCTGTTCCGCTTCCGCCACCTGCTCGAATGCGGCTGAGCGGCGTTACTCGCCCTGGTACTGCTTCTCTTCCACCAGCGCCGAACCGGCCACGCGGTTGATCTCGTTCTTCACCTGCACGCGCTCGCCATTGGTGCCATAGACACCGCGTGCCAGCTGGATGAACGCATCGTCGAACTCCTGGGCCGCTTCCTTGTCGCGCAGCTGGTCCTGGATGTCCCACATGCGTTCGTTGATCGCCTTCAGCTGCTGCTTCAGCGCGTCCAATGCCGGCTGCGCCTGCAGCTGCTGCTGCAGCAAGGGCAACAGGCCATCCAGTTCGGTGCGCACGTTGGCCAGCTTGGCAGCATCGTCGATGCGCTCGGCCTTGATCTCGAGAATGGTGATCTTGTCGATCAGCTCGCCGATCGATACCGGGGTCAGGATGGCGTCCACGTGGTTGGTTCCTGGAAACAAGGCGCCATGATACCGCGCGGCTGGCACGTAGCCTCCATCCACGGGATTTACGCCGAATTTGCGCTGCAGGCCGGGCAGCGCCCTCGATCCGTTACGGCGGCGCCCCCGACACTGCCGTCCCGGCGGCGCGATCGCCTTCGACGAGGAACACAGTGCAGTGAACAGCAAGGAGACGATGGCGGCGCTGGTGGCCGCCCTGGCAGGGCTGCTCGGGATCGGCAGCGCGCAGGCACAGGTGCAGGCCAGTGGCAGTGCTGCATTGACCAGCGACTACGTGTGGCGTGGCAGCTCGCAGAGCGATGGCGACCCGGCGGTGCAGGCCGGCGCGAAGGTCTCGATCCCGTCGGGATGGTACGCCAGCGTGTGGGGTTCGAACGTTTCGTTCAAACCGGACAATGGCGCGCGCAGCGAGTTCGACCTGGTGGCCGGCTGGTCCGGCGCACTGGCGCCGGCCTGGAACCTGGATGCGAACCTGACCCGCTACGTGTACCCGGGCAGCGGCCGCACGCTGGACTGGACCGAACTCAACACCACGTTGACCTGGAAGCAGCGTGCCTGGCTGCAGGTCGCCCATTCCAGCGATGCACTGGCCGGTGGCCATCGCGGCACCTATGCCCAGCTGGGTGTGCGTGTGCCGCTGCACGAACGCGTCCGCCTGGAAGCGGCGGTGGGCCAGTACTGGCTGGCCACCGCGCAGGGCCCGGACTACCTGCATGGCCAGCTCAGTGCCATTGCCACGCTGGCCCCGGCATGGGAGCTGCGTGCCACCGTGCACGACACCGACAGTGCGGCCAAGCGCCTGTTCCCGGGTAACGCCGGTGGACGCTGGGAGCTGGCGCTGCAGGGCAGTTTCTAATTCGACGATGCCGCCTGGCGCGCACGCAGCGCGCCGGGCAGCCACAGCAGCAGGGCCAGCACGGCTACGGCGGCACCGGCCACGCAGACACCGGTCCAGCCGAAGCGCTGGTAGACCTGTGCAGACAGCAACGAGCCCAGCGAGCCGCCGATGAAATAGCCGGTCATGTAGCCGGCATTGAGGCGGTTGCGTGCCGCAGGCTGCAGCGCATAGATCAGGTTCTGGTTGCTGACATGCAGCAGCTGCGCGGCCAGGTCCAGCACCACCACGCCGACCAGCAGCGCCAGCAGCGAGTGGGCCGACAGCCCCAGTGGCAGCCACGACAGCAGTAACAGCGCCAGTGCAATGGCGGTGGCACGTCCGGTCTGGCCACGGTCGGACATGCGACCAGCCAGACCCGCCGCCAGCGTGCCGGCCGCACCGACCAGCCCGAACAGGCCGATGGTGGCGTCGCTGTAGGCGTACGGCGGTTGTGCCAGCAGGAATGCGAGCGGGGTCCAGAAGATCGCGAACATGGCGAAGCTGCAGGCCCCCAGCAGCGTGCGCTGGCGCAGCACCGGTTCCCGCACGAACAGCTCGCCGATGGAGCGCAGCAATGCGAAATAGCCAAGGCCGGCGCTGTGGTGGAATCGCGGCAGGCCGCGCTGCAATGCCAGTGCGGTCAGCACCAGGGTGGCAGCGGCGATCGCGTACACCAGGCGCCAGTCGCCCAGGCTGGAAAGCAGGCCGGCCACGGTGCGCGCCAGCAGGATGCCCAGCAGCAGGCCACTCATCAATGTTCCGACCACGCGGCCACGATGTTCCGGCGCGGCCAGCGTGGCGGCGAACGGCACCAGCACCTGGGCCACCACCGAAAACAGGCCGGTGATCGCGGTGCCCACCAGCAACCAGGTCAGCGACGGTGCGCAGGCACTGATCACCAGTCCGCCCGCCGACAGCAGGCTCATCACCACGATCAGGCGGCGGCGTTCGAACAGGTCACCCAGCGGCACCAGCAGGATCAAGCCGGCGGCATAGCTCAGCTGCGCGGCGGTAACCACCATGCCGACCTGGCCGAACGGCACGCCGAAGGCGTCGGCGATGGTGTGCAGCAGCGGTTGCGCGTAGTAGTTGCTGGCCACGGCCACGCCGGTGGCGACCGACATCAGCAGCACCTGCCAACGGTGCAGAGGGGGAAGGGACGGGCTCACGCGATGTTCCAGGAAGCGGGGGCACAGTGTCCGCCTGCTGCGAGCATGATGGAAATGAATCATCATCATCCATGCCATCTGAAAACAAGATAGTTGTATGAACCTCAAGCAGCTCGAGTTCGCCGTGGCGCTGGCCGAAGAGGGCAATTTCACCCGTGCCGCCGAGCGCTGCCACGTGGTGCAGTCCGCGCTCAGCCACCAGATCGCCCACTTGGAACAGGAACTGGGTGCCACGCTGTTCGAGCGCCTGCCGCGCCAGGTGCGGGCCACCGCCGCCGGCGAGGCGTTGCTGGTGCACGCACGCCAGGTGCTGGCCAGCCTGCGCCACCTGCGCGCCGACGTGGCCGCCGTCAGTGGCGAAGTGCGTGGGTTGCTGGCCATCGGGCAGATTTCCTCGCTGACCGACATCGACGTTGTGGCGATGCTGGCGGCCTTCCAGCGCGTGCACCCGCAGGTGGAGTTCCAGTTGCGCGTGGACAAGAGCGAGGACCTGATCGCGCAGGTACAGTCGCGCGCGCTGGATGTGGCACTGGTCGGCCTGGCGCCTTCGGCAGCGCTGGACGGTGTCTGCCACCAGGTGCTGCAGGAGGAGGATCTGGTAGCGGTACTGGCGCCATCGCACCGGCTGGCCGGGCGCAAGCGGCTGCCATTGACCGCACTACAGGATGAAGCACTGGTCGACTTCCCGCGCGGCACCGGCGCACGCCGGCAGACCGATGATGCTTTTGCCGCAGCCGGACTGCCGCACACGGTCCGTTTCGAGGTCAACCTGATGGAACTGGTCGAGCGCTTCGTCCGCCATGGGTTGGCGGTCGGCATCGTGCCGGCATTGATCGCCGATGGGTTCCAGGGCGTGGTGCAGATTCCGCTGCAGCCGACCCCGACCCGGCGCGTGCACCTGGTCTGGCAGCGCCTGCCGACACCAGCGGCGCGGGCGTTCGTCGACGCCGTGCTCAGCCGCGCAGGCGCAGGCTCAGGCCCTTGAGGAAGTTGCGCAGCATCTGGTCCAGGCAACGCCGGTAGTTGGCGTGCCCGGGTTGGCGGAACAGCGCGCCCACTTCCGACTTGGAGACATTGAAACCTGCGCTGGCAAAGATCTCCATCAGGTCCACGTCGCGCAGCTGGAACGCCACGCGCAGCTTCTTCAGCACCAGGTTGTTGTCGATGCGGGTTTCCACTGCGCGCTGCGGCTGGCTCTCGTCGCGGCCACGCAAGTGCACGATCAGGCCGTCGAGAAAGTGCGCCAGCGCGCTGTCGTTCATCGCCTCGAAACCGGCTTCGTCCTCGCGGCGCAGCCAGGCCTTCACCTGCCCGGTATCCACGGCAAAGGCCGGGTCGGCCATCTGGCACAGGGCGACCACGTGCTGGTCACCCAGGTCCAGGGAGTAGCGCACGCTGCGCAGGACATCATTGTTGATCATGGCCCAATTGTACCGGCCCCTGGCGTGTCACCGGAGTGTCATCGAACTGCAGCATCGTGAGCACTCGTTCGCTGGGACCCTTGCATGCGCCGGTATCTGTTTTCCGCACTACTGCTCGCCGGCAGCTTCGCTGCCTTCGCCCAGGACCGCTTCGTACCCGTCGAGCGGCGCCTCAGTGCATCCCAACTGGCCGAGGTCGGGCTCAGCCCAGCGCAGTTGCAGGCGTTGAACCGGGTACTGCGCGAGGCAGAGAGCACGACCGCTGCGTCGACGGCAGCGGTGGCCCCGGTCGCTGCGCCGCTGCCTGCCAATGTGCCGGCACCGGCAGCAATGCATCTGGGCCTGGATGACGAACCGGTCAGTGCCCGTGTAGTCGGAGAGGTCGCAGGCTGGCAGCCCGGCACGCTGTTCACCCTTGATAACGGCCAGCAATGGCAGGTGATGAAGGGACAGATGAAGCTGCGCAAGGTGTTGCAGTCGCCGCAGATCGCCGTTGTTCCTGGAATTGCCGGGCGCTGGTTCCTGCAGGTCGACGAAGACCTGCCCAAGGCCAGAGTGTTTCGCGTGCGTTGAGCCGGGGGGACGGCTGGACGGCGGGCAACTCAGGACGGGCCGGGAATGCCAGAATGGGCGTCCGGTTTTTCCCCCCTGGAGTTGCCTGATGACCCGCACTGTCCTGATTACCGGCGCCACGTCCGGCTTCGGCGCCGCCGCCGTCCACCGCTTCGCCCAGGCCGGCTGGAAAGTGATCGCCACGGGCCGCCGCAGCGAACGCCTGCAGCCGCTGGTCGAGCGCTACGGCAAGGACGTGGTGCACGCCGCCGCCTTCGACATCCGCGATGCGGTGGCGATGGAGGCGGCCCTGCTGGCGCTGCCGCCGGCCTTTGGCGAGATCGACCTGCTGGTCAACAACGCTGGCCTGGCGCAGGGCACCGCGCCGGCACAGAGCGCCACGCTGTCGGACTGGACCACGATGATCGACACCAACATCACCGCGCTGGTGACCCTGACCCACCGGCTGCTGCCGCAGCTGGTGGAGCGCAAGGGCGCGATCATCAACATCTCGTCGGTGGCCGGCGTCTACCCGTACCCGGGTGGCAACGCCTACGGTGGCACCAAGGCCTTCGTCAGCCAGTTCTCGCTGGGCCTGCGTTCGGACCTGCACGGCACCGGCGTGCGCGTGACCACGATCGAGCCGGGCATGGCCGAAACCGAATTCACCGTGGTACGTACCCATGGCGACCAGAACGCCTCGGACAAGCTCTACAGCGGCGCCAACCCGATGACCGCCGAAGACATCGCCGAGCAGATCTTCTGGGTGGCCAGCCTGCCGCCGCACCTGAACATCAACCGGCTGGAGCTGATGCCGGTCAGCCAGTCGTTTGCCGGATTCCAGGTCGCCCGCGAGGGCTGACCTGCTTCGCGGGTCCTGTAGAGCCGAGCCTATGCTCGGCTTCGTCTGGATTCAGCCGAGCATGGCTCGGCTCTACAGAAACGAAAAAGCCGGGCACTGCCCGGCTTTTTCATTCACATCGGCAGGCTTACTGCGCCTTGATCGCCATCGCCTGCAGGCCGGTGCCATCCAGCTTCTGCTTGGCTTCGGACAACTCGCCGGCACTGCCGTACGGGCCCATGCGCACGCGGTACACGGTCTTGCCGTTGATCTGCGCCGACTCCACGCGTGCCGCCAGGCCCATCATGGCCAGCTTGGCCTTGGTGGCTTCGGCGTCACCGGAAGCCCCAAAGGCTCCTGCCTGCAGGATGTAGCGGGCGTTGTCGGCGGCCGCCGGTGCAGCTGCGGATGCCGGCGGTGCCGATGCGGCGGGCGCGCTTTCCGCGCGCGGCGCCGGAGTGGCGGCCGCCATGCTGGCCGACGGGGTTGCCGCGGCCGGGCGCTCGCTCAGCGGTGCCGGCAACGGACGGTTGGTCGCGGTTACCGGCGCGGTGCTTGCGACGCTGGCCGTTGCGGTCGGTGCCGGCGTGGCCGTACTGGCCGGCGGTACCGGCTTGCCCTCCAGCGCGGCCTGCGCGCGCGACGCTTCGGCCTTGGCCCGGCGCTGATCCTCGGCGCGCGCGCTGGCGGCCAGTTCGGCGTCGGACATTTCCACTTCCTTGCCCGGCAGCAGGGTGTAGAAGTCGTACTGCGTCGCGGCCGGCTTCTCCGGTTCGGCCGGCTTCGGCGTGGCCGGCTGCGCGGCCGGCTGGCTGCCGACATCGCTGTCGGCATCAGCGACCGGGGCCGGCTGCGCGTTCGGGTTCGGCTGCGGACCGGCACGCAGGAAGCCATCGCCTTCGCCCTTGAACAGGTTCGGCGCCGCCAGGAACACCACGGCGGCGATCGCCACACCGGCCACCAGCCACACCCATCCGGGGGTGCCCTGGCTGCTGCTGTTGCGTCGTGCCTGGGTTTTGCCGCGTCGTGCTGCCATGTGTACTGCGTCTCCTGATGCTTACATTTTTTCCGGGGCACTCACGCCCAGGAGTTCGAGGCCGTTGGCCAGCACCTGGCGCGCCGCGCAGGCCAGGGTCAGCTTGGCGTTGCGATCGGTAGCGTCGTCCACCAGCACCGGCGTCCCGTGATACCACGTGTGGAAGGCATGCGCCAATTCACGCAGGTACTGCGCCACCAGGTGCGGCTCCAGCGCCACGCCGGCCGCTTCCACCACTTCCGGATACCGCGAGATCTCGTTCATCAGCCCCAGCGAGGCATCGTCGGCCAGGCGGCCCAGATTGGCCAGGCCATTGCCCTGCTCGTACACAAGGCCCTTTTCCTGGGCCTGGCGCAGCAGGCTGCAGACGCGGGCGTGCGCGTACTGCACGTAGAACACCGGATTGTCGTTGCTCTGCTGGCGGGCCAGGTCGATGTCGAAGGTCAGCTGCGAATCGGGCTTGCGCGCGATCAGGAACCAGCGGGTCGCATCGCGGCCGGCCTCCTCGATCAGGTCGCGCAGGGTGAAATAGCTGCCGGCACGCTTGGACAGCTTCACTTCCTCGCCGCCGCGCATGACGGTGACCATCTGGTGCAGCACGTATTCCGGCCAGCCCTGCGGGATGCCCACTTCCAGCGCCTGCAGGCCGGCGCGTACGCGCGCCAGCGAGCCGTGGTGATCGGCACCCAGTTCGGTGATCGCGCGCTCGTAGCCGCGCTGCCACTTGGACAGGTGGTAGGCCACGTCCGGTACGAAGTAGGTGAAGGTGCCGTCGGACTTGCGCATCACGCGGTCCTTGTCGTCACCGAAATCGGTGCTGCGCAGCCACAGCGCGCCGCCTTCCTCGTAGGTGTGCCCGGAGGCCTGCAGCTTGGCCACGGCCTCGGCGACCTTGCCATCGGCGTACAGCGAGCTTTCCAGGAAGTAGATGTCGAAGTCGACGCCGAAGGCGGCCAGGTCCAGGTTCTGCTCGTTGCGCAGGTAGGCCACGGCGAAGCGACGGATCGCCTGCATGTCGTCCGGGTCCTTGGCGCCGACCACCAGCGTGCCTTCCAGGTCAACGCTGGCGCCGGCCATGTAGGCGCGGGCAACATCGGCGATGTACTCACCGCGGTAGCCGCCTTCCGGCCAGCCTTCCTGGTCCGGCGCAATGCCCTTCACGCGGGCCTGCACCGACAGCGCCAGGTTCTCGATCTGCACGCCGGCGTCGTTGTAGTAGAACTCGCGCTTGGCGTTCCAGCCGTTGGCATCGAGCACGCGGGCCACGCAGTCGCCGATCGCCGCCGCGCGGCCATGGCCGACATGCAGCGGGCCGGTCGGGTTGGCCGACACGTACTCCACGCCCACCGTGCGGCCATTGCCGGACAGGTTGCGGCCGTAGTCGTGGGCTTCCTTGATGACCGACGCGGCTTCGCGCTGGTACGCAGCCGGAGCCAGGTGGAAGTTGATGAAGCCGGGGCCGGCGATCTCGACCTTGCTGACGTCCTCGCTGCGCGGAAGCGCCTCGACCAGCGCCTGAGCCAGTGCGCGCGGATTGCTGCGCGCGGCCTTGGCCAGCAGCATCGCGGCGTTGGTGGCGAAGTCGCCATGGTCACGGGTCTTCGGGCGCTCGACCACGAAGTCCGGCGGCAGGGAGTCGGCGGGCAGGGTGCCATTGGCGCGCAAGGCTTCGATGCCTTGGCTGATCAGGGCGCGGAGGAGATTTTTCACGAGGCCTGCTGTGAGAATGAGCGGCGGAATCGCCCATTTTAGCGCAGATACCCGCGCCCACGCTGACCAGAACATGCCTGTGGGGGGTACCTGCCCGGCCCTGGTCAGGCCCGCTCAGCCGAACAGGCGTGGCTGGGGCGGGGACAGCAGGCCCCGTTCAGCAAACGAAACGGGGCGGCCTTCGCCGACCACGAAGTGGTCCAGCAGGCGTACGTCCACCAGTGCCAGCGCCTGCTGCAGTTCATCGGTGATCCGGGTGTCGGCGCCGGAGGGTTCCGGGTCGCCGGAGGGGTGGTTGTGGCTGAGGATCACCGCTGCCGCATTGTGCAGCAGGGCTCGCCGCACCACCTCGCGGGGGTAGACCGGGGCGGCATTGATGGTGCCCTGGAACAGTTCCTCGCAGGCGATCAGCCGGTGGCGGTTGTCCAGGAACAGCGCCATGAAGATCTCGCGGGCCTGGCCGCGCAGGCGGTGCTGCAGGTAGCGGCCGACCGCGGCTGGGTTGTTGCCGACCGCCTCGCCCTGCTGAAGCTCGGCGGCCAGGTAGCGATGGGCCAGTTCCAGGCCGGCGGCCAGGGCACAGCTTCGTGCCGGCCCCAGCCCCGGCAACCGGGCCAGCTCGCGGGCCGGGCGGTCCAGCAGCACGCGCAGGGGGCCATGCGCCTGCAACAGGTCGCGGGCGGTCTGCACCGCGTCGCGTCCACCGAAGCCAGAGCCGAGGAACAGCGCCAGCAGCTCTGCGTCGGACAACGTGGCGGGGCCGCGGGCGATCAGCTTCTCGCGGGGACGTTCCTGCTCGGGCCAGTCATGGATGGGCATGCCTGCATCATCGCCAGCGCGGGTGATGCGTCCCATCAGGGCAGGGCGCACGCCCGGGTAGGCTGTTGCCTCAGTCGCGTCGCGACTGCAGATAGGCGAACAGCTCCTGGTTGTTCTGCAGCCCCAGCTTGCGCTTGGCTTCGGCCTTCTGCCGGCTGATCGTTTTCGGGCTGCGGCCGCAGTGGACGGCGATGGCGTTCACTTTCAGCCCGGCGGCCAACAGGTCCAGCACTTCCTGTTCGCGGGCCGACAGCGCCGCCGGTTCACGCGCGAACATCAGGTCGCGCGCCTGCAGGTGATGGCGCAACTGCTGCGAGACGAACACCTGCCCGGCCATGGCTGCGTTCAGGGCCTGCGGCAACTCGCCGAAATCGGCGCACTTGTCGACCAGGCCACTGACACCTTCACGCAGCAGGCCATCGAGCAGGCCGGGGTGACGGGCGCCGGTGAGCACCACCACGGGCAGGCCCGGGTGGCGTGCGCGCAGCTCAGCGATCAGTTCCGGGCCATCCGGGCCGGTACCCGGCATGGAGAGGTCGGTCAGCACCGCGTCGCAGCCGTGGTGCACGACCAGCTGCAGCAGCTGGGCGCCGTCACGCGCGCTGCCGACGACCTCCATCAGATGGGTCTGCAGCACGATGCGGATGCCGTGCAGGACGACGGGATGGTCGTCGGCGATGATGATGCGCGGGTGCACGCGGGATCCTCGAAAAGCGAAGCGGCACACCAGCGGTGGCCACTGACGATTCTGCAAACGTGGCCGGCCTACAGGTATAGGAAAGTTCCGAATCGCGGTGTCTTGAACCCCGGAAGCGTTGTGGTGCAAGTCCCATCTGCTGATAGCCGCCCGCTATGTGCGCTGTGCACCGGGACATTACCGACCATCGGGTAAGCTAATGCCCTCGTTTGCACAGGAATTCCAGGTGGCTGACTCCCCCAACGCTTCCCCCGCGCCGGCCCGCGCGCTGGAAGGCCAGAAACTGCTGTTGTGCGTCGGAGGCGGGATCGCGGCCTACAAGGCCCTGGAGCTGGTGCGGCGCCTGCGCGATGCCGGTGCCCAGGTGCAGGTGGCGATGACCGCCGGTGCCCAGCAGTTCGTCACTCCGCTCAGCTTCCAGGCCCTGTCCGGGCAGCCGACCCGCACCACGCTGTGGGACAGCGCCGCCGAGCAGGCCATGGGCCACATCGAGCTGGCCCGCTGGGCCGACCGCATCGTGGTCGCGCCGGGTACCGCCGATCTGCTGGCGCGGCTGGCCCAGGGCCATGCCGATGACCTGGTCAGCACCCTGTGCCTGGCCAGCACCGCACCGCTGACGATCTGCCCGGCAATGAACCACCGGATGTGGCTGCATCCGGCTACCCAGGCCAACATCGCCCTGCTGCGCCAGCGCGGTGCGCAGGTGATCGGCCCGGTCGATGGCCCGCTGGCCGAAGGTGAATCCGGCCCCGGCCGGCTGGCTGAACCGGGCGACATCGTGGCCGCGCTGGTGGCCAATGGCGGTACCGCTGCGACGGTTGCCGCGCCGGAAACCCGTGCCCTGCAGGGCTTGCGCCTGCTGATCAGTGCCGGCCCGACCTACGAAGACATCGATCCGGTGCGCTACGTCGGCAACCGCAGCAGCGGCAAGATGGGCTTTGCCCTGGCCGCTGCCGCCGCCGCGCTGGGCGCGCAGGTGGTGCTGGTCAGCGGCCCGGTCCAGCTGCCGACGCCACCGGGCGTGCAGCGCATCGACGTGCGCTCGGCCGCGCAGATGCGCGATGCCGTACTGAAGTCGCTGCCCGCCGACATCTATATCGGTGCCGCCGCAGTGTCCGACTACACCCCGCGCCAGGTCGCCGCGCAGAAGCTGAAGAAGACCGCCGACAGCCAGTCGCTGGTGATCGAGCTGGTGCGCACGCCGGACATCCTGGCCGAAGTCGCCGCGCAGACGCAGTCGCTGAAGCTGGTGGTCGGCTTTGCCGCCGAGACCCATGACGTGGAGAAATATGCTCGCGGCAAGCTGATCGACAAGCGCCTGGACCTGGTGATCGCCAACCAGGTCGGCATCAGTGGCGGTGGTTTCGAGAGCGACAACAATGCCGCCACGGCCTTCTGGCAGGACGGTGAACAGGTATTCCCGGCCACCTCCAAGCGCGAACTGGCCGAACAACTGCTGGCGCTGATCGCGCGGAGACTCCAGGCATGACCCAGGCATCCCTTTCCCAACCGCTGCAGGTCAAGCTGCTCGATCCGCGCTTCGGCGACAGCTGGCCGCTGCCGGCCTACGCCACCGAAGCCAGCGCCGGCATGGACCTGCGCGCGGCGCTGGATACCGCGCTGACCCTGCAGCCGGGCGACACCGCGCTGGTGCCCAGCGGCCTGGCCATCCACATTGCCGACCCGAACCTGTGCGCGGTGATCCTGCCGCGTTCCGGGCTGGGCCATCGGCATGGCATCGTGCTGGGCAACGGCACCGGCCTGATCGATGCCGACTACCAGGGGCCGCTGCTGATCAGCGTCTGGAACCGTGGCCGCGAGGCCTTCACCATCGAGCCCGGCGATCGCATCGCGCAGCTGGTGGTGGTTCCGATTGCCCGCGTCAGCCTGCAGGTGGTGGATACTTTCACCGACAGCGTGCGGGGCACGGGTGGATTCGGCCATACCGGGGTGCGTTGACAGGGGACATCGATGAGCGGCATCGGGGAAGGACAGCGGGGACGGTCGTTGGGTCGCAGTGCACCACTACTGGGGGTGCTGCTGATCCTGCTGGCCGGCTGGTTCGGATGGAGCGCGGTGCAGCAATGGCGGCAGGAGGCCAACGGCCAGGCGCTGGAAGAAGCGCGCGACCAGGCCGTGCAGGGCCTGCAGCAGGCCGCTGCAGGCCAATTGCAGCAGCTGCAGCAGCAGTTGAAGAACGATCGCGTGCAGCAGGCGCTGCAGGCCGGCGATGCCGCTGCAGCGGCGCTGGCCGTGCGCGAGAGCTGGACCGGGGTTGAGCAGGTCGAGGTGCTGACGGCCGATCTGGCCAACGCCTATGCCGATCCGGCCACCTTCGGGTATGCACGCCTGGCCCTGCTGGAAGCGGCGGTGGCTGAGGGCAAACCCAGCCTGCGCGTCGTCCGCGATGGTGGCGGCAATCGCCTGGGCCTGGCTGCGCCAGTGCAGCTGGGCAGCCTGGGGCCGGCCGTGATCTATGTCCGCCAACCGCTGCTGCGGCTGACCTCGCCGCTGGACCAGGTGCGTGCGCCGTCCGCCGGCTTCCTTGGCCTGCGCCAGGGTGGCTTCGATCTGGTCACCCAGGGCAACGCGGGCCTGTCCGAAAGCGCCGAAGCGCTGGCGCGCCCGGTGGCAGGCACGCCGCTGCGACTGGTCGCGTCGGTGCCGAATGTCGACGCCGGTCCGCTGGGCCTGGGCGCGCTGGCCAGCGCCATTGTGGCGTTGCTGCTGGCGTTCATTGCCGTGTTGCTGGTGGTGGGACGTGACCGACTGCCGAAGTCGCTGCCCTTGCCGCGCCGCGCCGCAGCGTCCGAGGCCGACCATGGCCCGACCCTGAGCGAGAGCCTGCAGCAGGCGCCGCCACCCGAGGCCGCTGTGACCGACAGTGGCGATGCCGCGCCACCGCCGCCACCGCCAGTGCCCGCTGAAGAGCTGGCCGCCGGCATCTTCCGTGCTTATGACATCCGCGGCGTGGTGGGCAGTGAACTGACATCGAAGACCGCGGCGCTGATCGGCCAGGCCATCGGCACCGTGGCACTGGAGCAGGGCCTGCGCGAGGTGGTGATCGGTCGCGATGGCCGCCTGTCCGGACCCGAGCTGACGGCTGGGCTGGCCGAGGGCCTGCGCCGTGCCGGCTGCGCGGTGATCGACATCGGCCTGGCGCCGACCCCGCTGGTGTACTACGCCGCCTTCCATCTGCGTACCGGCACCTGCGTGGCAGTCACCGGCAGCCACAATCCGCCCGAGTACAACGGCTTCAAGGTGGTCATTGGCGGAGAGACGCTGTCCGGCGATGCCATCACCGATCTCTACCAGCGCATCGTCGAGGGCCGCCTGGTGCAGGCCGCTGAGCCCGGTGACTACCAGCAGCGCGATGTCAGTGCCGACTACATCCAGCGCATCGCCGATGACGTGCAGCTGGACCGTCCGCTGAAGGTCGTGGCCGATGCCGGCAATGGCGTGGCCGGCGCACTGGCGCCGCAGCTGCTGGAAGCGATCGGCGCCGACGTCATTCCGCTGTACTGCGATGTCGACGGCACCTTCCCCAACCATCATCCCGACCCGAGCGAACCGGCCAACCTGGAAGACCTGGTGCAGACGGTCAAGCGCTTTGGCGCCGATCTCGGCGTTGCCTTCGATGGCGACGGCGACCGGCTGGGCGTGGTGACCGGCGAAGGCCGGATCATCTACGCCGATCGCCTGCTGATGCTGTTCGCTGCCGATGTGTTGATGCGCAATCCGGGCGCGATGGTGATCTACGACGTGAAGTGCACCGGCAAGCTGTCCGACCACGTGTTGCGCAACGGTGGCAGCCCGCTGATGTGGAAGACCGGGCATTCGCTGATGAAGGCGAAGATGCGCGAGACCGATGCCGAGCTGGCCGGCGAGATGAGCGGCCACTTCTTCTTCAAGGAACGCTGGTTCGGTTTCGACGACGGTCTGTACGCCGCTGCGCGATTGCTGGAGATCCTGGCCCAGCGCGAGGAAACGCCGGGCGAGGTGCTGGGCGAGCTGCCGGAAATGGTCGCCACGCCGGAGCTGAAGGTACCGGTGGCCGACGGGACGCCGCATGCCTTGGTGGCGATGCTGGTGGCGGCGGCGCAGTCCCCGGACAACCCGTATGTGGGTGGCCGCCTGTCGACCATCGACGGGCTGCGCGTGGACTTCGCCGATGGCTGGGGCCTGGTGCGTGCCTCCAATACCACGCCGGTGCTGGTGCTGCGCTTCGAAGGCAACGACGAGGCGGCACTGGAACGCATCCAGGCCCTGTTCCGCAGCCAGCTGCAACCAGTGCTGGGCGACACCCCGCTGGGGTTCTGACCCCTTTGGAAGCTGCAGCAGAATGGGTAGTGCCGGCCGCTGGCCGGCAAGCCCATGAACCTCACACACCCTGCAGTTGCCGGCCAGCGGCCGGCACTACCCCTTGAACCGCAACCCCACGCCCGGCTCGGTGAACAGGTAGCGCGAATCCAGCGCCGAATCGCCCAGCTTGTGCCGCAGCTTGCCGACCAGGATGCGCAGGTAGTGGGTGTCGTGCTGATGGGTCGGCCCCCAGATCTCCTGCAGGATCTGCGGCTGGGTCACCACCCGTCCGGCATTGCGCAGCAGCAGCGACAGCAGCGCGTACTCCTTGCGGGTCAACGCCACCGGCTCACCCTGCAGGGCGACTTCGCGACGCACCAGGTCCACGTGCAGGTGGCCATCGTCGAACACCGGCGGTGTGCCATCGGTCGGCACGCTGCGCGTGCGCAGCAGCGCCCGCACGCGCGCCATCAGTTCCTGCGTGCCGAACGGCTTGGTCACGTAGTCGTTGGCGCCGGTATCCAGTGCGCGCACCTTCTCGGCTTCGCCGGCGCGCACGGTCAGCATGATCACCGGCACCTGGCTCCACTGGCGCAGCTGTTCCAGGACCTCGTGGCCTTCCATGTCCGGCAGGCCGATATCCAGGATCACCAGGTCCATGTCCTCGCTGGCGGCCAGCTGCAGGCCTTCCTGGCCGGTGGCGGCCTGCCGCACCTGGTAGCCTTGCGCGCGCAGGCTGATGTCCAGGAACCGGCGGATCTGGGTTTCATCATCGATCACCAGCACGCGTGCGGCCGGCACGCTGGCATCAATCGGGGTCGGGCTCATCGTGGGAGGCTGGCTTGAGCAGGGGCAGGGTGATGCGGATCAGGGTACCGCGACCGTCGCGTCCGGGCAGCGCCTGCACGCTGCCGCCATGTGCGCCGATCATGCCCTGGCAGATGGTCAGGCCCAGGCCGGTGCCGTGGCGGCCTCGGTCACCGCGCTCGACGCTGTAGAACATGTCGAAGATGCGCGCGCGCTCGTCATCGGGAATGCCGGGGCCGGCGTCGATCACGTCGATGCGCAGCTGGCCGTCCAGCTCGCGCGCCTGTACCTGCACGGCGGCGTCGGGCGGCGAGAACTTGGCCGCGTTCTCCATCACGTTGAACACGGCCTGTTCGACCAGCGCCGGGTGCACCCAGATCGGTGCCAGCGTGGCTGGAATGTCCAGCTCCAGCCGCACCTTTGGCTGGTAGCGCTGCAGGCGCCGTGCCGCCGAGCCGATCAGCTCGTCCACGCCGATCCAGTCGCGGTTGATCTTCAGCCCTTCGTGGCCGAGCCGGGTCATGTCAAGCAGATTCTGGATGTAGCGGTCCAGCCGTTCGCCCTCGACCAGGATGGTGTCCAGCAAAGCACGGCGATCGGCTGTATCCATGGCCGCACCGTAGCTGGCCAGGCTGTCGGCCGACCCGATCATCGCCGCCAGCGGCGAGCGCAGGTCGTGCGACACCGAGGAGAGCAGGGCCGAGCGCAGCCGCTCGGTCTCGTTGCTGACGTGCGCCTGCTCCAGTTCCGCCACCAGCCGCGTGCGCAGCGCGGCCTGGGCGATGTCATCGACCATCGCTTCGGCCAGCTGCCGCTGCTCGGGCAGCAGGCGCGCCTGTGCGCCGGGCAGGTACAGGCCGGCCACGCCGATCGCACGGTCTTCGCCGTCCAGCAGCGGCAGGAACCACCATTGCGCGCCGGCCAGGGTATCGGTGAAACGCCCGCTGGGCTGGCCGTGGCGCAGCGCCCAGTCGGCGGCAGCCAGGTCGGTATCGCCGGGCTGGCTGCGGCCGCCGGCGGCGGTATCGGTGCCGATCCGCAGCCACGCCGGCACGTCCAGGGCCTGCTCCAGCGCATGGCGGCCCGCCTGTGCCACCTCGCCGTTGCCGGCCGCACTGGCCAGCTGGCGTCCCAGCTGCTGGCGCGCGCGCGCATGGCGGTTGGCCGCACGCAGCGCGATGACCTGCATGCGCAGGCGCGAGGCCAGGCGCCCGGCCACCAGTGCCGCGGCCAGGAACAGGAAAACGGTGATCACGCCCTGGCGTGCACCGATGGCGAAGGTGAAGCGCGGCGCGATGAACAGGAAGTTGTAGGCGAGGAAACACAGGATCGCGGCCATCACCGCCACGCTGGCGCGCGTGCGTGCAGCCACCAGTACCACCGCGACGATGAACACCATCGACAGGTCGGCCATGCCCACCCAGTGTTCGGCCAGCCACGCCACCGCACAGGCCAATGCGGTCGCGATCAGGGCTTGTGCAGGCTCGTAGCTGATGCCGCGCATCGGCGGCAGCAGGCTCTCGCGGCGCGAGCGTGCGCGTGCCTGCGGCGTGCTGATGATGGTGATCTCGTAATGCGCGCCACGCTGGATCAGCTGCTGGGTCAGGGTGCGGTTGAACATCCGTGCCAGTGGACGTTCGCGGGTACGGCCCAGCACCAGGGTCGACACGCCGTTGTGTGCGGCGTGGTCGAGCAGGGCATCGGCAATGCTCGATCCATGCAGCAGTTCGGCGTCGCCGCCCAGCCGCCTTGCCAGCGCAAAGGCCGCATCGATCTCGCGCCGGGTCGCCTCGTCCTGGCGCCGGCCCTGCACGGTCACCACCGTCCACGGTGCGTCGCGGCGCTCTGCGATGCGCCGCGCCACCCGCACCAGGTATTCGCTCTGGCCGCCCCCGTCGATGGCCACCAGAACGCCGCGACGCAGGGGCAGATTGCCTTCGCCACGCGCGGCGCGGGTTTCGCGCAGGCTGCTGTCGACGCGGTCGGCGGCTTCCTGCATCGCCAGTTCGCGCAGCGCGGTCAGGTTGGCCGGCGAGAAGAACGCCTGCAGGGCCTGCGCGGCCTGTTCCGGCACATAGACCTTGCCCTGCTGCAGGCGCGCGATCAGTTCGCGCGGCGGCAGATCGACCAGCACGATGTCGTGCAGGCGGTCGAGCACGCCGTCGGGCACGGTCTCGCTGACCCGCACGCCGGTGATCCGCATCACCACGTCGTTGAGACTTTCCAGATGCTGGATGTTGACCGTGGTCCAGACATCGATGCCGGCGTCCAGCAGCTCCATCACATCCTGCCAGCGCCGCTCGTGACGGCTGCCCGGTGCATTGCGATGGGCCAGTTCGTCCACCAGCACCAGCGCTGGATGCCGTGCCAGCACGGCGTCCAGGTCCATCTCCTGCAGGGCATGGCCGTGGTAGGCCACGTCCTTCAGCGGCAGCTGCGGCAGGCCCTCCAGCAACGCCTGGGTATCGGTGCGTCCATGGGTTTCCACCAGGCCCACCACCAGGTCGACGCCGCGGCGCAGCTGTTCCTGCGCGCGGGTCAGCATGGCGTAGGTCTTGCCCACGCCCGGCGCCGCACCGAGGAACACGGTCAGCTTGCCGCCGGCTTCGCGTTGCAGGCCTTCAACCAGGGCATCGGCCTGGCGGGTACGTGCATCAGTCATGGGGGCCGCTGTCATGGCCACCATTGTGCGCGCAGCAGGTGCAGCCCAGCATCACGGCGTCTTGGCCGCATGGTCCAGCGCGAAGTTCAGCGTCACCACGTTCACCCGTGGCTGCCCGAACAGGCCCCACTGGCGCCCTTCGGTATGCGCCTGCACCAGTGCCTGCACGCGCTCCACCGGCAGGCCACGGGCACGCGCCACGCGTGCTACCTGCAGCTGCGCCGCCGCCGGCGACAGCTGCGGATCCAGTCCGCCGGCGGACTGGGTGACCAGGTCCGCTGGCACCTGCGCCGGGGCGACACCTTCGCGCGCGGCCACCGCAGCGGTGCTGGCGGCGACGCGCTCGGCCAGCGCCGGGTTGCTGCGCGCCAGGTTGGAACCGGCCGCGGCCATCGGATCGTAGTTGGCCGCCGACGGACGCGCCTGGAAGTAGCCGTCAGCGGTGAACGGCTGCGCCAGCCAGGCCGAGCCGCGCACCTGGCCGCTGCCATCGCGCAGCAGGCTGCCTTCGGCCTGGGTCGGGTAGGCCAGCCCGGCAAAGCCGGTGGCGATGCCGGCGTAGACCGCGCCGGCCAGCAGCAGGGTGGCCAGGCCCAGGCCGATCGCCGGGCGCCAGCAGGCGCCATCCTGCAGGCTGGCCACGCGGGCCTCGGCCTTGGCGTCGCCCGGAAGGGAAGATGAGGTGGAAGCAGAACGGTTCATGCGCCGAATACCAGGACAAGAAGGAGGTCAATCGCCTTGATCGCTGCGAACGGCAGCAGTACGCCGCCGAGGCCGTATACCAGCATGTTCCGGCGCAGCAGTGCGGTGGCGGTGGCCGGGCGGAAGCGCACGCCACGCAGGGCGAGCGGGATCAGCGCGGGAATCACCAGGGCGTTGAAGATCAGCGCCGCCAGCACCGCGTTGCGCGGGCTCGACAGCTGCATCACGTTCAGTGCGGCCATGGTCGGAACGGCCGCGGCGAACAGCGCCGGCAGGATCGCGAAGTACTTGGACACGTCGTTGGCCAGCGAGAAGGTGGTCAGCGCGCCGCGGGTGATCAGCTGCTGCTTGCCCACTTCCACCACCGACAGCAGCTTGGCCGGGTCCGAATCGAGGTCGACCATGTTGCCGGCCTCCTTCGCCGCCTGCGTGCCGGAGTTCATCGCCAGGCCGATGTCGGCCTGGGCCAGCGCGGGAGCATCGTTGGTGCCATCGCCCACCATCGCCACCAGGCGGCCACCGGCCTGTTCCTGGCGGATGCGTGCCAGCTTGTCTTCCGGACGGGCCTCGGCGATGTAGTCATCGACGCCGGCTTCGGCAGCGATGGCAGCGGCGGTCAGCGGGTTGTCGCCGGTGATCATCACCGTGCGGATGCCCATCGCCCGCAGCTGCGCGAACTTCTCGCGCATGCCGTGCTTGACCACGTCCGACAGCTCGATCACGCCCAGCACGTGGCGACCCTCGGCCACCACCAGCGGGGTGGCGCCATTGCGCGCGACCTGCTCGACGCGCCCGGCCAGTTCCGCCGGCACGTTGCCGCCCAGCGCCTGGACGTGGGCACGGATCGCATCGGCGGCGCCCTTGCGGATCTGCCGCCCATGTTCCAGATCCACGCCGGACATGCGGGTCTGGGCACTGAAGGCCAGGTAGTCGGCACGGTCCGGCTCGGCGGTGGCGCAGCCCTGTTCGCGCGCCAGGCGCACGATCGACTTGCCTTCCGGGGTCGGGTCGGCCAGCGAGGACAGCAGTGCCGCCTCGCGCAGCTGGCTGGCATCGATGCCGGCCAGCGGATGGAAGTGGCTGGCCTGGCGGTCGCCGTAGGTGATGGTGCCGGTCTTGTCCAGCAGCAGCACGTCGACGTCGCCGGCCACTTCCACCGCCTTGCCCGACTTGGCCAGTACGTTCGCGGCCAGCGCACGGTTCATGCCGGCGATGCCGATGGCCGGCAGCAGGCCGCCAATGGTGGTCGGGATCAGGCACACCAGCAGCGCGATCAGCAGCAGCGGATCGACCTTGACGCCGACGGCTGCACCAATGGCCGGCAACGTGGCCACCACCACCAGGAAGGTCAGCGTCATCGCCGCCAGCAGCAGGGTCAGCGCGATCTCGTTGGGGGTCTTCTGGCGGTTGGCACCTTCCACCAGCGCGATCATCCGGTCCAGGAAGCTGTGGCCCGGCTCGGCGGTCACCCGCACGATGATCTGGTCGGACAGCACCTTGGTGCCACCGATCACACCGGAACGGTCGGTACCTGCCTCGCGCAGCACCGGTGCCGATTCGCCGGTCACCGCCGCTTCGTTGATGGTGGCCAGGCCCTGCACGATCTCGCCATCGGCCGGCACCAGCTCACCGGCACTGACGATCACATGGTCGCCCGGGCGCAGTTCGGCGGCCGGCACCTGGGCTTCTGCGGCACCCGGCTGCGGCGCCGCCAGCCGGCGTGCCACCAGGTCCTGGCGGGCACGGCGCAGTGACGCGGCCTGGCCACGGCCACGCGCCTCGGCCACTGCTTCGGCGAAATTGCCGAACAACACGGTCACCAGCAGGATCGCGGTCACTGCCAGGCCGAAGCCCAGCGGCGCATTGCCGGTCAGTGTGACGATGGCCGCGACGATCGTGCCAGCCATCACCACCGCCATCACCGGGCTGCGCACCAGGTGCATCGGCGAGAGCTTGCGTACTGCTTCGACCAGCGCACGGCGCAGGCCGGCGCCATCAAGCAGCGCAGGGCGCGGGGCAAGGGAACTACGGGTGGAACTTGCGTGGGTACTCATCGGGGTGTCCTTAGTGCAGTCCCAGGCTGAGGTGGTCGGCGATCGGGCCGAGTACCAGCGCCGGCATGAACTGCAGCACGGTCAGGATGACGATCACCGAGACCAGGGTCAGGGCGAAGGTCGGGGTTTCGATCTGCAGGCTGCCGGCAGACTCCGGCGCCTGGCGCTTGGCGGCCAGCTGTGCGGCCACCACCAGCGGGATGATCAGCAGCGGGAAGCGGCCCAGCAGCAGCACCAGCGAGCAGCTCAGGTTCCACCACAGCGTGGCGTCGCCCAGCCCCTCGAAGCCCGAGCCGTTGTTGGCGTAGGCCGAGACGTACTCGTAGAACACCTGGCTGATGCCATGGAAGCCCGGGTTGGAGGTAGCGGCCAGCCCGGGCACGGCCAGGGTGATCGCGGTGAACACCAGCAGGGTGATCGGCTGCAGCAGCACCAGCAGGGCCAGCAGGCGTACCTGTGGCGTCTCCAGCTTGCGGCCGAACAGTTCCGGCGTACGTCCGGTCATCAACCCGGCCAGGAACACGCCCAGCAGCAGGTACACGATGAACTGCTGCAGGCCACAGCCGATGCCGCCCCAGATCGCGCTGACCAGCATGTTGACCATCGCGATGCCGCCACTCAGCGGCGCCAGCGAGTCATGCATGCCGTTGACCGACCCGTTGGAGACCTGGGTGGTCACCGCCGCCCACAGCGCCGTGCCGTCGGCGCCGAAGCGCACCTCCTTGCCTTCCATCAGCAGCGGCGTGGCGGCGCTGGCACTGTGCCCTTCGCTCCACACCATCGCGCCGGTGGACAGCAGCGACATGCCCAGCATGCAGCTGAACACCAGGGCGCCGAACCGGCGCCGGCCGGTGAACGCACCGATCATGAAGATCACCGCCATCGGCACCAGCAGGATGCCGACGATCTCCAGCGCGTTCGACAGCGGGGTCGGGTTCTCCAGCGGGAAGCTGCTGTTCGGGCCGTACCAGCCGCCACCGTTGGCGCCCAGCTGCTTGGCCGCGACCATCGCCGCCACCGGACCCAGCGGCAGTTTCTGTCCGGTCATGCCGGCGCTGGCATCGATCGGCGTGGCCTGCGGGCCACCGGCCATCGTCGACGGCACGCCCTGGCTGGTCAGCAGCAGGGTCCACACCAGGCACAGCGGCAACAGGAAGCGCACGCACAGGCGCACCACGTCCACGTAGTAGTTGCCCACCGCCACCTGGCGGTCGTCGCCGGCACCGGTGGCCGCCGCAGCCTGCGGCGCACGCGAGAACAACGCGCGCAGCGTGGCCACAGCCAGCGCCAGGCCCATCATCGGTGTCACCACCTGCAGGCCGGTGATGCCGGTCATCTGTGAGAGGTAGGACAGCTGGGCCTGGCCCGAATAGTGCTGCTGGTTGGTGTTGGTCAGGAACGAGATCATCGTGTGCAGCGCGGTGTCCCAGCGCATGTTCGGGATCTGGTCCGGGTTCAACGGCAACCAGGCCTGGGTCATGAACACCGCCTGGGTCAGTACGGCGATCACTACGTTGCTCAGCACGAAGGCCAGCACGTAGCCGCGCCAGGACATCGCGCGCGAGGGATCGACGCCGAACACCTTGTACAACGGCTTTTCGATCCAGTTGAACAGCACGTCGGCCTTCATCGGCGTGCCGCGCATCACGCGCGCCAGGTACAGGCCCAGCGGCCACGCCAGCAACAGGCTGGCGGCAATAATCACAAGCATCTCGGTCATGGCAGGCTCCGCTCAGAACGACTCGGGCCGCAGCACGACAAAAAGGAGATAGGCGGCGGCGACCAGCACCAGCACGCCACACAACAACGACAGCCAGGGGGACATTGCAATAGCGTCCTGGTGGAACCCCTCCACCTCAGGCCGTCATCGTCGTCCTGCCGCCCATAAACGCACTACGCGCCGGATCGTGCCGACGCGTAAAGAGTGCATAAATTCCGTGGGCCAAGCCGTAACCAGGCGCCGCCCACTGTAGAGCCGGGCCCATGCTGGGCTGCTCTTTCCCAAGGCCACGCGGAGCCGAGCATGGGCTCGACCCTACAAGCGAATCACGGCGCTTGGCTCGCTGGCGCCACGCCCTTCAGCTCGCGGTAGCGCTGCAGCGTGCTGTCGATCTCGGCCTTCAGTGCCTGCTGCTGCTGCAGGAACCCCGCCTGCAGGCGCTGCTGCGCCCGCAACTGCACATGCCGCTGACGGATCGCCTCGGCCTGCTTGTCGGCCACCTTGCCACCGGCCAGTTCTCGGTCGCCAGCGGCCGACAACAGCGCCACCAGCGATTCGCGCAGGCTGGTGACGTTGTACTCGGCGGTCTTGAGGTTGTTGTCGAGCACTTCCTGGCGCTCGGCGAACACCCGGCGCAGGTCGTCCTCGCTGCCATAGGTGGACAGCATCGCCTGTTCGGTGCGCTGGCGGGTCTGCTCGGCCATCAGGTCCAGCTGCTGCTGCTGCGCCTCGGTGCTGGCCGCGGCGCGCTCTTCGTCGGTCAACGCGCGCTGGACCTGCGCATTGCGCAGGCCGCTCTTCGCGTTGAACTCCTCGCGGGCGTGATTGACCGCATCGGCTGGCAGCGAATCGCTGCAGATCCGCTCCTTGCCCTCGTTCCAGCAATACAGCTTCTTCTCCACTTTGCCGCCGTCGCGCGACTGCGCCGGCACGGTGGACGGCACGGCCAGCAGCAGGCCGGCAAAGAGAACGGCAGGGACTCGGGACATGACCTTTCCCCTGGGTCGGTCAGCGGATCGAACGGACGCCGTACTGGGCCCGGTAGGCTTCCAGCGGCTGGCGGTAACCCACAAGTTCCGGGTTGCCGGAGGCGAAATCAAGCAGATCGGCCAGCGACGCCACGGCGATCACCGGAATCCCGGCCTCTTCGGCCACCGACTGCGCCGCCGAGCGGCGGTCGGTTTCCGAGGCGATCTCCTGGCGGTCCAGGGCTACCACGATGCCGGCCGGGGTGCCGCCGGCAGCGCGGATGATGCCCAGCGCTTCGCGGATCGCGGTACCGGCGGTGATCACGTCGTCGACGATCAGCACGCGCTTGCCATTCATGTCGGCGCCGATCAGCTGGCCGCCTTCGCCGTGGTCCTTGGCTTCCTTGCGGTTGAACGACAGCGGCAGGTCGCGGCCGCGCTGGGCCAGCTCGCAGGCCATCGCGGTGGCCAGCGGAATGCCCTTGTAGGCCGGGCCGAACACCACGTCGTACTTGATCCCGCTGGCATCGATGGCATCGGCATAGCAGGCGCCGAGCTGGGACAGCAGCGAACCGGAGTCGAAACGGCCGGCGTTGAAGAAATAGGGGCTCAGCCGGCCGGACTTGAGGGTGAACTGGCCGAAGCGCAGGGCGTCGGCGGTCAGGGCCAGCTGCAGGAAACGGTGGCGGTGGTCGCTCATCAAAACTCGATTCATCTTCATTTGGAGCACAAATCCTAATCCAGCTGGGCGTTTCGCGCTCGTCCGGCCCCGCGTGAAGGCTGTCGCGGCGCTGCCTGGCGGACTGCGCAGCCCTACGGGCAACCGGTATGCTTGCCCGGTTTCCCGCCGCAGGTCCCCGCATGCGCATCATCAGTTTCAACGCCAATGGCATCCGTTCCGCCGCGACCAAGGGCTTCCTGGACTGGTTCCGTGCCCAGGACGCCGACGTCCTGTGCATCCAGGAAACCAAGGCCCAGGAAGACCAGCTGACCGACCCGATGTTCCGTCCGGATGGCCATCACTGCTTCTACCGCGACGCCATCACCAAGAAGGGCTACAGCGGTGTGGCGATCTACAGCAAGCGCGAGCCGGACCAGGTCATCACCTCGCTGGGCTGGGCCCCGTTCGACGACGAAGGCCGCTACATCGAGGCGCGCTACGGCAATCTCAGCGTGGTCTCTTTCTATATTCCCTCCGGCAGCTCGGGTGACCTGCGCCAGGGCTTCAAGTTCGAAGTGATGGAATGGCTGCGCCCGATCCTGGAGGAGTGGGCGCGCAGCGGCCGCGACTACGTGCTGTGCGGCGACTGGAACATCGTGCGTTCGGCGCTGGACATCAAGAACTGGAAGTCCAACCAGAAGAATTCCGGCTGCCTGCCGGAGGAGCGCGACTGGCTCAACGCCCTCTGCGCCGACCATGGCCAGGCCACCGATGTCGCCGCCGGCCGCGGTTGGGCCGATGCCTACCGCCTGCTCAATCCCACCGGGGAGGATTACACCTGGTGGAGCAACCGCGGCGCCGCCCGCGCCAACAACGTCGGTTGGCGCATCGACTACCAGTTCATCACGCCGGGCCTGCGCGACAAACTGCGTAGCTGTTCGATCTACCGCGACGAGCGCTTCTCCGACCACGCCCCGTTCACCGTGGACTACGACCTGTGACCGAGGCCGCCACGCCGGTCAGCTACAAGGGCTGGGCAGGCATCAAGCGCGCCTTCGGTACCCCGTCGGCGCTGACCATGGCCATGCTTGGCTTCGGCAGTGGCCTGCCGTTCCTGCTGATCGCTTCGCAGACGCTGTCCACGCGCCTGCGCGACGTCGGCCTGGACCTGGGCAGCATCGGCCTGATCAGCCTGGCCAGCTTCTTCTACCTGCTCAAGTTCCTGTGGGCGCCGCTGCTGGACCGCTATGCATTTCCGCTGCTGGGCGCGCTCGGCCGCCGCCGTTCGTGGCTGCTGGTATCGCAGGTGCTGGTGCTGGTCGGCCTGGTCGCACTGGCCTTCGTGCGGCCGGAAGAGGGCGTCTGGCCACTGGTGATGTGGGTGCTGGTGGCGTCGTTCGCTGGCGCCACCCAGGACTCGGCGGTCGATGCCTACCGTATCGAGATCGCTCCGCAGACCGCGCAGGCCGCGCTGGCGGCCACCTATACGCTGGGCTACCGGATCGGCCTGATCCTGGCCGGTGCCGGCGCGCTGTACCTGGCGCAGTTCGAAGGCTGGATCGTCGCCTACCTGGCGATGGCTGCGCTGATGCTGCTGCCGATCGTCACTACCCTGCTGTGCGCCGAACCGGAGCGCCCGGCCACGGCAGTGCAGCGTCGCATCGATATCGCCGAAGCCTTCGTCCAGCCCATCTCCAGCTTCTTCAGCCGTAATGGCGTGGCGTTGGCACTGGTGCTGCTGGCCTTCGTCGGCCTGTTCAAGTTCCCCGATCAGGTGATCGGCGTGATGGCCGGGCCGTTCTATCTCGATTCGGGGTTCGACAAGGCCGACATCGCCACCGTGTCCAAGCTGTTCGGTGTATGGATGGGGATCGGCGGTGCGTTCCTGGGGGGTATTGCGGTGGCTGCATTCGGCTTCCGGCGCATGCTGCTGGTGGCCGCACTGGGCGTGGCGATGTCCAACCTGGCCTTCCTGCTGATGGCGCACAACCCAGGCAAGCTGTGGGCGTTCTATGCCGCGCTCAGTGCCGACAACCTGTTCCAGGGGTTCGCCGGCACCGTGCTGGTAGCCTTCATGTCGTCGCTGACCGACCGCAACTTCACCGCCACGCAGTACGCGTTGCTGGTATCGCTGGCCAACCTGCCGGGCAAGTTCATCGGCGGTGTCTCCGGATACATCGTTGAAGCGACGTCCTACAGCACGTTCTTCATCCTCAGCTCGATCACTGTGGTGCCGACCCTGCTGCTGCTGGCCTGGCTGTGGCCGCGGATCGCCGACCGCGGGCCGCCGCCGGTCGCCTGATTGCCTGCCCGCCCGGACTGCGGGATCATCGCCCCCGACGCGCCGAGGGGGCGGTGCCTTGCGAACGGGGAAGTGAGCATGGCCGACGTTGTGCTGCGGGACCTGGACCCGCTGCTGCTGGAACGTATCCGACGTGTCGCGGTCGCCCGCGGCTGGACCCATGAACAGACCTGCGCCGCGTTGTTGGAGCAGGGCCTGTTCAGCAGTGAACTGGAGGTCCGCTCCGGTTTCGGCGATCCCGAAGTGGACGCCCTCTCCGACGCCATCGCCGCCCTGCAGGCCTTGCCCGCAGGGCAGGGCTTCGATTAGCGGCTTTGTAGAGCCAAGCCCACGCTCGGCTGCCCGGTGAATCCACGCCATGCGTGGATGGCGCCACCTCACGCCAGGTGGACTGCCCCCAGGATCCGCGGCCCCTTGGCTCCGGTCACGCTCGGCAGGTTGCCGGCCAGCCCGTCCATCGTCCGCTGCGCCAGCCAGGCGAATCCCATCGCCTCCACGTACTCCGGGTCCAGCCCATGCACCGCGCTGGACTCCACCTGCACCTCCGGCAGCCGCGCCGCCAGCCGCTTCATCAGCTGCCGGTTGCGTACGCCGCCGCCACAGACCAGCAGGCGCCGGGTCTGCGGCTGCTGCGCCAGCAGCGCATCGGCCACGGTTGCCACGGTCAGCTCCAGCAGCGTGGCCTGCACATCTGTGGCGGCGTACTGGCCTTCCCCCATGTGCGCCTCGGCCCAGGCCAGATGGAACTGCTCGCGCCCGGTGCTCTTCGGCGGCGGCAGCGCGAACCACGGGTCCGAACGCCAGCCGGCCAGCAGGCCCTCGTCCACCGCGCCACTGGCGGCATACGCGCCATCGGTATCGAAGGTACGGCCGGTGTGGCGCTGGCACCAGGCATCCATCAGCGCATTGGCCGGGCCGGTATCGAAGCCACGCACCGCGCCTTCGCGCGGGATCAGGGTCAGGTTGGCGATGCCGCCCAGGTTGAGCACTGCGCGGTCTTCATCGGCGGCACCCAGCATGCCCAGGTGGAAAGCCGGCATCAGCGGCGCACCATGCCCCCCGGCCGCTACGTCGCGACGGCGGAAGTCGGATACTGTGGTGATTCCGGTCAGTTCGGCGATGCGGTTGCCGTCGCCCAGCTGCACGGTGAACGCCGGATCGGCCAGCGGGCGGTGTCGCACGGTCTGGCCGTGCGAGCCGATCGCGCGCACCTGACTGCGGTCCACGCCGGCTTCGGCCAGCAGCTGGTTGGCGGCCTCGGCGAAGTTGATCGCAATCCGCGCGTCCAGTTCGCCCAGCTCCTCCAGCGAATCCAACGGGCCACCTTCGCCCAGCGCCACCAGCCGCGCGCGCAGCACCGGTTCCCAGCGGGCGGTCAGGCCGTGCACGAAGCGGCAGCCACCGCCCGCGGGAAACTGCACCAGCGCAGCGTCGATGCCGTCGGCGCTGGTGCCCGACATCAGGCCAAGGTACAGGGGGGCGTCAGCGTCGGCAGTGGTGTTCATGGCGGGCATAAAAAAAGGACGCGGCAAGCTTGGGCTGCCGCGTCCTTGTTCGTCAACGCAGCGCGCTCAGCCGCGCTTGCGGCCGGTTGCCTGCTTGTCCTTGGCGCTGGCCACCTCGGTGGCGGCCTCGTCGCGGCTGGTCGGTGCCGGGCTGGCATCGGCGTAGATCAGCTTCTCCATGCCCTGGATGCGGGCCATCGCCGGCGCGGTCTGTGCGCGGAAGGCGACCAGCTCGGCGCCCTTCAGCGGCTCCGGCGGCGGCATGGTCACGGTCAGCGGGTTGCGGTGCTCGCCGTTGACGCGGAATTCGTAGTGCAGGTGCGGGCCGGTGGCCAGGCCGGTCGAGCCGACGTAGCCGATCACCGTGCCCTGGGCCACGCGCTGGCCGGTCTTGATGTTCGCAAAGCGCGACATGTGCCCGTACAGGGTGGTGTGGCCGCGGCCGTGATCGAGGATCACCACGTTGCCATAGCCGCGCTGCACGCCGGCGAACTGCACGCGGGCATCGCCTGCGGCCATGATCGGCGTGCCGGTACGCGCGGCGTAGTCCACGCCCTTGTGCATGCGCATCTTGCCCAGCACCGGGTGCTTGCGTGCGCCGAAGGTCGAGCTCAGCCGTGCGAACGGGATCGGCATGCGGATGAAGCTCTTCTTCAGCGAACGGCCGTTGATGTCGTAGTACTCGGACTTGCCGTTGCGGTCGAAGCGGAAGCCGGAATAGGTCTTGCCCCCGGTGGTGAAGGTCGCCGCCAGGATCTTGCTGGTGTCCACCTTCTCGCCTTCGCGCCAGGTCTCGTCCATCACCACGCTGAAGCGGTCGCCCGGCTGCAGGTCCTTGGAGAAGTCGATGTCGTACTTGAAGATGTCGTCGGTCATCGTCGCGATCGCCGACGGCGACAGCCCGGCCCGGCGGGCCGCGGCATACAGCGAACTGGTGATCTCGCCGCTGGTGACCACGGTACGCGTGGAAGTCTCGCGCCGCGTCACCTTCTCCTTGATGTCATCGCCGGCCAGGCTCAGTTCCACCCGGTTGTCGGCGTCGCGATCAAAGCGGATGCTGCGCAGGTCGCCGGACAGCGGCATGTCGAAGGCGATCTCGGCGCCCGGGCGCAGCTTGGTCAGCGCCTCGCGCGCACCGGGGTGCTCCAGCACCCGGTGCAGGGTGGTGGCCGGAATGCCGGCCTTGTCGAACAGGTCGCTCAGGGTCTGGCCGCGCTGGATGCGCAGCACCTGCCAGCTGTCGCCGGGCACCTGCTGCTGGCGGGCCATGGTCAACGGCGGCAGCGGCAGCGCCAGACTGGTGTGGCTGTCCGCGTAAGGCGCATCAATGGTGTGCGAGAAACCGGGGACGATCGTCGCCACCAGGGCGCCGATGGTCGCAAACAGGCTGGCGTGCATCCAATGGCGGCGGGTCCAGCGCTCATTGAAGGCGGCGGGAAGGTGTTGCCTGAGCTTCCGATGCAGGGCGTTGTCGTGCAGGACGTGAAGGCGTTCCTGGAAGCGCTGCTTGCGTGCGCGCCCTTGTTCGGAATTGTGCATCGGCGGTTTTTTCCTGGCGGCCCGGGAGCGCGGGCCTGATCGCCGGTTACCATAGACACCTGAGAAAACCGCGTCAAACCCTTGTGCCCATTGGCTTTTGTGAAGCCAATCGGGTTAACTTTGCTTTAACACCCCACACAAGAATCGGCGTTGCCGGGAGTAGTCACGTGTCCTCGATTGAAGAAGCCCTTGCCCTGATCGGCCGCGGTGCCGACGAGATCCTCAAGCTCGAGGATCTGCGTGCGCGCCTGCAGGAAGGCCGCCCGCTGCGGATCAAGGCCGGCTTCGACCCCACTGCGCCCGACCTGCACCTGGGCCACACGGTGCTGCTGAACAAGATGCGCCAGTTCCAGGACCTCGGCCACCAGGTCATTTTCCTGATCGGCGACTTCACCGGCATGATCGGCGATCCCTCGGGCAAGAGCCTGACCCGCAAGCCGCTCAGCCGCGATGACGTGCTGGCCAACGCCCGTACCTACGAGGAACAGGTGTTCAAGGTGCTCGACCGCAGCCGTACCGAAGTCCGCTTCAACTCGGAGTGGTTCGGCAAGATGGGCGCGGCCGACATGATCCGCCTGGCCGGCCAGCACACCGTGGCACGCATGCTCGAGCGCGACGACTTCGCCAAGCGCTATGCCGCCCAGCAGTCCATCGCCATCCATGAGTTCCTGTACCCGCTGGTGCAGGGCTACGACTCGGTGGCCCTGGAGGCCGACGTCGAGCTGGGCGGTACCGACCAGAAGTTCAACCTGCTGATGGGCCGTGGCCTGCAGGAACACCATGGCCAGAAGCCGCAGGTGGTGCTGACCATGCCGCTGCTGGAAGGCCTGGATGGCGTCAACAAGATGTCCAAGTCGCTGGGCAACTACATTGGTATCAGCGAGCCGGCCATCGACATCGTCACCAAGACCATGAAGGTGGACGACACCCTGATGTGGCGCTGGATCGAGCTGCTGTCCTTCGACATCGGCCAGGCCGAGGCCGTGCAGCTGCGCGAGCAGGTGGCCAATGGCGGCCTGAACCCGCGCGTGGTCAAGCTGCGCCTGGCGCGTGAGCTGGCGACCCGTTTCCACGACGCCATGGCGGCAGAGCAGGCGATTGCCGGCTGGGAGGCGGCGGTGACCGGGCAGGGCGACATCACCCAGTTGCCGCTGCAGGATGTGGCGATCCCGGCCGAAGGCCTGCGTATTGCCGCGTTGCTGACGGCGGCCGGCCTGACCCCGAGCAACTCCGAAGCCAACCGCAAGCTCAAGGAGCGCGCGGTGAAGGTGGACGGTGAAGTGGTCGAAGACGGCCAGCAGGTGCTGCAGCCGGGCTTCGAAGGCCTGCTGCAGGTCGGCAAGCGCACCTTCGCCCGCGTGCGCCTGGTCGCTGGCTGAGAAGAAGGAAGGGCCGGCGCCAGCCGGCCCTTCCTTTTGCTCTTGTAGAGCCGAAGGCAACGGCAGGAGCCGTTGCCTTCGTCGCGTGCGACGGCCCGTAGGGGGCCGGGCAGGACGCCCGGCATAGCCACGCTCGGCTGCTCTTCACGGGATCCTCCCGCGGCGCGGCGCATGAACCGATGCAACATCCGGTGAAAAAAATCGCCACACCCCCTTCACAAATGATCGGAATGGGGACATACTTCTCCTCCCCCGTCGCAGGGGTCGCCACCAAGGGGCTTCAGCGACAACAGGGCGCCCACCACCGCCGAACGAGATGATCGAACGAAGGTGTTGACGGACTGAAAAAGTCTGGCATAATGGGCGGCTCGCTACGAAGGAAACTTCGCAGCACACGGGAGCGGCGCTGAGGCCACTTCCCCGGATCTTTGAAAGTATGCGCAGGTATCTTGTGAAGGCGCCTGCAGGAAGGATGATTGTCCATCTTGCAGACGTTT
>NZ_JCAFTE010000008.1:0-140155 GCF_059369975.1 Stenotrophomonas sp. YJH_SMC_32 | reverse complement strand
CGCCGACGCGCTGAATCTACTTTGCAAGCTCAAAGGCTTAAGAGCCGAGGCAGCGTCATCGGAGCCTCCCGGGTCACCGGGGAATTGTGCCTGATCAGGGCACCATCCGAGACACAAGAGCCGAGCCCATGCTCGGCTGCTCCTGGCGAGATCCCCTCCTGCTGGATAAGCCGAGCATGGGCTCGGCTCTACACGAGCACGCTAGCTGATCAGCGGGACTTCAACGCCTTCAACAAGGCGCTGTTGAACTGCTTCGGGTCCTGCACCTGCGGCGAATGGCCCAGTTCGGCGAACTCGACCAGCGTCGCGCCGGGAATCGCTGCCGCCGCTGCCTTGCCGAGTGCCGGATAGTTGCCCAGCGTCGCCTTCACCGCAGGCGGCGCCAGGTCGCGGCCGATCGCGGTGCGGTCCCTTTGGCCGATGAACAGCGTGGTCGGCACCTGCAGGTTCTTCAGTTCGTAAACCACTGGCTGGTTGAACACCATGTCCGACGCCAGTGCCTGGCTCCATGCAACGGCCTGCTTGCCGGGCCCTTCGTACATGCCTGACTGCATCCGCGCCCAGGGTTCGTAGGCCGGCTTCCATTTGCCGTCGTAGTACACATCCAGCTGGTAGCGGCGGATGCTGTCGTAGCTGATGTTCATTTCACCGGCATACCACGCGTCGACGCCGCGCCAGGGCACGCCCAGCGCCTTCCAGTCTTCCAGTCCGATCGGGTTGACCAGCGACAGGCTGCGCAGGTCCTGCGGGTACATCAGCGCGTAGCGCACGGCCAGCATGCCGCCCATCGAATGCCCGACCAGGTGCACCGGCACGTCGCCCAGTTGCAGCTGCTGCAGCAGGGCATGGGTATTGGCTGCCAGCTGTGCGAACGTGTACTGATAGCGCTCGGGCTTGCTGGATTTGCAGAAGCCGACCTGGTCCGGAGCGATCACCCGATAGCCGGCGGCAACCAGTGGCTTGATCGATTCCTTCCAGGTGGCGGCGCAGAAGTTCTTGCCGTGCAGCAGCACCACCACACCGATGGGCGCCTTCTTCGGCGCGATGTCCAGGTAGGCCATTTCCAGCGGCTGCCGCTGCGATTCCAGTGCGAAGGTCTTGACCGGATAGCCGTAGTCGAAGCCCTCAAGCCGCGGCCCGTAGGTGGGGGCGGCCAGGGCGGTCAGCGGAAGGCAGGCAAGCAGGGCGGCAGCGATCACGCGCATGGGGCAATCCGGGGTGGGGGAGCCCCGAGCCTAACCGGAACGCGGTGACGGTGTCGTCCGACCGGCAAGGGACAACGGGGTAGAGTCGACTGTCAGTCGACTGCTCTTCGATCAGACCGCGAAAATCCCGCGCTGCACGCGATAGTCGACCAGCGGTCGACTCTACCCACGGCCCCGTCAGCCGAGCATGGGCCCGGCGCTACAACTCAGCACTCGATGACGTTCACCGCCAGGCCACCGCGGCTCGTTTCCTTGTACTTGTCCTGCATGTCGCGGCCGGTGTCGCGCATGGTCTTGATCACCTTGTCCAGCGACACCTTGTGCTTGCCGTCGCCACGCATCGCCATGCGCGAGGCATTGATCGCCTTCACCGCGCCCATCGCGTTGCGTTCGATGCAGGGAATCTGCACCAGGCCACCGATCGGGTCGCAGGTCAGGCCCAGGTTGTGTTCCATGCCGATTTCCGCGGCATTCTCGATCTGGCTGGGGTTGCCACCCAGTGCCGCGACCAGGCCACCGGCCGCCATCGAGCAGGCCACGCCAACCTCGCCCTGGCAGCCCACTTCGGCGCCGGAAATCGAGGCGTTTTCCTTGTAGAGGATGCCGATCGCCGCCGAGGTCAGCAGGAAGTCGAACACGCGCTGTTCGTTCGCGCCCGGGCAGAAGCGATCGAAGTAGTGCAGCACCGCCGGCAGCACACCGGCCGCACCGTTGGTCGGCGCAGTCACTACGCGGCCACCGGCAGCGTTCTCCTCGTTCACTGCCAGTGCGTACAGGTTGACCCAGTCCAGCGTGGTCAGCGGGTCGCGCATCGCCGCTTCCGGCTTCGACGACAGTTCGCGGTACAACGCCGGCGCACGACGGCCCACCTTCAGGCCACCCGGCAGCACGCCTTCCTCGCGGATGCCGCGCGCCACGCACGACTGCATCGCACTCCAGATCTCGCGCAGCCGCGCGCGGATCTCGTCTTCGCTGCGCCAGCACTTCTCGTTCTCGAACATCAGCTGGGCAATGCTCAGGCCGCTGCGCGCGGTCTGCGCCAGCAGCTCGTCGCCGCTCTTGAACGGGTAGGGCAGCGGGGTCTCGTCGGGCACGATGCGATCATCGGCCGCGTCGTCCTGGTTGACCACGAAGCCGCCGCCGACCGAATAATAGTCGCGGGTGGCGATCACTTCGTCGTCGGCGTTGTAGGCAGTGAAGCGCATGCCGTTGGTGTGGTAGGGCAGCTTCTGGCGCTTGTTCATGCCGAGGTCGCGCTTCTCGTCGAAGGCGATCTCGTGCTGGCCCATCAGCTGGATGCGCTTGCTGCTGCGGATGCGCTCCAGCGTGGCCGGAATGATGTCTGGATCGATCAGGTTCGGCCGCTGGCCTTCCAGGCCCAGCAGGATCGCCTTGTCGGTGCCGTGGCCGCGGCCGGTCAGTGCCAGCGAGCCATAGACATCGGCGCGGATGCGCGCGACCTCGTGCAGGCGGCCCGGGTCGAGCAGCCAGCGATGGATGAATCGCTCGGCGGCCTTCATCGGCCCGACGGTGTGCGAGGAACTCGGGCCAATGCCGATCTTGAAAACGTCGAACGTGCTGACAGCCATGGTTGCCGTACTGCGGGTACCGGAAGAGATCGCTATTCTAGCGGTTCACGCCGCACTTCCATGGCTGCGGCGCAGCATTTCCGCCACGGGAGCCCGGCCGGTGTTGACCCTTATCCAACGTGACGATTGCCACCTGTGCGACATGGCCCTGGCCGAGCTGGCCAGGGCACGGGCGCCGGAGTTCGAATCGGTGTTCCTGGACGACCAGCCGGCGCTGGAAGCGCGCTATGGCACGCGGGTGCCGGTGCTGCGTGACGAGCGCGGCGACCGCGAGCTGGACTGGCCGTTCGACGCGGCCACGGTTCAGGCGTGGCTGGCCGTCGATCGGTAGTGCCGGCCGCTGGCCGGCAACCCCTCTGTTCCGGGTGATGCCGGCCAGCGGCCGGCACTACCAGATGCGGTTTATTTCGCGTCGAACTTCACGATCGTGCTGATCGCGGTTTCGTCCGGGATGGTCTTGGTGTCGGCCCAGTCACCGCCGCCGACGCCGAAGTCCAGGCGCTTGACCGTGGCCTTGCCGGTCAGCACCGGCTGGGTGCCCGGCTTCCAGGTGAAGGTCAGCGTGACCGGCTTGCTGACACCACGAAGCTCCAGGGTGCCATCGGCGGCGAACTGGTCATTGCCCATGGCGCGGAAGCCCTTGGCGGTGTAGCGCGCGGTGGCGAACTTGCCGACGTTGAAGAAGTCGGCGCCCTGCAGGGTCGAGTCACGATCGCTGTTGCCGCTCTTGGCGCCTGCCAGCGGAATCACCACATCCAGCGAACCGGCAGCCGGGTTGGCCGGGTCGAAGCTGAGCTTGGTCGCGAAGCCAGGGAAGCTGCCGGTGAACACTTCGCCGTCGTACTTGGTGGCGAACACCAGGATCGAACCGGCGCCGGGAGCCTGCGCGTAATCGGCAGCGAGTGCCGGAGCGGTGGCCAGCATGCCGGCCAGGGCGGCGGCCACGGCGGCCGGAGTGGTCAGTTTCAGGTTCATCGGTCAGTCCTTCTGAGGGGAGGCGAGCCAGCCACGCGGCAACATGCGGGACAGCGTTGCATCGCGCTGGAACAGGTGGTGGTAGAAGGCAGCGCCGGCATGGGCCAGCACCACCGCGATCAACAGCCAGAAGCCGTATTCGTGGAGGGCATGGGACACCGCGACGACCTGCGGGTCGGGGCCGCTCAGTTTGGGCACGTCGACCAGGCCGAACCAACGGAACGGGCGCAGGCCACTGGCCGAATCGTACAGCCAGCCCGACAGCGGGATGGCGAACATCAGCACATACAGCAGTACGTGGGTGGCACTGGCGATGCGTTCCTGCCAGCTTGGCACGCCCGGCACCGGCTTCGGTGCCCCGGCGTACAGGCGCCAGCCCAGGCGGAACAGCACCAGCGCCAGCACGGTGATGCCGATCGACTTGTGCGCGGTGTAGACCCAGAAGTACTTGGGCGTCTTGGGCAGTTCGCCCATGGTCAGGCCGACCACGCCCAGGGCGAGGATCAGCAGTGCGATCAACCAGTGCAGGATCTGGCTGACACTCCCCCAGGCGGCGGGGGTGTTCTTGGCGGTCATGAGGGGTCCTCTAGCGGGCCGTCTTGGGGTCGGAGTGTGGAAGGGGAGCGGGAGTTCCCGGGGCGTCGCTGCGGTCGAGGGTGGCTTCCGCCTCGATCCTCAGCTGTACTGCATCACCGATGACGCCCGGCCAGGCGGTGATGCCGAACGCGCGCCGGCTCAGCGTGGTGCTGCCGGAAAAACCGGCGGTGCGTCGGAACGGGGGAAGCGGATAGCGCTTGATGGCGTTGAGGGTCACATCCAGCGTGATTTCCTGACTGACCCCGCGCAGGGTCAGCGTGCCGATCACGTGGGCGCGCCTGGCATCGATCGGTTCGACCTTGGTGGAGACGAACCGCGCGGTCGGGAAGCGCTCGCCGTCGAGCAGGCTGCGGGCCAAGGTGGCCTGGTTCCACTTGGCATCACCAAGGTCCAGCCGCGACACCGGAATATCCACTTCCACGGTGGCGTCGCGCCAGTTGTCGGGATCGAACCGCACGCGCCCCTCGCTGCCCGATACCGTGCCCATGGCCTGCGAGTAGCCTGCGTGGTCGATCGAGAACAGCACCCGCGTGTGCACCGGATCGAGGCGATAGGTGTCAGCGGCCGCCCAGGCAGGGGCGGTGGCGAGCAGCATCGGCAACAGGGCCAGGCAGGGACGCATCGATGGCGGGCTCCGGAAGGGGACGCTGCGATCATACGCACAGCCCCCTGCCAACGTTGCGTGCATGGGTGCAACAGTTCGTGGTGGTGCCGCCGCTGGAAACAGGCTGTTGCAGCCATGACCCGGCCCTGTGTGACAATCGGCGCAGGACAGGGGGTTCAGGATGACGAGCGGTTGGCGCCTGTGGTGCCGTGGCATCGCAGGTATGGGACTGCTGCTGCTGGTGGCGATGGCCACGGCGGCTGCGACCCTGGACATGGCAGAAACACCACGCCTGCGCCGCTTCGGTGCCGCCGAAGGCTTGCCGTCTCGCATGGTGGTGGCGCTGGCCGAGGATCGCCAGGGCCACGTCTGGGCCGCCACCGATGGTGGACTCGCCCGCTATGACGGCAACAGCCTGCGGGTCTGGGAGCACGACCCGGAACAGCCGGGCTCGTTGCCTGGCAACGAGATCGAGACCCTGCTGATCGACCCGCTGGACCGGGTCTGGGTGGGCATCAATGGCAAGGGCGTGGCACGCCTGGATGCCGACCGCGAGCGCTTCCAGACCTTCGATACGGTCAATTCCACCTGCCAGGGGCAGTTCTGGGCACTGGCCTATGTCGACGACGCCTTGTGGATCGGGACCAACAACCATGGCGTCTGCCGTTTCGGCGAAGACGGCAGTGTGCGCCTCTACACCCATGATCCCGCGCGCCCGGGTGGCCTGCCCAGCAACAGCATCTTCACCAGCCTGGTCGACGCGCGGGGCCGCCTGTGGGTCGGCACCGAAGCCGGTGTGGCGCGTTGGAACGGCAGCGGCTTCGAGCCGGTGGCCGCGCGGGAACTGGGGAGGCTGAGCGTGCTCCGGTTGAGCCGTGATGCAGACGGTTCGATCTGGGTAGGCAGCCAGAACGATGGCCTCTACCGCATCGATGGGCAGGACCGGGTCAGTCGCCCGCGATGGGCTGACAGTGCCCAGCTGCGGTCGGCTCTGGTCCTGGCCGATCGCCAGGGGGGCTACTGGGCGGGTACCTCCGATGGCCTGTTGCGAGGGGATGCGGCGGCGTTGCGCCGGCTGGAGGGGGACCGCGGCAGCGGCTTCCTGACCGCGCACAGCGGTGTGCTTGACCTGCTGCAGGACCACGAGGGCGGACTGTGGGTGGCGTTGCTGACCCAGGGCCTGGCCTATCTGCCACCGGACTGGCGGCGCTTCTCGATCTGGAACCAGCTCGACGGCAAGCCGCTGGACAGCCAGTACCTGTTGAGCGCGGCCAGCGACGGGAAGAACTACTACGTCGGCTCGGCGCGAGGGGTGTACCAGCTCGATGCGCAGGGCACCCTGCGCCTGCTGGCCAGCGACCGGCAGCTCGGCAACGGCGTGGTGTGGTCGGTGCTGCCGCGCCCGGATGGTCGCCTGTGGCTGGGACGCGGCGGCCGCATCAGCGTCTACGATCCGGCCACCGGCGCATTGCGTGATCTGCGGATCGATGGCAGTGCCGACCTGCGCCAGCGCATCGACCTGATGCGGCAGGCCCCTGATGGCACGGTGTGGGTGTCGGTGATGGGCCTGGACCTGCAGCAGCGCGATGCAGAGGGCCGGCTGCTGCACAGTCATCCGCTGGAACATTTCCGCGGGACGGCCGATGCGCCGATCGAGCAGATCCGCTTCGACGCCCACGGCCGGCCCTGGGTGATGGGCGACATGGGCATCTGGCGTGAGCAGGCCGGACGCTTCGAGCCAGTGCCCGGCGTTTCGCGCGGCCCGATCTACGATCTGGCATGGATCGATCCGCAGCAGTTGTGGCTGGCGCGCCAAGGCGCCTTCGAGCGCTACCAGTGGGATGGCATGAGCCTGCGCCTGATACAGCGCATCGACGGCAGTGCGGGCGTGCCGCCGGTGACCATGGGGGGGCTGGCGCTAGCCGACAATGGCCAGCTGTGGGCCACGACGCCGCGCGGCCTGCTGCGGTGGGACCCGAAGACGCGGCGCCTGCAACAGTTCAACGAACGCGATGGCCTGTCCGATGCCGAGTTCACCGGTCGGCCACCTGCGGTGAACGCCGATGGCCGCGTGTTGGCGGTTACCCAGACCGGCCTGGTCGCCTTTGATGTGAATGCCGACGACACCGTGCTGCCGCCTTCATCGCTGGTGATCGCCGAAGTGCGGGTGCGGCGCGACGACGCACGCGGCTGGCAACCGCTGCCGCTCACCGGCACCCTGCTGCTGGGACCGGACGACCGCGATCTGCAGATCGATGCGCGGCTGCTTTCCTATGCCAGCCCGCAGGGCAACCGGTATCGCTTCCGCGTGCAGGGTTACGACCAGGACTGGGTGGAGCAGGGGGGCGATGGCCAGCGCACCCTGTCGCGGCTGCCGACCGGCCGCTATGTCATCGAGGTGCAGGCCGCGACTGCCCGGGGCGCGTGGACACCTTCGCAGCAGTTGCAGGTGAAGGTGCTGCCGCCGTGGTGGCGCAGCGGCATGGCGATATTCGGCTACATCCTGCTGGGGTCGTTGCTGCTGGTGGTTCTGGTCTGGTCGATCCGCGCGCGGCTGCGCCGCCGCCAGCAATGGCAGCTGACGGTGCACAAGCAGCAGTTGGCCGAGCAGGCCTCGCAGGCCAAGAGCCGTTTCCTGGCTACGCTGGGCCACGAAGTCCGCACGCCGATGACCGGCGTGCTGGGCATGAGCGAACTGCTGCTGGCGACTCCGCTGGATCCGGTGCAGCGCGGCTACGCCGGGTCCATCCAGCAGGCCGGCAGCCATCTGCTGCGGCTGGTCAATGATGCCCTGGACCTGGCCCGGATCGAAGCCGGGCGGCTGGAGCTGGACCTGCGCCCGTTTGATCTGGGGGAGCTGCTGGACCAGGTGCAGGGCCTGATGCAGCCGATGGCGCAGCAACGCCAGCTGGTGTTCCAGCGCGGCGAAGACCCGCCCGGGCCGATCAGTGTCAGTGGCGACGAGATGCGCGTGCGCCAGATCCTGCTGAATCTGCTCGGCAACGCGATCAAATTCACCGAGCGCGGCCACGTCGGCCTGGCCGTACGCCTGGAAGAAAAGGGCGGCCTGTGTTTCGAAGTCCATGACAGCGGCCCGGGCATCAACGCCGAGCAGCAGCAGCGCCTGTTCCATCGTTTCGAACAGGCCGACGGCCCGCGTACCGCGTCGCGCTACGGCGGCAGTGGTCTGGGGCTGGCGATCTGCCAGGAACTGGCGGTGGCGATGGGGGGGCGCATCGAAGTGGACAGCCAGCCTGGCAAGGGCGCGCGGTTCCGCGTGCGCCTGCCCCTGCCCTGGACGCGCCAGGCCGCCAGCGAAGCGGGCGACGTGGCGGCCCTGCCGGAACTGCCGCCGCTGCGCATCCTGCTGGTCGAGGACGATGCCACGGTGGCCGAGGTCATCGCCGGCCTGCTGCGCGTGCGAGGGCATGAAGTGGTCCACGTGCTGCATGGCCTGGGCGCGCTGTCGGAGATCGCCACCGATGGTTTCGACGTCGGCCTGCTCGATCTCGATCTGCCCGCGCTGGACGGTACGGCCATCGCCCGCCAGCTGCGCACCATGGGCTATGAACTGCCGCTGGTGGCGGTGACCGCCCGTTCCGATGCCTATGCCGAAACCCAGGTGCTGGCCGCAGGCTTCGATGGCTTCCTGCGCAAGCCGGTGACCGGCGACCTGCTGGTGACGGCCATCGCCCAGGCGCGTGCGAAACGACAGGCGACTGCGTGACGACGCCGACGCCGGGCGTGAACGGCGCGACTTTCGGTTTACCATGCCGACGCCCGCAGCGCGGGAATCATCAGGACCAGCGTGAGGAGGCAATCGGTGGTGTATCTGCGGGCGGCGATGCTGCTGCTGGTCCTCCTGTGCTGCGCGTTGCCCGCTGCGGCACAGCCGGTGCCTCCGAGCCCGCGGCAGGTGACGGTGTTCGATGGCCTGCCGTCCAATACCGTCAACCGCATGGCCGAGGATCGCTACGGTTACCTGTGGATCGCCACCAACGATGGCCTGGCCCGCTATGACGGCCGCACCTACCGCGTGTGGCGTTCCGAGGATGGACTGCGTGACAACCGCATCTGGACGGTGCTGGTCGATGCCCGCAACCAGTTGTGGATAGGCACCGAGAACGCCGGCCTGGTGCGCATGTCGGCCGACCGCCGCCAGTTGCACTTCTACGACCGCAGCAGCCAGCCGTTGATGGGTACCAACACGGTCTGGAGCCTGGCCAGCACGCCTGATGGCTCGATCTGGTTCGGTACCCACGAAGGCGGCCTGTACCGCCTGGACAGCCAGGATCGCCTGCAGCGCTTCCTGCCCGAGCCGAACAATCCGCGCAGCCTGCCTTCGTCGTCGGTGCCCTACCTGGCCACGCTGGCCGATGGCAGCCTGTGGATCGGCACCAAGCATGGCGTGGCGCGCTGGACCGGGACCGACTTCGAGCGTGTCGGTACGGACATCATCCCCAGCCTTCTGATCAACGGACTGACCGCCGAACCGGATGGCAGCCTGTGGATCAGCACGATGGCCGGCGCCACCGTGCGCCGCCCGGATGGCCGCTTCGAAGCCCCCCCGTGGAAGCTGCCGCCGGGCGAGCAGGTGCTGGGCATGATGCTGCGCGACGAGCAGGGCGGGCACTGGCTGGATACACGCACCGGGCTGGGGCGTGCGGTCGATGGCCAGTACCAGACCGTGCCGCTGTACAGCGCGATCGCGCGCGGTCCGGTACGGCCGAACTGGACCGGTGCCTACGAGGACCGCGAAGGTGGCATCTGGTTGGCCAGCACCAATGCCGGGCTGTGGCACCTGCTGCCACGCTGGTGGCAGTTCTCGGTGCTGTCGCGCCTGGAGGATGACCCCAGCTCGCTGCGCAATGCGCTCGTGCTGGGTACCAGCCCCTCCAGCAACGGCGGCGTCTGGACGGTGGGCAGCCATGGCGCGCTGGACCGCTTCGATCCGAAGACCGGCAGGATCGAGCAGCATCGCACCTGGGTCAACGGCATGCACTGGTTGACCTCGGTGCGTGAGGACCGGCGTGGCCAGGTCTGGATTGGATCGACCGATGCGCTGGTGCGCTACGACCCGCAACGGCGCGAACTGCGTCGTTGGGGCCGTGATGCCGGCGCAGATGCGGCGATGGAAGGGGTGGTCGAAGCGATGATGACCTGCGACGGCGACAGCCTCTGGTTGATGCTGCCCGCAGGCGTGCAGCAGCGCGATCTCGACGGCCACGTGCGGCGCCAGCTGGACAATGGCCAGCGCGGCCTGCAGCAGGGCCAGCTCAACCTCGATGTGGAATGCGGTCCGCAGGACCACATCTGGCTGGCCAGCAGCCGTGGCCTGCTGCAGTGGCTGCCGGAAAGCGAGCGCTTCCAGCCGGTGCCGGGTGCGCCGGCAACGGCGATCCATGCGTTGCATGTGGGCCGTGACGGCCAGGTCTGGTTGTCCGAGGATGGTCGCCTGTCCCGTTACCGCTGGAGCCAGGGACGCCTGGAACGGCAGGCGGTGGTCGGTGCCGAACAGGGCTATCCGGCGATCTCCGCCTCCGGCCTGGTGGTGGATGCGCAGGGCGTGGCCTGGGCGACCAGCGCACGCGGCCTGGTACGTGTCAGTGCCGATGGGCAGAGCGTGCGCCTGTACGGCGTGCACGACGGCCTGCCAAGCCAGGAATTCCGCGAGCACACCTTGATCGCAGCGGCCGATGGCCACCTGGTGGCCGGAACGGCAGCGGGCGCGGTGGTGTTCGACCCGGAGCAGGTACGGCCTTCGGTCCGTCGCGCCCCGCTGGTGATCGAGCGGGTGGAAGTGCGCCGCAACGAGCAGGTGCTGGACATGACCCACGATGCGCCGTTGCAGATCGCCGATGGCGACCGCGACCTGCGCATCGTCGCGCGATTGCTGTCCTTCGCCGACTCGGCGTCCAATACGTACCGCTACCGCCTGGCCGGCTACGACCCCGATTGGGTCGAAGTCGGCCCGGCCGGCGAGCGCCTGTTCTCGCGCCTGGCGCCGGGCAGCTACCGGCTGGAAGTACAGGCCCGGTCGGCCGACCACGTGTGGTCGCGGGTGCAGAGCCTGGAATTCCGCGTGCAGCCGCCGTGGTGGCGCAGCCTGTCCGGCCTGCTGGTGCTGGCGTCGGTCGGGTTGCTGCTGACCAGCTGGTTTGCCTGGCTGTACCGACGCCGTCTGCAGCGGCGGCACGCCTACCAGCTGGCGCTGCACAAGCAGGAACTGGCCGAGCAGGCGTCGGCGGCCAAGACCCGCTTCCTGGCCAACCTTGGCCATGAGATCCGCACGCCGATGACCGGCGTGCTGGGCATGAGCGAGCTGCTGCTTGCCTCGCCACTGGACCCGCAGCAGCGTGGCTACACGCAGTCGATCCGGCATGCTGGCGAGCACCTGCTGCACCTGGTCAACGATGCGCTGGACCTGGCGCGGATCGAGTCCGGGCGCCTGGAACTGCAGTCGCAGTCGTTTGCGTTGAATGGCCTGTTGCAGGATCTGGCGGCGCTGATGGGCCCGCTGGCTGCACAGAAGGGCCTGCGCTTCGTCCTCGACAACCAGCTGCCTGCGGGCCTGCAGGCGACCGGTGATGCCATGCGCGTGCGGCAGATCCTGCTCAACCTGCTGTCGAACGCAGTGAAATTCACCAGCCGCGGCACTATCACCCTGCATGCACGTTGCGATGGCGAGCTGCGTGCGCTGCACTTCGAGGTGCGCGATACCGGCCCGGGCATCAGCCAGGAACAACAGCAGCGCCTGTTCCGCCGCTTCGAGCAGGCCGATGGTGCACGTACCGCCGCGCAGTACGGTGGCAGTGGCCTCGGTCTGGCGATCTGCCGCGAGCTGGCGCATGCGATGCAGGGGCGGATCCAGGTGGAGAGCCAGCTGGGCCGGGGCACCTGTTTCGGCGTGACCTTGCCGTTGCCGCTGGTGGTGAACAGCGATGCCGAGGCATCGGCCGAGGGGCATCGCGACGAAGCGGCGAACATGCCGCCGCTGCGGGTGCTGCTGGTCGAGGACGATGCCACCGTGGCCGACGTGGTGCGTGGCCTGTTGAGCGCACGCGGCCACGAGGTGGTGCATGCCGGCCATGCGCTGGCGGCGCTGCGCGAGGTCAGTGCCGGCGATTTCGACGTCGGCCTGCTGGATCTGGACCTGCCGGGCCTGAGCGGTTTCGAGCTGGCCCAGCACCTGCGCAACCAGGGCTACATGCTGCCGCTGCTGGCGGTGACCGCGCGGACCGATCCGGACCTGCAGCAGCAGGTGGAAGCAGCCGGCATTGGCGGCTTCCTGCGCAAGCCGGTGACTGGTGAGCTGTTGGTGGAAGCGATCGCCAGGGTCACGGGTAGGTAGGTTCTGCAGGGCCTGTGGACCCACCCCGCCTTCGACAGAATTCTGCGAGCTGTTGAAATGGCGTGGGGTCAGATCCGTTTCCCGTAGGAAAACGGATCTGACCCCAGATCGATTTCGATATCTGACAGATGTGTCGACCAAGGTCGACACCTACCAAGAGCCGCCGGAATCCGTCAGAGGTGGGGCGGTGTCGCAGTGCGGGGTGTCAGCCGCATGGATGCGGCTGACAAGCCTACAGGGACGTACTTGCGGCGTCCCCGCACTGCGACACCGCCCCGCCAACCCACGGAATGCCGCTTTGGCTGTTGCTGTTGCCGGCCAGCGGCCGGCACTACCGCAGGTGCAGGGCCGCAGGCCCTGCCGAACCATCCTCACTCCGCGACGTGCTCGACCTGCCGCGGTTCGGGCTTGGTGTCAGGCAGCTGCCAGAAGATCATCGTCGAGGTCAGGGTGATCGCGCCCACGCACAGGAATGTGGCATGCAGCGCGGCGGTCGCGCTGTTGCTGTCCAGGTGATTGCCGAACGCGGCCAGCAGGCTGCCGGCCGCCGCGGCGCCGAAACCGGCGGCCAGCATCATCACCATCGACAGCAGGCTGTTGCCGGAACTGGCGAATTCGCGGTCAAGGTCGCGCAGCGTCACGGTGTTCATCACGGTGAACTGCAGTGAATTGACCGCGCCGAAGAACGCAAGCTGCACCAGGCGCCAGGCCAAGTGCTGGCCAGGTGTCATCAGGATGAAGCTGGCCATTGCCAGCCCCACCAGCACGGTGTTGGTCATCAGCACGCGGCGGTAGCCGTAACGTTCGACCAGCTTCACTGCCAGTTTCTTCGACACCATGCCAGCCGCCGCTACGGGCACCATCATCAGGCCGGCGTTCATCGGGCCGAGGCCGAGGCCGACCTGCAGCAGCAGCGGGATCAGCATCGGCATGGCACTGCTGCCGATGCGTGAGAACAGGTTGCCGAGGATGCCGATGCGGTAGCTGGGTACGCGGAACAGGGCCAGCGAGAACAAGGGTGCGGTGGAATTGGCGGCATGCAGCCAGTAGCCCACCAGCGCAGCCAGGCCCGCGACCGTCATCAGCATCACCAGCGCGTGTGGGGTGCCGAGTCCGGAGATGCCGTCCAAGGCCAGCGACAGCACCACCATCGCAAAGGCCAGCATGATGTAGCCGCGCAGGTCGAAACGGGTGCGATGGCTGGCGTAATGGTCGGGCATGATCTTCATCGCGGCGATGAAACCGATCACGCCGATCGGCAGGTTGATCAGGAACACCCAGTGCCATGAGGCGATCTCGACCAGCCAGCCGCCCAGCGTCGGGCCGATCAGCGGGCCGACCAGCGCGGGGATGGCGATGAAGCTCATCGCGCGCAGGAAATCCTCGCGCGGCACCGAGCGCATCACCGCCAGCCGACCGACCGGCAGCAGCATCGCACCGCCGATGCCCTGCAGCACGCGCGCGCCGACCAGCTGGTGCAGGTGCTGGGCCAACGCGCAGGCCAGCGAGCCGAGGGTGAACAGGATGATCGCCACCAGGAAGGTGCGGCGGGTGCCGTAGCGGTCAGCGATCCAGCCCGAGGCGGGAATGAAGGTAGCCACCGCCAGCGCATAGCTGAACACCACCGACTGCATCTGCAGCGGGCTCTCGCCCAGGCTGGCGGCCATCGCCGGCAACGCCGTGTTGACGATGGTCGAGTCCAGCATCTGCATGAAGATCGCCAGGGACACCAGCCACAGCAGGGGACGCTGGCGGTTGTAGGTCGATGGCGATGTGGACATGGGGTGTGGCCGGTGCAGCGTGGGGGCCGCCATGATCGCGCACTGCGGGTCACGGCGCGATCAACATCGCGCCGTGATGGCATGCGGAATGCTTAGCGTTGGCTGTGCGCGTGCACCGCGTCGACCAGGACCTGCACGTGCGCCGGGTCCATGTCCGGCGACATGCCGTGGCCGAGGTTGAACACATGGCCTTCGCGCGAGCCGCCGTTGCCGGCGGCATAGGTGTCGAGCACGCGCGCTGCGGCCGTGGCGATCGCATCCGGCGAGGCGTACAGCGTGGTCGGGTCGAGGTTGCCCTGCAGCGCGACGCGACCACCGGTGCGGCGCATTGCTTCGTCCAGGTCCAGCGTCCAGTCCAGGCCAAGTGCATCGGCGCCGGTCTGCGACAGTGCTTCCAGGTGCAGGCCGGTGCCCTTGCCGAACAGGATCAGCGGCGTGCGCTCGCTGCCTTCGCCGCGATCCAGGCCCTGTGCAATCCGCTGCAGGTAACGCAGCGAGAACTCGCGGTACATCGCCGGGGACAGCACGCCACCCCAGGTGTCGAACACCTGCAGCGCCTGCGCACCGGCCGCGCGTTGCGCACCGAGGTAGGCGATCACCGCTTCGGTGGTGACCTCCAGCAGGCGGTGCAGCGCCTGCGGATGGTTCAGCGCCATCGCCTTGATGCGTGCGAAATCCTTGCTGCCGCCGCCTTCCACCATGTAGCAGGCCAGCGTCCAGGGGCTGCCGGAGAAGCCGATCAGCGGCACCTGGCCGTCCAGCTCGCGGCGGATCAGGCGTACCGCATCCATCACGTAGCCCAGGTCCTGCTCCATGTCCGGCACCGCCAGCTTGGCGATGGCCGCTTCATCACGCACCGGATGGCGGAACTTCGGGCCTTCGCCTTCGACGAAGTACAGCTCCAGGCCCATCGCATCGGGAATGGTGAGGATGTCCGAGAACAGGATGGCTGCGTCCAGGGGGAACCGGCGCAGCGGCTGCAGGGTGACTTCGCAGGCGATCTCCGGGGTCTTGGCCATGGCCAGGAAGCTACCGGCCTTGGCCCGGGTCGCGCGGTATTCCGGCAGGTAGCGGCCGGCCTGGCGCATCAGCCAGACGGGGGTGCAGTCCACCGGTTCGCGGCGCAGGGCGCGCAGCAGGCGATCGTTGCGGAGAGGGCTGGTCACGATGGGCATTCCTTGGACGGGAGGAGCAGCGGCGTCAGCCGCCGTGCGAAAGGATCTGGAAGCCGCGATGCAGTTCGGCATCGCGGGCCTTCTCGAAGGCGTGGCGGGCGTCGTCGGCCTGCAGGAACAGCTCGCGCCGCAACTGCGAGCGGCTGCCGACGCGGCCGCTCTCGCGCAGCAGCTCCCAGCCGCCGAACAGGTCCGGCTGCAGGCTCAGGCGCAGGAAACGCGGTGCCTGCGCACCGGCGTCGGGATGTTGCAGGTAGACGTGCATGGCGCCGATTGTAGCGGGGCAGGGGTGACCCCTGCCGCAACGTGGTAGTGCCGGCCGCTGGCCGGCAACTTCATGCATGGAGGAGCCGGCCAGCGCCCGGCTCTACCTGGCTGACAGCACCTTCAGTACCGCCGCCTCATCGACGTCCGGCACCACTTCGGCGCGGCCCATGCCGCGCCACAGCACCAGGCGCAGGCGGCCGGCCACGTTCTTCTTGTCCAGGCGCATGCGGCCGAGCAGGGCCTGCGGGTCCAGCCCGGCCGGGATCGCCACCGGCAGGCCGAGGCGTTCCAACAGTGCCTGCAGGCGAGCGCGGTCGGCATCGTCGGCCAGGCCGAGGTCGGTGGACAGCTTCGCCGCCAGCACCATGCCCACCGCCACCGCCTCGCCATGGTTCAGCGCATCGCGGCCTGGAGCCGAGTAGCCCTGCTCGGTTTCGATGGCATGGCCGAAGGTATGCCCGAGGTTGAGCAGGGCACGTTCGCCCTTCTCGAACGGATCGCGCTCGACGATGGCGGCCTTGTGCCGGCAGCTGCGCGCGATGGCTTCGGAAAGCACGTGGTCTTCACCGGCGACCAGCGCATCGGCATGCTGCTGCAGCCATTCGAAGAACACCGCGTCGCCCAGCGCACCGTACTTCACCACTTCGGCCAGGCCTGCACGCAGTTCGCGCGGCGGCAGGGTGGCCAGCACGCGGGTATCTGCGATGACCGCACGCGGCGGATGGAAGGCGCCGACCAGGTTCTTGCCGGCCGGGATGTCGACGGCGGTCTTGCCGCCCACCGACGAATCGACCATCGCCAGCAGGGTGGTCGGCAGCTGCACGCAGTCCACGCCGCGCATCCAGCAGGCGGCGGCAAATCCGGCAAGGTCACCGACCACGCCGCCGCCGAGGGCGAAGACACAGGCGTCGCGCGTGGCGCCGAGCGCCGCAAGCGCTTCGATCGCGCGGCCGAATTCGGCCAGCGTCTTGGAGGCCTCACCGGCGGCCAGCACGTGCTCGCCGATGATCAGGTCGGGACGCGCGGCCAGCAGGGTCTGCTTCACCGGCGCCAGATAGCGCGGGGCGACTTCGCTGTCGCTGAGCAGCAGCACGTGGCGGCCGCGAACGTGCGCGGCCAGTGCAGCGCCATCGGCCTGGGCACCGGCGCCGATGGTGATGGTGTAGGGGCGGTCGCCGCCAACGGCGACCTGCAGCAGGGCGGGGGAAGTCATGCAGTCAGGTCCTGGCGCTGCCATTGCGAGGCCAGCTTGACCACCAGCTGGGCAGTCGCATCGGCAGCGGTGTACGGGTCGGTATCGAGGGTGAGGTCGGCCAGTTCGCGGTATAGCGGGTCGCGGTGTGCGGCCAGGTCGTGCAGCACCTGCTCGCGGTCCGGGCGTTGCAGCAGCGGCCGGCCCTTGTCGCGGGCCAGGCGTTCCAGCTGCGCGGTCACGCTGACCCGCAGGTAGACCACGAAGCCGCGGCGGGCGATCAGTGCACGGTTGTCGGGGTCCAGCACCGCGCCGCCGCCGGTGGAGACCAGCTGGCCGCGGCCTTCCAGCACACGGGCCAGGGCCTCGCGTTCATGGTTGCGGAAACCGGCTTCGCCGGCGTGCTCGAAGATGGTCGGGATGCTGGCACCGGCGGCATCGACGATGGCCTGGTCGACATCGACGAAGTCCAGCGTGAAGCGCTCGGCCAAGCGGCGGCCGATGCAGGTTTTGCCGGCGCCCATCGGGCCGATCAGGATCAGGTTCGGAGCAGGATTCATGCCCTCTGATGCTAACACCTCCGTGCCCTGGCCTTTACGTTCTTCACGTCAGGGTAGGCGTTCCAGCGGGGTCTCCCGCGCCAGCCGGAGTACAGGCCATGACGGTCGCCAAGGTCATCGAAATCACCGCCTCCTCGCCGAAGAGCGTGGAGGACGCCGTGCGCAGCGGGCTGAAGAAGGTCTCCGAGACGGTCAAGGGCATCCAGGGCGCCTGGGTGAACGAGACCAAGGTGGTCACCAATGGCAGCGGCGAGATCACCGAATGGCGGGTCAACCTGCGGGTGACCTTCCTGGTGGAATAGGCGTGCTCAGCGCACGTCCTGCACCTGTCGCTGGCCGTCCAGGACCACCACGTGATCGGCAAGCGCCGGCAGCGCCCGCAGTGCCTGCCGGCTGACCCGCTCGTAGTACTGCACGAAGCGTTCCAGCTGTGGCCGGCTCATGCCGTGCCGGCCTGGCTGAAAGGCCTGCAGGTTCTGCTCCTGCTGCCAGCGCCAGCGCGGTACCACCGAGAAATCCGGCGGCTGCAGGAACCATAGCCGGTCGTAGCGCTGCCACAGCGCCGGGTAGTCGCGGGCCAGCGCCTGGTTGCACCAGCGCCGCCAGCGGCCATCGGCGTCGGCCTCGCGCTCCAGCGCGTTCAACGGGCTGTCCAGCGCGTTGTCATCCTGCGCGGGCGTGCCCAGAAACCAGCCTTCGAACACCAGCAGGTCCAGCGGTTGGTGCAGGTGCGGCCATTGCGCTTCGGGCAGGCGTTCGTCGGCCAGCTTGTCGAAACGCGGCATCGCGAAGGGCTGGCGCGCGGCCACCGCATCCAGCACTGCGTGGGCCAGCGGCAGGTCGTGGGTGCCCGGCGGGCCCCGGGTGATCAGCAGTGGATGCACCTGGCGGGCAAGCCGTTGGCGCTGCACGCGGGTCAGGTAGACGTCGTCGATCGACAGCGTGGCGGCGTTCAGGCCGCGTGCCTGGGCGCGGGCCACGACCTGCGCGGCCAGCGTCGATTTGCCGCTCCCCTGCAGGCCGCTGATCGCCAATACTGGAACCGCTGCGCCACTGCCCAGTGCGTCGTCCAGCACCTGTTCGGCCAATGTTTCGGGGAATCCTTTCACCTGGGGCATATACGCAGCAGCGGCCATGCAGCCACAATAGCCCAATCCGTGTGAGAAGAACGCAACCATGAGCGACCTGTACGCCGAAGCCCTGTCCACGTTTGCCGGCCTGTTCGACGAGGCCAAACAGAGCCGCGAGGTCGAGCCGAATGCCATGACCGTGGCCACCGCCGATACGCACGGCCGTCCGTCGGCGCGCACCGTGCTGCTGAAGGCGTTCGATGAGCGTGGCTTCGTGTTCTACACCCACCTGGACAGCCACAAGGGCCGGGAGCTGCAGGCCAATCCGCAGGCTGCACTGCTGTTCCTGTGGCGCAGCCTGCGCGAGGCCGGCATCCAGGTGCGCATCGAGGGTCGCGTCGAGCAGGTGGCCGATGCCGAGGCCGACGCCTATTTCGCCAGCCGCCCGCGGATGAGCCAGATCGGCGCCTGGGCTTCGCAGCAGTCGAAGACGCTGGCCACGCGCGAGGAATTCGACGCGCGCGTGGCCGAGGTCGAAGCCCGCTTCGAGGGCCAGGACGTGCCGCGCCCGGACGGCTGGAGCGGCCTGCGCGTGGTGCCTGACCGCATCGAGTTCTGGTACGGCGCGCAGTTCCGCCTGCACGAGCGCTGGTGCTATGAAGCCGGTGCGGAAGGGCGCTGGAGCAAGCGCCTGCTGTACCCGTGACCGGCAGCGTGGCCACGACCCGCCCGGCCACGGCGGCCGATGCGGTTGCGTGGGCGCAGCTGCGTCTGGGCCTGTGGCCCGATGCCGATGATCCGCTGGAGACGCTGGTGGCGGCGCTGGCCGAGGACGCAGGTGCGGTTTTCCTGGCGTGTGCAGCGGGTGGCCAGGCGATCGGCTTCGCCGAAGTGCGCCTGCGCCATGACTACGTGAACGGCACCGATTCCTCGCCGGTGGGCTTCCTGGAGGGCTGGTACGTGCAGCCGCAGTGGCAAGGCCGCGGCGTGGGCCGCGCCCTGCTGGCGGCGGTGCGGGCATGGACGCGCGACGCGGGCTGCCGCGAACTGGCTTCGGACAGTCGCGTGGAAGACGTGCAGGCTCACGCCGCGCATCGGGCCTGCGGCTTCGAAGAGACCGAACGGGTGGTCTATTTCCGCATGCCACTGGAGCCATCGGCGTGAATCGCGTGGCGCTGTATCGCGTGGTGGTGTTTGTTCCATCGGTCGCGCTGGACGCAGTGAAGCGGGGCATCCTCGCGGTGGATGCGCTCGCGGCCGGCGACTACGAGCATGGCATGTGGTGGTCGGCGCCGGGATTCGAGCAGTTCCGCCCACGCATGGGGGCGTCGCCCGTGCAGGGTGAAGCGGGTCGCACCGAAGTGGTCGACAGCGTGCGCCTGGAATTCTGCCTGCCGCGCGATCCGCAGCGGCTGCAGCGCATCTTCGAGCAGGGCATCGTGCCGCATCATCCGTGGCAGGTACCGGTGGTGCAGGTGGAGGACATCGAGCTGCTGCTCGCTGACGGGCGGCGGTTGTAGAGCCGTGCCGTGCTCGGGTGCTGCTCCGACGCATGAGGCAGTCGAGCAGGGCTCGTCTCCACAAGAGCAGGCTGTCGCAAATGGACCGGCTTGCTTCATCTGCGAGCAGGCCCTTAACCGGCACACTCCGACGGATGTTCTCGACTTCCGGAGTTGCCATGCCCTCCTGGCGTTGCCTGTTTGCGGTGCCGCCGCCGCGTCACGGCGTGGAAGCGTTCCTGCTGTTGATCGCCCGAATCGTGGCCGGGGTGATGTTCTGCGTGTCCGGCTGGAACAAGGTGTTCACCGATGCGGGCCGCGAACGCATGGTGCATACGCTGGTCGATGCGAGGATCCCGTTCCCGGTGTTCAGTGCGCCGGTGCTCGGCGTGATCGAATGGATTGCGGGTGGACTGCTGGCACTGGGCCTTTTGAGCCGCCCTCGGCCCTGTTGCTGGCGGGGATCTGCGCGGTGGCGGCACTTACCGATGGCATCGCGCGCATTCCTGCGGGACTGAGCGTGCCGGATTGGTTGAGCTGGTTCTTCTACCTGAGCGAAGTGCCGCTGGGTGTGTTGCTGTTGTGGATTGCCACAGTTGGGAGTGGACGGTTCGCGATAGAAGTGCGCTGGGCGCGGTGAACATTGAGTGATGCGGAGGCAGTTGAATGCGGATGAATGATCTGATCCGGCGCGTGGTTCGCGCGTACCCGGATCGTCGGAATCCTGATTGCGCTTCGGCGGCCGACGTCATGCGTCGCTTGGGCGTTGCTCCTCACTGCGATATGTGGATTTTCTACATGGCGGTCAATGGCGCGCTGCCTGCTGTGAGCGGTAGGCTTGAGTTGTTGCGTATCGTTGGTCCTGGAATTCCGAAGATTCCAGACCAGGCTGAGTACGTTTGGGATCGTTACGAGCTCCCAGCGGATTTTCTTCCGTTGTCATCTGACGAAGGTGAGGGGATGTATTTGTACGATGTGCGAAAGGAAGATGTGCATGACTATTGCCTGGCTCGGCATGATCAGTTTCTTTCGGGTGAAACTCCTGCCCGTTGGAAGAATTTCGTAGATTTCATCGTTTGGTACATCAACGATGATGATCAGGCGGCTTAGATGAAGCAGTCGAGCAAGCTCGACTTCTACAACCCTTCAGCGCGCAACCAGCGCCACAGCGTGGTGCGGGATACCCCCAGCGCCTGCGCCATGCCCTCACGATCATGCCGGTGTTCCCGCAGCAGTGCTTCCAGCTGCGCACGCGGTGGCCGCTTGCCGTTGCTTTCCACCGGCAACGCCGCGACACCTTCATGCACCAGCTCGGGTGCCAGCTGCAGCAGCCGCGCTGCATCGATCAACCCTTCCCCAGGCTGCCAGTGGATGCGTAGTCGATCCACCAGATTGCGCAGTTCGCGCACGTTTCCCGGCCACTCGGCCGCGCTCAGCAACGCCAGTGCCTCCTCATCCAATGGCGCGTCGATGCCACGCAGCTGGCGGAAGAAGTGCTGTGCCAGCAGCGGGATGTCACTGCGCCGCGCACGCAGCGGGGGCAGGGCGATGCGTAGCGCGGCCAGCCGGTAATACAGGTCGCGACGGAAGCTGCCGGTCGCCGCGTGCTGTTCCAGCGACTTCAGGGTGGCGGCCACCACGCGTAGGTCGACTGCGGTCGGTTCGGTAGCGCCGACACGCAGCACCTCGCGTTCTTCCAGCACGCGCAGCAGGCGGGTCTGCAACGGCAGCGGCAGTTCGCCGATCTCATCCAGGAACAACGTACCGCCATCGGCGGCCTCGACCAGGCCCACGCGACCACCGCGCCGTGCACCAGTGAAGGCACCATCGCTGTAGCCAAACAGTTCGGCTTCCAGCAGTGATTCGCTGATGGCGCCGCAGTTCAGCGCCACGAAGCGCCCGCGACGGCCGCTGGCGGCGTGCAGTTGACGCGCTACCAGTTCCTTGCCGGTGCCGGTTTCGCCGGTCACCAGTACGGTGCTGTCATGCGGTGCATAGAGCGCGATCTGTGCGCGCACCTGGGCCATCGCTTGGCTGTCGCCGAGCAGTTCATGCGTGTCGGCACGCGCTGCCGGGCGCCGGCGCGGGGCGGCTCGGTTGCCGCTGGAGCGGGCCAGCGCCTGGGTCAGCTCCAGCGCATGTTCAAACGCCTGCCGCACCGAGTCGGCCGAATAGAGCAGTACCCCCGGCAGGCCGGCCTGCTCGGCATGGTCGATGGCCATGCCGGTGCCGACGATGACCTCGATGCCGTTGGCGCGCAGGTCGGCGATGCAGTCGCGCGCATCCTCGCGGGTGACGAAGCGGCGGTGCTCGATATCCAGGCCGAAACTCTGCTGGAAGTTGCTGAACGCCGGTACGTCGCTGGCGTGGGTGACCAGGCCGATGCGGCTGGCGATGCGGCGGGCACGGGCCAACGCTTCCATCAGGTCGAAGCCATTGGCCTGGATCGGCACCAGTGGCAGCCCCAGCCGACCGCGCAGCCAGGCCGCGTTGGAGCCGCCGGCGATGACCACGTCGCAATGCTCGCGGCGCAGGCGTTGACCGATCACATCCACCGCTTCCTCGAAACCTAGGTTGATCTGCTCGATGCGCGCGCGTCGATCGAATTCGGGAATGACATCGCCGAGCAGGCCGGTCAGGCGCGAGACGCTGACCGTCCAGATCACCGGGCGACCGGGGTCGGTGTCGGCGTGGCGCAGGGGTGAGCGGGGCAGGTACATGGCGGCTGGAGGTCGACGTGATGTTTCATGATACATCCGTTTCAATGTTTCATATGTTTCACTATTGCGTGGTGGTCATCCCCGTGAAATCAACGGCTTGCAGCTTGGCATGGTGCTTGCGCCTATCTATCCGTTCTCCAACCTGGATTGCCGCATGACCGCTTCCGCCCCTTTCTCCGCCGGTGCCCGCTTCCGTGAGGCGCTTGCTGCCGAATCGCCGCTGCAGGTGATCGGCGCCATCAACGCCAACCACGCCCTGCTGGCCAAGCGCGCCGGCTTCCGCGCCATCTATCTGTCCGGCGGCGGTGTTGCCGCGGGCTCGCTGGGCCTGCCGGACCTGGGCATCAACACCCTGGAAGACGTGCTGGTGGACGTGCGCCGCATCACCGATGTCTGCGACCTGCCGCTGATGGTGGACATCGATACCGGCTTCGGGCCGAGTGCGTTCAACATCGCGCGCACCGTGAAGTCGCTGATCAAGGCCGGCGCGGCCGCCTGCCACATCGAAGACCAGGTTGGCGCCAAGCGCTGCGGTCACCGTCCGGGCAAGGAGATCGTCTCGCAGGGTGAAATGGTCGACCGCGTGAAGGCTGCCGCCGATGCCAAGACCGATCCGGACTTCTTCCTGATCGCGCGTACCGACGCCATCCAAGTGGACGGCGTGGACAAGGCCATCGAGCGCGCCATTGCCTGTGTCGAGGCCGGTGCCGACGGTATCTTCGCCGAGGCGGCCTACGACCTGGACACCTACCGTCGCTTCGTCGACGCGGTGAAGGTGCCGGTGCTGGCCAACATCACCGAATTCGGTGCCACCCCGCTGTTCAGCCGCGATGAACTGGCTTCGGCCGGTGTTGCGATCCAGCTGTTCCCGCTGTCGGCGTTCCGAGCGGCCAACAAGGCGGCCGAGAACGTCTACCAGGCGGTGCGCCGCGATGGCCACCAGCGCAACGTGGTGGAAACCATGCAGACCCGCGAAGAACTCTACGACCGCATCGGCTACCACGCCTTCGAGCAGCAGCTCGATGCGCTGTTCGCCGCCAAGAAATAAGCAGTACCCTGCACCATCAAGTTTCGGAGGGAAACATGAACGATACGACCGCAACCCCGACCTTCAAGCCGAAGAAGTCCGTCGCCCTGTCCGGCACCGCCGCCGGCAACACCGCGCTGTGCAGCGTGGGCCGCAGTGGCAACGACCTGCATTACCGTGGCTACGACATCCTGGACCTGGCCAACACCAGCGAGTTCGAGGAAATCGCCTACCTGCTGGTGCACGGCAAGCTGCCAACCCGCGCCGAGCTGGTTTCGTACAAGGCCAAGCTGAAGTCGCTGCGTGGCATCCCGGCCGCGGTGAAGGCCGCACTGGAAGAACTGCCGCCGTCGGCACACCCGATGGACGTGATGCGCACCGGTGTGTCCGTGCTCGGCTGCGTGGCGCCGGAGAAGGATGACCACAATCATCCGGGCGCGCGCGACATTGCCGACAAGCTGATGGCCTGCCTCGGCTCGATGCTGCTGTACTGGTACCACTGGAGCCACAACGGCCGTGCCATCGACGTGGAAACCGACGATGACTCGATCGGTGGCCACTTCCTGCACCTGCTGCACGGCGAGAAGCCGCAGGACTCGTGGGTGAAGGCGATGCACACCTCGCTGATCCTGTACGCAGAACACGAGTTCAACGCCTCGACCTTCACCTGTCGTGTCATCGCCGGTACCGGCAGCGACATGTACAGCGCGATCTGCGGTGGCATCGGCGCACTGCGTGGCCCGAAGCACGGCGGCGCCAATGAAGTGGCGTTCGAAGTGCAGAAGCGCTACGACAATCCGGATGAGGCCGAGGAAGACATCAAGGCCCGCGTCGAGCGCAAGGAAGTGGTGATCGGCTTCGGCCATCCGGTCTATACCGTCTCCGATCCGCGCAACAAGGTGATCAAGGACGTGGCCCGCGAGCTGTCCGAAGAACAGTCGAGCATGAAGATGTACGACATCGCCGAGCGCCTGGAATCGGTGATGTGGGACATCAAGAAGATGTTCCCGAACCTGGACTGGTTCAGCGCCGTCAGCTACCACATGATGGGCGTGCCGACCGCGATGTTCACCCCGCTGTTCGTGATCGCACGCACCGCCGGCTGGAGCGCGCACATCATCGAACAGCGCATCGACGGCAAGATCATCCGCCCGAGCGCCAACTACATCGGTCCGGAAGACCGCGACTTCGTCGCCATCGACAAGCGCGTCTGATCCATCTGCTGTACCCATCCGGCCGGCCGCGTGCCGGCCGGATGCTTTCGCCGCCGCACCGCCGGCACCCGGCCCGCCCCAAGCATTCCGCCAGCCCATGAATACCGATTACCGCAAGAACCTCCCCGGCAGCGCGCTGGACTATTTCGACGCGCGCGCCGCCGTCGATGCAATCCAGCCCGGCGCCTACGCCACCCTGCCGTACACCTCGCGCGTGCTGGCCGAGAACCTGGTGCGCCGCTGCGATCCGGCCACGCTTGGCGACTCGCTGAAGCAGCTGATCGAGCGCCGCCGCGACCTCGATTTCCCATGGTTCCCCGCGCGCGTGGTCTGCCACGACATCCTCGGCCAGACCGCACTGGTCGACCTGGCCGGCCTGCGCGATGCGATCGCTGACAAGGGCGGTGACCCGGCCAAGGTGAATCCGGTGGTGCCGGTGCAGCTGATCGTCGATCACTCGCTGGCGGTGGAGTGTGGTGGTTTCGATCCGCAGGCGTTCGAGAAGAACCGCGCGATCGAGGATCGCCGCAACGAAGACCGCTTCCACTTCATCGACTGGACCAAGCTGGCGTTCGAGAACGTGGACGTGATTCCGCCGGGCAACGGCATCATGCACCAGATCAACCTGGAGAAGATGTCGCCGGTGATCTACGTGCAGGACGGCGTAGCCTTCCCCGACACCTGCGTGGGCACCGACAGCCACACCCCGCACGTGGATGCGCTGGGCGTGATCGCGATTGGTGTGGGCGGCCTGGAAGCCGAGAACGTGATGCTCGGTCGTGCCTCGTGGATGCGACTGCCGGATATCATCGGCGTCGAGCTGATCGGCAGGCCGCAGCCGGGCATCACCGCCACCGACGTGGTGCTGGCGCTGACCGAATTCCTGCGCAAGGAGCGCGTGGTCGGCGCGTACCTTGAATTCTTCGGCGAGGGAGCGGCGGCACTGACCATCGGTGACCGCGCCACCATCTCCAACATGTGCCCCGAATACGGCGCCACCGCCGCGATGTTCTACATCGACGGGCAGACCATCGATTACCTGCGCCTGACCGGGCGCGAGGAATCGCAGGTGGCGCTGGTGGAAAACTATGCGCGCACCACCGGCCTGTGGGCTGACGACCTGGCCACCGCACAGTACGAGCGCGTGCTGCGCTTCGACCTGTCCAGCGTGGTGCGCAACATGGCCGGCCCGTCCAACCCGCACAAGCGCGTGGCGACCGCCGAGCTGGCCGAGCGCGGCATCGCCGACGAGGCCAAGCTGGCAGCGGGCAGGGCCGAGCAGGCGCAGGGCCTGATGCCGGATGGCGCGGTGATCATCGCCGCCATCACCAGCTGCACCAACACCTCCAACCCGCGCAACGTGATCGCTGCCGGCCTGCTGGCACGCAAGGCCAACGAGCGCGGCCTGCTGCGCAAGCCGTGGGTGAAGTCATCGTTGGCGCCCGGCTCGAAGGCGGTGCAGCTGTACCTGGAAGAGGCCGGCCTGCTGCCGGACCTGGAAAAGCTGGGCTTCGGCATCGTCGCCTTCGCCTGCACCACCTGCAACGGCATGAGCGGCGCGCTCGATCCGGCCATCCAGCAGGAGATCATCGACCGTGACCTGTACGCCACGGCTGTGCTGTCGGGCAACCGCAACTTCGATGGCCGCATCCACCCGTATGCGAAGCAGGCCTTCCTGGCGTCGCCGCCGCTGGTGATCGCCTATGCCATCGCCGGCACCGTGCGCTTTGACATCGAGAAGGACGTGCTGGGCGTGGACGCCGACGGCAACGAGGTGCGCCTGAAGGACATCTGGCCGAGCGACGCCGAGATCGACGCCGTGGTCAAGGCCTCGGTGAAGCCGGAGCAGTTCCGCCGCGTCTACAACCCGATGTTCAATGTGCGCGTGGAGCACGGCGCGACGGTCAACCCGCTGTACGACTGGCGCCCGCAGAGCACCTATATCCGTCGCCCGCCGTACTGGGAGGGCGCACTGGCCGGTGAGCGCACGCTGTCGGGCATGCGCCCGCTGGCGGTGCTGCCGGACAACATCACCACCGACCACCTGTCGCCGTCCAACGCGATCCTGGCCTCCAGTGCCGCCGGTGAGTACCTGGCGAAGATGGGCCTGCCCGAAGAGGACTTCAATTCCTACGCGACCCACCGCGGCGACCACCTGACCGCGCAGCGCGCCACCTTCGCCAACCCGAAGCTGTTCAACGAGATGGTGCGCAACGACGACGGCAGCGTGAAGCAGGGTTCGCTGGCGCGCGTGGAGCCGGAAGGCAAGGTGATGCGCATGTGGGAAGCCATCGAGACCTACATGGAGCGCAAGCAGCCGCTGATCATCATTGCCGGTGCCGACTACGGCCAGGGCAGCTCGCGTGACTGGGCCGCCAAGGGCGTGCGCCTGGCTGGCGTGGAGGCGATCGTGGCCGAGGGCTTCGAGCGGATTCACCGTACCAACCTGATCGGCATGGGCGTGCTGCCGCTGGAGTTCAAGCCGGGCACCACCCGCCTGACCCTGGGCATCGATGGCACCGAGACCTTCGACGTGGTCGGCGAGCGCACCCCGCGCGCCGAGCTGACGCTGGTCATCCACCGCCGCGACGGCCAGGACGTGATCGTGCCGGTCACCTGCCGCCTGGACAGCGACGAGGAAGTGGCGATCTACGAGGCCGGTGGCGTGTTGCAGCGCTTCGCGCAGGACTTCCTGGAAGGCGCCAAGGTGGCGTGATACCGGCCTGAATGCCTGCCCCCGGAGGCCGGGGGCGGGCTTGTCCGACACCTGGGCAGGGCGCACACTGACTTGGCAAAAACTGCCAATGGAGAGTCTCATGGCCACCATGAACATTTCGCTGACTGATCCGCTCAAGCAGTTCGTGGACGAAGAAGTGCGCGAAGGCGGCTACTCCAGCACGTCGGACTATGTGCGCGACCTGATCCGCCAGCGCCAGCGCAGCAAGGCCGAAGCACTGCTCAAGCAGTTGATTGCCGAGGGGCTGTCTTCTGGTCCTTCGGCGCCTCTGGCGCCGGATCACTTCGACAAGCTCCGTGAGCGTGCTCGGAACCGCAAGTGAAACCTTCGCACTGGTCTCCTGCAGCGGTTCTAGATCTCGACCAGGCAGCAGCCTGGTATGCAGATCAGGGCGGAGAAGTGCTGGAAGTCGGCTTCATCGATGCGGTGGAGTCCGTCGTCAAGCTGATCGAGGCTCACCCGGGTGCTGGTTCCACATTGCATGCGGATCTGTTGCCCTCGCTGCCAGCGCCGTTGCGTTTTTATCCGGTTCGTCGCTTCGACGGCTACCTGGTCTACTACGTGGAGCTACCTGCGCACGTTTCCATCGTGCGCATCTGGAATGCTTCGCGGGGTATGGAAGCACTGCTCGAAGACGAGGAGCTCAACCCCGATATTGGTTCGTCGCACCCAGGATACTGATCCATGACTTTCCTCCCGCAACTCCGTATTCCCGCCACCTACATGCGCGGTGGCACCAGCAAGGGCGTGTTCTTCCGCCTGCAGGACCTGCCCGACGCCGCGCAGGTGCCGGGCGCCGCACGCGATGCGCTGCTGATGCGCGTGATCGGCTCGCCCGATCCGTATGGCAAGCAGACCGACGGCATGGGCGGCGCCACCTCCAGCACCAGTAAATGCGTGATCATTTCCACCGCGTCGGTGCCGGACCACGATGTGGACTACCTGTACGGCCAGGTCTCGATCGACACCGCCTTCGTCGACTGGAGCGGCAACTGCGGCAACCTCAGCACTGCGGTGGGTCCGTTCGCGATCGCCAACGGCCTGATCGATCCGTCCCGCGTGCCACGCGACGGCCTGTGCACCGTGCGCATCTGGCAGGCCAACATCGGCAAGACCATCATCGCCCACGTGCCGATGCGCGATGGCGAAGTGCAGGAGACCGGTGATTTCGAGCTGGATGGCGTGACCTTCCCGGCCGCCGAGATCCAGCTGGAGTTCATCGATCCGTCCGATGACGGCGATGCGGGCGCGATGTTCCCGACCGGCAACCTGGTCGACACCCTGGACGTGCCGGGCGTGGGCAGTTTCGAGGTGACCATGATCACCGCCGGCATTCCGACCATCTTCCTCAATGCGGCCGACCTGGGCTACACCGGCACCGAACTGCAGCCTGCGGTCAACGAGGACAAGGGGGCGCTGGAGCGCTTCGAGAAGATCCGCGCCTACGGCGCCTTGCGCATGGGGCTGATCAAGAACCTGGAAGATGCGGCGACCCGCCAGCACACGCCGAAGGTGGCCTTCGTGGCACCGGCGCAGGACTACGTGTCGTCCAGTGGCAAGGTCATTCCGGCCTCGGCGATCGACCTGCATGCGCGTGCGTTGTCGATGGGAAAGCTGCACCACGCGATGATGGGTACCGCTGCCGTGGCGATCGGCACCGCGGCAGCGATTCCGGGCACGCTGGTCAATCGCGCTGCTGGAGGCGGCGAACGCGAAGCGGTGACCTTCGGCCATCCCTCCGGCACGTTGCGCGTGGGTGCGCAGGCCGGTCTCGTTGACGGCCAATGGACGGTGACCAAGGCCATCATGAGCCGCAGCGCCCGCGTGCTGATGGAAGGCAAGGTGCGGGTACCGGTCGAGTGATGCGTTGGTGAACGCCAACCAAGGTTGGCGACTACCGGGCCGCAGAGACAGATTGCTTTGGTAGATGCCAACCTTGGTTGGCATGGTGCACGGGCGACCGTGCACCGCAACGAGGAGATCGATAATGTCCGACAGCCACACCCCATCCAACGAGCGTGCAGCGTGGGATGCGCTGCTGGTGGGCATCGTCGACTACGTGCGCGACGCGCGCATCGACTCACCCCTGGCGTTCCAGATCGCGCACCACTGCCTGCTCGACACGCTGGGCTGCGGCCTGGAAGCGCTGTCGTTCCCGGCCTGCAGCAAACTGCTTGGTCCACTGGTGCCGGGCATCAGCGTGGTCAACGGCGCGCGCGTTCCGGGTACGCATTACGTGCTGGACCCGGTGCAGGCCGCCTTCAACATCGGCGCGATGGTGCGCTGGCTGGATTTCAACGATACCTGGCTGGCGGCCGAATGGGGGCACCCTTCGGACAACCTGGGTGGCATCCTTGCCGTCTGCGATTGGCTGGGGCGCAACGCGGAGGCTCTGCGGCGCCCACCGCCGACCGTGCGCGACGTGCTGCTGGCAATGATCAAGGCGCACGAGATCCAGGGCGTGCTGGCGCTGGAGAATTCCTTCAACCGGGTCGGGCTGGACCACGTGGTGCTGGTCAAAGTGGCCACCACCGCTGTGGTTGCGCAGCTGCTCGGCCTGGATCGCGAGCGCATGCTCAATGCGTTGTCGCTGGCCTGGGTCGATGGTCAGTCCCTGCGCACCTACCGGCACGCACCCAACACCGGCTCGCGCAAGAGCTGGGCAGCTGGCGATGCGACCAGCCGTGGCGTGCGCCTGGCGCTGATGGCGGCCAGTGGCGAGATGGGCTACCCCAGCGTGCTCAGCGCGCCGACCTGGGGCTTTGAAGCGGTGTCGATGCATGGCAAGGCACTGACGCTGGGGCGACCGCTGGGCAGCTACGTGATGGAGAACGTGCTGTTCAAGATCAGCTACCCGGCCGAGTTCCATGGCCAGACCGCAGTGGAGGCGGCCATCATGCTGCACCAGCAGTTGCGTGCGATGGGGCGGCGGGTCGAGGACATCGCGCATATCGCGATCCGGACCCAGGAAGCCTGCATCCGCATCATTGACAAGCAGGGCCCGCTGCATAACCCGGCCGACCGCGACCATTGCGTGCAGTACATGGTCGCCATCGCGCTGCTGCACGGGCGGCTGGTGGCCGAGGATTACGAGGACGACGTTGCCGCTGATCCACGCATCGATGCCCTGCGGGCGAAGATGGCCTGCCATGAGGATCCGCAACTCAGCGCCGACTACCTGGACCCGGACAAGCGCAGCATCGCCAACGGCCTGGGCGTGCGCTTCAGCGACGGTACTGAGCTGCCCGAGGTACTGGTGGAATACCCGCTCGGCCATGCCCGACGCCGGGAGGAAGGCATTCCGCTGCTGATGGACAAGTTCCGCCGGCACCTGGCCCACCGCTTCCCGACAGTCCAGCAGCAGCGCATCCTGGCGGCATCACTGGATCCGGTGGCGCTGGCGGCAATGCCGGTGACCGACTATGTGGACCTGTACCTGCCGGGGTAGCAACGCTTTGGTGGATCTGACACCACGCCTGCTTGCCGGGCATGTGGCTCGACCCGCTTTGGTAGGTGCCAACCTCGGTTGGCACGGCCGACGCCAACCAAGGTTGGCATCTACCGGGATGCTTTGGTCCGCGCTGCAGTCCGCTGAGGTTCCGCAGAGATAGTGTAATCCCGCGATAGCGATAGGCTCAGCCGGATCAGATCACATATGTGGAAAGGCATCCGTAGTCGGTTCGCACCGAGATGGCATTGTCTCCTGTCCATGCAATATGCGCGGTACGCACCACATGATCGACGGGAAAGCGTCGAATTTCCCTCATGTCTGCAAAGTCATAAAGTGCAATATGACCGCGGTGCATGACGGCCAATCGCTTGCTATCGCAGTCCAGTGCAAAGTCAGTTCGTGTCATATCAGTGAACTCCGGCCACCCGGGGCGGGATTCGCCTGTTGCCGCGTCCAGGCACAGTAGGCGCCACCGTCCATACTGTTCCAAGGCCAACAACCAGCGTCCATCCGCGCTCCACTCCATCTTGACGATCATTTCAAAATCAGCCTGATGTCGGCGCACAGTCTTGGCCTGGGCGACATCGATGTACTCGATCTCCCCCGGATTGGCACAGCAGGCAAGCATCGTGGCATCCGCTGAGAGCGTGCTCATCATCTGCTCGGAATGCCCGCCAACCATCGCAGGGGAGCGCACCAGCTGCATGATGTGCCTTCCATCGTCGAGTCTCATTACCGTTAGCTGCTCACCGTCATACCATGCGGCATGCCCGTTGGACCTTGTCAGGAAGGGCGATGACAGTATGGATGCATCGCTGATCCGCTGGGGAGGACTGCCATCTGAAGTCCAAAGGTAAATTCCAGAGTCGAATCGAATCAGGAATCCTGTCCGGTCATCCGTAGGTAGTGCCGACCAGGCAAGGTCCGTCTTGCTTGATCGCCAACCATGGATGATCTCAGTGTCTTCACCAATGAGCAGCAACATGTCGGTTGCCGCACCATGCGTGTCTTCGTCCTGGTGCTGATTGGTCGCCAGCTTCCCATTGCAACCCGCAATCATCAGGGCTCCCGTGTAGCCCCCGCCAATGTAACGATGCATGCAGGGTTCGCCTGCGGCAGCAGCAGGGTTCACGAGTACGAAGCCCTTTTTCAGCCGCGACCACTCCTGTTTGATGGCCCATTTCAGTGCCTCGTCGGGACTCGGGAAGTCTTTCAACTGTGACTTCAGCTTCCCCGGGTTTCCGGAGGTGACTTCGACGGTACCTCGGTCACATCGCGTACCCCAGACCTTACCGGTCGCTGGATCCTGAATCATACGTACTCGTGTCATTGCAATGTTCACTGCTGTCCAGAAGGCCTGATGCCGATGCTACAGCGGCGACTGAAGGCCGATTGGGAAGTCGCTCAATCGAGGGTTGAACCCGTCACTTTGGGGCGGCTTAGCCTTCTCTCCGCCGGGACATTGCGCGCCACGATTGGGGGGCGCCTGATCCCAAGCCAGACAGGTTGCCGGCATCGGCCTGTGCCTGGCGCAGCGGGGGAGGGGCGCTTGGGTAGGTGCCAACCTTGGTTGCCACGGCTATCGCCAACCAAGGTTGGCGGCTACCGGTCCAGCCGGCCGGCGGCCGGCACTACCCGCGCCCGGGCAATTGCCGAATCCGCGCCAACGCCTTGACGCGGCCTGCCTATAATGGCCACCTCGATCAAGGAGTGACGACATGAGCGGTCCGGCACGGCGGAAGCGGTGGGGATGGGCGGCGGCGGTACTGGCAGGAGGCCTGTTGCTGGGCCTGGCCGGCTGCCGCAACGACAGCGGGCAGTTGCCCAAGGCCAGTGGCGAGGCGATCACCACCAAGGCCGAGCAGGTGAAGGAATTCACCCTGCTGCGGGCCTACCCGGACCAGAAGAATGACGGCCTGTCGCTGGCGCTGGAGTTCTCGCGCCCGCTGGTCGGCACCCAGGATTTCGACACGCTGGTGCGCTTCGAGGAGAAGGTCGGCACCGAAGACAGCAGCTGGACGCTGTCCGATGACGGCCTGACCCTGCGCTACCCGTTCGTCGAGGCCGGCAAGGAGTTCAGCCTGGTGGTCTCGCCGGACCTGCTGGCCGCTGATGGCAGCCGCCTGGGCAAGGAACTGAAGCAGAAGGTCTTCAGCGGCGAGCTGAAGCCGGTGGTCGGCTTCGCCTCGCAGGGCAGCGTGCTGCCGGCCAAGGACAGCCGTGGCCTGCCGGTGGTCTCGGTGAACGTTCCGGAAGTCGACGTCGAATTCCTGCGCGTGCGCGAGAAGGATCTTCCGACCTTCTTCAGCCAGTACCAGCGCGGCGGCCGCCGTGGCAGCTGGGAGCTGAGCAGCGACTACGAGCGCAGCCCGATCAACAAGCTGGCCGAGCCGGTCTACGTCAACCGCTTCATCCTTGGCGGCAAGCAGAACGAGCGGGTGCTGACCTACCTGCCCACCCAGGACATCAAGGAACTGCAGGAGCCGGGCCTGTACTTCGCCCTGCTCAAGCGTACCGGTGACTACGAAGGCGAGTTCGACACCGCGTTCTTCTCGGTCAGCGACATCGGCCTGCATACCCGCGCCTACAAGGACAAGCTGTTCGTGCACACCGCCGGCCTCAAGGACGGCGCGCCGCTGAAGGGCATCGACCTGCGCGTGCTCGACGCCAAGGGCGAGGTGGTGCTGAAGGGCAGCACCGACGGCAATGGTAATGCGCTGCTGAACTACACCCTGGATGCCACCCACGTGCTGGTCGCCAGCAGTGGCAAGGACACCAGCTTCCTGCCGTTCAACCAGCCGGCGCTGGACCTGAGCGAATTCGCCGTGGCTGGCCGTGACAACGCCTGGTTCGACGTCTATGCCTGGTCCGGGCGCGACCTGTACCGGCCGGGCGAGACCGTGCGCCTGTCCGCGCTGCTGCGTGACAACGACGGCAAACCGGTCAAGGCCCAGCCCGTGTTCCTGCGCCTGAAGCAGCCCGATGGCAAGACGTTCCGCGAGACCCGCCTGCAGCCAGGCGACCAGGGCTACATCAATTTCGAGCAGGTGATCCCCGCCGAGGCGCCGACCGGCCGCTGGCAGATCGAGTTCCGCACCGACCCGGCCAGCAAGGAAGCGATCCAGGGCATGACCCTGCGCATCGAGGAGTTCCTGCCCGAGCGCATGAAACTGGACCTGGACAGCGCGCAGAAGACGCTGAAGCCGGGTGAGGACCTGCGCCTGCAGGCCAATGGCGCCTACCTGTATGGCGCACCGGCCGATGGCAACCGCTTCACCGCACGCATGGCGGTGGCCGCCGAACAGAAGCCGGTGGAAGGCCTGCCGGGCTATTTCTTCGGTGACCCGACCCTGCAGCTGCCGCGCGAGGCCAAGGACGTGATCGATACCACGCTGCCGGGCAATGGCCAGCTGCGTGAGGATGTGGCGTTGCCGGAAGAGGCGGCCAAGGCCAAGGCGCCGATCGCCGTGGTGCTGTCCGGCAGCCTGTATGAAACCGGCGGCCGCACAGTCACCCGCACCCTGAAGCGGGTGATGTGGCCGGCCAATGCGCTGGTCGGCGTGCGACCGCTGTTCAACCCGGACGATGGCGCCGATTCCAACGGCAACGCGCGCTTCGAGCTGATGCGCGTGGATGCCGCTGGTACGCCGCAGCCGGCCAAGGGCCTGAAGATCACCCTGGTGCGCGAGCTGCGCGACTACCACTGGACCTTCAACGACAACCGCTGGGACTACGACTTCACCCGCCGTTTCGAGAACAAGGAAACCCGCACCGTCGATGCCGGCAACAGCGCGGTCGCCTTTGATTTCCCGGTGGAGTGGGGCGAGTACCGGGTGGACGTGTTCGATCCGTCCACCGGCCTGACCAGCCGCTATCCGTTCCGTGCCGGCTGGAGCTGGGGCGATGACAACCGTGGCCTGGATGCGCGCCCGGACAAGGTCAAGCTGGGCCTGGACAAGACCGGTTACAAGGCCGGTGACACCCTGGAGGTGACGGTGACCCCGCCGCACGCCGGCAAGGGCATCCTGATGGTCGAGACCGACCGCATGCTGTATGTGCAGGACATCGAGGCCAAGCCGGGTTCGACCTTCAAGATCCCGGTCACCGCCGACTGGGAGCGCCACGACGTCTACATCACCGCGCTGGTGTTCCGTGGCGGCAGTGCGCCGAGCAAGATCACCCCGGCCCGCGCGGTAGGCGTGGTGCATGTGCCGATGGACCGCAAGGGCCGCACGGTGGCCGTAGGCCTGGTCGCGCCCAAGCAGATGCGCCCGGAGCAGGACCTGCCGGTAACCGTCAGTGCGCCGCAGCTGGCCGGCAAGACCGCGCACGTCACCGTTTCGGCGGTGGACGTGGGCATCCTCAACATCACCCGCTTCCCGGTGCCCGATGCCGGTGCACACTTCTTTGCCCAGCGTCGCCTCGGTATCGATGCCTACGACATCTACAGCCGGGTGATCGAGAGCTTCGATGGTGGCAGCGGCAAGCTGAAGTTCGGCGGCGACATGGCGCTGCAGGCATTGCCGCAGGCCAAGCGCCCGACCGCGCGCGTGCAGACCGTGGACCTGTTCTCCGGCCCGGTACAGCTCGATGCCAAGGGCAATGCCCGCATCCGGCTGAAAGTGCCGGACTTCAACGGCACCCTGCGCGTGTCGGCGCTGGTCTACAGCGATGACCAGTACGGCAAGCGTGACGTGGAAACCATTGTGCGCGCCCCGATCCTGGCCGAAGCCAGCATGCCGCGCGTGCTGGCCCCGGGCGACCGCAGCACCGTGACCCTGGACGTGCAGAACTTCACCGGCAAGCCGGGGCAGTTCAACGTGAAGGTGGAGAGCGAAGGCCCGTTGAACCTGGGCGAGGGCAGCCGCAGCGTGCAGTTGAATGCCGACGCCAAGACCACGCTGAGCTTCCCATTGTCGGCTCGCGAGGGCCACAGCGTGGCCAAGGTGCGGGTGCGGGTGGACGGCAACGGCTTCAAGGCTGATCGCCGCTACGACCTGCCGGTGCGTGCGGCGTGGCCGCAGGTGCTGCGTTCGCAGGTGCGCACGCTCGATCCGCTGGCCGCGGTCAGCCTCGACAACAGCCTGACCGAGGGCCTGATGTCCGAGTCGGTGAATGCCCGCCTGCTGGTCAGCCCGCTGCCGCCGATCCCGTTCGCCAGTGCACTGCAGGGCGCGCTGAACTATCCATATGGCTGCGCCGAGCAGACCACCAGCAAGGGTTACGCCGCGCTGATCCTGGACCAGGCCACCTCGTCGATGCTCGGCGCCGATGGCCTGGATGCCAAGACCCGTAGAGAGCGCATGGAAGGTGCGTTCGGACGCCTGGCGTCGATGCAGGTGGCCAACGGCAACTTCTCGATGTGGGGTGACGACGGCTACGTGAACCCGTGGCTGACGCCGTACATCACCGAGTTCCTGCTCGACGCCAAGGACGCCGGTTTTGCGGTGCCCGACAACGTGCTGCAGAAGGCGCTCAACCGGCTCAGCGAGGATCTGCTGTCCGGCGGCAATCAGTTCTATGGCCAGGAGGATCGCGAGAAGCTGAAGTTCGCCAACCAGGCGTATTCGGGCTACGTGCTGGCCCGGGTCAATCGTGCACCGCTGGGTACCCTGCGCACGCTGTACGACAACGAACGCAGCAAGGCGGTCGGTGGCCTGTCGCTGGTCCACCTGGGCGTGGCGCTGTCGCTGCAGGGTGATGCCAAGCGTGGCCAGGCCGCGCTGGCGGCGGCCTTCGCCAAGTCCAGCAGCGAACGTCCGTCGTACTTCGGCGACTACGGCAGTGCGATCCGCGATGATGCACTGATGATCGCGCTGACCCACGAGAACAAGCTGGCCAAGCCCGCCTGGGATGCGCGTGCGGTGGATCTTGGCCGTGGCCTGGATGCGCGCCGCAATGCCGGCTGGATGTGGCTGAGCACGCAGGAACAGGTGGCGATTGCCCGCCTCGGCAAGGCCCTGGCCGCCAACCAGAAGGCGCTGGTGGCCGGTGAGCTGGTGATCGGTGGCAGCACCGAAGCCATCGGCGAGCGCAAGCTGTTCGGCCGCAACTTCAGCGCCAGCGAGCTGGCCAGCGGCGTGCGCTTCACCCCGCAGGGGCAGCCGCCGATGTTCGCCAGCATTGATGTGGCCGGCATCCCGCGCAGTGCGCACGCACCGGACAACAGCGTAGTGGGTATTGAACGTAGCTACTTTGGTACCGATGGCAAGCCGTGGTCGCCGCGCCCGCTGAAGGAAGGCGAAGCGCTGATCGTGCGCGTCACCGTCACCGCCGACACCACGATGCCCGATGCACTGCTGACCGACCTGCTGCCGGCGGGCCTGGAGATCGAGAACTTCAACCTGGGCGATGCCAAGCAGTGGGCCGACGTGGTGGTCGATGGCATCACCATCAGCGACCGTGGTGAGGCCGCCGATACCAAGCACGAGGAGTTCCGCGACGACCGCTACGTGGCCGCGCTGAAGCTCTCGCGTGGCAGCAAGGCCAACGTGTTCTACCTGGTCCGCGCGGTGACGCCGGGAACCTACTCGGTGCCGCCGCCGCTGGTGGAGGACATGTACCGGCCGCAGCTGCGCGGCGTCGGCCGCAGCAACCCGACCACGATCACGGTGGTACAGCCGTGACCGCGCGGACGGGCCGCGACGGCGCGGCCCGTCCTGCTGGCAACCCGCAATGAAGAACACGATGACGAACCGGCTGGCAGCCCTGCGCCGCCGGCTGCGGCCACTGTGGCCGTGGCTGCGCTGGGGCACGGCCGCCACGCTGGCGCTGCTGCTGGTGCTGGATTTCGCCTTCCCGCCGCCGCTGCCGAAGCAGCGTGATACCAGCACCCTGGTGGTGGCTGCCGACGGCACGCCATTGCGCGCGTTTGCCGATGCCGAGGGCGTGTGGCGCTATCCGGCCTCGATCGACAGCGTCTCACCGCTGTACCTGCAGGCGTTGCTGACCTATGAAGACCGCTGGTTCTGGCGCCATCCGGGCATCAACCCGCTGGCGATCCTGCGGGCCAGCGGCCAGCTGCTGCGCGGCGGCCGCATCGTGTCCGGCGGTTCGACCCTGACCATGCAGGTCGCGCGCATTCTCGATCCGCACTCACGCACCCCGTGGGGCAAGCTGAAGCAGATGCTGCGTGCGGTGCAGCTTGAGGTGCACCTGAGCAAGCAGCAGATCCTGGCCCTGTACCTGGAGCGTGCACCCTACGGCGGCACCATCGAAGGCGTGGAAGCGGCCAGCTGGGCCTATCTGGGCAAGCCGGCGGCGCAGCTGTCGCATGCCGAGGCTGCGCTGCTGGCGGTGCTGCCACAGGCGCCCAGCCGGCTGCGCCCGGACCGCCATCCGGAAGCTGCGCAGAAGGCGCGCGACAAGGTGCTGTCACGCATGGCCGAGCTGGGCGCGTGGACACCGGAAGAAGTGGAGGATGCGCGCGTCGAGAACGTGGTGGCGCGTTCGCTGCGCCCTCCCTTGCACGCCGCGCTGCTGGCGCAGCGCCTGCACTCGGCGCATCCGGGCCAGGCACGCATCCAGAGCAGCATCGACATCGGCCTGCAGCGCACGCTGGAAGAGCGCGTGGCCAGCTATTTCTCGACGCTGCCCGAGCGTACCTCGGCGGCCCTGCTGGTGGTCGACAACCGGACCCTGCAGGCACGCGCCTATGTCGGTACATTGTCCTTCGGTGACCGCCAGCGGCTGGGTCACGTGGACATGGTGCAGGCCTGGCGTTCGCCAGGCTCCACGCTCAAGCCGTTCCTGTACGCGATGGCGCTGGACGATGGCCTGATCCATTCGGAAAGCCTGCTGGTCGATGCACCGCAGAGTTTCGGCAGCTACCGCCCCGGCAACTTCGACATGGCCTTCAATGGGCCCATCGGTGCCTCCAGCGCATTGCGGCTGTCGCTCAACGTGCCGTCGGTGGATCTGCTGCAGCGGGTCGGCGCGGCGCGCTTCGCTGCCCGCCTGTCGCACGCCGGGATCCAGCTGCGCTTCCCGCCGGGCAGTTCGCCCAACCTGTCGCTGATCCTGGGCGGCACCGGCGCGCGTCTGGAAGACCTGGTCGGCGCGTTCGCCGCCTTCAACCGGAGCGGTATCGCCGGCCGCGTGCGTTACACCGACGACGAGCCGATGATCGAGCGGCGCCTGGCCTCGCCGGGCGCCAGCTGGATCGTGCGCGAGATGCTCGAATCAAACCCGCGCCCGGGATACAGCGCCGGGACGTTCGATGTCGGTGGCCGCCCGCGCGTGGCGTGGAAGACCGGCACCAGTTACGGGTACCGCGATGCATGGGCGATCGGCAGTACCCGCCACTACACGGTGGGCGTGTGGGTGGGCCGGCCGGACGGTACTCCGTTGCCGGGCCAGTACGGCGCGGTCACCGCGCTGCCGCTGATGTTCGAAGTGGTGGACAGCCTGCCGCGCCAGCGTGGTGATTCGGCGGCCGCGCCGATGCCGGCCAGTGTCAGCCAGGAAGACATCTGCTGGCCCACTGGCGAACGTGCCGAGGGACTGCCGGCCGCACTGTGCCAGCGGCGGATGCCAGCCTACCTGCTCGATGGCGCCGCACCGCCGACCTTCCCCGAACGCGAGGCGCGGCGCTGGCAGCCGGGCCGGCAGCGTTACCTGGCCGATGCCCGCAGCGGACTGCGCGTGTCTGCCGATTGCCGCTTGCCGCACGAAGAAGTCGCCCGCGAGATCGCGCGCTGGCCGGCGTTGCTGTCACCGTGGCTGCCCAAGGCCACGCGCGAGGCTTCGCAGTTGCCGGGACTGTCGCCAGACTGCCGCGACGACGGGCGCGAGGCCAGCGTCGCGCTGCATGTGGACGGGCTCAATGACGGCGCCACGCTGGCGCGCGCGCCTAATTCGGAACACGGCGTGCGCCTGCAGCTGCGCGCGCTGGGCAGCGAGCAGGCGGTGGACTGGTTGCTGGACGGCCGCTGGATCGCGCAGACCCACGGCGCGCAGTTGATGCAGCGCGAGTTCGCCGATCCCGGTGCGCATACCCTGACCGCCTTGGCCGCAGACGGCGCGTGGACGCATGTACGGTTCACTGTCCTCCGGTAGGCGCCGGGCCATGCGCGGCGCGCGGTCCAGCGCCAACGACACCGCCGTGCTCTGGTAGGTGCCAACCTTGGTTGGCACGCGGCAAAGGCGCCCACCAGGGTGGGCATCTACCGGATCACTCCCCGATCCACCCATCCAGCAGATCGGCGAACTCGTCGGCGTGTTCCTCTTCCTGTGCCAGGATCTCTTCGAGGATGCGCTTGGTGGTGGTATCGCGGTCGCCGATGAAGTTGATCATCTCGCGGTAGCTGTCGATGGCGATGCGTTCGGCCACCAGGTTCTCGCGGACCATGTCGCGCAGGTCGCTGCCTTCCTTGTATTCGGCATGCGAGCGCGCGGTCAGCGTATCCGGGTTGAAGTCGGGCTCGCCGCCGAGCTGCACGATGCGCTCGGCCAGCTTGCCGGCATGCGCCTGTTCCTGCTGTGCATGTTCAAGGAATTCAGCTTTCACCGCGTCGGCCAGCATGCCCTTGGCCATGAAGTAGTGCCGGTAGTAGCGCAGCACGCACACGTACTCGGTGGCCAGTGCGTCGTTGAGCAGCTTGATCACCACCTTGCGGTCGGCGCTGTAGCTGTCGGTGATCGCACCGTCCTCGATGTTGCGCCGGGCACGCTCGCGCAGGGCCGTGCGCTCGCTGATGCCGGGAATCTGCGCAGTGGGCTTGGGGGCTTTGGCTGGCTTGCTGGACATGGCTGGCCGTTTCCTCTTGCGGTGGGAGATCAGGTGGGCAGGTGCTCCAGCACGTAGTCGGCCGAAGACACTTCGAATTGACCGGGCTGTTCAACCCAGGCGGCGCGGACCACGCCGTCGACCACGAACAGGGCGAAACGGCGCGAGCGGATGCCCATGCCCGAGGCACTGGCGTCGAGCTCCAGGCCGAGCGCACGGGTCAGTTCGGCATTGCCGTCGGACAGCATCAGCAGGCCGTCGGGCACGTGCTGATCGGCGGCCCAGGCCTTCATCACGAACGGGTCGTTGACGGCCATGCAGTAGACATCGATGCCGCGCTGGCGGAAGGCCTCGAATTTCTCGACGTAGCCGGGCAGGTGGCGGGCCGAGCACGTCGGCGTGAACGCGCCGGGCACAGCGAACAGCACCACCTTGCGCGCGTCGAACAGCGAATGCGTATCGAGCGTTTCAATGCCCTCGCGGATGCGCTTGAGGGTGACTTCCGGAATGCGGTCGCCGACATGGATGGTCATGGGGAACTCCTTGCTGGGGCAGCGTAGTGGGCCGGATGGGACAGGGACGTCAAGACATTGGAAAACCGGCGTGCAGGGCCCATCTTCAGGCTTTGCGGAGCGGGCTTCCAGCCATAGCCTGGGGCAGGGCGATGGCAACCGCATTGCGCAGGATCAGTCGGCCTCACCGGGGCCGCACGAGCGACGGCGTAGCATCGCCGGCGCGTAGAATGAACCCGGGGCGGCGCCACCGGCGCGGCCGAAGCAGATCGAGGTAGCTGGATGGAATTCAAGGATTACTACGCCACCCTGGGGGTGGAACCGAGCGCGGGCGAGGCGGAGATCAAGACCGCCTACCGCCGGCTGGCACGCAAGTACCACCCGGACGTCAGCAAGGAGGCCGGGGCCGAAGACAAGTTCAAGGCGGTCAACGAGGCCTATGAGGCGCTGCGCGACCCGGAAAAGCGTGCAGCCTACGACCAGCTGCGCGCGCAGGGCTATCGCCCGGGCGAGGAGTTCAACGTGCCGCCGAACTACGGCGGCGCCGGTGGTTTCAACTTCGAGGAAGTGTTCGGGGGTGGTGGCGCCAACGGCGGCTTCAGCGACTTCTTCGAAAGCCTGTTCGCGCGCCAGCGCGGCGGTGCCGGCCCTGGCCCGGGATTCAGCAGCCAGGGCCATGCGCCCAACCGCGACACCCGCGCCAAGCTGTCGGTACCGCTGGAAGCGGCCTACAGCGGCGACAGCCTGCGCATCACCGTCAACGGCAAGCAGCTGGACGTGCGCGTGCCCAAGGGCATCCGTCCGGGCCAGGTGATCCGCCTGGCGGGGCAGGGCAACCATGGCGGCAACCTGCTGCTGGAAGTGGAGTACGCCGCACACCCGCAGTTCGAGGTCGATGGCCGCAACATCCTCTACACCCTGCCGGTCACGCCGTGGCAGGCCGCGCTGGGCACCAGCATCAGCGTGCCGACCCTGGGCGGCGCGGTGGAACTGAAGATTCCGGCCGACTCCGATGCCGGGCGCAAGCTGCGCCTGCGCGGGCGTGGCCTGCCGGGCAATCCGGATGGCGACCAGATCGTCGAGATCGAGATCGTGGCCCCGGCCGCGACCGACGAGGCGCAGAAGAAGGCCTACCGGAACCTGGCCAAGGCGTTTGGCGAGACGATCTGAGCACGCCTTCCGGTAGTGCCGGCCGCTGGCCGGCAATCACACATCATTGCCGGCCAGCGGCCGGCACTACCGCGCGCGTCTCAGCCCTGCCCGGCGAACACGCGCTCCAGCACTTCGGACAGCTCATCTTCCGAGAACGGCTTGGTGATGTAGGCCTTGGCGCCTTGGCGCATGCCCCACATGCGGTCGGTATCCTGGTCCTTGGTGGTCACCAGGATCACTGGAATATGCCGGGTTGCCTCGTCGCGGGCGAGGGTGCGGGTGGCCTGGAAGCCGTTGAGATTGGGCATCACCACGTCCATCAGGACCAGGTCGGGCAGCTCGGCCTTGGCGGTTTCGACCCCGGCGGCGCCATCGGTGGCGGTCAGGATCTGGTGCCCGAGCTTCTCGACGATGCGCTGTATCCCCAACAGCTGCGACGGTGAGTCGTCGACGATCAGAATGCGTGCCATGTTGTTCCCCATGTAATGCCCGCAGTGTAGTGCGGGCTCATTACCGGCGGGAGGGGCGCATCTGCCGTCCGTCGCCTGCCTGCTACGTTCAGTCGATCCGCACCACGGTGCGGCCCAGCGAGCCGCCCGCCAGCATCCGCTCGAACACGGCCGGCAGGCCATCAAGGCCAACCTCGGCGGTACAGATGCGGTCCAGGTGCTGCGGTTTCCATTCGTTGCCCAGCCGCGCCCAGACATCCTCGCGCAGCCCGCGTGGCGCATTGGCCGAGGACACGCCCAGCAGCGACACGCCACGCAGGATGAACGGCATCACGGTCATGTCCAGCGCCGGGCTGGCCGCCAGGCCGGCACTGACCACGCTGCCGTAGGGCGCGGTCTGCGCCAGCAGGCTGGCGAGCATGGCGCCGCCGGCATTGTCCAGGCCCCCACCGAAACGCGCCGATTGCAGTGGGCCGGTGTCGGCCAGGGCCTCACGCGGCAGCACCTCGGTGGCGCCGATGGCGTGCAGGAAACCGGTCTGGTCGGGTTTGCCGCTGATCGCATGCACCGTGTAGCCGGCGCGGCTGAAGATCGACAGTGCCAGCGCGCCGACGCCGCCACTGGCGCCGGTGACCGCCAGCGGTCCAAGTTCCGGGCTCTGCCGGTTGTCCTGCATGCGCAGCAGCGCCAACGCCGCGGTGAAGCCGGCGGTGCCCAGCACCATCGCCTCGCGTGGGCTCAGCCCGGCCGGCTGGGCGATCACCGCACGCGATTCCAGCCGCACATACTGGCTGTAGCCGCCGTCGCGGGTCTCGCTGAGGCCGCAGCCGGTGGCCAGCACCGCGTCGCCTTCACGCCATTCCGGATCGGTGCTGGCGACCACGGTGCCGGCTACGTCGATGCCCCCCACCAGCGGGAAGCGGCGCAGGATCTTTCCCTTGCCGGTGCCGGCCAGGGCGTCCTTGTAGTTGACCGAGGACCAGTTGGCGCGGATCAGAACCTGGCCGGGGCTGAGGTCTTCGACCTTGAGCTGGGCCAGGCCGCTGCGGTAACCGGCGTCGTCGTTTTCGATGCGGAAGGCGGTGAACGGGGTGGTGGGGGCCATCGGCATTGCCTGACTTCGAGGAAAACGCCACCTTACCCCGTTGCCCCCCTTTCGATCCTGCCGATCCGCCCCATCTTGTATGATCGGTAATGGTTTCACGGCTGGCGCCGCGGGAAGGGCCCGCGCCGCAGCCCACATCTTGATGGAGCGTGCATGGCCTGGAATACACCCGGCGGCAACAAGGGCGGACAAGGCCCCGAGGACAATCGACGCGGGCCGTTCGGGTCACGCGGCGGTGGCAATGGTGGTGGCTGGGGCGGTTTGCCCGGGCCGCTGAAGGACCTGTTCGACGGCGGCATCGTGCGTTGGGTGGTGGCGGCCGTGGTGCTGCTGGTGCTGTTCTCCAGCTTCCAGTTGATCGGCGAACAGCAGCGTGGCGTGGTCCTGCGCTTCGGCCAGTTCTCGCGCATCCTGCAGCCCGGTCCGAACTTCAAGCTGCCGTGGCCGATCGAATCGGTCACCAAGGTCAACGCCACCGAGATCAAGACGTTCTCGATCCAGGTACCGGTGCTGACCCGCGACGAGAACATCGTCAACGTCTCGCTGAACGTCCAGTACCGCATCGACGACCCGCAGCAGTACCTGTTCGGCACCGTCGATGCCAACCAGGTGCTGGAGCAGTCGGCGCAGAGCGCGGTGCGCGAGGAAGTCGGCCGTGCCGACCTCAACGCCGTGCTGAACAACCGTGGCCCGCTGGCCGTGGCCGCCGAGGAGCGCCTGCAGGCGCTGCTGAAGGCGTTCAAGACCGGCCTGACCGTGACCGGCCTGACCCTGCAGGACGCCCGTCCGCCGGAAGAAGTGAAGCCGGCCTTTGACGAGGTCAACGGTGCCCAGCAGGTCAAGGAACGCCTGATCAACGAGGCCCAGGCCTACGCTGCCAAGGTCGTGCCGGAAGCCCGGGGCCAGGCCTCGCGCGCCCGTACCACCGCCGAAGGCTACAAGCAGGCCGTGGTGTCCAAGGCCGAGGGTGACGCGCAGCGCTTCAGCCTGTTGCAGGCCCAGTACAAGGACGCCCCGGAAGTGACCCGCAAGCGCCTGTGGCTGGAGACCGTGCAGCAGGTGCTGAGCGAGAACCGCAAGGTGATCGGCGGCGATGGCCGCCAGCTGATCTACGTGCCGATGACTGGCGATACCCGTCCCACCACCTCGGCCCCGGCCGCAGTGGCGAACCCGGACGTGGTGATGCCGTCGCTGCCGGGTGCAGCGGTGGAAGCTTCCCGTGATCCGGGCCGGCCGGTGGGCCGCCCGACCGGGCGACCGAGCGGCCGTGAGGAGGGCAGCCGATGAAGAGTCCTATCTGGATCGCCGTGATCGTGGCGGTGGTGCTGGGCCTGCTCGGCTCGGTGTACGTGGTCCGTGAGGACCAGACCGCCATGGTGCTGAACCTGGGCAAGGTGGTGCGTTCGGACATCAAGCCGGGCCTGCATTTCAAGGTGCCGGTGGTGGAAACGGTGAAGGTCTTCGACCGCCGCTTCCAGGTGCTCGACACCGCGCCGGCGCGCTACTTCACCGCCGAGCAGAAGGACGTCAGCGTCGACTTCTTCGCCATCGGCTACATCTCCAACGTAGGTGACTACTTCCGTGCCACCGGCGGCGATCCGCGCATCGCCAATGCCCGCCTGGCACCGATCATCACCGACTCGCTGCGCAACCAGATCAACTCGCGCACCCTGCAGCAGCTGGTGTCCGGCGACCGCAGCGAGCTGATCGCCGAGCAGCTGAAGGGGATCAACGAGGCGGTGGCCGGCCTCGGCATGCAGATGATCGACCTGCGCATCAAGCAGGTGGACCTGCCGACTGACAGCCAGGTGATCAACGACGTGTACGAGCGCATGCGCGCCCAGCGCAAGCAGGAAGCGGCCAAGCTGCGTGCGGAGGGCGAGGAGCAGTCGCTGACCATCCGTGCCCAGGCCGACCGCGACAGCACCGTGCTGATCGCCGAGGCCGAGCGTGATGCACAGCGCCTGCGCGGTGAAGGCGATGCCGAGGCGGCCCGCATCTACGGCAAGGCTGGCTCGGCTGATCCGTCGTTCTATGCGTTCTACCGCAGCCTGGAGGCCTACCGTGGCTCCATGACCGACGGCAATGGCGTGATCGTGCTCGACAAGAACGACCCGTTCCTGCAGTACCTGAAGAACGACCGCTGAGGTCGCAGGGCACTACCCCACGGGGCCCGGCCAGACGCCGGGCCCCGTGCTTTTTCCGGAGTCCCCCATGAAAGATCTGTTCGCCGCCGTCTGCCTGGTCGCGGTGCTGGAAGGCCTGTTCCTGTTCGTGGCGCCGTTCGCCTGGAAGCGCATGGCCGAGCGCCTGCTGGACCTGCCCAGCCCGGCCCTGCGCAGCTTCGGCGGGCTGGTGCTGCTGGCCGGCCTGGGCCTGCTGTGGTGGGTGAGGCATTAGCAGGGGTCAGATCCCTTTCCGCAGGAAAGGGATCTGACCCCATTTCGGTCCCCTGACCGGCCGGTGAAGCCGTCCGTCGGAAAGGTGGCAGCGGACCCCGGAAACCCGGATAATGCACAAAAGCCGGACGGGCCTCCCCGTTCGGCTTTTTCCGTGTCTGGGCCTTCCATCGCCGGCCGCTCCCCGTCTGGAGCCGCCCTCCAGGTGCTGGCCAGCCCCGCCACGGTTTACCCGTCCGCGGCCCCGATGGCCGCAACAAATCGAGGAGCCCGTCATGGGTCAGTCTGTCGTAGTGTTGGGTGCCCAGTGGGGCGATGAAGGCAAGGGCAAGATCGTCGATCTGCTCACTGAGGAAATCGGCGCCGTCGTGCGCTTCCAGGGTGGCCACAATGCCGGCCACACCCTGGTCATCAACGGCAAGAAGACCGTCCTGCACCTGATCCCGTCGGGCATCCTGCGTGACGACGCGCTGTGCCTGATCGGCAACGGCGTGGTGATCTCGCCGGCCGCGCTGCAGAAGGAAATCGCCGAGCTGGAAGCCTCCGGCGTGGAAGTACGTTCGCGCCTGAAGATCTCCCCGGCCGCGCCGCTGATCATGCCGTACCACATCGCCCTGGACCAGGCGCGCGAACGCGCTGCCGGTGGCAAGGCGATCGGCACCACTGGCCGTGGCATCGGCCCGGCCTACGAAGACAAGGTGGCGCGTCGCGGCATCCGCATCGCCGACCTGCATTACCCGAAGCAGCTGGAAGAACTGCTGCGCACCGCGCTGGATTACCACAACTTCGTGCTGACCAAGTATCTGAACACCGATGCGGTCGACTTCCAGAAGACCTTCGACGAGGCGCTGGCCTTCGGCGAATACGTGCAGCCGATGAAGTCCGACGTGGCCGGCATCCTGCACGACCTGCGCAAGCAGGGTAAGCGCGTGCTGTTCGAAGGCGCGCAGGGCGCGCTGCTGGACATCGACCACGGCACCTACCCGTACGTCACCAGCTCCAACACCACCGTCGGTGGCGCGCTGGCCGGTTCCGGCGTTGGCGCCGATTCGATCGACTACGTGCTGGGCATCGCCAAGGCCTACGCCACCCGCGTCGGCGGTGGCCCGTTCCCGACCGAACTGGACGACGAAGTCGGCCAGGGCATCCGTGACCGCGGCGCCGAATACGGCGCATCGACCGGCCGCCCGCGTCGTTGCGGCTGGATGGACATCGTCGCACTGAAGCGCGCCGTGGCCATCAACGGCATCAGCGGCCTGTGCATCACCAAGCTGGACGTGCTCGATGGCATGGAAAAGCTGAAGGTCTGCATCGCCTACGAATACAACGGCAAGCGCACCGAATATGCTCCGCTGGATGCGCAGGGCTGGGAAGAGTGCACCCCGGTGTACCTGGAGTTCCCGGGCTGGAGCGAGAACACCCACGGCATCACCCAGTGGGACGAGCTGCCGCCGGCGGCACGCGCTTACCTGCGTTCGCTGGAAGAACTGGCCGGCTGCCCGATCAGCATCGTTTCGACCGGCCCGGACCGCGACCACACCATGGTCCTGCAGGATCCGTTTGCCTGAGTGAGAGACCGGTAGCGCTGGGCCCTGCCTGGTGTTGCTGAAGGAAAAGCCCCGCGCAAGCGGGGCTTTTTCGTTTTCGGTACTGTGGCGGCACAGCCGGCAGGGCAGCGCAGCGATGACGGAGACTTCGGTATGAAGGGCGAGACGGTCGCACGGGTGACTCTGTGGCTGCTGTGGAGCCTGTGGACGCTGGCCTGCATCGTGCTGGTGCTGGGCGCGCTCGCCAATTACCTGGCTTCGCGCACGCAGACCCTGCCGCTGGTGCTGCAGCCGGGCGCGACCGCCGAGATCACGGTGTACCGCTTCATCGACGACCCGCTGCGACTGCGTCTGCGTTATGCGGATGACGGCGCCGATCCGGCGGTCGATCCCGAGCTGCGCCTGCGCGCGGAAACCCCAACCGATCGCACCGAGTTCCGCGCGGAGAGCCGCTCGGCGGTGACCGATCCGGAGATCCATCGCGCACTGGAATCGGTCGAGCGAGACCGGTTCGCCGCCTCGTACTTCGGCTACGGCCGCAGTGACGCACTGCCGCGAGGCCGTTCCTCGCTGCGGCTGACCGTGCTGGAGGTCGATCCGGCGTTGGCCGGCCGTGCGGCCTCGGTGGACCTGCTGCCGCCGATGGACGTGCTGAAGCTGACCGACCTCGACTACCTCTGGCTGTGGCCGTTCTTCTTCTGGAAGATGGCGGCGCTGTTGCTGATGATTCCAGGAGCTGCGTTGGCCGTCTTTACTGTGGCATTGCGACGCTGGCAGCGCCGGGCATCATCGCTGCCGACTTCAGCAGCGGATAGGGATTGATCGACTCCCCCTTCCACCACTGCCTCTCCGGCCCCAGCACGTGTACCTCAAAATGCAGATGCGGCGCGTCGGCACTGGCGTTGCCGGTGCTGCCTACATAACCGATCACCTCGCCGCGCTTGATCACCTGCTTCTCGGCCAGGCCATCGGCGTAGCGCTGCAGGTGCGCGTAGTAGTAGCACCAATGCCCGCTGGGCTCGAACTGGTAGATCGTCAGTCCACCGCGCTCGCTGTCGAACAGTTTTTCCACCGTGCCATCGGCCACCGCCAGTACCGGCGTACCTGCATCGGCCATGATGTCGATGGCATCGTGTACGCGGCCCTCGCTGCGTGCATCGGTGAAGGTATCGCGCAGCTGCGAGGGCAGGATGCCCTGCACGGGCAGCAGCAGGCCGGACGGTGCACCGGCAGCCTGCGCGGCCGGCGGCGCGGTGGAGGCGGGTGGGGCTGTTGCGCCTGGCGCTAACGGTTCCGTCACCGGCGCGGCGGCCACCGTCGATGGCGCTTCCGGCAGCGCGTCGGTCACCGGCTCATCCATTTCGCGGTGCAGCCACCAACCTGCACCCAATCCCAGCAGAACACCCAGCACGATCAGTTGCGAAAGACGCATCGACTCACTCCTGCATCACGACAGGCACCGAGGTGTCCACTGCGTCGGCCACGCGCAGTGCATCCCAGTTGGTCATGCGTACGCAGCCATGCGACTCGGTCTTGCCCACGTGGCCGGGTTCAGGCGTGCCATGCAAGCCGTAATGCGGCTTGGACAGATCGATCCAGACCCGGCCGACCGGATTGTTCGGGCCGGGCGGCAGCGTGGCTTTCTTTTCCCCCTTGCGGGCATCCCAGAACAGCTTGGGGTTGTAGTGGAACGGCGGGTCGCGGTAAACGCCCAGGATCTTCCATTCGCCGATCGGCAGCGGGTCGTGCTGGCTGCCGGATGACACCGGCACCTGCGCGATCAGCTTGCCCTGCGCGTCCAGTAGCTGCAGCGTGGAGTCGGATTTGTCGACCACGATCCTGGCGGCCTTCGGCAATGCGGCCGGGGCGATGTTGGGGACCTGGATGCGGCTGCCAGCCCTGGTCAGATCCACGCCGGGATTGAGCATCTTCATCAGCTCTGGGGACGCGTGGAAGCGCTCGCCCAGGGCTTCTTCCACATTGCTGTAGCCCAGCGATTTCAGCTTGGCCTGGGCGGCGGGTCCTTTCGGTATCGGCTGGAACGGGCCGGCGACATCCTCAGCAGTCAGCGTGTAGCTGGCCAGCGGCGTGATCGTATCGGCCTGCAGAGCCTTCCAGGTGGCGTCGTCCAGCTCACCCGTTACGGTCAGGCCGTGTGCCGTCTGGAAGCCTGACACCGCCCGCCGCTGGTTGCTGCCTACCTCACCATCAATCTGGCCCGGAGAGAAGTTCGCACGATCCAGCAGCACCTGGGCATGCAGTGCGGAGCGCACTGCGGTGTCCGGGCCAGCCTTCTCGGCAATGGGGGCGGGCAGGTTGGGCGGCGGCGCCTGCGCGAAGGCCGGCGACGCCAGCAGCGAGATTGCGAGCAGGGTGGATCGAGACACAGATGAGCGCATTGGGATCTCCAGCAGGTACGCCGCCACCTTGCCCGCAGGCGGCGCCGAGCCGCCGTGAAAGGGATCTGATGCCCGCATGAGCAGGCATGTCATTGCGGCCGGTTGCCAGCGGCAGGTGTCGCTGGGACGGGGGCTCACCAAGGTGAACGGTGGCCGACGCCGTCGATGGGCGGCGATCAAGATTGCCTGCCGTGCCGCCGATAAGGCCACATCCCCCCGTTTTGGATACCCCCATGAACTACTTGAGGAACGTCAGGGTTGCCTGGCGTCTTGGGCTGGGCTTTGGCCTGTTGCTGCTGCTGGTTGCCGCCGTAGTGGCCACCGGCGCCACCGCCAGCGTCGTGCAGAAGCGCGCGATGCAGCAGGTGGTCGACGTCAGCGTGGCCAAGGTGCGCCTGTTGTCGCAGATGCTCGACGCCAACAACCAGATGATGGTGGTGCGGCGCGAGATGCTGATCCGCCAGGGCGAAGACCGCGGCAGCGATGAGAAGCGCATTGCCGATCTGGTCAAGCGCTATGAGGCCAGCTGGACCGCCTACCAGGCACTGCCAGGCGATGCGGAGGGCAAGGCCATCGCGGAAACCATCGCGGCCAAGCGTGCCATCGCGCGCCCGCTCAACAAGCAGACCAGCGAACTGATGGAGCAGGGCGACTACCCGGGCGCCGTGGCGCTGACCCTGGGTCCGGTGCAGGAAGCCGCCAACGGCTGGAACAAGGCGCTGTCCGATGGCGTGGACTTCGAGGAGAAGGAAAGCCGTGAGGCTGCCGCCGAGGCGATCCGCCTGGGCGAGCGCAGCCTGCTGCAGCTGCTGGTGCTGGGCGGCGTCGCGCTGCTGGTGGGCATCGGTGCCTCGGTGATGATCGGCCGCAGCCTGACCGGTCCGCTGGCGCGCGCGGTGAACCTGGCCGAGCGCCTGTCCAAGGGACAGCTGGACCAGGAGTTCCGCCTCGGTGGCCGCGACGAGCTGACCCAGCTGGGCGAGGCGATGGCCAGCGTGCGCCAGAGTGTGCAGGCGGCGATCGGCGCGCAGTTGCAGATGGCCGAGCAGCACGAGGCCGGTGCAATCCGCTATCGCATGGACGCCAGTGCGTTCCCCGGTGATTTCGGCCGCATGGTGCAGGCCACCAACAGCCTGGTCGAATCGCACGTGCAGGTGGAACTGCTGATGGCCGAGGTGATGCAGCGTTACGCCATGGGTGACCTCAGCCGCGACCTGCCGGACTACCCGGGTGAGAAGGGCACGCTGACCCGCACCCTGGCGGCGGTGAAGCAGAGCCTGATGGCGATCAACGCGCAGATCGATGAACTGGCCCGTGCCGCACGCGCCGGCGATTTCAGCATGCGTGGCGATGCCGCTGCGTTCCAGTACCAGTTCAAGACGATGGTCGAGCACCTCAACGGCATGATGGCCAGTTCGCAGGCCAGCATCGCCGATGTTTCCGACGTGCTGCGCGCGATCTCGCATGGCGACCTGACCGCACGCATGGAGGGCGAGTACGACGGCGTGTTTGCGCGCATGCGCGACGATGCCAACACCACCACCGCGCAGCTGACCGGCATTGTCCGCGGCATCCAGGTGGCTGCCGACAGCATCAACAACGCGGCCCAGGAACTGGCCGCCGGCAACAACGACCTGTCGCGCCGCACCGAGCAGCAGGCCGCGAATCTGGAAGAAGCGGCCGCGTCGATGGAGGAGCTGACCTCCACCGTACGCCAGAACGCCGAACTGGCGCGTCAGGCCGACAGCGAAGCGCATGCCGCCGGTGCCGCCGTGCGCGAGACCGAGCAGGCGATGGCACAGATGGCATCGGTGATGGGCGAAATCGATCAATCCTCGGCGCGCATCTCGGAAATCTCCACGGTGATCGACGGCATCGCGTTCCAGACCAACATCCTGGCGCTGAATGCCGCAGTGGAAGCTGCGCGTGCAGGCGAGCAGGGCCGTGGCTTTGCCGTGGTCGCCAGCGAAGTGCGCACGCTCGCACAGCGTGCCGGTGTCGCCGCCAAGGAGATCAAGGAACTGATCGAGGACGCCGCTTCCAAGGTGAAGAGTGGCCTGGCGGTGACCGTTGAATCGGAAGCCGCGATCGCACGCGTGGCGCAGGCCAGTTCGCGCACCACCCAGCTGATGAGCGACATCGCAGCGGCCAGCAAGGAGCAGGCCGCCGGCATCGAGCAGGTCAACCAGGTGGTGGTGCAGATGGACCAGGTGACCCAGCAGAACGCCGCGCTTGTGGAAGAAGCCACTGCCGCGAGCCGCGCGCTGGAAGAACAGGCGCATGCACTGACCACGTCAGTGGCGGTATTCCAGCTGGAGCAGGGGCCGCGCATGCCGGTCATGCCGGCGCGGGCGGCGTAAGCGACCTGTAACTGGATACTGGATGGCGCCCTGCCTGCGATGTCCCGCATGCAGGGCGTCGATGCGCCCACCGGAACGATGCCGCGGGCTAGCGCCCGCGGGCTGAGCGTTCGATCAGCCAGCCGGCTGCGTACAGCAACAGCAGTGTTGGCGGAACCAGCACTGCATATGCGGTCGACCAGGGCTTGCCACGCAGCAGGCCGCCTGCGCCGATGGCATCGAGTGCGGCAGACTGCAGGGTGATGGGGAGCGCCATCAGGATATAGGTACCCTTCGGGTCCCCCTCCGACTGCGCGCCGTGAACCAGCCATGCGGTCAACAGCAGGTAGACCACGCAAAGCGCTAGACCGGTCCAGCTCAGGAGTCGCCGCATCTTCATCCGCATGCCCCGGTTCAACGGACGTCGAAGCGGGCCTGCAGCGGCAGGCTCACCTTCCGCAGCAGATCCCGGACCACCACCTGCGCAGTCCACGTGCCTTTGGGATCACCGGCCTCAGCGACGAACTTCAGGTGCAGGTTGGTCATGTACAGCAGGTTTGGCGGGCCGGTCAGGGCGGCGGTGAAACAGGGAACATCGCGTTCGTCGATACTGGTACTGCCGTCCGGGCGCAGCATGCGCAGATCGCAGTGCACCTTGGGTACGCGGTTCTCGTCCAGTTGCGGGTTGGAGAGGAATGTCAGCAGGAACAACTCACCGCCCAGGTGGACTTCGTTGGCCTCGTTGAAGCCGGGAGTGGTCTCCGGCGGGGTCTCCCACTTGGCCCGCCAGTCGGCATCGGAAGTGACCAGCAGCGATGCCGCGAAGCCGCCGCTGGATTTCATGGCATCGGTCTCCGTCAACGCCTTGCCATCCCCATTTATCCAACCATCGCTGGCGGAGCTGTTCAGTGGCAGCATCATGGCCATCATGGCCAGCGCGCAGGTCCATCGCATCAACGGCTCTCCCAGGTAGCCGCGTCCCGCGGCAGAGCGGGTAGTATTGCCCAACATTGGCCGGCAAAGCAGCAGGACAGCCGGAGCAGGGGTTCCGTTGCCTGCCGATGTGGGTGATGCTTGCCGGCAAAGGAGGTGGCATGGGAATCGGGAGCGAGGAAACGCCGATCTGTATCCCTGCATCGGCCGCGCCGCAGCACGTGCTGATGCTGCCCGGTCTGGATGGCTCCAGCAGGCTGTCGCCCCCGTTCCTGTCGGCACTCCAGGCTTACGGTCTGACAACGCAGGCGATCACGCTGCCCGCGCAGGGACCGCAGGATCACGCCACGCTTGCCCAACGGCTGTGGTCGCAGCTGCCCAGTCGTCCCTTCATCCTGCTCGCCGAGTCTTTCTCGGGCCCGTTGGCTGTTGAACTGGCCACGCGGCATCCCACCGGGCTGCGCGGACTGGTGCTTGCAGCGACCTTTGCGCGTCGGCCGGTGCCACTGCCGGCAGCCAGCGCAGCCCTGCTGTCGCCGGCCTGGCCGCTGCCTCCCGTGGCATTGCTGGCGCGCCTGTTGCTGGGGCCGTGGTACACCCGCGGGCACACGTCGATGCTGCGCGAAGCGTTGGCCAGGACTCCGACGAGCACGTTGCGGCAACGCGCCGCAGCGACCCTGCGGGTCGACGTGCGTGCATTGCTGCCAGCAATCCAGGTGCCGACGCTGTGCCTGCACGCGTGCCACGACCGCCTGCTGTGGCCGCCCAGCGTGGCCGAGCTGCAGGCCCTGTTGCCCGATGCCCGCCATGTGTCGTTGGAGGGGCCACATCTGCTGCTGCAGGCGCGTGCCGACGCAGCTGCAGCCGAAGTGGCCGCGTGGATGAGGACGTTGCCGCGTTGAACGATGCGCTCAGCTGCGGGCGCGGGTACGTGCCGCTTTCCTGGCCGCCACCTTGCGCACGGTCTTCTTCGCCGCACGGGTCTTGGCCGCCTTCTTCGCTGCAGCACTGCGCGAGGCGGCTGTACCGGCCTTCTTGACCGCTGTCTTCTTTGCGGCCTTCTTGGTGGCGGTCTTACGAGCCGGTGCCTTCTTTGCCGCCGCCTTCTTCGCAGGCGCCTTCTTGCTCGCCGCCTTCTTCGTGCCCTTGCGTGCGCTGCCGCTACGTTTGCCGCCACCGTCCTGCTTGTTCACGGTGGCCCAGGCGATGCGCTCGGCGGTGCCTTCACTCGCGCCGCGCTCGCGCTCGCTGTCCTCGATGTGCTCGGCCTGGCGCTTCTGTTTCTCGGTATATGCGGATTTGTCACCACGGGGCATGACGGATCTCCTGTCGTAGTAGTCAGGCCAGCAGGCGCAGCTTCGGTTCACGCGCCCATTGGCGGGTGGCGGCCGCCGCCAGGAAGGCCTTGGCGTCTTCCGCTTCGACGATGCCGGCATCGTTGCCGACCCGCGCCGCCTTCAGCAGCGTCTGGCCGCCTGCGTCGCTGGCGATGGCCTTCAGGTGCGCCCACGCCTGGCTGACGAATTCGACGGCTGCACTCTCTTTCGACAAGGCCTTCGCGGCTTCCGGGCTGAGCACCACGGCCACCGCATCGAACACAGCCGATGGCGTGCCCGCCAGTTGCCCATCCGCCGCCTGCATCGCCCCATCGCTCAGCGTGGCGCCTCCCACTTTTGGTGCCACCAGCTTCACCTCCGCACCTGCCTTCCGAGCGGCCTTGCTCAGGCTGGCGATCACGCGGGCATCGGAGCCCTCATCGAACAGGACGCCGATGCAGCGACCCTGCAGGATGGGCTTGTTGCGCCCGATCACGCGCACCTCGGGAGCGGGGGGCATGTCCCGCACCGGGGTAGCAGTCGGCGCCGCGTCGGGCAGTGCAGGCAACGCCAGACCATCGGCCACGCGCCGGGCCAGCGATTCGTCGATGTTGCGCAGGTGGCTGACGGTGCGCACCCGCACCTTCAGCGTTTCCACCTTGGACAACTCGAATACCAGCGCCGATGCCAGGTGCGCCTGCTCCGGCTTTTCAAGGCTGCGGAAGAACATCCGGGCCTGGCTGTAGTGGTCGGCGAAACTCTCCGCACGCGTGCGGCCCTTGCGGCCATCGTCGGCGCTGGCGTGGCTGCGGAAACCTGCGGGCGTCTCGCGCGGCGAGTCCTCCTGCAGCGAGCTGGGATCATAGGCGACGCGGCCCTTGGGCACCTGCATCTGCATGTGGCCGTCGCGCTGGTGATTGGCGAACGGGCACTTCGGGGCATTCACCGGGATCTGGTGGAAGTTCGGGCCGCCAAGCCGCAGCAGCTGGGTGTCCAGGTAGGAGAACAGGCGGCCCTGCAGCAGCGGATCGTTGCTGAAATCGATGCCCGGCGGCACGTTGGCCGGGCAGAACGCCACCTGTTCGGTCTCGGCGAAGAAGTTGTCGGGCCAGCGGTCCAGCACCATGCGCCCGATCACCTGCAGCGGTACCAGCGATTCAGGGATGATCTTGGTCGGATCCAGGTGATCGAACGGAAATGCCTCGGCGTCCTCTTCCGTGAACAGCTGTACCGCCAGTTCCCACTCGGGGAAATCACCGCGCTGGATGGCCTCGAACAGGTCGCGGCGATGGAAGTCATTGTCAGCCGATTGCAGTTTCAACGCTTCGTCCCAGACTGTTGACTGGATGCCCAGCTTGGGTCGCCAGTGGAATTTGACGAAGGTCGACTCGCCCGCCTCGTCCAGCAGGCGGAAGCTGTGCACACCGAAGCCCTCGATCATCCGCAGTGAACGCGGGATGGCGCGGTCGCTCATCGCCCACATGATCATGTGCATCGACTCGGGCATCAGCGAAATGAAGTCCCAGAAGGTGTCATGGGCCGAGGCGGCCTGCGGGAACGCACGGTCTGGTTCCATCTTCACCGCATGCACCAGGTCCGGGAATTTCATGGCGTCCTGGATGAAGAAGACCGGGATGTTGTTGCCGACCAGATCCCAGTTGCCCTCCTTGGTATAGAACTTGACCGCGAAGCCGCGCACGTCGCGGGGGGTATCCACCGAGCCCGCGCCGCCGGCTACCGTCGAGAAACGGGTGAACACGGGCGTCTTGACGCCTACCTCGGTCAGGATACGCGCCCGGGTGTGGGCGGCCAGAGACCGGGTCAACTCGAAGTAGCCATGTGCCGCGCTGCCACGTGCGTGCACGATGCGCTCGGGAATGCGTTCGTGATCGAAGTGGGTGATCTTCTCGCGAAGGATGAAGTCTTCCAGCAGCGTGGGCCCTCGAGTTCCCTGCCGCAGGGAGTTCTGGTTGTCTGCCACCGGGATGCCCTGATCGGTGGTCATCGCCGGGTGGCTGCCGCCGGCGCGCGGGTGCAGTTCATCGCCATTGCCGCGGTGGTGGTTTTCGGTTGCGCGCTTGCCGGTCGGCTTGCTGGCGGCCATGGGGGGCTCCGGATCATCAAGGGAACCACGACACTGGAACCGAGCCCGTTAAACCCAGGTCCGGCAAAGGTGAACGTACGGGCAAAAGCAGGCTCGGGTATGCTTGCCCCATGCGAGTCGAGCCTGCCGACATCGAAGCCCTGTTCGACGCCATCCCGGACGTGCTGTTCTTCATCAAGGACCGCCAGGGGCGGTACACCCACGTCAACCAGACCATGCTGCGACGGCTGGGCCTGCGCGCGCGCAAGGACGTGATCGGGCGCACGGCGGCCGAGATCTACCCGACCGGCCTCAGCGCGGACTATGTCGACCAGGACGCCCGCGTGCTGTCCGGCGAGGTGATCGAGAACCTGATGGAGCTGCACCTGTTCGCCAACCGCGAACCGGGCTGGTGCCTGACCTGCAAGCGACCGCTGCTGGTCGATGGCGCCATCGAGGGCCTGATCGGCATTTCCCGCGACCTGGGCCAGAAGGATAGCCTGGGCGCCCAGTACGAGCAGCTGCGGCTGGCCCTGGCCCACCTCAACGCGCACTACGCCGAGAACGTGCGCATGCAGACCCTGCTGGACATCACCGGCTTCTCGCTGTCCAAGCTGGAACGCAGTTTCCGCAAGGTGTTCCAGATGACCCCGCAGCAGGTGCTGACCCGGCTGCGGATCCAGATGGCCATGCACCTGTTGCATGGCGACGACAGCATTGCCTGCATCGGGCAGGCCTGCGGTTTCAGCGACCAGAGTGCCTTCACCCGCAAGTTCAAGGCTGAAACCGGTTTCTCGCCGCGCGCCTATCGCGCCCGTATCGGCGGCAACGTCGGCGAGCCCGCACTGGCCTGAGCCGCCTGCTGCGCTGTGCCTATCCCCGTGGGCACGGGACAGGGTAAGGTGTCGCCCCTGTAGCCCGCCGCCAGCCCCGCCGATGCCCAACTCGATTCCGACCGCTTCGCCGTCCCGCCTCGGACATTCGCTCAAGCCCCGCCAGCTGATCATGATGGGCCTGGGCAGCGCCATCGGCGCCGGCCTGTTCCTCGGCTCGGGCGTGGGTGTGCAGGCGGCCGGCCCGGCGGTTCTGGTCTCGTATCTGGTCGCCGGCGCGCTGGTGATCATCGTGATGAACGCACTGGGCGAGATGGCGGCGGCCAAACCGACCAGCGGCGCGTTCTCGGTGTACGCCGCCGATGCCATGGGCGCCACCGCTGGCGCCACGGTCGGCTGGTTGTGGTGGGTGCAGCTGGTGATCGTGATCGCCGCCGAGGCGGTGGGTGCGGCCGGGTTGCTTGCCACGGTCTGGCCGGTGGTGCCGGTGCCGATGGCTGCGTTGGCCTTCATGCTGTTCTTCACTGCGATCAACCTGCTCGGGGTGAAGAACTTCGGCGAGTTCGAATTCTGGTTCGCCATCCTGAAAGTGGCGGCGATCCTGGCCTTCATTGCCATCGGCGTGGCACTGCTGATGGGCTGGCTGCCGCAGGTCACCTCACCTGGCCTGAGCAACTTCACCGAACACGGTGGTTTCGCACCGAAGGGCCTGGCCGGGATCGGTGCGGCGCTGCTGGTTGTCGTTTTTGCCTTCGGTGGCACCGAAATCGTTGCCGTTGCGGCGGCCGAAACCGAAGATCCCGAACGCAGCATCGCCCGTGCCATCCGTACCGTGGCCTGGCGCATCCTGGTGTTCTACATCGGCTCGCTGAGCGTGATCATCGCCGTGGTGCCCTGGACCAGCGAAGCACTGAAGTCACCCTTTGCCGCCGTGCTGGACATCGCGCGCATTCCGGGCGCCGGCACTGCGATCACCCTGATCGCGGTGATCGCGCTGCTGTCGGCACTCAATGCCAACCTCTACGGCGCCTCGCGCATGATGTATTCGCTGGCGCAGCGCCGCGAGGCGCCGGCGGTGCTGGGCTGGACCGATCCGCGCCAGGTGCCGGTCATCGCCGTGCTGGCCAGCGTGCTGTTCGGTTTCGCTGCGACGGTGATGGAACTGCTGTTCCCGGACCGGGTGCTGCCGGTACTGCTCAACATCGTCGGTTCCACCTGCCTGCTGGTGTGGACGTTGTCGCTGGTTTCGCAGCTGGTACTGCGCCGCCGCGCCGATCGCCTGGGTACCCGCCTGCCGTTCCGCATGGCCGGTTTCCCGTGGCTGACCTGCTGCGCGCTGGCGATCCTGGCGTTGATCTTCGGCCTGCTGCTGAGTGAGTCGCACACCCGCCTGCAGTTCCTGTCGATGGTGGCGTTGACCGCCACGATTGCCGCCGGCAGCGCCATCGCACGGCGCATGCGCCAGGCGTGACTGCCGCTGTAGAACCGGCCCCACGGTCGGTTGCGGTCGCCGAATGTTCTGTAGAGCCGACCCTACGGTCGGCTGCTGTTCGCGTGGCCGCCAGCCGAGCGCGGGCTCGGCTCTACAGCAGGCATACATCCGCCGTGCCATCCTGATCGCGTGGGCCGCCAGCGGCCCGTCGACCAGGAGTACCGCATGCTGCGCAGCCGTCCCTTCCTGATGTTCACCGGCCAGGCCGAGGCCGCCCTGGCCCTGTACGCCGAAGCCTTCGCCGATTTCCGCCTGCTGGCCCTGCAACGCCACCCCGAGGGGGCCGGCGCCGGCGTGCCCGGCCAGGTCCGCCAGGCGATCTTCCTGCTCGGTGGCACGCATTACCTGTGCTTTGACAGCCTGGATGTGCACGACTTCACCTTCAGCCCGTCGATCTCGCTGTTCGTCGAGTGCTCCGGTGCCGAGCAGTTCGAGCGTGCGGCACGCGTGCTGGGCGAGGGCGGCCATTGGTTGATGCCGGTGGGTGATTACGACTTCAGCAACCGCTATGGCTGGGTGCAGGACCGCTTCGGCGTATCGTGGCAGTTGAGCCTGGGACAGATGCCGGACCCGTGATCGGGTAATTGTGGGTGTGGACCTTGGTTCACACGCCCTCATGAAAACGGCCCGCTTGCGCGGGCCGTTTTCTTTATCGATGCAGTGAGGAATCAAGCCTCGACTTCATCATCCTTGTAGGCATCGACCGGGATGCAGGCGCACATCACGTTCTTGTCACCGTACACGTTGTCGACGCGTGCCACCGGCGGCCAGTACTTGCTCTGCTTCAGGCTGGCCAGCGGGAAGGCGGCCAGTTCGCGCGGATAGGCGTGGGTCCACTCGCTGGCGGTCACCGCGGTGGCGGTGTGCGGGGCGTTCTTCAGCGGGTTGTCCTCGCGGTCCAGGCGACCGTCTTCGATCGCGCTGATTTCCTCTCGGATCTGGATCATCGCGTTGATGAAACGGTCCAGCTCGTGCAGCGACTCGCTCTCGGTTGGCTCGACCATCAGCGTGCCGGCCACCGGGAAGCTCAGGGTCGGGGCGTGGAAGCCGAAGTCGATCAGGCGCTTGGCGACGTCCTCGGCACCGATGCCGCTGGTCTTCTCCAGCGGGCGCACGTCCAGGATGCACTCGTGCGCCACCAGGCCGTTACGGCCGGTATACAGGGTCTTGAAGTGCGGAGCCAGGCGCTTGGCAATGTAGTTGGCGTTGAGCTGCGCGACCTGGGTGGCCTTGCGCAGGCCTTCGCGGCCCATCATCGCGATGTACATCCAGCTGATCGGCAGGATCGAAGCACTGCCGAAGCTGGCCGCGCTGACCATGCCGACCGGGCCGCTGTCACCCAGCTTGCCCGGCAGGAACGGGGCCAGGTGCTCCTTGACCGCGCACGGGCCCACGCCCGGGCCACCACCGCCGTGCGGGATGCAGAAGGTCTTGTGCAGGTTCAGGTGCGAAACGTCCGAACCCCACTTGCCCGGCTTGGCCACGCCGACCAGGGCGTTCATGTTGGCGCCGTCGGTGTACACCTGGCCGCCGTGCTTGTGGATGATCTCGCAGATCTCGACCACCTCTTCCTCGAACACGCCGTGCGTGGACGGGTAGGTCATCATGATCGCGGCCAGGCGGTCGCTGTACTTCTCGGCGTTGAGGCGGATGTCCTCGACGTCGACGTTGCCGTTGGCATCGGTCTTGGTCACCACGACCTTCATGCCGCACATCTGCGCCGAGGCCGGGTTGGTGCCGTGCGCCGAGTCCGGGATCAGGCAGATGTCGCGGTGGCCTTCGCCGCGCGAGCGGTGGTAGGCACGGATCGCCAGCAGGCCGGCGTACTCGCCCTGCGCGCCGGAGTTCGGCTGCAGGCTGACCGCGTCGTAGCCGGTGCATTCGACCAGCATCGCTTCCAGCGTGTCGATCAGTTCCTTGTAGCCCAGCGCCTGGTCGGCCGGCACCAGCGGGTGGATCTGCGAGAACTCCGGCCAGGTCACCGGGATCATCTCGGCGGTGGCGTTGAGCTTCATGGTGCACGAGCCCAGCGGGATCATCGTGCGGTCCATCGCCAGGTCCTTGTCGGCCAGCGAACGCAGGTAGCGCAGCAGTTCGTGCTCGCTGTGGTGGGTGTTGAACACCGGGTGGGTCAGGAACGCGGACTGGCGCAGCAGGCCCGCCGGCAGCGCGTCGGCGGTGCTGGCGTCCAGCGCCTCGACGTCAGCCTGCGCGCCGAACACGGCGGCCAGCGCGACCACGTCGGCGCGGGTGGCGGTCTCGTCCAGGCTGATGCCGACCGAGTCGCTGTCGATCGCGCGAAGGTTGTAGCCGGCGGCGCGTGCCTTGGCGTGGATCTCATCGGCATGCACGCCGGTGATGTGCAGGGTGTCGAAGAAGTCGCCACCGACCTGCACGCCGGCGTTGCGCAGTGCCGCAGCCAGGATCGAGGCCAGGCGGTGGGTGCGCCGGGCGATGCGGGTCAGGCCTTCCGGACCATGGTAGACCGCATACATCGAGGCCATCACCGCCAGCAGCACCTGTGCGGTACAGATGTTGGAGGTGGCCTTCTCGCGGCGGATGTGCTGCTCGCGGGTCTGCAGGGTCAGGCGGTAGGCCGGGTTGCCCTGGGCATCGACCGAAACGCCGATCAGGCGGCCCGGCATCGAGCGCTTGTAGGCGTCACGGCAGGCCATGAACGCGGCGTGCGGGCCGCCGAAGCCGAACGGCACGCCGAAACGCTGGCTGTTGCCGACCACGATGTCCGCGCCCCATTCGCCCGGTGCGGCCAGCAGGGTCAGCGCCAGCAGGTCGGTGGCCACGGCCACCAGGCCGCCGCGTGCGTGCACGGCCTCGACCAGCGCCTTGTAGTCGCCGACCTGGCCGAAGGTGTCCGGGTACTGCAGCAGCAGGCCGAAGGCTTCCGCTTCCAGTGCTTCGGCCGGGGTGCCGACGCGCAGCACGATACCCATCGGTTCAGCGCGGGTACGCAGCAGTTCCAGGGTCTGCGGGTGCACGGCGTCGTGCACGAAGAAGGTGTCCGACTTCGACTTGGCCGAACGCTTGGCCAGGGTCATCGCTTCAGCGGCGGCAGTGGCTTCGTCCAGCAGCGAGGCGTTGGCGATCTCCATGCCGGTCAGGTCGGCGCACAGGGTCTGGAAGTTGATCAGCGCTTCCATGCGGCCCTGCGAGATCTCGGCCTGGTACGGGGTGTAGGCGGTGTACCAGGCCGGGTTTTCCAGGATGTTGCGCAGGATCACGTTCGGGGTGTGGGTACCGTAGTAGCCTTGGCCGATGAAGCTGCGCAGCACGGTGTTCTTGTCGGCGATCGCGCGGATCTTCGCCAGTGCCTGCACTTCGGTCATCGACTCCGGCAGCGCCAGCGGCGCCGGCGACTTGATCTTGGCCGGCACGATGGCATCGGTCATCGCATCCAGCGACGCGTGGCCGACGACGTCGAGCATCTGCGCGATCTCGGCATCGTTGGGGCCGATGTGGCGCTCGACGAACGCATTGTGGTGCTCGAGCTCACGCAGGGAAGGGGTGTTCTGGGACATGGCGAAGGATCCGTCAGGAAAGGGCACACGCACGGGCACAAGCCGCCGGTCGGCGGTCTGCGGGGCGCCCCTCTGTCCTTTTGCCTGAGAGTTTGGAAGCGCGGAAAACCGCGGCTTCGTGCCCCTTCGGCGCCGGATCGAACCGGTCTCTCCAGAGTTCTGTTACGGGTGGTATCGGGCCTGAGCGATTACGGGCGTTGCGCCTTCGGCAGCGGTGTTCCGCTTCTCCCACCGTGTTGCCCGCCGATTATAGCCCGTTGCGGGCCCGCTGGCCGTCTACGGGCCTGGCCGCTGCGCCTGAATGGCCGATGGCCCGGACGTGCGTTTTGTGCATCGCTGCATGGCATCAGGCGCAATCCCCACCTATGATGGCCAGATACCTGAATTCATCTGGCGCCCTCCCTGCAGACGGGGACCGGCGCCCGCCGTGCGTGCCACGCATGGCCCTGCCGGACGCCCTTCCCATGACCGCCGCTGTTGCTCCCTCCACCCGCCGCATGGCCCTGCTGCTTGCCGGCCTGGCCATGTTCGGCCCGTTCTCGATCGACACCATCTTCCCGGCCTTCCCGCAGCTGGCCCGGCGCCTGGCGGTGGACGAGGTGGCGGTGCAGCAGACCATCAGCGTGTACCTGCTGTTCTACGGCCTGATGAGCCTGGCGCACGGCCCGCTGTCCGACGCCTGGGGCCGCAAGCGGGTGATCCTCGGTGGACTGGTGGTGTTCGTCGGCGCCTCGGTGGGCTGCGCACTGTCCACCGACCTGACCACACTGCTGGCCTTCCGCGCCCTGCAGGGCCTGTCGGCGGGTGTCGGCATGATCGTCGGCCGCGCGGTGATCCGCGACCTGTACCACGGCCATGACGCGCAGCGGCTGATGAGCCAGGTGTCCATGCTGTTCGGCATCGCCCCGGCCATCGCGCCGATCATCGGTGGCTGGATCCTGCTCAGTGGCGCGGGATGGCCGCTGATCTTCTGGTTCCTGGTGGTGTTCGGGCTGGTCCTGCTGGCGGCCACTGCACGCTACCTTCCCGAGACCCATCCGGTCGAAGCGCGCGTGCCGTTGTCACCGCGCGCGTTGATGCGTGATTACGTGCGCATCGGTTTCAATCCACGCTTCCTGCGCCTGGCGCTGGCCGGCAGCATCGGCTTTGGTGGAATCTTCCTGTACATCTCCTCGGCGCCGGTGTTCGTGATGCAGCACCTGCACCTGGGCGAGGGCGGGTTTGCCTGGTTGTTCATCCCGACCATCGGCGGCATGACCACTGGCTCATTCCTGTCCGGGCGCATGGCCGGGCACACCACGCCCACCCGCCAGGTCTCCATTGGTTTCGGCCTGTGCGCATTGTCGGTGCTGTTGAACGTTGGCTACGTGGTGCTGTCGCCACAGTTCGTACTGCCATGGGCGGTACTGCCGATCTTCCTGGGGGGCATGGGCATGGCGCTGATCTTCCCGATCCTGGCGCTGGCGGTACTGGACATGTACCCGCATCAGCGCGGCCTGGCCTCGTCGCTGCAGGCCTTTGTGCAGCTGATGATCAGCACCGTGGTGGCCGGCGTGGTGTCACCACTGCTGAGCGGTAGCCCGCTGCACCTGGCACTGGGCCAGGCGGCGTTCTTCGGCGCCGGTTTCGTGTTCTGGTACTGGGAACACCAGCGCGAGCGTGCGGCGCAGGCAGCCTGCACGGGTCACTGAGCAGCGCGCAGGGGTAGGGCGGGCCACGATGCCCGAAACACTTGCGGCAGAGAACGGCCGGACTAGGCTGGGCACTCCAGCCAGCCGGTGCGTGGATGCACGACAGCCAGCCGATCCGATGTCGTTGCATGAGGTTTCCCCCAAATGGCTGCGCAGCAGACCTACCGCCTGTTCGAGGTGGCGCTGAAGGAGCGCCGCGTTCTTTCCCCTTCCCTGGACCGCATGGTGTTCACCGGCGCCGACGTGGCGCGGATGAAGACCGAAGGCCCGGACCAGCGCATCAAGGTGTTCTTCCCCTTGCCTGGCCAGGACCTGCCGCAGGTGCCCTGCGGCGAGGACTGGTATCCGCGCTACCGGGCGCTGCCGGACGATCAGCGCCCGCCGATGCGCACCTACACCATCCGCCAGCTGCGTGCAGAGCTGGGCGAGGTCGATGTTGATTTCGTGCTGCATGGCGAGACCGGGCCGGCCTCACGCTGGGCCATCCATGCACGCCCCGGCGACCGTGTGGTGTTGCTGGCTCCCGATGCCGACTGCGCCGACAGCAGTGAAGGTTGGGAATGGAAGCCGCCGGCCGGCGTCGGCCAGGTGCTGCTGGTGGCCGATGAAACCGCGTTACCGGCGGTGGCTGGCATTCTTGAGGAACTGGCGGCCATGGTGGATCCGCCGCGTACGCTGGCCTTGCTGGAAGTGGCGCAGGCCGGCGACGCGGTGCCGCTGAAGGCACCGGCTACCGCCGAGCTGGTCTGGCTGCCGCGCGGGCGCGCGGCGTACGGGGCGCCTCTGTTGCAGGCGGTGCAGGCGCGGCTGGCAGCGGCCTCGGGCGTGGTTGCCGGCGATGCGCCGGAGGAGATCGACGTCGATACGCAGATCCTCTGGGAACAGGCCGATGCCAGCGTGGCAGGGCCGCTGTATGCCTGGGTGGCAGGCGAGGCGGGGGCGGTGATGGCGATCCGTCGCCATCTGGTCCGTGACTGCGGGCTGGACCGCCGCGCGATCACCTTCATGGGCTACTGGCGGCACGGCAAAGTGCTGGATTGAGCGGGTGTGAAGCGGCGTGGCGGGTGGGGTGCGCTATCCTTGCGCCCCCCTCGCAGCGGTATTGCACCATGTCCACCAGCTCCAAGACCCGCCGCGACCAGCGCCGTCGCCAGGAAAAGCAGGCCGTCAACAAGGCCGCTGCCCAGGCTTCGCCGGTGGAGCCGCATGCCGAACTGCGCGACGCGCAGCGCACCCTGCTGGCCGGTGTCGTGCGCCGCGACGGCGAATGGGTGCTGGGCATGGACGGCCGTATCGCCGGCCACAGTGACTCTGCCGCACAGGTACTGGCGCTGATCATGCAGGCCGGTGAACTGCACGAGCGCAACGGCACGCCGGTGCGCCTGATGTACTCCGATGCGCTGCGCGACGCCGCGCACGCCGAAGCGAAAGAGAAGGGCCAGACCTTCGAGGAATTCAAGGCGGAACTGGCCGCGGCGATGGCGGCGAAGAAGGACAGCTGATCCGCCGTGGGTAGCGCCGGGCCATGCCCGGCGAGCGCAGCGGTGCGATGAAGAGCCGCCGGGCATGGCCCGGCGCTACATCAGGGGCGGATCCTTGCGGACCCGCCCCTTTTCTCATTTCGCCGCCGGGGCGGCGTTGGCCTGCCAGCCACACATCTGGCCTTCGTTCTGCTGCTTCAGCCACTCGTTGACCGGAGTGAAGTACTCGATCATCGGGCCGGCATCGAGCTTGTCGGTGCCGGTCAGCTCCTTCAGCGTGGCCTGCCACGGCTGGCTGGCACCCTTGCTCAGCATCGCCCAGTATTTCTGGCCGGCTTCCTTGTTGCCGTAGAAGGTGCACTCGTGCAGCGGGCCCTTGTAGCCGGCCGCATCGCACAGGCCCTTGTAGAACTGGAACTGCAGGATGCGGGCCAGGAAGTAGCGGGTGTACGGGGTGTTGCCCGGCACGTGGTACTTCGCGCCCGGATCGAAGAATTCCTCGCCACGGGTGCTGGCCGGGGCCACGCCCTGGTACTTGGCCTTCAGGTCCCACCACGCCTTGTTGTAGTTGTCGGCGGTGATCGAACCATCGAACACGCCCCAGCGCCAGCGGTCGATCATCAGCCCGAACGGCAGGAACGACACGCCCGACAGCGCCATGCGCATCTGGTTGTTGATGACCGCTTCGCGGCTCTCGGTCGGTGCATCGACCAGGCCGATCGAGCTGAGGTACTTGGGCGTCATCGCCAGCACGATGGTGTCGCCGATCGCCTCATGGAAGCCATCGTTGGCACCGCCCTGGAACAGCGGCGGCAGCGGGTTGTAGGCCAGGTCGTAATAGATGTGGCCCAGCTCGTGGTAGATGGTGGTGAAGTTCTCTTCGTTCGGCTTGATGCACATCTTGGTGCGCACATCGCCTTCCATGTTCATGTCCCAGGCGCTGGCGTGGCAGACCACATCGCGGTCGTCGGGCTTGATGAACTGGGTGCGTTCCCAGTACGACTGCGGCAGCGACGGCATGCCCAGCGACACATAGAAGTCCTGTGCGCGTTCAGTCATCTGCTTGGCGGTACGCAGTTCGGCTTCGCGCTGCGCCTTGTACTGGGCCGCTACGTTGGCGTCCTTGCCGGCCTTGGCCAGCGCCGCGCTCAGGTTGGTCTGGTACTGCTTTTCCAGTGCAGCGGTGATGTCCAGGCTGCCGGCACCCGGGTACGGTTCCAGCTGGTCCCACAGGTTCGACCAGTCCTGCTGCCACATGTTGCCCAGCAGGTGCGCGGCGATCAGGCCGTTGCCCACTTCGGCCTTGTCCTTGCCGTAGGTCTTGTCCAGCTTGCCGCGTGCGTAGCAGTGCAGCTGCTCGTACATCGGCTTGACCTGTTCCCAGAGGCGGTCGGTTTCCGGGCCGATCTGTTCGGGCGGCATGTCATAGCCGCTGCGCCACATCTGACCGGCATCGGTAAAGCCCATGCCCTTGGCGCCCTCGTTCACCAGGCCGACGAACTTCTGGTAGTCGCCGCGCATGCTCTTGGTGGTGCTGTGCCAGCCCTGCCAGGCGTCGAGCTGCTTGTCGTAGTCGCGGCTGCGCGCCAGCACCTGTTCCAGCTCGCCCAGCTGGCGGCAGGAGCTCGGATCATTGGCATCGGTGCAGTACTTGCCGGCACCGTAGCTGCCTTCCATGCGGGTGGCGATCTGGGTCAGCTCGGCCAGCTTGGCCGGGTCGCGCGGCGCCGGCATCGACGACATCAGCTTCAGCAGGTGGATCGCGCGCTTGCTGTCCTCGCTCATCGGCTTGCCGTCGAACTTGGCGGCCTGTTCGATCCAGCTGTTGAGCTGGGTGAGCGAACGCTCGTTGGCTTTGGCCGCAATGCGTTCCGAATCACCGTTGATGTAGGTGGAGGACAGCCACTGCGCCGAGGTCATCTCCGGGTAAGCGGCCTTGAATTCGGCATTGATGCGGGCCACGAACTGGTCGGCGGTTTCACCGGCCGGAGCGCTGCTGCTGGCGGTATCGGTGCCTGGGGCAGCTTCCTTCTTGCAGGCGGCCAGGGCCAGCGTGGCGGCGGCGATTGCCGAGGCCAGCAGGAGATGACGGTGTTTCACGGGCGGTCCTTGGGTGGTGAACGACGGCCGAAGGCTAGTGGGCCGTCGCTGCCACCGCAAGTGGCGGAAGTCGGCCGGGCGGCGCCCGGCACCCGCAGAGGCTTTCAAGCAAGGGCAAAGGCCGAAGCAGCAGCAACAGCGTGCATTCCGAAGGATGGCGGGGCGGTGTGGGCTTGCAGGACACGCCGTAAACCCCCCCTCCGGGGGTCCGGCCCAGCCGCTGGCGGCTGTGCGTTCGGGCGCTTGCGAAGCAGTGCTTCGCAAGCAAGGCGCCCTCACCCAAGGGGGCTCGATGGCGCCGTCCATGGCGCCAACGGTCCTGCAAGCCCACACCGCCCCACGTCTGACAGATCGTGGCGGCTGTTGGTAGGTGTCGACCTTGGTCAACACATCTGTCAGGTATCGACAATCAGAATGGGGTCAGATCCGTTTTCCTCCGGAAAACGGATCTGACCCCAAGGTCATTCCATCAGATCGCGAAAAACTGTCGAAGGCGGGGTGGGTCCGGTTGCGGGGGCGTGAGCCGCATGGATGCGGCGACCGAGCTTACATGGACGTACTTGCAGCGTCCCCCGCAACCGGACCCACCCCGCCACCCCTCAGGAAACCCGCTTCTGCTGTTGCTTCGGCCGTTGCCGTTGCCCCTGCGGGTGCAGGGCTGCAAGCCCCGCCAAACCACCCTCAAACTTCGCAGTTGGCGAACACGTCGCGATCGCGCTCGTACAGCGCCGTCTTCACCTGCATCAGGCCCAGCACCGACGGGAACAGGTTGTCGTGGTCGGTATACGCCGCCGAACGCTTGCGCACGCACTGCAGATCCAACCCACGGCTGCTGGCGAAGCCCGGCGAGAACCACATCGTCATCGGTACGCGGGTCTGCTCGGCCGGTGCGATCGCATACGGCACGCCATGCAGGAACAGGCCCTTCTCGCCCAGCGATTCACCATGGTCGGACAGGTAGATCATCGCCGTGTCGTAATCCTGCATGCCCTGCAGGGTACCAATGGTCTTGCTCAGGAAATGATCGGTGTACAGCACCGCGTTGTCATAGCTGTTGGTGATCTCTTCGCGCGAGCAGCGGCCGATGTCACGGGTGTCGCAGGTCGGGGTGAAGCGGCGGAACGCGGGCGGATAGCGCTCGAAATAGGCCGGGCCGTGGTTGCCCAGCTGGTGCAGCACCACGACCCGGTCGCCGGGCTTGGCCCGCACTTGGGTGGCCAGGTCCTGCAGCAGGATCTCGTCCATGCAGCGGCCATCGGCGCACAGGCCGGATGTGGTGGCGTCGGACAATGACTGGAAGTCCAGGCCCTCGCACACGCCCTTGCAGCCGGACTGGTTGTCACGCCACAGCGGCGCGATGCCGGCGCGGTTCAGTACGTGCAGCAGCGACTGGTGCGCACGGATCTTCTTCTCGTCGTAGTCGTGGCGGCCCCACGGCGAGAACAGGCACGGCAGCGAGACCTCCGTGCTGGTGCCGCACGAATGCATGTCCGGGAAATTGATCACGCTGGCCTGCGCCAGTTCCGGAGTGGTGTTGCGGCCACCGTTGAGGCCCCAGTTCTGCGCACGCACGGTCTCGCCCATGACGATCACCAGCAGGCGCGGCTTGCTGGCCGGCGCTCGCGGAGTGGCCTTGGCGTCGGTGCCGATCGGCAGCTTCGGTGCGCGCTGCACCGGGTTGTCGCCACGCAGCGCACGCGGCATGCCCAGCAGCACGTTGGCCGGGGTGGCGAGGTAACGCACTTCGCGCTGGTTGCGCATCAGTGCCGAAACATCCTGGAACGAGATCAACGCGCCGCCGACGGCGGTCACCGCGGCCACCGCCAGGAACCCCAGTCGCCACAGCAGGCTGCGGCCCCAGCTGCGGCGACGCAGCTGCACGCGCCACAACACCGCCATCGGCAACACCGCCAGCAACAGTACCGGCCACAGCAGCGACACGGTCATCAGCTCGCGGCTTTCCTTGGGGTCGGTCGCCAGTACGTTGCGCAGCATGTCCGCATCCAGGTAGATGTGGTAGCGGCTCATGTAGTGCGCGGCGAATGCGGTCACCAGCAGCAACAGGCTGATCACCACCTTGGCGTTCCAGCGCCAGACCAGGATGCCCAGCAGCACGCCGTGAGCGCCCAGCAGCAACAGCAGCAGCGAAAGCGCGTAGCGCAGGCTGCCTGGATGGCTGGCCATCGCGCTGTGCCAGAACAGGCCATTCCCGGCTACCGCGAAGAACAGGCTGGTCAGCGCGATCAGCGCTTCGGTGGACAGCTGCGGCCGCCAGTGGCGCAGACCCGCAAGGGCGGGGAGGCGGGCGGGCCGTTGGACCGATGCACTCATGCGTTTGCCTCCTGGCGGTTGGGACGGTCCCGCTGACGGCGTGTCAGGACGCGTTTGACGATCAGATACAGGCCGAGCGAAAGCAGCCAGCAGATCAATGCGGTGGCGACGTCATGCGAGAGGAAGTGCGCGCCGCGCAGCTGCTGGCTGATGCCGAACACCAGACCGGTGCCAAGACCGATCCACAACCCGGCCCAGCGCCATGAAGGGCGCCACAGCAGGGCAAAAAAGTAAAGGGACAACCATGCATAACCCGCGCTGGCGTGGCCCGCCGGGAAGCAGGCCTGCGCGGCCATGCCTGCGGGGCGCGCCGTGAAAAGCCCGATGAAAGGCTGGTGGCCACCGTAGCGCAGCAGATCCCAGGGGCATTCCATCGGCACCAGCGACTTCAGCAGGGAGATCACGCCGGTGCCCAGTGCAATGGCAATTACGACATAAAGCAGCGCCCACTGCAGGGTGCGATCGCGACCCTTACGCCAGTGATGGAAGCACAGCAGGAGCACGACCAGCGCCGCCGCAGTGCTCAACCATTTACCGGCCTTGTGCACGACGCTGCGGGTGATCCAGGCGTCCTGCAATGCCCAATGGGCGCCCTCAAGACGGAACAGGTGGTCGGCCACCCACTGATCGCCGCCGAATCCCATCAGCAGCGCAAACACGGGCAAACCGATTGCGACAGGCAGCCAGATGTGCGTTACGGCAAATTTTGACGCCAGTGGCGATGTCGCAAGCGGTGCTATCGCATCAAGGGGACGGACGGGCATGCGGGGAAGGGGCGGTTCGGGAATCCGCGGTCATGCTCGTCACCTCGATGTCGGAGAAGGGTCGGACGCTCGTTCGTGCCTGGTTAATGCTTGCCCGGCACGTGTCAGCGTTCAGTCTTCTTCGGCGGTCGATCCTGTCCGCTCGGCATGGCATTCCGGGTTCCATGCAGTACCGGGAAGCAGTTGCCAACGATTCCTGTTGGCAACACCGATATCGATCACCTTGGCCGGATCCACGCAGGGACTCATCGCCTCGTCCAGCACCAGCAACCAGCGCTTTTCCGGCGCTTCGGCGAGCCAGGGGCCGGCATCGTGCCATTGCTCGGCCCAGGGCCGCTTGAAGCCGAACTCGCGTACCGGGCGGTCAGCCTGCAGCAGGTTCTGCTCGCGCCAGGCGACCAGCGCCAGTTCGGCGTCCGGACCGATCCGTGCGCCGACGCGGCGCATCAGCGCCGATGCCGATGCGTAGGGATCCAGTGCCGGAATCAGCACCAGGCCGTAGAGCATCCACAGCATGCCGTGGGTCAACAGCACCAGTGTCGTGGCGCGGCGCACCCGCAACCAGACGACCAGCGTGGCCAGCGCGATGGCGAAGGTCAGCAGGCCATCACCCAGCACCGGCAGCAGCGCATCGGGCATGGCCCGGCGCTCCAGTTGCGCCAAGGCCCACGGGTGCTCGGTCATCAGCATCACGCCGAGCACGCCGGTGGCCAGCATCAGCACCACGCTGTAGCCGAACAGATAGCGGCGCACGCACAGCCGGCGCAGCAAGCCGGGCAACAACGGCGCAACCGCCAGTGCCATCGCAGGCAGCATCGGCAGCACATAGACCTCGCGCTTGCCCGGGCTGGCGCTGAAGAACACCAGCACCAGCAGCGCCCAGCCCAGCAGCAGCCACTGCCGGCGGTCGCCCCGGCGGATGCGGCGCCACCACGGCTTGAACAGCAGCGGCAGCAGCAGGCTGCCCGGCAGCCATAGGGTCAGGATCACCTGCAGGTAGTACCAGGCCGGTTGGCGATGGTGCCAGGCGTTGGCATAGCGGGTACCGGTCTGCTTGAACAACAGTTCATGCGCGTAGGCCTGCAGTTCGGCGCTGGGCGTGTGCAGCAGCGCCCAGCCCAGCGGGGCAAGCCACACCGACACGCCCAGCAGGAAGGCCGGGATCAGCCACAGCAGCGTTGCCGGGTGGGGGCCGTCCACGCTGCGACCGCGGCGACGCTGGTACAGCCACCAGCCGAACCACGGCAGGACCATCAGCAGCGGCAGGAAACCCACGCCTTTGGTCACCGTGCCGAGGCCAGCGGCGAACCCCGCCAGCCACAAGGCAGCCAGGTTGCGGCGTTCGCACAGGTGGCGCATCAAGCCCCACAGGGCCACCGTGGTCATGCCGACCAGCACCATGTCGATCTGCGCGCGCTTGGCCATCAGGCCAAACTGCAGGGTGCAGAACAGCGCCGCCAGGGCGTACAGGGAATGCCGCGGTGACCACAGTCGGCGTGCCAGATCCGACACCAACCACAGGCTGAGCAGGGCGCCCAGCAGCGACGGCAGCAGGAACGACCACTGCCAGCTGCCGACGATCTCGTAGGCCGCCGCCTGCAGCCACATGAAGACCGGCGGCTTCTCCGCATACAGCTCCACGCCCCGGTGCGGCAGCAGCCATTGCCCGCTTTCGACCATGGTGCGGGCCGCCAGCACGAAGCGCGGCTCGTCCGGTGGCTGCGGCTGCCGAAGGCCGATCCCCGCTGCCAGCGCAGCAACGATCAACAGCCACAACAGGGGCAGGCGCCAACGGCGGGGCAGGGCTACGGGCACGGCAGGCTCCGGGAGCAAAACGGCCATTCTGAGGTGGCGGGGGTTGGAAAAGCGTCAGAGGAGGCCGGGGCGACCGCATTCCGACATGCGCAGCGCTACCATGGTACGAACTTCCGTGGATGTTTCGTGCATGCGTCTGTTGGTGATCGAGGACAACCGCCAGCTGGTGGCCAACCTGTTCGACTACTTCGAGTCGCGCGGGCATGTGCTCGACGTGGCCCCGGACGGCATCACCGGCCTGCACCTGGCCGGCAGCCACCCCTACGACGCGGTGATCCTGGACTGGATGCTGCCACGCATGGAGGGGCCGGAGGTGCTGCGTCGCCTGCGCGCCGAGCACGCTTCGGAGGTGCCGGTGATCATGCTGACCGCGCGCGACGAGCTGCCGGACAAGATCACCGGATTCCGCGCAGGTGCCGACGACTACCTGACCAAGCCGTTCGCCCTGCCCGAGCTGGAAGTTCGGCTGGAGGCGCTGCTGCTGCGTGCGCAGGGCCGGAACCCGCGCAAGCGCCTGCAGGTGGGCGACCTGGTGCTGGACCTGGCGACCCTCGAAGCCCAGCGGGGGGGGCAGGTACTCCACCTGTACCCGGCCTGCCGCAAGCTGCTGGAGGTGCTGATGCGTGCCAGCCCCGGTGCGGTCACCCGCCAACAGCTGGAGTTCGCCCTGTGGGGCGATGAGCCACCGGATGGTGACCTGCTGCGCTCGCATGTCTACGAGCTGCGCCGCAGCGTCGACGGTCCGTTTGCCGACAAGCTGATCCACACCCTGCCGCGGGTTGGTTACCGTCTTGCGGTGACTGCGGCCGCCGGTGCAGGCAAGGATGATGATGAAGGCGCGTAGGCCGGGCCCGCTGTACCGGCGCGTGGTGTGGTGGTTGCTGGGCTACCTGGCCCTGCTGTCGATCGCCGTGTTCAGCGTCGGCAACTACGTGCACGAACACGCCGAACATGCCGCCTGGCGCGCGCTGCTCAATTCCGAACTGGACAGCATCGTCGAGCACGTCGAGCATGAGCCGCACTATCGCTGGCAGGATTCGGACACGCTCAGCCTGTACCGCTTCGATGCAGTCAACCTGCCTGACAGCCTGCGTACGCTGCATCCGGGCCTTCACGACGGCGTGATGATCAAAGGCCGGGAGACGGCGGTGATGGTGCGCGAGACCCGGTCGATGGGACGTGTCGCGCTGGCGCTGGACATCTCCGACTTCCATGACCTGGAGCAGTTCGCCACGCGCTGGGTGATGCTGGCCGGGGTGATCATGATCTTCGTCACCGTGCTGATGGCGTCCTTCGGTATGGAACGCATGGTGCGCCCGTTGAGCCTGCTGGCCCAGCACATCGGCGCATTGCGGCCGGGCGTTCAGGGCCAGCGCATCGAGGTCGACCCGCGCGGCAGTTCCGAGCTGCACACCATCGCCGATGCGCTGAACGACTACCTGGACCGCAACGAGCAGTTCGTCGAGCGTGAGCGGGTCTTCATCAGTACCGCCAGCCACGAACTGCGCACGCCGATCGCAGTGATGACCGGTGCAGCCGAGCTGGCGCTGGAGCAACCGGGCTTGCCCGAACGTGCCCGCCAGCAGATGCAGCGGGTCCTGCGCACGGCACAGAGCGTGGAGCAGCTGATCGAGCTGCTGCTGGTGCTGGCGCGTGATCCTGCGCGCCTGGCCGCGCGTGCCGAGCGCATCGCACTGGACCAGCTGCTGCCGGAGATCGTCGACGACCATCGACACCTTCTCGGCGACAAGGACCTGAGCATCGGTATCCAGGCCGCGCCGGTGGATATCGTCGCGCCGCTGGCGGTGGTGCAGGCGGCGATCGGCAACCTGCTGCGCAATGCCATCGAAAACAGCGGCCGCGGCCATATCGAGCTGCAGCTGAGTTCGTCGGCGGTACTGACGCTGCAGGACCCCGGGCATGGGATGAGCCCGGAGGAGATCGCGGCGATCCACGCGCGCATGGCCCGCGGTGAGCGTGCCGATCGAGGCAGTGGCATCGGCCTGGACCTGATCGCGCGGCTGTGCGAGCACCTGGGCTGGACGCTGCAGTTGCAGCCCTGCCAACCGCGCGGGACGCGTGTCACCCTGGACTTCGGCGCTTCGCGCCCCGCCTGATCGGACGGCCGACCTGCTCCGCGCTGCGGCATGACCCGGCGTGAAGACAGTGTTAATCTCGACCTGCGCCGCTTCATGCGGCGCTTTTTTTTCCCGCTCTTTCGATCGACAGAGGATCCCATGCCGACCGAACCCGCTACTGCCCTGATCAGCAACGATATCGTTGGACTGGGCCTGATTGCCGCCACCCTGGCCCTGATCTTCTGGGCCGCCAGTGGTCCGACCCCGCTGTTGAAGAAGATCTTCGCCTGGGTGCCGGCACTGCTGCTGTGCTATTTCATCCCCGCCATCTACAACACCGCCGGTGTCATCGATGGCCACAACACCTCGCTGTACAACCCGGTCGCGCGTGACGTGCTGCTGCCGGCCGCGCTGGTCCTGCTGACGCTGTCGATCGACCTCAAGGGCGTCATCAAGCTGGGGCCGAAGCTGTTGCTTGTGTTCTGTGCCGGTACCGCTGGCATCATGCTCGGTGCGATCGTCTCCTTCCAGCTGATGAAGCTGATCCATCCGGAAACGGTGGCCGGTGATACCTGGGCCGGCATGGCCGCACTGGCCGGCAGCTGGATCGGTGGCGGCGCCAACATGGTCGCCATGCGTGAGGTGTTCGGCACCGACGCCACCACCTTCGGCCAGTTCGCCGTGGTCGACGTGGCCTGCGCCAGCCTGTGGATGGCGATCCTGCTGTTCCTGGCCAACCGCGCGCAGCAGATCGACACCCGCAACGGGGCCGATACGCGCGCCATCGACGAGATGAAGGCACGCATCAGCGCCTACGAGGCACAGAACGCGCGCATTCCCAGCATGACCGACCTGATGGTGATCGTCGGCGTGGCACTGGGGGGCGTCGGCCTGGCCCACGCCATCGCCGCACCGCTGTCGGGCTGGTTCAAGGCCAACGTCAGCTGGGCCAGCCAGTTCAGCCTGGACAGCCAGTTCGTGTGGGTGATCCTGCTGTCCACGGCGATGGGCCTGGGCCTGAGCTTCACCCGTGCGCGCCGGCTGGAAGCCGCAGGCGCTTCGCGGTTGGGCACGGTGTTTCTGTACTTCCTGATCGCCTGCATCGGCATGCAGATGAACCTGCTGTCGCTGCTGGATCGGCCGTGGCTGTTCCTGCTCGGCGCGATCTGGATGGCCACGCATGTGCTGGTGCTGTGGGTGGTGGCCAAGCTGCTGCGCGCGCCGCTGTTCTTCTTCGCGATAGGTTCGCAGGGCAACATCGGGGCGGCCGCCTCGGCACCCGTGGTAGCCGCGGCCTTCCATCCGACGCTGGCGCCGGTGGGGGTGCTGCTGGGTACGGTGGGCTATGCCACCGGTACCGGGTTGGCTTATGTCACCGGCCTGATCCTGAAGTGGATGGCCGGCGCCTGAGTTCTGACCGGACGATCCTGTTGCGGGTTCGCGGCGTGCGCCGCGAACCCGCTCTGCCCGTGTAGGGCCGAGCCCGCGCTCGGCCTTTTTCAAAGAAGGGGTCAGATCCGTTTCCCGGAGGAAACGGATCTGACCCCGGACACCATTCGATCAGCGGCGGTCTTCATCCACGCATGGCGTGGATCTACTGAAGGCCGCTGCAGCGCTGTCGAACCTGAGCATCAACAGCAGCGGCCACCATTGCGTCCGCCGTAGCGCGCTTCCTGGCGCTCGCGGAAGAACGTCTTGTAGTCCATCGGCTCCTGGTCCGGATGCTTTTCCAGCATATGCCGGACGTAGTTGTCGTAATCAGGAATGCCACAGCACAGTCGTGCGGTCTGCACCAGGCGCCGCCAGATGCGGCGGTGCGCCTGGTACTGGCCGGCGGGAACCAGTTGCGTACTCATCACAGATCCACCATTTCATGCGGCTTCAGCGCCACGTAAGGGGTCTCGCGGTCGCTGCGCTGCGGATTGCGGCGTGCCGCCAGGATGGTCTTGATCGAATACACCAGGACTGCGCCCACCACCAGCAGGAACAGCGCGGTCAGGCCGGTATTGACGTAGGCGTTGACCACGATCTGCTTCATCTGCGCCACCGACTTGGCCGGCGCCGTGATCGTGTCGCTGGCGAGCGCGGCCTGGAACTTGTGTGCCTGTGCCAGGAAACCCTGCGCCGGGTTGCTGTCGAAGATCTTGATGAAGCCGGCATAGGTGGTGCAGATCAGCAGCCACACCGCCGGTACCGCAGTGACCCACGCATAGCGGTCGCGCTTCATCTTGAACAGCACTACCGTGCCCAGCATCAGTGCGATACCGGCCAGCATCTGGTTGGAGATGCCGAACAACGGCCACAGGGTCTGGATGCCGCCGAACGGATCGACCACACCGGTGTAGAGCAGGTAGCCCCACAGCGCCACGCAACCGGCGGTACCGATGATGTTGGCGGTCCACGACTCGGTCTTCTTCAGCGCCGGCACGAAGTTGCCCAGCAGGTCCTGCAGCATGAAGCGTCCAGCACGGGTGCCGGCGTCCACCGCGGTCAGGATGAACAATGCTTCGAACAGGATCGCGAAGTGGTACCAGAACGCCATCATTGCGTCGCTGCCACTGGGGATTGCTTCGTGCAGGATCTGCGCGATGCCCACCGCCAGTGTCGGCGCGCCACCTGCACGATGCAGGATGGTCGGCTCGCCGATCGCCGCCGCGGTCGCGGTCAGCTGCTCCGGCGTGATGGTGAAGCCCCAGGTGTTGGTGATGTAGTGCGCCGCCGACGCAGCATCGGCACCGATCACCGCAGCCGGGCTGTTCATCGCGAAGTAGATGCCCGGGTCGATGATCGATGCGGCCACCAGTGCCATCACCGCCACGAACGATTCCATCAGCATGCCGCCGTAGCCGATGTAGCGCATGTGCGCTTCATTGGCCAGCAGCTTCGGCGTGGTGCCGGAGGAAATCAGCGCATGGAAACCAGAGACCGCACCGCAGGCGATGGTGATGAACAGGAACGGGAACATGCCGCCCTTCCACACCGGGCCGTCGCCACTGGCGGCGAACTGGGTCAGCGCCGGCATCTTCAGTTCCGGCATCACGATCAGGATGCCGACGGCCAGCGCGATGATCGTGCCGATCTTGAGGAAGGTCGACAGGTAGTCGCGCGGGGCCAGCAACAGCCACACCGGCAGCACCGATGCGACGAAGCCGTAGCCGATCAGCATCCAGGTGATCTGGGTGCCAGTGAACGTGAACGCCGGGCCCCACACCGGGTCGGCGGCGACCTTGCCGCCGTACCAGATCGCGGCCAGCAGCAGGATCAGGCCGACCACCGAGATCTCGCCGATCTTGCCGGGGCGGATATAGCGCATGTACACGCCCATCAGGATGGCGATAGGCATCGTCGCGATTACCGTGAACATGCCCCACGGGCTTTCGGCCAGCGCCTTGACCACCACCATCGCCAGCACCGCCAGGATGATGATCATGATCAGGAACGCACCGAACAACGCAATGGTGCCGGGTACCTGGCCCATCTCTTCTCTTACCAGGTCGCCCAGCGAACGGCCGTTGCGACGGCTGGACAGGAACAGCACCATGAAGTCCTGCACCGCACCGGCCAGCACCACGCCCACCACCAGCCACAGCAGTCCAGGCAGGTAGCCCATCTGCGCGGCCAGGACCGGGCCGACCAGCGGGCCGGCGCCGGCGATGGCGGCGAAGTGGTGGCCGAACAATACGTGCTTGTTGGTCGGCACGTAGTCCAGGCCATCGTTGTTGATCACCGCCGGCGTGGCCCGGGTCGGATCGAGCTGCATCACCTTGTTGGCGATGAACAGGCTGTAGAAGCGGTAAGCCACCAGGTACAGCGACACCGCGGCGACGACGATCCACAGCGCATTGATGTGTTCGCCGCGGCGCAGGGCCACGGTGCCCAGACAGAAGGCGCCGAGCAGGGCGAGGACCGCCCAGCCTATTTTGGAAAACCCTTTCATGAGGTGCTCTCTCCCGGAAAGACAGTCAAAGAGTCCCGCGTGCCCTCGACAGGGTCAATTGGCACAGGACGAATCGGCGGTAGTACTTTGGTCGTACGCTTGTTGTGCTGACGTGCAGCGAACATCAGGGATGGAACAATCGGTTGCGGCGCCGTCCATTGGCGTGTGGCCGTGCGGCGTCCATCTTCAGTGGCATCCATCCAACAGGAGTCGCCATGAGCTTTCCCGAACCGGTCCGCGTGCTGCGGACCATCCGTGGCATGCCCACCTCCGACGGTGCCGGAGTGCGCCTGACCCGCGTCATCGGTGGCCCGACGCTGCCCGACCTCGATCCGTTCCTGCTGCTCGACGAATTCGGCACCGACCGCGCCGAGGACTACATCGCCGGTTTCCCGGAGCATCCGCACCGCGGATTCGAGACCGTCACCTACATGCTCGACGGGGGCATGCGGCATCGCGACAACCATGGCAACGAAGGCCTGCTGACCCCGGGCAGCGTGCAGTGGATGACCGCTGGCCGCGGCCTGGTGCACTCGGAGATGCCCGAGCAGGAAAGCGGGCAGATGCGTGGCTTCCAACTGTGGGTGAACCTGCCGGCGAAGGAGAAGATGACCGAGCCGAAGTACCAGGAGTTCGCGCCTGAGCGGATTCCGGTGGTGCACCCGGAAGCGGGCGTGGGGGTGAAGGTTATTGCTGGCACGGTCAATGGCACCCGCGGCCCGATCGTGCAACCGGCCACCGACCCGCTCTACCTCGACATCACGCTGGCGCCCGACCGTGCCTGGACCTATGCGCTGCCGGAAGGGCACAACGCCTTTGCGTACGTGTTCGAAGGTGGCGTGACCGTGGGTGAGCAGGACGCCGCGCGCGACGTCGCCCGCCAGGAACTGGCGGTGCTGGGCGGTGGCGAGCAGTTGCACATCTCGGCCGGCAATGAAGGCGCGCGCCTGATCCTGGTGGCCGGCCGTCCGCTGCGCGAACCGGTGATGCGCCACGGGCCGTTCGTGATGAACACGCGGCAGGAACTGATGCAGGCCTTCGTCGATTTCCAGGAAGGCAAGTTCTGACGTAGTACCGGCGGCTGGCCGGCAACTGCCTCGCATGTAGGCGGATCGGGGTGCCGGCCAGCGACCGGCACAACCGTTGGATGGGGTCGCGCTGCGGGGATGCTGCCAGGCAGTCATCCCAGTCATCCTCAGCGCCCGGCGGCCACGGCCGACGGGGTCAGGCTCATGCCCTGCGCCAGCTGTTGCAGTGACCCCAGCTCCTGCGCGCTGTCCGGATACAGCGAAATCTGCGCGTAACGCCCCTTGTCGAGCTTGACCACGCTGATGCGCCGTTCGGCATACCCCGGCGGTTGCTGGCCGCCCAGGTCGGGCTGGTACCAGTACAGCGATTCACCGCCGAAGCTGCCTTTTTCCTGCCGCAGCGAGCGGTTCAGCGGAATGGACGGGTCACGCGCGCTGAGCATCAGGCTCAGCACTTCGCGGCCATCAGGGGTGCTGGCGCGGCAGACCAGGAAATCGGCCTGCACCTGCTGCTGCCACTGCAGACCGCTGCTGGCCGGCAGCGAAGGACATTCGGACGGCGCCTGCGCGGCGGCGTGGGCCGCAGCGAAAAGCAGGCTCGACAACATGACAGGCACGAACTTCATGCATCCCCCAAGGTGATGAATTGGTTGGCTTCGCCAGCAGAGCCGGCGACCATGGCATCCCATCCCCGGACGCCCCCCATCCGGCATGTGCACGGACGGTCAACTCAACCTTAACGGAACGTGAGCAATCGCACAATTCGCGGTTGCAAGCGCAACCATTGCGGCCGAGGGTCGGCCGCAATGGTTGCTGCGGGGATCAGCGGTCGTTGCCGATCCACTTGTAGATCAGGCCGCCAATCGCGCCACCCAGCAACGGGGCGACCCAGAACAGCCACAACTGGCTGACCGCACCGCTGCCGGCGAAGAAGGCCACGGCCGTGGAGCGGGCCGGGTTCACCGAGGTGTTGGTGACCGGGATGCTGATCAGGTGGATCAGGGTCAGCGACAGGCCGATCGCCAGCGGGGCGAACCCGGCCGGTGCCTTGCCGTGGGTGGAGCCCATGATCACGATCAGGAACACCGCGGTCAGGACCACTTCGCACAGGAAGGCCGCAGCCACGCTGTAACCACCGGGCGACAGCGCGCCATAGCCATTGCTGGCGAACGCTCCGGCCTGGCTGCCATCGATGGCGAAGCCGCTGGCGCCGGAGGCGATCTGCAGCAGGATGAAGCCGGCCAGCAGGCCGCCCGCAACCTGGGCGATGATGTACGGCACCAGGTCCTTGGTCGGGAAACGACCACCGGCCCACAGGCCGACGCTGACCGCCGGATTGAAGTGCGCACCGGAGATATGGCCGAACGCATAGGCGCCGGTCACCACGGTCAGGCCGAAGGCGAGCGCCACGCCGAGGAAGCCGATACCCAGCGGATTGCCGTCACCACCGAACTTGGCGGCCAGCACTGCACTGCCACAGCCACCCAGAACCAGCCAGAACGTGCCGAGGAACTCGGCGGACAAGCGTTTACCCATGCTCATGTGTTGCACTCCTTTGACGGTCGAAAGTGTGATTTATGTCACATTTCAATGATCAGCGGGTGACTGTAGCGTCAACGCCGGGTGCAGGAATACACCCTAGGATGTGTGCAACACGCGATGCTCAGTACTGCGGCAGCGGGATGAACTCCTTGTCGTCGCCGGGGATGGTGCCGAAGCGACCGGCTTCCCAATCGTGCTTCGCCTGCTCGATACGCTCTTTCGAGCTGGACACGAAGTTCCACCACAGGTGGCGCGGGCCATCCAGCGGCTCGCCACCGAACAGCATCGCCTTCACCGGTGTCTTTGCGCGCAGGCGGCCGCGTGCGCCGGCTTCGGGGATGACCAGGTGCTGTGCGGGAATGTCCACGCCATCCAACTGCGCGTCGCCCTCAAGGATGTACAACGCGCGCTCGCGGTGACCGTCGTCGATGTCGATTTCCGCGTCCGGGTCCAGATCGATCGCCACATTGAGCGTATCGGCGAACACTTTCACCGGCGATTCCTCGCCATAGGCGCGGCCAGCGATCACCCGAAGCCAGGCACCCTTGCGGCGCTGCTCGGGCAGGGTGGCAGCGGCATGGTGATAGAACGCCGGCTCGATTTCCTCATGCGACTTCGGCAACGCGACCCAGGTCTGCATGCCGTGGATCGGGTTGTCATGGTCGCGGTCCGATTGTGGCGTGCGTTCGGAATGGGCGATGCCGCGGCCGGCGGTCATCCAGTTGACGTCACCGGGACGAATCACCTGATCCGAGCCCAGGGTGTCGCGGTGGCCGATGGCGCCCGACCACAGATAGGTAACCGTGGCCAGGCCGATGTGCGGATGCGGGCGCACGTCGATGGCGGTGCCGGGGTGCATCAGTGCCGGGCCCATCTGGTCGACGAACACGAACGAGCCGATGCTGCGCGCCTGCAGGGTGGGGACGGCGCGGCGGACTTCGAGGCCGCCGATGTCGTGCACGCGCGGGGCGATGATGGTGGTCATGCGGGCGTTCTCGCTGGCAGGGATCAGGTGGTCAGCATCGCATGCGGCTGTGACGGGGACATGCCTCGTATGGGTAACAGGGTGTTCCAGCCAACGGCGCAGCCCCTCGTGGCTGTGGGGTTGGTCGCTGAAGGCGGAAGCAAGATCAAAAGCCGCGCTTGGCCGGGCGGGTGGGTGGCGCAGGGAACGCTGCAAGTACGTCCATGTAAGCTCGATCGCCGCATCCATGCGGCTCACGCCCCTGCGCCACCCACCCGCCCGGCCTCTGACAGTTTCCGTGTGCGTCCAGCCACGGAGAAGAAAATAGAAAATCAAAATCAAACGCCGGTCGCTTCGCTCTTGGTGTCGACCAAGGTCGACACCCGCCAGTTCGTAATGATCCGTGCTGAACAAGGTCGACACCTACAGCCATCGCAGTTCACCCACCGTCACCGGGAAACTGTCAGGGGTGGGGCGGTGTCGGGTTGCGGGGTGTCCGTGGCATGGATGCCGCGGCCAAGCCCCCAAGGACGGGTTTACGGCGTCCCCGCAACCCGACACCGCCCCGCCCAACAAACAGAAAAGCCAGAGCCGGCTGTTGCTCTGGCTCTGGCTCTGGGTTTGGCTTTTCCTTCGGCGGTTGCCTCTGCGGGTGCCGGGCCGCAGGCCCGGCCGATCAACTCAAACCACTGGTTCGCGCAGGGCGGGGTTGTCCCAGCCCGGGCGCGGGGCGAAACGGTCGCCGTGGCGCTGCTGCAGCGCCTTCAACCGCTCGACGATCGCATCGGCTCCCACTGCGCGGATGTGCTGGATCGGACCGCCGCGGAACGGGGCGAAACCAGTGCCGAAGATCACGCCGGCATCCAGCAGGTCCGCATCGGCCACCACGCCTTCGTGCAGGCACGCCACGGCCTCGTTCAACAGCGGCAGGATCAGGCGGTCTTCCAGGTCGGCCGGGGCCTGGTAGTCGCTGGCCACGTCCGGCTTCATCGGCTTGCCGTTTTCCCAGGTGTAGATGCCCTGGCCATCCTTCTTGCCACGCTTGTCCGGTTCCACCGTCTGCAGCGCGGCCGGAATCTGCAGGCCCAGGAACGGTGCCAGTTCGCGGCCGACTCCGGCGGCCACGTCCAGGCCGACGGTATCGATCAGTTCGATCGGGCCCATCGGCATGCCGAACTTCACTGCGGCCTTGTCGATCACCGGGCCCGGGACGCCTTCGGCGTAGGCGGTGGCCGCTTCCAGCATGTACGGGAACAGCACGCGGTTGACCAGGAAGCCCGGACTGCCGGCCACCGGCACCGGGAACTTGCCCAGCGCCTTGCAGAACGCGGCCAGGCGGCGCTCGGTCTCCGGCGCCATGCCATCGTGGTGGATGATTTCCACCAGCGGCATCTGCGCTACCGGGTTGAAGTAGTGCAGGCCGGCGAACTGCGCCGGGCGCTGGATGTGATCGCGCAGTTCCACCAGTGGGATCGACGAGGTATTGGTGGTCAGCAGGGCGTCCTGCTTCATCTTCGGTTCCAGCGTCTGGTACAGCGCACGCTTGGCTTCCGGGTTCTCGATGATCGCCTCGATCACCAGATCCGCTTCGGCAACCCCATTGCCTTCCAGGTCGGCACGCAGGCGTGCGGCCACGGCGGGGCGCTTGCTTTCGTCGCGCACCTTCTTGGCGAACAGCGCCTGCGCGCGTTCCATGGCCGGGTCGATGAAGCGCTGCTCGCGGTCCTGCAGGGTCACCTCGAAGCCCTTGTAAGCGGCCCACGCGGCGATATCGCCGCCCATCACGCCGGCGCCGACCACGTGCACGTGACGGATGCCGGAATCACCACTGCCCAGGCCCTTCAGTCGCTCGGTGAGGAAGAAGATACGGATCAGATTGCGCGCGGTCGGTGTACTGGCCAGCTTGACCACGGCGCGCCGCTCGGCGTCCAAGCGGGCCTGGATGGGCTTGCCGCCACTGCGTTGCCAGGTGCTGATCAGCGCGTACGGCGCCGGGTACTGGTCCTTCTTCGCCTTGCGTGCGACCTGCTTGACCATCTGCGGCGCCAGCAGCCTGCGTGCCAGCCAGGTGTTGGTGGCCCATGCCGTCGCGCGCTGCTTGAACGGGCGGGTGGTGCCGGACAGCGCCAGCGCGACGGCGGTGTCGAGCACCACCGCTGGCGCCACCACCTTGTCGACCAGGCCGATGCCACGCGCGGCCGAGGCCGACAGGGTGCGGCCGGTCAGCATCAAGTCCATTGCCGCCGGCGCGCCCACCAACTGCGGCAGGCGGGCGCTGCCGCCCCAGCCCGGGAAGATGCCCAGCTGGGTTTCCGGCAGGCCGATGCGGGTGCTGCTGTCATTGGACGCCACGCGGTAGCGGCAGGCCAGCGCCAGTTCGGTGCCGCCTCCCAGGCAGTGGCCGTGGATCGCCGCAACGGTGGGGCAGGGCAGCTCGGCCAGCTTCTGATAGGTGGCCTGGCCACGACGGATCGCGTCATTGACGGTGCCGCGACGGTCGAATTCCTGGAACTCCTTCAGGTCGGCACCGGCAATGAAGCCGGCCTTCTTCAGCGACTGGACCACCACGCCCCTGGGTGGGTCCAGCGCGATGCGCTCAAGCAGGTCGCCCAGCTCCAGCAGCACGTCCTGCGACATCGCGTTGACGCTGCTGTCCTGACGATCCAGGGAGAGAACCACCACGCCGTCGTCGCGGATCTCGGGGTGCCAGTGGCTGAAGCGGAGACCATCGAAGCCTGAAAGCATGGACGTTCCATCCGGTTGTGTATGGAGAAGCGGCTATGATCCAGAGGTTGTTTCCCTCGCGTCAAATCCCAATAGCAGGGGAGTGGCGCCCCCGGATCCATGGCCGTGGACCGGGACGCTAACGGAACGGTGGTTAAAAGCTGGTGCGGCGCCAGGTGATCGGCGACTGAACTTTTCCCGGGATTGGCAGTCTCATTGCCCGACGTCGGTTGGGCTGACAGGAGTGCGGCCCCTCATGGCCGAGGTTGATACACCACAGGAGCTGGATCTGGAACTGGTCCGGCGCGTGCAGCACGGCGAGAGTGCCGCCTTCGATGTCCTGGTGCGCAAGTACCAGCATCGGGTGGTGGCCCTCGTCGGTCGCTACATCGCCGACTGGAGCGAATGTCAGGACGTCGCCCAGGACACTTTCATCCGTGCCTACCGCGCGATCGGGAGTTTCCGTGGCGATGCCCAGTTCTCAACCTGGTTGCATCGAATCGCCGTGAATACCGCCAAAAACTACCTGGCTTCACACAATCGACGGCCGCCGACCGATGACATCGACATCGGCGATGCCGAACAGTTCGACAGTGGTACGCGTCTGCGTGACACCGACACGCCCGAACGCGAGTTGATGCGCCAGGAGCTGGAACAGACGGTGATGAAGGCCGTCAACGCGCTGCCGGAAGAACTCCGGTCAGCGATCACCCTGCGCGAGGTGGAAGGCCTGAGCTACGAGGATATCGCGCAGAAGATGGGGTGCCCGATCGGCACGGTGCGTTCACGGATCTTCCGGGCGCGCGAGGCGATCGACACCGAACTCCGGCCGCTGCTGGACATCGGCAGCGCCACCCGTGAGAAGAGCCGCGTATGACCAGTAACCCGTTCAACGAATCGCAGAACCATCAATCGCCCGCCGGGCAGCGCCTGGACCAGCGCCATCGCGAGCAGCTGTCGGCCCTGGTCGATGGCGAGCTGGGCGCCGATGAAGCGCGTTTCCTGCTGCGCCGGATGGAGCACGACCCCGAGCTGGCCGGTTGCCAGGAGCGCTGGCAGCTGCTGGGCGACGTGATGCGCGGGCAGGCGTCGGCACTGGCTCCGGCCGGGTTCAGTGCCGCCGTGGCTGCCGCCATCGCGGCCGAGCCGACGCCGCAGGCCGAGCCGCGTCGCCAGGTACGTCGCAGTGGCTGGCGGGCCTGGGGCGGCGGCGCGGCTCTGGCCGCATCGGTTGCTGCGGTCGCCCTGTTCATGGGGGGCGAGAAGCTGAAGGAGGCCACTCCCGGCGAGCCATTGGCCCCCCAGGTGATCGCCAGCCAGGCGGAACTGCCGCCGGCGCCGACCTCGCCGGCCCCGGTGACCGAAGCATCGGTGGATACCGCCGCGATGGCCGTGGCGGCGGCGCCGGCTGTGGCGATGGCTGCTACCAGCCGTCGCCAGGACGCCCGCCGCGCCAGTGCAACCCGCAGCCAGCAGGCCGCGCGTGCCGCCCAGCGCGATGACGCTCCGCAGCGCGCCATCGCCGCCGTGCAGGCACCGCTGGCTCCGACCGTACCGGCCAACGCCAACCGCAACCTGCCATTCGGCGAGGTCGGCGGGCTGCAGGCCCGGCCGTGGCCGCGCTCCAGCCTGGCGCCGACCGCAGGTGGCGCGCTCAATGCCAGTTTCCCGGCCCGCGCCGGCGGTGCCGCGTTCTACCCGTTCGAGCCGCGCCTGCAGGACGACCTGCCGGTGCCGCCGCGCCCGCGCGACTGAGCCGGGCGCCTTCACGCCCCGCCGTCGGCGGGGCCCGTATTCCTCTTTCCATCCGACCCGGAGGTTGCCGTCCGATGACTCCCCGACTTCGCACGCAGGCCATTGGCCTGCTGGCCCTGACCCTTCCCCTGGTGGCCTGCGCGCAGGCGCCGGCGCCTGCCGCCCCGGCCCAGCCTGCGCCGGCCGCGGCGCCGCGGGCGCCTGCACAACCGCTGGTCAGCGGCCTGCCCGACTTCACCAACCTGGTCGAACAGGTCGGCCCGGGCGTGGTCAACGTCGACACCACCATCGTCCGCAACAACCGCCAGGCCTCGCGCGGCCCGATGGGCGACGATGACATGCCCGAGTTCTTCCGCCGCTTCTTCGGCCCTGACTTCCCGATGCCGGGGCAGGGGCCGGGTGGGCAGGATGGCGGTCCCAGCATCAAGGGGCGTGGCATGGGATCGGGCTTCATCATCTCGCCCGATGGCTATGTACTGACCAACTACCACGTGGTGGCCGACGCCAGCGAGGTGAAGGTCAAGCTGGGCGACAGCCGCGAGTTCACCGCCAAGGTGGTGGGCAGCGACCAGCAGTACGACGTGGCCCTGCTCAAGATCGATGGCAAGAACCTGCCCACCGTGCGCGTGGGTGATTCCAACACCCTGAAGCCGGGCCAATGGGTTGTCGCGATCGGCTCGCCGTTCGGCCTCGACCATTCCGTTACCGCCGGCGTGGTCAGCGCCGTCGGTCGCAGTACGGGGGGGCCTGACCAGCGCTACGTGCCGTTCATCCAGACCGACGTGGCGATCAACCAGGGCAATTCCGGCGGTCCGCTGCTGAACACCCGCGGCGAAGTGGTCGGCATCAACTCGCAGATCTTCTCGGCCTCCGGCGGCTACATGGGCATCAGCTTCGCGATCCCGATCGACCTGGCGATGAGCGCGGTCGAGCAGATCAAGAAGAGCGGCAAGGTCACCCGCGGCCAGCTCGGCGCGGTGGTCGAACCGATCGATTCGCTGAAGGCGCAGGGACTGGGCCTGCCGGACAGCCGCGGCGCGCTGGTCAACCAGATCGTGGCCGGCAGTGCGGCCGCCAAGGCCGGCGTGCAGGTGGGCGATGTCATCCGCTCGGTCAACGGCAGCGCGGTCAACAGCTGGTCCGACCTGCCGCCGCTGATCGGTGCGATGGCGCCGGGCAGCAAGGTGAACCTGGTGGTTTACCGCGACGGCAAGCCGCATGAGCTCAGTGCCACGCTGACCGCACTGAGCGAGGACGGGCAGGGCAATGCCCGCGGGCCGTCGGCTGGCGCTGGCGAGGCGGCTCCGCAGACCGGTGCCAACGCCCTGCTGGGGCTGGACGTCAGCGACCTGAACGCGGCCCAGCGCAAGCAGCTGGGGCTCAACGGCAATGAAGGCGTGCGCATTACCGGGGTCAAGGGCCAGGCAGCACGCGATGCCGGCCTGTCGCCGGGCATGGTGATCCTGCAGGTCGGCCGCACTGCGGTCGGCAGCGTCGATGCCCTGAACCGGGCGTTGTCCAGCTTCAAGAAGGACGACGTGGTGATGCTGCTGGTCCGCACGGCCAACGGCAACAGCGCCTTCGTGGCGGTGAAGGCCGGCCAGTAAGGCCCCTGCCAGGGCCGCTTCGGCGGCGCCGGCGCCGCCCCCGAAGCCCCGCCCCGGCGGGGCTTCGTCCGTTCTGGCCCCGGTCCGATGAGGCAGTTTTCGCGGCCGGGCGCCGGGCATGCGATAATCGACCGTTACCCTGACGACGCCGCGCGCCGCCGCCACCTATGTCTTCTGATTCGATGCGGAACATCCGCAACTTCTCCATCATCGCCCATGTCGACCACGGCAAGTCCACGCTGGCCGACCGCATCATCCAGCTCTGTGGTGGCCTGCAGGCCCGCGAGATGGAAGCGCAGGTGCTCGACTCCAATCCCATCGAGCGCGAGCGTGGCATCACGATCAAGGCGCAATCGGTGTCACTGCCGTACCTGGCCAAGGACGGGCAGACCTATCACCTGAACTTCATCGACACCCCCGGCCACGTCGACTTCTCGTATGAAGTCAGCCGCTCGCTGGCCGCCTGCGAAGGCGCGCTGCTGGTGGTCGATGCGGCGCAGGGCGTGGAAGCGCAGTCGGTGGCCAACTGCTATACCGCAGTGGAGCAGGGCCTGGAAGTGGTGCCGGTGATCAACAAGATCGACCTGCCCACCGCCGACATCGAGCGCGCCAAGGCCGAGATCGAGGCCGTGATCGGCATCGACGCCTCCGACGCCGTGCCGGTCAGTGCCAAGACCGGCCTCAACGTGCAGGACGTGCTGGAGGCGATCGTCCATCGCATCCCGCCGCCGGTGCCGCGCGACACCGACAAGCTGCAGGCGCTGATCATCGACTCGTGGTTCGACAACTACCTGGGCGTGGTCTCGCTGGTGCGCGTGATGCAGGGCGAGATCAAGGCCGGTGACAAGCTGCAGGTGATGTCGACCGGCCGCAACCACCAGGTCGACAACGTCGGCGTGTTCACTCCCAAGCGCAAGGTGCTGCCGGCGCTGCGTGCCGGTGAAGTGGGCTGGGTCACCGCCAGCATCAAGGACGTGCATGGTGCGCCGGTCGGCGACACCCTCACCCTGGCCGGCGATCCGGCGCCGAAGCCGCTGCCGGGCTTCCAGGAAATGCAGCCGCGCGTGTTCGCCGGCCTGTTCCCGGTCGATGCCGAAGACTACCCGGACCTGCGCGAAGCGCTGGACAAGCTGCGCCTGAACGATGCCGCGCTGCGTTTCGAGCCGGAAAGCTCCGAAGCGATGGGCTTCGGCTTCCGCTGCGGCTTCCTGGGCATGCTGCACATGGAGATAGTGCAGGAGCGCCTGGAACGCGAATACAACCTGGACCTGATCAGCACCGCGCCGACGGTGGTGTATGAGGTCCTGAAGACCGACGGCTCGGTCATCAACATGGACAACCCGGCCAAGCTGCCGCCGGTGAACCAGGTCGAGGAGATCCGCGAGCCGATCATCCGCGCCAATGTGCTCACTCCCGAGGAATACATCGGCAACATCATCAAGCTGTGCGAAGAAAAGCGCGGCAGCCAGATCGGCATCAACTACCTGGGCAGCCAGGTGCAGATCAGCTACGAGCTGCCGATGGCCGAGGTGGTACTGGACTTCTTCGACAAGCTCAAGTCGGTCAGCCGTGGCTATGCCTCGCTGGATTACCACTTCGTGCGCTTCGACGCGGGCCCGTTCGTGCGCGTTGACGTGCTGATCAACGGTGACAAGGTCGACGCACTGTCGCTGATCGTGCACCGCAGCCACGCCGACCGCCGCGGCCGCGAGCTGTGCGAGAAGATGAAGGACCTGATCCCCCGCCAGATGTTCGACGTGGCCATCCAGGCTGCCGTCGGCTCGCAGATCATCGCCCGCACCACGGTCAAGGCGATGCGCAAGAACGTGCTGGCCAAGTGCTATGGTGGCGACGTCTCGCGCAAGAAGAAGCTTCTGGAAAAGCAGAAGGAAGGCAAGAAGCGCATGAAGCAGGTCGGCCGCGTGGAGATCCCGCAGGAAGCGTTCCTGGCCGTGCTGCAGATGGACAACAAGTAAGCCCGCACCGGCCTCGCGGGGCCGGTCGTCTGGTGACGTTGCAAAGGACCCTGAATGAAACTGTTTGAGATCCTCCTGGTCGTGCTGACCCTGGCCTCGGGCCTGATCCTGCTCGCCAACAAGCTGTACCTCGCCAAGCGCCGCGCCCAGCGCGCGGGCCTGCTCGACACCGAGCCGGTGCTGGTGGACTACTCGCGTGCATTCTTCCCGGTGCTGGCGATCGTGCTGATCGTGCGCAGTTTCATCGCCGAGCCGTACAAGATCCCGTCCAGCTCGATGATGCCGAACCTGCTGATCGGCGATTTCATCCTGGTCAACAAGTTTTCCTACGGCCTGCGCCTGCCGATCAGCAACACCAAGATCGTCCCCTTCGGCGAGCCGTCGCGCGGCGACGTGGTGGTGTTCCACTTCCCCGGCCACAGCGACAACGATCCGGCCAAGGGCGAGAACTTCATCAAGCGCGTGATCGGCGTGCCGGGTGACACCGTGGTCTTCGAAGGCGACGGCGTGATCCTCAATGGCGAACCGCTGAAGTACGACAACAAGGGCATCTATGCCGGGCACAAGGGCCAGGGCGAGGGCGCCAACCTGCTGGTCGAGCACCTGCCGGGCCGTACCCATACCGTGCTGGAGACCGACTATCCGCGTGGCCAGGGCCAGTGGACCGTACCGGCCGGCAAGTACCTGGTGATGGGCGACAATCGTGACAATAGCGACGATGGCCGCTTCTGGGGCCTGCTGCCGGAAGAAAACCTGCGCGGCAAGGCCTTCCTGATCTGGCTGAACTGCCAGGGCTGGTTCTGCAAGGATGGCTTCGAGCCTTCGCGAATCGGCTCGAGCATCAACTGAGTACCTTCACATCCAACGCGTATCTGGGGAGAACGCAATGAAGACGATGAACACGCAGCGTGGCATGACCCTGACCTCGTTCCTGGCGGTCCTGATCGTGGTGGGTTTCTTCCTTTACATCGGCATGAAGCTGTTCCCGATGTACCAGGAGTATTACGCGGTGCGCTCGGCGATGAAGAGCCTGGCCAAGGAGCCGGGCGTGGGCAGCATGGAGCCGGCCCGGATCCAGGATCTGTTCTTCAAGCGCCTGTACATCAATTACTCGGAAAACGTGAAGCCGGCCAACGTGAAGTTCGACCGTCGCGACAATGGCTGGACCCTCAAGGTCAACTACGAAGTGCGCCGTCCGCTGGTCGGCAACCTGGACGTGGTTGGCAAATTCGATTCATCCCAGGACCTGACCCGAAGCGGTGCCGAATAAACCTTTCCAACGTGGTGACCTGATCGGTCATCCCTTCCGCGACCCGGCGCTGCTGAAGCAGGCGCTGACGCATCGCAGTGCCGGTGCGCCACACAACGAGCGCCTGGAGTTCCTGGGCGACAGCATCGTCAACATGATGGCGGCCGAGGCGTTGTACCGACGCTGGCCCAAGGCCGACGAGGGCGCGATGACCCGTGCCCGCGCCGAACTGGTGCGTGAGGGCGCGCTGGCGGTGATTGGACGCAGCCTGGAGCTGGGCGAGCGGCTGATCCTGGGCCCGGGCGAAATGAAGTCCGGTGGCCACCGTCGTGATTCGATCCTGGCCGACGCGGTGGAAGCCGTGGTGGCTGCGATCTACCTGGATGCCGGTTTCGAGGCCTGCCGGGCGGTGGTACTGCCCTGGTTCAGCGCTTCGATCGAGGCACTGCCGGCCTCCGGCCGGCCCGAGAAGGACCCCAAGACCCGCCTGCAGGAATGGCTGCAGGCCCGACAGAAGGCGTTGCCGCAGTATGAACTGGTGTCAGAATCCGGTGACGACCACGCCAAGCACTTCCGGGTACGCTGCAACGTAGCCGACCCGGCCGCCAGCACCGAGGGCGAAGGCGCCTCGCGGCGGCTTGCCGAACAACAGGCGGCTGCGGCCGTCCTAGAACAACTGGATTCCAAGTGAGCGAACAAACTCCCCATCATTGCGGCAGCGTGGCCGTCATCGGCCGCCCGAACGTGGGCAAGTCGACCCTGACCAATGCTCTGGTCGGCGCCAAGGTCAGCATCGTCTCCAACCGTCCGCAGACCACGCGCCATCGCCTGCTGGGCATCGCCACCTATCCGGAAGGCCAGCTGGTGCTGGTCGACACCCCCGGCCTGCACAAGGTGCAGAAGCGGGCGATGAACCGGGTGATGAACCGCGCCGCGCGTGGCTCGCTGGAAGGCGTCGATGCCGGCCTGCTGGTGATCGAAGCCGGTCGCTGGGATGAAGAGGACAGCCTGGCGTTCAACGTGCTGCGCGACGCCGGCATCCCGGTGGTGCTGGTGGTCAACAAGATCGATCGCCTGAAGGAAAAGGGCGCGTTGCTGCCGTTCCTGCAGCAGGTGACCGAGGGTCGCGACTTCGCCGCCGTGCATCCGATCTCCGCGCAGAAGCGCAATGGCCTGGAAGCGCTGGTGCGCGACGTGCTGAAGCTGCTGCCGGAAGCCCCGCCGATGTTCGGCGAGGATGAGATCACCGACCGCAGCCAGCGTTTCCTGGCCGGTGAACTGGTGCGTGAGCAGCTGATGCGCCAGCTCGGCGAGGAACTGCCCTACGCCACCACTGTCGAGATCGAGCGCTTCACCGAGGACGGCAACCTGCTGCGCATCGGTGCGGTGATCTGGGTCGAGCGTGAAGGCCAGAAGGCCATCGTGATCGGCAAGGGCGGCGCCCGCCTGAAGGAGATCGGCGCCAAGTCCCGCCTGCAGATGGAGCGTCTGTTCGGGGCCAAGGTGTTCCTGGAAACCTGGGTGCGCGTGCGTGAAGGCTGGTCCGACGACGAGGCCGCGCTGAAGGCCTTCGGTTACGAGTAAGGCGTTGTAGTCGCTTCGATGATGATCGAGGACGACACCGGCTTCGTGCTGCACGCACGGGCCTACCGCGAGACCAGCCTGCTGGTCGAAGTGTTGAGCGCACAGCATGGCCGTATCGGGCTGCTTGCGCGTGGCGTGTCCACTGCCAAGGGCCAGGTGCTGCGCGCCGCCCTGCAGCCGTTGCAGTGGATCCGCTTCAGTGCCCAGCAGCGGGGGGAACTGGCCCAGCTGCGTAGCGCCGAGGCGCTGGATGCCGCGCCACGCCTGGTCGGGCAGGCCATGCTGGCCGGTTTCTACCTGAGCGAACTGACCCTGCGCCTGGCCCCGCGCCAGGACCCGCTGCCGGAGCTGTACCTCGCCTACGGCGAGGCGCGTGCGCGGCTGGCGGTGGGCGCTGGCCTGGCCTGGACCCTGCGCCGTTTCGAACGCGAGCTGCTGTCTGCGCTGGGCCTGGGTTTCGAGCTGGACAGCGCCAGCGATGGCCAGCCGATCGACCCGGCGGCGTGGTACGAACTGGACCCGCAGGAGGGTGCGCAGCGCCTGTTGAGCGAGCGCGGCGGGGAGCGCCGGGCAGCCGCCACCGGGTCGGCGCTGTTGGCGCTGGCGACTGACGAAGAGCCGGATGCCGCCGATCTGGCCAGCCTGCGCCTGCCGATGCGGCGGGTGCTGGCCCATCACCTGGGGCCGCGCGGCCTGAAGTCCTGGGAAATGCTCGAGCAGCTGGCGCCCCGCAGGTAGGGGGTGTTGAGCAGGGCTTGCAGCCCTGCACCTGCCTAATCAACGTCAACGTCAAAAGCAAAAGCTGGTTATCCGTGGGTTGGCGGGGTGGGTCCGGTTGCGGGAGACGCCGTAAACCCGTCCTTGGGGGCTTGGCCGCGGCATCCATGCCGCGGACACTCCCGCAACCGGACCCACCCCGCCTTCGACAGATTCTTGCGAGCTGTCGGACATGCCGACGGGGTCAGATCCGTTTTCTTTCGGAAAACGGATCTGACCCCAGATTGATTTCGACATCTGACAGAAATTCATCCACGCATGGCGTGGATCTACCAGCCGTCACCGGGAATCTGTCGGGGGTGGGGCGGTGTGGGTTGGCAGGACCGTTGGCGCCATGGATGGCGCCATCGAGCCCCCATGGACGGGTTTACGGCGTGTCCTGCCAACCCACACCGGCCCGCCCAACAAGCAGAAGGCCAGAGCCGCTCTGGCTCTGGCCTTTGGTGTTGCTCTGGCTTGAAGCATCTGCGGGTGCAGGGCGCAGCCCTGCCGAGCAACCCTCAGTGCAGCAGGGCAGCCACCGCGTCGCGGAACCCCGCCTGGGCCTGCCCGGACTCGGGCGCATGATGCAGCTGGCGCACCGCCCGTCCCAACCGTGCCGCCCCCACGAAGCCACAGCTGGCCTGCAATCGGTGCAACTGGCTGCGCAACTGGCGCTCGTCGTGCTGGTCGACCGCCTGCTCGACCGCGTCGCGCACGCCCGGCAACTCGGCCAGGAACAGTTCGCGCAGTGCGATCAGGTGGTTGCGCTGGCCATTGAGCGCTGCCAGGGCTGCGGTCTCGTCCCAGTCCTGTACGGCCAGTTCGACCGCGGCCGGGGCCTGTGCCACGAAGATCCCCGCCGGGCTGTTGACCAGCGCTCGGCGCACGGCCTTCAGCAGCTGGTCGCGGCCCAGTGGCTTGACCAGGGTGTCGCTGAAACCAGCTTCGCGCAGGCGGGCGTGAATGGAGGCATCGCCGTCGGCGGTATGTGCCAGCGCCGGCGTGTCGGGATGTGAACGGCGCAACTCACGCAACAGCTGCGCGCCATTGCCGTCCGGCAGGTTGACGTCGATCAGCCACAGGTCATGCGAGCCGGGCTCGGCACTGGCCAAGGCACTGGCCAGTGAATCTGCGGTGTCCACGTCCGCCGGTAACGTTTCCAACGCCGCCTTGAAAAAACCGCGGCTGATGATGTCGTCCTCGACAAGCAGGAAGCGGGGCCGTGCGGCCCGCGGGGTCATCTGCATCAGGGCTGCCTCCATGTCAGCTGTCCCAATCATCAAGCACGGCGGCCACGGGCGCAAGCGGGTCCGGGCCCCATCGGTCAGGATCTGCGACAATACGCCCCCATTTTTGCCCGCAGCCTGTTGCCACGTGGCCCGATCCCGCTCCCGCACCGACCGTACCCCGTTCCAGACCGAGATCCTCGACCTCAGCCATGATGGTCGCGGTGTCGCCCGCCGTGAAGGCGAGGGCGGCAAGGTCACCTTCGTCAGCGGCGCCCTGCCCGGTGAGGTGGTGATGGCTGAACAGACTGCCCGCAGCCGCCATTTCGACGAGGCGCGCACGCTGGAGGTGCTGCAGGCCTCGCCGCAGCGGGTGATCCCCAAGTGCCCCCATTTCGGTACCTGCGCCGGCTGCGTGCTGCAACACCTGGACGAAGACCAGCAGATCGTCGCCAAGCAGCGCGTGCTGATGGATAACCTGGAGCGGATTGGCCATGTGAAGCCGGGCACCGTGCTTGCGCCGCTGGTCGGCGAGAGCTGGGGCTACCGCCGCAAGGGCCGCTTCTCGGTGCGCCGGGTCGAGAAGAAGGACAAGACCCTGGTTGGCTTCCGTGAACAGGATCCGCGTTTCGTCGCCGACCTCAGCCAGTGCCTGACCGTGATTCCGGAGATCGGCACCAAGGTCGAGGCGTTGTCCACCTTCATCGAAACGCTCGATGGCAAGCGTGACATCCCTCAGATCGAATTCATCGCCGGTGACCAGGCCGTGGTCCTGACCGTGCGCCACCTGCAGCCACTCAGCGATGCCGACCGCGCGGCCTGGGCCGCCTTCGGCCAGCAGCATGGCTTCGTGATCTACCTGCAGTCCGGTGGCGTGGACACCGTGCAGCCGCTGGACGGGCAGGGCGTGGCGCTGTCGTTCCGGCTGGCGCCGTGGGATGTCGAGCTGGCGTTCCGCCCGCTGGATTTCATCCAGGTCAATGCCAAGCTCAACGAGAAGATGATCGCCCACGCCCTGGACCTGCTGCAGCCGGGTGAGGACGAGCGCGTGCTGGACCTGTTCTGCGGCCTGGGCAACTTCACCCTGCCGTTGGCCCGCCGTGTGCGTGAAGTGGTGGGTGTGGAAGGCGATGCCGGCCTCGTCGCGCGTGCGCGTGAGAACGCGGAGCGCAACGGCCTGGCGAACGCGCAGTTCTTCAGCGCCGACCTGACCCAGGACCAGCGCAGCACGACGTGGATGCGCCAGGGCTTCGACAAGCTGCTGCTGGATCCGCCGCGCTCGGGCGCGATCGAAGTGCTGCAGCAGCTGCCGCTGAAGCAGTTCAAGCGCATCGTCTACGTCAGCTGCCACCCGGGCTCGCTGGCGCGCGATGCCGGCTATCTGGTCAACGAACAGGGCTTCACCCTGGTCAGCGCCGGTGCCATGGACATGTTCCCGCACACCGCGCACGTGGAAAGCATCGCGGTATTCGAAAAGCGCTGAGCAGCTGTCATCACCCGTGGCGCATAATTGCGCCATGGGCATCGAAATCGAACGCAAATTCCTGGTCAGCAGCGATGGCTGGCGCACCGCCGCGCATCGGGTGATCCCGATGGCGCAGGGCTACATCAACGACATGGGCGCGCTCGACCGCGGCACCCAGAACGCCTCGGTGCGCGTACGCATCGAAGGCGACCACGCCGCGCTGAACCTGAAGTCGCGCACCCTCGGCCATACCCGGCAGGAGTTCGACTACCCGATCCCGGTGGAGGACGCGCGCGCACTGCTGGGGCTGTGTGTCGGCGGCCTGATCGACAAGCGCCGCCATCTGGTCGAACACGCCGGCCTGACCTGGGAAGTGGACGAATTCCTCGGTGACAACGCCGGTCTGGTGGTGGCCGAAGTCGAACTGGAAAGCGCCGATCAGGCCATCGACCTGCCGGACTGGGTCGGCGCCGAAGTGACCGATGACGCCCGCTACTACAACGTTGCCCTGGCCAGCCGCCCGTATTCACAGTGGTGAACCCCCAAAAAGGGGACGGAGGGGATTAAGTCGTCTTTACCCCGCCTGTGCGGAAAGCGACTTAATCCCCTCCGTCCCCTTTTATCGAGGAAGGCGGTCCCCATGTCGGGGACATGAGAATCGACATCTACTCCGACGTGGTCTGCCCCTGGTGCTGGATCGGCAAGCATCGTTTCCAGCAGGGCGTGCAGTTGCTGGGCGCCAATGCGCCTGAACTTGATATCCACTGGCAGCCGTTCCAGCTGGACCCGGATGCGGACGACACCCCGGTGTCGCTGCGCGAGGCCTATGCGCGCAAGTTCGGGGGCGTCGAGCGCACCGAGCAGATCCTCGGCCAGACCCAGACCACCGCGCGCGCGGAGGGGCTGCCGATGGATTTCAACCAGGGCCAGGTGCGGGTGACCACACTGCCGGCGCATCGGGTGTTGTGGCTGGCCGGCCAGCATGGCGTGCAGGATGCGGTGGGTGAAGCGCTGTTCCGCGCCCACTTCGAACATGGCCAGAACCTGGCCGACAACGCTGTACTGGTGAAGGCCGGCGTGGCGGGCGGCCTGGACGGTGGTGAAATCGCGCAGATGCTGGCCTCCGACCGCGGCCTGGCCGAGGTCGAAGCCAAGCTGGCGCAGGCCCATGCACTGGGCATTTCGTCGGTGCCGACCTTCGTGATCGATGGGAAGTGGGCGATTTCCGGGGCGCAGCCACCCGAGGCGTTCGCCCAGGCCCTGCGGCAGATCGCGGCAGAACAGGGCGCCCCGGCTACCCCGACTGACGGCGACGAGGCCTGCGGCCCGGACAGCTGCAAGGTCTGACCGGCTCCTCAAAAGGGGACGGAGGGGATTAAGACGTATCCAGCCCCTTGGGGCCGATTGCGCCTTAATCCCCTCCGTCCCCTTTTTCTGACCACTGCGCCTGTCGGCCGGTTCTGCGACAATGCGGCACTGCGCCATGCGGGCGCGCGTTGTGGAGATCGACCATGCTGCTGATCGGCGTTGCCGGCACCGAACTGACCGCCCAGGAACGTGACTGGCTGCAGCACGACGCCGTGGCCGGAGTAGTGCTGTTCAAGCGCAACTTCGCCTCGCGCCAGCAGGTGACCGATCTGAGCGCGGCCATCCGTGCCGCTGCCCCGCGCCCGCAGCTGATCTGCGTGGACCAGGAAGGCGGCCGTGTGCAGCGCTTCCGCGAGGGTTACAGCGATCTTCCGCCGCTGCAGGACATTGGTGCCCTGTACGCCACCGACCCGCAGCGGGCCCTGGCGCTGGCCGAGCAGCATGCCTGGCTGATGGCCAGTGAAGTCCGCGCCAGCGGCCTGGATCTCAGCTTCGCCCCGGTGGTCGACCTTGGCCGCGGCAACCGCGCCATCGGCAACCGCGCCTTCAGTGAAGACCCGCAGGTCGTGGCCGCGTTCACTGCAGCCTATGTGCGCGGCATGCACGCGGTCGGCATGGCCGCCACGCTCAAGCATTTTCCTGGTCACGGCACCGTGCTGGAAGACACCCACGTCGATACCGCGATCGATCCACGCGCGCTGGACGAACTGCGCGCGCAGGACCTGGTGCCGTTCCAGGCCGGCATCGCCGCCGGTGCCGATGCGGTGATGATGGCGCACGTGATCTATCCGCAGGTGGCAGCGGAGCCCGCCGGCTATTCCCCACGCTGGATCCAGGACGTCCTGCGCGGCGAACTCGGCTTCCGCGGCGTGGTGTTCTCCGATGACATCGGCATGGCCGCCTCGCACAGCGCCGGCGGCGTGCCGGCACGCGTGCACGCGCACCTGGACGCCGGTTGCGACGTGGTGCTGGTCTGCCATCCGGAACTGGTCGATGAAGCCCTGCATGCGGTGCAGGGACGTTCCCTCAATACTGCTGCGCTGCTGGGCCTGCTTGGCCGCGGCGCGCTCGGCTGGGACGGCCTGCTGGCCGATGCCCGCCATGGCGACACCCAATCCCGTCTGCTTGAAACCCTTGGAAGAACCGTCTGATGCCCAACCTCACCATTTCCCAGGCCCTGGCCCAGGCTGACCTGCTGGTCGACCGCCCCACCATCGACAAGGCCATCGCTGCAATCGCCGACGCCATCGCGCGCGATTACAAGGGCGAGGTGCCGTTGTTCCTGTCGATCATGCATGGTGCGCTGCCGTTCGCCGGCCAGCTGGCGCTGGAACTGGGCGCGCGCGGCCAGGACGTGCAGTTCGATTACCTGCACGCCACCCGCTACCGCGGCGAAACCACCGGCGGTGACCTGGTCTGGAAGCACAAGCCGGCCACCTCGCTGTTCGGCCGCCGCGTGCTGCTGGTCGACGATATCCTCGACGAGGGCTACACCCTGCAGGGCGTTCGCACCTGGTGCCTGGAACAGGGCGCGACCGATGTGCGCATCGCTGCGATGACCGTGAAGAAGCACGACCGTGCGCTGCCCGATGTGACCGCCGATTACGCGGGCATCGAGCTGCCGGACCGCTACGTGTTCGGCTTCGGCATGGACGTCAACGAGACCCTGCGCTGCGTGCCGGCCATCTACGCAATGAAGGAATAACGGCGCGGCCGCCCGCGGCGCGTCTTTTCCATCGCCGGCATCCTCGGGTGCCGGCGTTCGTCTTTTCATGGAGTGCTTCTAATGCAACAGATCGCCCTGGCCGTGATCGGCGGTACCGGTGTCTACAACCTGGCCAAGCTTGACGACGTGCAGACCCACGAGGTCGACACCCGCTTCGGCCGCCCATCGGGCCCGGTGCGCGTGGGCACGCTGCTCGGCCATCGCGTGGCGTTCCTGGCGCGGCATGGCGAGGGGCATTCGCTGCCGCCGCACAAGATCAACTACCGCGCCAACCTGGCTGCGCTGCAGCAGCTGGGCGCGCAGCGGGTGCTGGCATTGAACACGGTGGGGGGCATCACCGAGAACTTCGGTCCGCGCGTGCTCGCCTGCCCGGACCAGATCATCGACTACACCTGGGGCCGCATCAGCACGATCTGTGAAGAAGAAGGCTCCGACGTGGTCCACGTCGATTTCGGCCATCCGTACACGCCGATGCTGCGCAGCAAGATCCTGGCGGCAGCCAAAGTGACCGGTGTCACGGTCCATGACGGTGGCTGCTATGGCGCAACGCAGGGCCCGCGCCTGGAAACCATCGCCGAAATCGCCCGCATGCGCCGCGACGGTTGCGATCTGGTGGGCATGACCGGCATGCCGGAAGCCGCACTGGCGCGGGAGCTGGGGCTGGATTATGCCTGCCTGGCGATCATCGCCAACTGGGCCGCCGGCTGCGGTGATGGCGAGGAGATTACGATGGCCGAAGTGCTGGCCAATGTGCAGGCGGCCAGCAACGGACTTCCGGAACTGGTGGGCGAATTGGCGCGGGGGTGATTGTCTTCCCTGAGCAAGCTTTGCATACTCAGCTTGTGCGCGGGTTCAGCGTACACCACCCATTCATTGCATAAGGTCTCGCATCACCATGCCGAACGGTACCGTCAAGTGGTTCAACGACGCCAAGGGATTTGGCTTCATCTCGCCGGAGGATGGCAGCGCCGACGTGTTCGCGCACTTCTCCGCCATCAACTCCAAGGGCTTCCGCAGCCTGCAGGAAGGCCAGCGTGTCACCTATGACGTGACCCAGGGCCCGAAGGGCGCCCAGGCTTCGAACATCACGCCGGCCGAGTGATCCACTCGACAGTGCGTTGAAAACCCCGCTCCGGCGGGGTTTTTTTTGCGCTGCGACAAGAATTGCGCTGCCGTGGGCGGAGGCCCCGCTGGGCATCCGGATTTGCGCTCGGGCACAATGCGCCCATGAAGGAACGACTGCGCATCGCCGTGATCGGCTACGGCACCGCTGGACAGGCATTGTCCATCCTGCTCTCCCGTGATGGCCACGAGGTGGAGATCTTCGAACGTGTGCCCACGCCGGGACCGGTTGGCGCCGGTTTCCTGCTGCAGCCCAGCGGCTTGCAGGTGCTGTGGCAGATGGGCCTGCTTGACGCCGTGCGCGCGCATGCCGCGCCGGTGCATCGCCTGTATGGCGATACGCCGTGCGAACGCGCAGTGATGGACATGCGCTACGCCGGCCTGGACGCGCGCCTGCACGGCCTTGGCATGCAGCGCGGCACCCTGTTCTCGTTGCTGGATGACGCGCGTGCTGGTGCGGGCCAGCTGCATGCCGGCGTCAGCATCGCTGCAGTGGATGCCGAGCATGGTCGCCTGCGTGACAGCGAAGGGCGCCTGCACGGTGCGTTCGACCTGGTGGTGGCCGCCGATGGTGCGGCCTCGACGCTGCGCGGCACGATCAAAGACGGTAACGGACTGGATCGCGTGTATCCGTGGGGTGCGCTGTGGTGCCTGTTGCCGGCCGAAGACTGGCCACACCTGCAGGAGCTGCGGCAACGCTACGTGGCCGCGCGCAAGATGATCGGGCTGTTGCCGGTCGGTACGCGGCCCGGTGATGACACGCCGCGCCTGAGCTTTTTCTGGAGCCTGCCACGCGACGATTTCGAACGTTGGCAGGCCGACGGCATGACGCCCTGGCTGGACGAACTGCATGCGCTGTGGCCGCAGGCCAGTGCACGCTTCGCGCATCTGCGTGACGCCGGCCAGCTGGCACGGGCCGTCTACCGCGACGCGGTGATGACGCGCTGGTATCACGGCCGCATGGTGCTGGCCGGCGATGCCGCGCATGCGATGAGCCCACAGCTGGGCCAGGGCGTGAACATGGCGCTGCTCGATGCGCTGGCGCTGCGCGATGCCTTGCGCGCGCATGGTGGCGGTGCCGCGGCATTGCAGGCCTACCAGGCGCAGCGCAGGGCGCACGTTGCGGTCTACCAGCGCTGGAGCCGTTGGCTGACGCCGCTGTTCCAGTCTGATCGCGATGCCTGGGCCAAAGCGCGCGACGTGCTGCTCGGCCCGATGGGGCGCCTGCCGGGTGGGCGTGGTCACATGCTGCGTGTGCTCAGCGGTACCCAGCATGGCTGGTTCGGTTCGCTCGCGCTGGATCCGGCTTTCGTCGACGCGCTGGCCACTGCGGCGCAGGTGCCTCGCATCAACGCGATCACGGCCACTGCGTGAAATGCGTCGTCACGTGAATTAACGGTTGCCTCACTGCGCATATGCGAGAAGTAGGTTGCACGCGATTGCGCGTCGCCCGTTTTCCTTTCCGTGATCAACATCGCGCGTGGCCCGGGAGGCGCTGCCGTCGCCGCCTGTTGCGGCCCGGATGTGCCGCCTGTTGTCGAAGAGGAGGATGCCATGTTGTTCGCGGTCGAGGAGCTGGAATCGGAAATCTGCAAGCTGCGCGGTCTGTTGCAGATGCTGCACGAGGACCAGCCCGACGTACTGGAGGACGTGTTCGAGTTCCATGTCGGCAGCCTGATCAGTCATGCGTCGCCGGAGCACCACACGCGCATCCGCATTTGCGCGCAGGAGATGCTGGCGGCGATCCAGGCCCTGCCGCGGCGACGGGAAGAGGACACGCCTGAGTTCCAGCTGATGCCGCAGCTGGATATCCGTCCGGCCTGATTCAAGCCAGGGGCAGCACAACCAGGCCGTTGTCCACGCAGGCGACCATCTGCTCGCCGGCAGCGGGAACAGGAACGATTCCGGCGGTGAACGCGGAGAAGGCCGGCAGGAGCGTCATCCTGTCACGCAGCCAGAATGCGGGGAAGCGCCGCCGCAACGCAGGCAAAGCGATCTGTGGATGCAGATGCCCGGCGATCACATGCAGCTCCGCATCGGGCACCGGCTCATGCCGAAGCAGGAACGGTGGCAACCGTACCTCGTCGTGTATCTGCACCTGCAGCTCGGCATGCGGCAGCTGCCGGTCATGATTTCCGCGCAGGACATGCACGTCCAGTGCGGCATTGCGTTTGCGCCATGCCAACCATTGCTGGTACCACGCAGCGCGATGCGCCGGGCCATGCAGGATGTCGCCCAGGATCCACAGCTCGCGGCAGGCATGCCTGTCCAGCAGCCCCTGCAGGCGTTGCAGGTCCTTGCCGGTACCGCCGCTGGGCAGCGCGATGCCTGCGCGGCGGAATACATCGGCCTTGCCCAGGTGCAGGTCGGCGAGCAGCAGTGCCTGCCGCGCGGGCCAGTAGAGTGCACGCGCGCCAAGCAGAACCAGCGACTCGCCTGCGCGCGGCAGTGGCAGTTCATCGGCCATGCCGACGCTCCAGCTGCTGGGCCGCGCGTTGTACCCGGGTACGCCAGTCTTCGTTGCTGAACTGCCCGCGCAGGCGTTCGGCCCACAGCGGGAAACCCAACGGCGTGAGTGACGCCGGGCGCTGCACCGAGAGGGTCTGCATCCGAATCCTGGCCAGTACCTGTTGCAGCCCCGGCATGTCGAGGCTGTCATTCAGCACTTCCTGTTCCGCCAGCGCCAGCAGCAGGTGATCCGGGTCGTGCTCGCGCAGTACGTCGTAGAGCAGTCCCGCGGATGCCTGCAGCTGGCGCAGTGCCCGTGGCATGCCACCGGGCAGGCTGGGGACCAGCAGGCCGGCGACGCGTGCGATGCCGCGGAACTGGCGACGCGCCAGCTCGCCCAGGTTCACTGCAGCACGCAGATCATCCAGCAGCTGATCGGTGGAGAACAGCGCCCGCCATTGCGCCGCATCCAGATCGATGGCCTGTGCCGGTGCCAGCACCAGGCCGTGATCGTTCACCGCATAGCCGATGCTGTTGCGCTGCCGGCGGGTACAGCGCAGCGCCAGCAGGGCGGCCAGCGCCTCATGCACGTGGCGGCCGGCAAAGGGATAGACGAACAGGAACTGGCCTTCGCGACGACGCACATCCTCCACCAGCAGATGGGCTGGGCCGGGAAGCGCCGACAACCGCTGCTGCAGTGCCAGCAGGGGTGACAGCCAGCGTGACTCGGCGCTGTCGTCAGCACCGGACAGTACCCACTCCAGCTCGCGGCCCAGCGGCATCGACAGCGGCAACTGGCCGCCCTGCCAGCGCGGCACGATCCCCTCACCGCGTCCTCGTGCCAACCGGACGAAGGCAGTCATGTCGCGCAGCTGCACCAGCTCCAGCAGGCGCCCGGCGAACTGGAAGCGGTCGCCACGGCGCAGGCGGCTGGCGAACTGTTCCTCCACGGCGCCCAGGCTGCCGCCGCGCAGGAACTGCACGCGCACGCTGCCATCGCTGCTGATGGTGCCGATCGACAGCCGATGACGCAGCGCCTGGCGACGGTCGTGCATGCGGTACCACCCATCGGCATCACGCACGACCTTGTGGAAATCGGGGTACTGGGCCAGCGCTTGGCCACCCTGCACGACGAATGTGAGCACGGCCTGCCACTGGTCGTCGCCGAGCGACGCGAAGGCATGGGTACGCCGCACCTGCGCCAGCAGGTCGGCGCTGTCGAAGCCGCCCGCCAGGGCGCGGCTGACCGCATGCTGGGCCAGCACATCCAGCGGCAGCGTCGGCGGCCTGCGCGCTTCGACCACGTTCCCGGCCAACGCACGGCGCACGGCGGCGTACTCGGCCAGTTCCAGCGCATGGCTGGGCACGCACAGGATGGAACCGCTGGCACCCGGGCGGTGCCGTGCGCGTCCGGCGCGCTGGCGCAGGCGCGCCACGCCCTTCGGGCTGCCCAGCTGCAGTACCTGCTCAACCTCGGGGAAGTCGACGCCGAGGTCGAGGCTGGAGGTGGCAACCACGCAGCGCAGCGCGCCCGCGCGCAGGCCATCCTCCACCTGCTGGCGCAGCACCGGGTCCAGCGAGCCGTGGTGCAGCGCAAGCGTGTCCGGTTCTTCCGGCCAGACTGCGGCCAGCGCCTGATGCCACAATTCAGCTTGCGCGCGCGTATTGGTGAACAGCAGGCTGCTGCGTGCCTGCATCAGTGCATCCAGCACGCGTGGCAGCTGCGCCAGGCCCAGATGCCCCGCCCATGGGAAGCGCTCGCCGGGGTCTGGCAGCAGGCTGCGCACGCTCAGTGGGCGCGGCCGTACGCCCTGCACGATCGGTGCTTCCGGTCGCCCGGGCAGCAGCACGTCGCGCGCCTCGTGCAGATTGCCCAGGGTGGCTGACAGTCCCCACAGCTGCGATGCAGGCGCGGCCTGGCGCAACACTGCCAGGTTCAACTGCAGCAGCACACCGCGCTTGTTGCCCAGCAGTTCGTGCCATTCGTCCACCACCATGCAGCGCAGCCGCTGCATGCGCGGCAGCGTATCCGGATAGCTCAGCAGCAGCGCCAGTGATTCCGGCGTGGTCACCAGTACGTCGATGCGGCCCTCGCGCGCCTGGCGCCGCTCGCGGTTGCTGGCGTCACCACTGCGCAGGCCGACACGCCAACCCAGCCCCAGCCCATCGACCACGGTCTGCAGCGCGCGCGCGGTGTCGCTGGCCAACGCGCGCAAGGGGGTCACCCACAGCACCTGCAGCGGGCGGACCGCGCTGGCGCGGCGGGGGGAGGGTGGCGGGTCGATCATGGCCTGCAGCAGCGGCCCGCCGAACATCGCCAGTGTCTTGCCGCTGCCTGTGGGTGTATGCAGCAGCCCGGATTCGCCGGCGAGATAGTGACGCCACATCGCGCGCTGGAACGGCAGTGAGCGCCAGCCTCTGGACGCGAACCAGTCTTCCAGCCGGCGCAGTGCCTGGCTGCGGTTCATCGTGCCAATGCCTGCAGCGTGGCCAGCTGATCGGCTTCGCTGGCGGGCTTGTCGTGGCGCCAGCGCAGGATGCGCGGAAAGCGCACAGCGATGCCCGACTTGTGCCGGCTGCTGCGGTTGACCGCCTCGAAGCCCAGCTCGAAGACGTGTTCGGCGCGAACGCTGCGCACCGGGCCGAAGCGCTCGCGGGTGTTGGCGCGGATCCAGCGATCAAGCGCGAGGATTTCCTTGTCATCCAGGCCCGAATAGGCCTTGGCCACCGGCACCAGCGTGTCGCCGTCCCAGACGCCGAAGGTGTAGTCGGTGTACAGCGTGCTGCGCCGCCCATGGCCGGCCTGCGCGTACAGGAGCACCGCATCGATGGTGAGCGGATCGACCTTCCATTTCCACCAGTCACCGCGGCGGCGTCCGGCCTGGTAGGGCGAGGCATGCCGTTTCAGCATCAGTCCTTCCACGCCGCGTTCGCGTGCCACGTCGCGCATTGCCGCCGCCTGGAGCCAGTCGTCGGCGTCAACGCCCGGTGAGAGCTGGATCCGTGCATCGTTCAGTGCACCGACGACCTCGGCGAGACGCGCGCGCCGCTGCTGCAGCGGACGTTCGCGCAGGTCTACGCCATCGAGTTCAAGCAGGTCATAGGCGAGCACCCGCACCGGCGTGTTGCGCAGGGTGGCCGCACCGGGTTTTCGGCGCTGGATGCGCGTCTGCAGCGCAGTGAAGGCACGCGGCAGGTCCGCGGCTTCGTCCCAGGCCAGCAGCTCGCCGTCCAGCACGCAGCCATCGGGAAGCGCCATCGCTGCCTGTTCGATCTCGGGGAAGCGGCCATCCAGCCGCTCTTCGCCGCGTGACCACAAGGCGACCTCGCCGCGCCGGCGCAGCAGCTGCAGGCGGATGCCATCCCACTTCCATTCCAGCAGCCAGTCATCGATCGGGCCGAGTCGTTCGGCAGGGGATCCCTCCAGTGGCGAGGCCAGGAAGAACGGATAGGGCTGCTGCCGGTCCAGCGGCAGCTCATCCGGCGACAGCAGCTGGGTCAGCAGCCCGGGCGAGGGCACCCACTCGCCCAGCATGCGCTGGGCGATGCGTGCGATGTCCAGGCCGGACCACTCGGCCAGCGCCTGCTGCACCAGTCGCTGCGACACGCCAACGCGCAGGGCGCCGGTCAGCAGCTTGTTGAATACCAGGCGTTCGCCGCTGCACAGTTGCTGCCAGCCGGCGACGATCGCCGCGCGACGCACCGCCTCGGGTTGGTTGGCGACCGCCAGCAGGTGCTGTTCGATCCATTCGGCCAGGGGCCGGTCAGGCGAAGGGTGTGGTGGGTCGTCCAACAGCAGGGTCAGCGTTTCGGCCAGGTCACCCACCTGCGCATAGCTGTCTTCCACCAGCCACGGTGGCAACCCTGATTGCTCGGCGATCCACGCGCGCAGTTCGCCACTGGCGGCGATCTTCCTGCGCGCGCCACCCACCTTGCCACCACTGAGCAGGTACAGCGCCCACGCCGCATCGTGTGCGCCTGCCTGGCGGAAGTAGTCGACCAGCGCTGCGCGCTTGTCCAGCGTGGCAGTGCTGCGGTCCAGGCGTTGGTAGAGCGCTGCGAAGGACTTCATTCCTCGCTCCCGAAATCGGTACGGAAGGCTTCGGCAGCCACGCCGCGCTCGCGCAGGAACAGAATCAACGCATCGGTATTGCCATGGGTGGCGATCACCCGCTGCGCGCCGGTCTGTTGGATCGTTTGCAGCAGTGCTGGCCAATCGGCGTGGTCGGAAATGACGAAGCCTCGATCGACGTTGCGGCGGCGACGGTTGCCGCGCAGTTGCATCCAGCCCGAGGCGAAGCCCAGCTGGTGACGGCCGAAGCGGCGCATCCAGGGCGTGCCCGCAGCCGAGGGCGGGGCCAGGATCAACTGGCCGGCGGCATCGGGCTGGCGGCCCTGTTCGGCCACGGTGAGCGTCTCCAGCATCGGTACGCCGGCCTGCCGGTACACCGCCACGCCATTGGCGATGGCGCCATGCAGCCAGGCCGGCCGATCGTCCAGTGGCCGCAGCTCTGCCAGCACCCGCTGTGCCTTGCCCAGCGCATAGCACAGCAGGATCGCAGCCTCGCCGCGTTGTTCGCATTCGCGGCGCCACGCCACGATTTCGGCAGCAACGGCCGAAGTGTCCGGCCAGCGGTAGATCGGCAGGGCGAAGGTGGCTTCGGTGATGAAGGTATCGCAGGGCACCACTTCGAACGGCGCACAGGTTGGGTCAGGCTGCCGCTTGTAGTCGCCGGAGGCGACCCAGACCTGCCGCCCGTCGTCGATGCGCACCTGCGAAGATCCCAGGACGTGACCGGCTGGATGCAGCGATACCTGTACCCGGCCCAGGCGGAACGGCACGCCCTCGACGTGCGCCTGCACCGGAACATCGCCCAGGCGCCAGCGCAGGATCGGCAGGCTGCCTTCGCTGCAGTGGTACTCGCCCATGCCCGGGCGGGCGTGATCCCCGTGGCCATGCGTGATGACCGCGCGCGCTACCGGTCGCCAGGGATCAATGTGGAAATCGCCGGCGGCGCAGTACAGCCCTTCCGGGCGCAGCACCACCAGATCGTCGTTGGCTGCCATGCGATCACTGTGGCCTGCTGCTCGTGCAGACGGTGAGAACCGGCCTGAACACGGGCTTGGCAAGTCATGCGGCACAATCGGGCCGCATACCTCTTGCCGCCAGGATGGACCGGATGAGTGGACCAAGCTTCAGCAGCGACGCGCCCTACGAAACCCATGTGGTGTTGAACCAGCCGCCACCGTTCGCGGGGCGCCAGTTGTGGACTGACGACGTGGCGCTGATGGAAGCCGTGCAACGCGAAGGCGCTGGCAGCTTCGCGCCACGCCTGGCGGTCTATGGCGCGCTGGCCGGCGACGAGCTGTACCGGCTCGGCTTCGATGCCAACCGCGATCGCCCACGCCTGCGCACGCATGATGCGCAGGGTCATCGCATCGATACGGTGGAGTTCCACCCGGCCTATCACCAGTTGATGGAGACGGCGAAATCGCACGGTGTCGCCGGCTTGTCCTGGCATGAACCGCAATCCGGCGCGCATGTCGCGCGTGCGGTGTTGAGCTACCTGCACCACCAGGCCGAGGCCGGCACCAGTTGCCCGTTGACGATGACCCATGCAGCAGTAGCGGTGCTGCACACGCAGCCGCATCTGGCCGAGTGGGCACGCAAGGCCGCAGCGCCGGTCTATGACGCGCGCGACGTGCCGGTGGCTGACAAGGCCGGCATCACCCTGGGCATGGGCATGACCGAGAAGCAGGGCGGCTCGGATGTGCGCTCCAACAGTACGCGCGCCGAACCGATCGATGGTGAGCGCTATCGCCTTGTCGGCCACAAGTGGTTCTTTTCCGCACCGATGTGCGATGGCTTCCTGGTGCTGGCGCAGGCGCCGGGAGGACTGACCTGCCTGCTGATGCCGCGCCGGCTGGCCGACGGTGACCGCAACGCATTCCGGTTGATGCGGTTGAAGGACAAGCTTGGCGACTGGGCCAATGCCTCCAGCGAAGTCGAGTTCTGCGGCGCGCAGGCATGGCGGGTGGGCGAGGAGGGGCGTGGCGTGGCCACCATCATCGGCATGGTGATGATGACCCGCCTGGATTGCATGCTGGGCGCAGCGGCGGAAATGCGCATGGCGTTGGCGCAGGCGTTGCACCACGCACGCCATCGCCGCACCTTCGGCAAGCTGCTGGTCGAGCACCCGTTGATGACCAATGTGCTGGCCGACCTGGCACTGGAATCGGAAGCGGCCACGGTACTTTCGATGCGCATCGCACGCGCGGTGGATCGCGCCGCCGTGGATGCCAACGAAGCTGCGCTGGCACGGGTGGGAACGGCGCTGGGCAAGTACTGGCTGTGCAAGCGCGCGCCGGCCTTCGTCAACGAAGCGCAGGAATGCCTCGGCGGCGCAGGCTATGTGGAGGAATCGATGCTGCCGCGGCTGTACCGGCAGGCGCCGTTGAATTCGATCTGGGAAGGCAGTGGCAACATCCAGTGCCTGGACGTGCTGCGCGCGCTGGCACGTGAACCGGAGGCACTGGCGGCGCTGCGCGCCGAGCTGGCAGCGGTGGCCGATCATGATGCGCGCTACGCAGCGGCATTGCAGCGTTGGGCAGCGGCACCGGCACCGGATGAGTCGCAGGCGAGGCTTTTCTGCGAGCGCACTGCGCTGCTGTTGCAGGCAGCGTTGATGTTGCGGGCGGGCAGTCCAATGGCTGAAGCGTTCGTGCGCAGCCGGCTGGAAGGGGAGCATGGGCTGGTGTTCGGGACGCTGCCGGCGGGTGTGGATCTGTCGGCAATGCTGGCGCGCGCGCTGCCTTAGGGGCGGCCAACGGCGATGGCGCCTACGCCCCTGCGCAACCTACCCGCGCGTCCTTGGACACTTTCCGTACGCGTCCAGCACGGAATCAACAGAAAGAGCAGAGAGCGAAAAGCAGAAAAGCCGCGGCAGTGCCGCGGCTTTTCCTGTAGCGCCGAGACGATGCCCGGCTGCCGGTAGGCCTTAGTGCTTGGCTTCTTCCTTGGCGGCGTTGGCCTTGGCGTCATTGGCGACATCACGGGCCTTGTCAGCAACCTTCTGTGCGGCGTCCGCAGTGGCGTCGCTGGCATGTGCAGCGGCGTCGGTGGCCGCAACCTTGGCCTTGTCTGCGGCGTTTGCGGTGGCGTCTGCGGCCTTGTCCAGTGCCTGCTGGGTATCGGCGGCGGCCTGCTCGGAAGCGGCAGCGGTCTTGTCGGCAGCGTTGCGGGTGGCTTCGGCGGCCCTGTCCACGGCGTCACGGGCGGCAGCGCCGGCGCTGTCGGCGGCCTGCTGCGCGTCCTGCTTGGCCTGTTCGGCTTCCGGACCCTTGCAGGCGGCCAGGGCCAGCAGCAGGGAGGCGGCCAGCAGCGTGGTGGTGATCGGGCGAATCTTCATGGCGGTCTCCGGTACTGCAATGGATGGGGACGCCAGCCTATTCATGCCGTTGTGAAGACGGGGTCGCGATCCGAGGCGCGCGCAGGCAGCAGGCCAAAGAAAAAGCCGCTGGCGAACCAGCGGCTTTTCCAGAACAGCCTGAAGAAAGAAGTTATTACTTCTTGGCTTCTTCAGCAGCGTCCTTGGCCTGCTCAGCGGTAGCTTCGGCAGCCTTGGCAGCGTCCTTGGCTTCGCCAGCAGCAGCGTCGGTCGCGGCAGCAGCGGTGTTGGCAGCAGCGTCGGTCGCAGCGTCAGCAGCGGTGGCGGCGGTGTTGGCAGCCTGCTGGGCAGCGTCGGCGGTCTGGGCGCCGGCAGCGGCGGCCTGGTCGGCAGCAGCCTGGGCTTCGGTGGCGGCTTCGTTGGCCGAAGCAGCGGCGTCCTGGGCAGCTTCCTGCTTCGAGCAGGCGGCCAGGGCCAGAGCCAGGGACATCGCGACCAGCAGCTTGTTGATGCTCATTGTGTAAATCCTCGTCGTTAGAATTAGGCAACGCGCATGCTGCGCGCCGACAACATGATGACAAGCCAAGATTGGGTGTCAAGCGATCCCGCATTCATTTTTGCGAAATCGTCGTTAAATCTTTTTAAATCAATTCGATGGCGATGGCTGTTGCTTCACCACCGCCGATGCACAGGGTGGCAATGCCGCGCTTGCCACCGCGCGTGCGCAGGGCGTTGACCAAGGTCACCACCAGGCGTGCACCGGAGGCACCGATGGGATGGCCCAGTGCGCAGGCCCCGCCATTCACGTTGAGCTTGTCGTGCGGGATGCCCAGTTCACGCATCGGTGCCATCGCCACCACGGCGAAGGCCTCATTGATTTCGAACAGGTCGATCTGGTCCAGCGACCATCCGGTCTTGGCCAGCAGTGTGTGGATCGCGCCGATCGGGGCGGTGGTGAACCATTCCGGTTCCTGCGAATGGGTGGCGTGGCCGACGATGCGCGCCAGCGGGGTAATGCCACGTGCGTTGGCGTCTTCCTCGGTCAGCAGGACCACCGCAGCGGCGCCGTCGGAGATGCTGGAGGAGCTGGCGGCGGTGACGCTGCCGTCCTTCTTGAAGGCCGGGCGCAGGGTCGGGATCTTGGCGATGTCGGAGCGGCCGGGTTGCTCATCGGTGGCGACCTCGACCTCACCCTTGCGGGTGGCCACCTTCACCGCGACGATCTCATCGGCGAATGCCCCATTGGCCTGTGCGGCCTGTGCGCGCTTGACCGATTCGATCGCGTAGGCGTCCTGTTCCTCGCGGCTGAACTGGTACTTGTCCACGGCGCATTCGGCGAACTCGCCCATGGCCTTGCCGTCGTAGGCGTTGACCAGGCCGTCGTGGGCCATGTGGTCGATCGCCTGGAAGTTGCCGAAGCGGTTGCCCGTGCGCGAGTTGGGCAGCAGGTGCGGGGCGTTGGACATCGATTCCATGCCACCGGCGACCACGATGCTGGCCGAACCGGCCTTGATCAGGTCATGGCCGAGCATGATGGTCTTCATGCCCGAGCCGCACACCTTGTTGAGGGTGGTGGCACCGGTCGACAGCGGAATGCCGGCGGCGATCGCCGCCTGGCGGGCGGGCGCCTGGCCGAGGTTGGCCGGCAGCACGCAGCCCATGAGGACTTCAGAGACGTCGCTGGCCGGCACGCCCGATTGTTCCAGGGCGGCCGCGATGGCGGCCGCGCCGAGGGTCGGGGTCGGCACGCCGTTGAACTGGCCGAGGAAGGAGCCGATGGCGGTGCGCTTGGCGGCGGCGATGACGATGTTGGACATGGCAATCTCGTTGATGCGTAAGCAATGTTCGGAAAGGAGACCGAGGACGTTGGAAGCGCCGCGATTTCCCGGCAGACTGCGTGGGGGTCGACCCAAGTATAGAGGGTCGGGGAGGGCCGCCGCTGGGCGGCACCGCACGCCTGCCGGGATGTAGGCAGGCCAACGTTCATGGGAAGGAATCGATGGAACGCACGATGATGGTGAGGTCGGCGCTGGCGTCGGCGCTGGCGATGGCATTGACGGCATGTGGTGGCGGCGGAGGCGGCGGCAATGTCCGCATCGATCCACCCCCGACCACCCCGACGCCCCCGACCACGCCCCCGCCGACCACACCGCCTCCGGCCAAGCCGCAGGAGCCGGCCTTCGACGCGCACCTGTCCGTGACCAATGCGCGTGCCGCACAGGCCGCCGGCCTGACCGGGCAGGGGGTGCGCATCGGCATCGTCGATTCGGGCGTGCAGCGCAACGCAGTGGCGCTGAACGGGCGCGTGGTCGCCAACCTCAATTACATCGACCCCGCCCGCAACAACCTGCAGGTGGACGACGTGGTGGGCCACGGCACGGCGGTGGCCAGCCTGGCCGCGGGTGCTTCGGTGGGGTCCTGGCCGGGCGGCATCGCCCCCGGCGCACAGATCGTTTCGGCGCGGATCATCGCCGACAAGCCGCCCGTCGATGACGGCAGCGGCAAGGGCAATTCCTTCAGCGGCCCACTGGGCGTGGCGCAGGTCCACCAGGACCTGATCAGCTACAACGTGAAGGTGATGAACAATTCGTGGGGCGGCCTGTACTGGACCGACCTGCCGACCACCGCGCAGGTGGCGGCCGAGTACCGGCCGTTCGTCATCAACCATGGCGGCCTGGTGGTGTTCGCGGCCGGCAACGATGCGCGCCCCGAGCCGAGCAGCCTGGCCGCGCTGCCCAGCCAGCTGGGCGTTGCCGGCTCGCTGCCGGCGGCCGATCTGGAGCGCGGCTGGCTGGTGGCCACTGCGGTGGATCCGTATGCACCGGGCACGCTGGCCAGCTACGCCAATGCCTGCGGCCAAGCCGCGCGCTACTGCCTGGCGGCGCCGGGCAGCGCGGTCTATCCCGATGCCAACGGCGGCAGCTATTACTGGAACTACGGCACGTCCTTCGCCGCCCCGCTGATTTCCGGCGCCGCCGCCCTGGTCTGGCAGCGCTACCCGTACTTCGACAACGACCTGGTGCGGCAGACCCTGCTGGGCACCGCCAAGGACATCGGTGCGCCCGGCGTGGATGCGGTGTTCGGCTACGGCCTGCTCGACATCTCGCGGGCGATCAAGGGGCCGGGGCGCTTCGACTGGGGCGATGTGGTGGCCAATGTCGATGCGCCATCGAGTGGCTCGCTGTGGAGCAATGACATCCTCGGCAGCGGTGGCTTGGTCAAGCAGGGCGGGGGAACCCTGGTGCTGGGGGGCAACAACAGCTACAGCGGTGCCACCCGCATCGAGCGCGGCATCCTGTCACTGCAGAACGGCAGCGTGATCCGCTCCAACGTGACGATCCTGGCGCAGCCCGATCCGGATTCGACCGGCCTGCAGTTCAATGGCGGTACGCCGCGCGTGATCGGCAATGTGGTCAACGGCAGCAGCGTGTTCCTGACCACCGGCAACACCACCGGCACCATCGAGGGCAACTACACCCAGCAGGCCGGCGCGCAGCTGATGATCGCGCTCGGTGCCAATGCGCTGCAGGTCACCGGCAACGCCACGATCGACGGGGGCGTGCGCGTGCACGGCTTCGTCTCCGGCTATGTGCCGCAGAACGGCAGCCGCCAGGACCTGATCCACGCCGCCGCCGGCCTCAGCGGTACCTTCAGCAGCCCGGCCACCTCCAGCGGCCTGCAGGGCCTGTCGCTGCTGCAGAGCAGCTATGGATATGACAGCAACAACGCTTGGTTGAACCTGACCCAGGTCAGCGTCACGGCGGCCGCGACCGGGCTCACGGCCTCGGCGCAGTCGGCTGCGCAACGCGTGGACAGTGCGTTCAGCGCGCTTGATGGCGATACGACGCTGCAGGGCTCGGCCTTCGGTACGGCCGCCGGTGCGCTGCAGTGGACCGGCGGTGGCAGCAAAGGCCTCGAGGCCAGTTTGCAGAGCCTGTCCGGACAGGCGCATGCGCGGGCCGAGTCGGCCACCTTCGACAGCATCGACATGTCACGCCGCGCGATCGCCGAGCGCTTTGATCGCGTGCAGGCGGCGCCGCGCCTGCGCGGGGCCTGGCAGAGCGCGCTCGGCGAAGCCGGGCAGGGCAGTTTCGCCGGCAATGCCGCCGACAGCCGCGGTTGGATGGCCGGCCAGGACCTGCCACTGGGCAGCAATGGGCTGATGGGCGTGGCCTTTGGCGAAACCCGCAGCAATGGTGGCAGCAGCGTCGGTGGTGATCGTGGGCGTGATCGCCAGACGCAGGCGCAGCTGTATGCCGGCTGGAACCTGGGCCGGGGCTATGCGCTGGCGCAGGTCGGCAGCGGCCAGTTCACCCGGGCGCTGGATCGCCAGTTGCTGCTGGGCGCCGGCGCCTACGGTGTCTCTGCACGTTACGGCGGACGTTTCAGCAGTGCCAGTGTCGAAGGCGGCTATCGTTTCGGCCGCGCGGGTGCGTCGTTCACACCCTACGTGGGCGCCAGCAGCACGCGCGTGGATACCGATGCCTTCAACGAACTGGGCGGGTTCGGCTTCGGCCTGCGTGGCGATGCCAACCGCGTACAGCGCAGCCAGATGCTGGCCGGTATCCGCGGCGAACGTGGCTGGGGGCGCTGGACCCTGCGCGGGCATGCCGAATGGCAGCAGCGGCTCGATGGTGCCGATGCGGACTGGCAGGCCAGTTTCGTCGGCGTTGATGCATGGGCGCCACTGGCGGGCTGGAACGCGCCGCGCGGCAGTGCGCTGTTCGGCGTGGCGCTGGAGTCGTGGTGGGGCCGCAACGGCCGCCTGAGCCTGGGCTTCGACCAGCGCGTCGGCGGCGAAGGCGCGCGCCAGGCGGCGTTGCGCTACAGCACCGGGTTCTGAACGGGCGGTCGCGCCGGGTCGAAAGGCCCGGCGCGACATCGGCAGGCTCAGCCGCCGCGCAGGTTGCCCAGGCGCGGGGTGCTGCGACCCAGCGGCATCTTCAGCTTGCCGATCGACAGGATACGGCTTTCGGCGATGCGGTCGGCTGCCCGCTGCGGCGCGATGTTCTCGCGTTGCGACAGTTCGAAGATGCGGGTGAGGTTGTGGTAGATGCTGCGGATCAGGCGCATCGCACGTTCGCGGTTGTAGCCATCGATCTCCAGCGACACGTTCATCACGCCGCCCGCGTTGACCGCGTAGTCAGGTGCATACAGGATGCCGCGCGCATGCAGTTCATCGCCGATTTCCAGGCTCGACAGCTGGTTGTTGGCGGTACCGCAGATGATCTTCGCCTTGATCCGCGGCAGGGTGTCGGCGTTGATCGCGCCTTCCAGCGCGCACGGTGCGAACACATCGGCGTTCACTTCGTGGATCTCGTCGGGCTTGACCGCTTCGGCGCCGAAATCGCTGACCGCGCGATCAACCAGCGCGCTGTCCAGGTCGGTGACATACAGTTTGGCGCCGCGATCGCGCAGCAGCTTGACCAGCTCCATGCCGATGTGGCCCAGGCCCTGCACTGCGATGCTGGTCTTGCCCACTTCCTCATGGCCGAACTTGAAGCGCATCGCCGCCATCAGCGCCTGCAGCGCACCGTAGGCGGTGAACGGGGCCGGATCGCCGGAGCCGCCATGGACCTGGTGCACGCCGGTCACGAACTGGCTCTCCAGGTAGATGTTCTCCATGTCGTTGACGTCGGTGCCGACGTCCTCGGCGGTGATGTAGCGCCCTCCCAGCGAGTCGACATAACGGCCGAAGGCGCGGAACAGTACTTCAGTCTTGTCCACTTTCGGGTCGCCGATGATCACCGCCTTGCCACCACCGACGTTGAGGCCGGCCAGCGCATTCTTGTAGGTCATCGTCCGGCTCAGCCGCAGCACGTCGGCCAGCGCCTCGTCGGTGCTGGCATACGGACGCATGCGCACGCCGCCCAGGGCCGGGCCCAGGGTGGTGTTGTGGATGGCGATGATCGCCTGCAGGCCGGCATCGTGGTTGTGGCAGAACACCACTTGTTCGTGGCCGGTGGTGGCGAGGGTTTCGAATAGCATGGCGTCTCCGATGGCGCGAACAGCGGCGAACTGCAGCGAACGGCCAGTGAACGGTAGGGTCCCAAAACAAAAAAAGCGACGTCGTCATGGCTGGGGGACGGGTCGCGCGGCGCCATTCTAGTCCATTCCCCCGGCCGGTGCCGTCGACATCGCATGCCTTGCAGTTAAAGAAGATGAAAATGCGGCCGATGCTGCGACGACGGCGGGTGGCCGGATTCGCGTGAAGAGGCAGGCGGTCAGTGACGGCAAGGGCACCACAACGACAGGGCAGGCGGCGATGACAGCGGCCTGGTGGCGATCGCTGCGCGGCTGGCTGGCGCGTTCGACCGGGGCGGCACCGTCGCGGCTGGTTGCTGCGTCCCGCCAGGCGGTGGCCGCCGCAGCGGCGAGCCTGCAGGGCGAGGCGCTGCCCCCGGCCGAGATCGCTGCACATCTGCACCGTGGCCTGCATGCCCTGGCCCTGTACCCGCGTCTGGCCGGTGAATCCACGCCGGTGCAGGCCGCAGCGCTGGGCGAGGCGGTGGCGCGCGCGCTGCAGGACCGCAACTGGGCGGCCAGGCAGCTGCCCCGCCGGCCGCAACTGCTGCCGCAGCTGATCCAAACCGTCAACGACGATGCCGCCTCAGCGCGGGTGATGGCCGCGATCATCGGCCAGGACCCGGTACTGACCGGCAACCTGCTGCGCATCGCCAACAGCCCGGCCTACAAGGTGCATGAGCGCCCGGTCGAAAGCCTGCAGCGGGCGGTGACACTGGTGGGTACCGAAGGCGTGCGGCAGATCATCAGCGCGGTACTGGTGCAGCCGGTGATGCAGGTGCAGTGCGAAGTGTTCCCGCAGTTCAGCGCGATCATCTGGGAGCACGCGCTGCTGGCCTCGCGCGCGGCCGCCGATCACGCACGTACGGTCACCTTCGGTGATGCCTTCGCTGCGCAGTGGCTGGGCCTGGTGCAGGGACTGGGCGCGTCACTGGTAATGCGCCAGCTGCTGCAGGAAGCGCAGGCCCGCGGCGAGGCCGTGGAGCCGGCGTTGGCCCTGCAGCTGCTGCAGCAGTGGTCGTTACCGTTGGCGCAGCGGGTCGCCGCCGCATGGGAGCTGCCTGAGCCGGTTCACCAGGCCCTGGCCGTGGATGCAGAAGGGGCGCTGGCCGACAGCCTGCGCCTGGCCAGCGCCGCCGCAGCGGCCAGCCTGTTGTGCCGCCATGGGCATGCCAGCCAGAGCCGCATGCTGGCGCTGCTGGAGCAGCTGCCTTCAGCGCCGCCGCATGCTTTGCGCTGGATCTGGCGGCGCCTGCATGGGCGCAGCGTGGAAACTCTGGATGAGGCCGGACAGGACCAGGCCGGCCCGGCGGCCTGAGTACTACAGCTGCGATTCGACCGGCAGCCAGCTGATGGCCCGTGCGGTCCAGCGCTTGCCCAGGCTCGCGCCGGGTTCGGCCTCCACCCAGTGCGGTGGCGGTTCACGCTCCAGCCAGCGTAGCCGGCCTCGGTCGTCCAGCGCCAGCCACCAGCTGTGCCTGGGGTCCGCCAGGCGCAGGTACTCATCGCGCAGCTGCGCCCCCAGCACCGGGTCGTCGAACAGTACGCCCATTTCGGTGTTGAGGTAGGCCGAGCGAGGGTCGAGGTTGAACGAGCCGACGAAGCCGCGGCGGTCGTCGACCACGAACGCCTTGGTGTGCAGGCTCGCGCCGCTGCTGCCGAACATGCCGGCATCGCCGGACTGCCCCTGCGCCTTCAGTTCGTACAGGTGGACGCCCGCTTCGAGCAACGGCACGCGGTAGCTCATGTAGCCGCCGTGCACGGCGGCGACGTCGTTGGCAGCCAGTGAGTTGGTCACCACGCCGACCTGCACGCCCCGCCCGGCCATGGCCGAAAAGCCATCCAGGCCTTCGTTGCCTGGCACGAAGTAGGGTGAGATCAACAACGTTTTGTGCCGGGCGGCCTGCAGCTCGCTGATCAGTGTCGACACCAGCCAGGCAGCGCGATCATCCCTGCGATGCTTCATCGGCGGGTCCGAGACGATGCGCACTGCACTGCTCCAGTGCAATGGCTCGGGACTCGGGCGTTGCCGCTGGCGCGATTCGGCCACGCGCGCAAGGTAGGGCCGGGCCACGTCCCGCTGCGCCTCATGATCCGATTCGCGCACCAGCAGGCGCAGCTGTGCATCGGTATGGAAGGCAAGCGCGGATACCGGAATGGCGGCCTCGCTGTTCCAGTAGTCGTCGAAGATCCGGTTGGCCTGCTCCACGGCAGGGCCGGCGACCAGCAGGTCCAGATCCTGGAAGTTCACATCGGTGCGCGCGCTGAAGTACTCCTCGCCGATGTTGCGGCCGCCGACGATCGCGACGCGGCCATCGGCGATCCAGCTCTTGTTGTGCATGCGGTGGTTCACGCTGAAGAAGCGTTGCACCATCTCCACCACGCGCAGGATGCCGGTCCGGTTGCGGAACGGGTTGTAGAGACGGATTTCAATGTTGGGGTGCCGGTCCAGCGCCATCATCAGCGCGTCCTTGTCCTTGGCGTTCATGTCATCGAGCAGGATGCGCACGCGCACACCGCGCTCGGCGGCGTCATGCAGCGCCTTGGCCATCAGGTGGCCGATCAGGTCGTCGTGCCAGATGTAGTACTGCAGGTCCAGGCTGCGGCCAGCGTGCGCGGTGATCATCGCGCGCGCGGCGAAGGCATCCATGCCATCACTGAGAAACGCCACGCCCGATTGCCCGGGATGCGCGTCCTGCAGCGGCACGATCTGCTGGTCGATGCGGGTCTGCGCCGGCTGCAATGGCAGTGCATGCGAGGGCGCGCCCTGTGCCTGTGGCGTGAGATGGTCGGCCAGCAGCAGCCCGGACAGGACCAGCAGCAACAGCGCGGCGAGGATGATTGCAGCGACGCGCAACAGGCGTCGCCACAGGGGCATGGGCAGGCTCATGCCTCGATGGTAGATCCACGCCCTGCGTGAAGGAATGCCTGCAGGATCGATAGGGCATCAGCGCGCTTGCCTTCGGCAACGGATCCGACCCCGGGGCGTCAGGATGGGGGCGGACCCGTTTCTGCAGGAAAGGGCCCTGACCCGCAGGCCTCAGAACCGCTCGTCGCTGCCCAGGTAACGCCACTGCGCCGGCGGCAGCGGCCCCAAGGCCACGCGGCCGATGCGCAGCCGGCGCACGGCCAGCACCTGCAGCCCGGCGGCGGTCACCGCCACGCGCAGCCCCTTGGCGGTCAGCCCCTTGCCGGCAAAGCGCAGGCGCTGCTCGCTTTGCCAGCTGACCTTCGCGCCGCCGGATTCCTGCTGCAGCCGCGCCAGCAGCCACGGTCCTCGCTCGGGGCCGCCTTCGGCCACTTCGATCAGGTATTCCTGTTCGGTGCGGCCCAGATTGCGCTGTAGATGGGCCAGCGTGGCCGGATCCTGGCTGACCACCACCAGGCCGCTGTCGCTGGCCGGAAGTGCAGCGGCCAGCTGCAGGCCGTGGAAATGGCGCTGCAACGGACGGATGTCGCTGGCATCAAGTTCGCTGCGGCTGTCACTGCTGACCAGCGCACACAGGGTCTCAGCAGCAACGCCGGCCGGCTTGTGCAGCAGCATGCTGACCCGCTCGGCCTTTTCATCACTGGCCTGCTCGGCCACGACGATCACCACGCTGTCATCGACCGGGCGCTGTGGCTGTTCCACTACTTCGCCGTCGACCGTTACCCAGCCGCCTTCGATATAGCGCCGCGCTTCGCCGCGGGGGATGCCGAGCAGGGCGGACAGGCGTTTGTCGAGACGGATCGGTTCCATGGCGGGCAGGTCGGGCAGGGGGCGCGCAGTGTAGCTGCTGCGGCCGGTCAGCGTTGGCTGCGGTTGGCCAGCTCGGTCAGGTACAGACGGGTATCGAACTCCAGCTGCAGGTAATCCGGTTCCATGTGCTGGCACAGCTGGTAGAAGGCCTTGTTGTGGTCGGCTTCCTTCAGGTGGGCCAGCTCATGCACCACGATCATGCGCAGGAACGCCGCTGGCGCCTGGCGGAATACCGTAGCGATGCGGATCTCGCGGCTGGCCTTGAGGCGGCTGCCGTGCACGCGGGAAATGGCGGTATGCGTACCCAGCGCGTGCTTGATCACTTCCAGGGTGTTGTCGTAGCAGACCTTGTTGAGCGGCACCGACTTGCGCAGGTAGCGATCTTTCAGCGCCTGGGTGTAGTCGTACAGCTGGCGGTCGCTGCGCACCTCGTGCGGGTCGGGATAGCGCTGCTGCAGCCAGGGGCCGAGCTTGCCCTGCGCCAGCAGTTCGCTGACCTGGGCGACCAGGGGTTCGGGGTAGCCGGTGAGGTACTTCAGGACTGCCATGCAGGGGCGGCGGGGCGTCGGTAGAATGGAAGCATCCAAGATTACACGCGGTATGTACCAACCATGGCAAAGCCCAACGCGCTGCAGGAACAATTGCTCAAGGCAGGTCTGGCCAAGAAGTCGCAGGCCAGCGCCGCCGCGCGGGAGCAGGCCAAGGCCCGCCAGGGCAAGGCCGAATCGGCCTCGGCCGAGGTCCAGCGTGAGGCTGAACGTGCCCGTGCCGAGAAGGTCGAGCGCGACCGTGCGCTGGCCGCCGAGCGCAATGCCCAGGCCAGGCAGGCGGAACAGAAGGCACAGGCGAAGCAGATCATCGCGGCCCATGCAGTACCCCACAAGGGCGATGACGAGTATCGCTTCAGCGATGGCGCGGCGATCCGCACCCTGCTGATCGACCCCAAGCTGCGCAAGGCGCTGTCGGTGGGCGTGCTGGTCATCGTCGCCAATGGCGAGGGTTACGCCCTGCTGCCGCGCGCCGCCGCCGAGAAGGTGCGCGAGCGGGCCCCGGAGGCGATCATCGTCGACCACGGCCAGCCGGGCTCGAGTGCCGAGATCTCCACCGGCAACGCCGAGGACGACGCCTACTACGCCCAGTTCCAGGTGCCGGACGACCTGATCTGGTAAGCAAAAAGGGGACGGAGGGGATTAAGTCGCGATCGCCCCGATTGGATCCGTTGGCGTTCTGCTCAGCTTGCTGAAGGCGCACCGGGCACGGCTCGGCGCAACACTGGCCTGCTCCTTTGTGCGCGGGTGTATCGTCCCCATATCAGGCGACACACCTGCGGAGGAAGACCATGGCCACCGGTTGGGCGGGAGATGGCGCGGTCCAGGACCAGATCGACGCCACCGTCGACGATGCGATCGCCCGCGCGCGCCGCCAGCTGCGGCAGGGCCCGGGCCTCGAGCACTGTGAGGAATGTGAAGCGCCGATTCCGTTGGCGCGACGTCGTGCTGTGCCGGGAGTTCGCCTGTGCGTGGCGTGCCAGCAGGCGCATGACGAAGAAGAGCAGGCGCATGCCGGTTACAACCGGCGTGGCAGCAAGGACAGCCAGCTGAGGTAAGGGGTGCTCGGCAGGGCTGCGCCCTGCACCTGCTTGGAGCAACGGCAACGGCAACGGCAAAAGCGTGCTATCCGTGGGATGGCGGGGTGGGTCCGATTGAGGGGGACGCTGCAAGTACGTCCATGTAAGCTCGGTCGCCGCATCCATGCGGCTCACGCCCCCTCAACCGGACCCACCCCGCCTTCGACAGATTTCCGCGATCTGTTGGAACCTGCTGCTGATGGTGGGTGCCGACCGTTGGTCGGCACGGGGTCGGATCCAATTCTGACTATCGATATCTGACAGATGTGCCGACCAACGTTCGGCACCCACCAACAGCGCGCGGAATCTGTCAGAGGTGGGGCGGTGTGGGTGGGCAGGACCGTTGGCGCCATGGATGGCGCCATCGAGCCCCCATGGATGGGTTTACGGCGTGTCCTGACCACCCACACCGCCCCGCCATCCCACGGAATGCCGCTCTTGATCTTGCTTCGGCTTCGGCCTCTGCATGTGCAGGGCGCAGCCCTGCCGAAAACCCCACCCTCAGCCGTCGCCCTGGATGCCGCCGGGTGCCTGCGCCGGGTCGCGCCAGCGGCGCACCGTGCGCTGGAAAAACAGGTTGTTCGGCAGCTGCAGCACCGTACCCTCATGGCCGTCGCCGGTTTCCTGCAGCGTGGTGTAGATCAGGTTCACGTCGATCACCCGCCCCTTCAGGCCCGGCTTCTCGCCGTTCTCCAGCACTTCGATGTAGTCATGCAGGCGGAACGGGCGAGTGGTGAAGATCAGCAACGTGCAGAAGATGTTGGAGAGCACGCTCCAGGCCGCGAAGAAGGCCACTGCGCCCACGGCCGCGAAGCCCGTGAACGCGGTCCACAGCACTGAAGGCTTCGCGCCGAGCAGGCTGAGGACATACAGCAGGGCGCTGAAATAGACCACGAAACTGGTGATCCGGCGCGCGCCCATCACCATTTCAGGTGGCAGCGTGTAGTGCTCGGCAAAGCGCCGGATCAGGCGACGGGCCAGTACCCGCAGCAGCCAGGCGACCAGCAGCACCAGCACGATCTGCAGGGCCACGCCCGCGTAGTTCAGCCATGGGTGGCTCCAGGCCGGCAGATGATCCTTCAGCGACAACATCATGGGGGCGAAAACAGGTGGCGGGAACGGCCTCGATGTTACCCGGCGCGTGCCGGGGTTTCGACCATCGGCGACCACGCCAGGCAGACCAGCTCCTGTCGATGCTGCTGCAGGCAGGCGCGGCCGTTGTCGGGGCACAACCGCAAGGACAGGCCCGATGCCTGCAGCACGACGCAAGCGACGATTACCAGCAGGGCGGCGCAGGACGAGCTGGACATGGCGGAACTCCCTGGAGGTGTTTTCTCGAATGACCTTCCATGGATGCAGCCATCGTCGAAAAGGTTGCATGGCCTTGATCGGCGATCGGCTCTAAACCTTTTTCCGGGTCGCCGCATCCAAGCGATATGCTCGACACCACCATGCCAGCGCCGCCTGCCGCCCACGCCCCTGTCGACGAACCCGCCCTGGTGCGGGCGGCCGCCGCCGGTGACACTGCGGCCTACGAACTGCTGTACCGGCGCCATGCGCCGCGCGTGTTCGCCGTACTGTGGCGCCTGTGCGGGGGGCAGCAGGCGCGTGCCGAGGATGCCCTGCAGGAAGCGTTCCTGCAGGCATGGAAGGCGCTGCCGGGGTTCCGGTTCGAAAGCAGCCTGTCGACCTGGTTGCACCGGTTGGGCGTCAACGCCGCACTGATGGAACTGCGCGGGCGCGCCGCCGGGCAGGACCACGACAGTCTGGAGGAGGTCGACGGCGGCCTGCAGGAGCTGGCGGTGCACGACCGTTGTGCCGGTACCGAGCGCGACCTGGAGCGCGCACTCGCGACGCTGCCTCCGAGGGCGCGTGCGGTACTGGTACTGCACGACATCGAAGGCTGGAAGCACCAGGAAATCGCCGAGCAGCTGCAGATGGCCGTCGGCAGTTCAAAGGCACAGCTGCATCGTGCGCGCGGCCTGCTGCGCGCACGGCTGGGAGACATGACATGAGTACACACGAACACGATTCCGATCACGATCTGCTGGCCCGGCTGCGCGCGTTGCCCAGCGAGCGAGATGTTCCCGCCGATGGCTGGGCGCGCCTGTCGGCGCAGCTGCCGCCGCGCGAGCCGCAGGCGGCGCCTGTGCCGGCCGACAACGTGGTGGTGCTGCCAGCGCGTTCGCGGCGCCGCGGGTGGTTGCCGGCCGGCGCTGTCTTGGCGGCCAGCCTGGCGCTGTACGCGGTGGCGCCATGGCGCCACGTGCAGCCGGATGCGCCGGTGCCGTCTACCCTGCAGTTGCAGGCTGCGGCGATGACCGAGCAGTACCGGCAGGCGGTGGCCTCGCTGCCCGCAGGCCGGGCACCGGAATGGCAGCCGGCCCTGCACGAACTGGATGAAAGCGCGGCACAGATCCAGGCCGCGCTGGCGCAGGATCCACGTGCGCCTCACCTGCTTGGCCAGCTCAAGCGCACCTATGCGCTGCGGCTGGAACTGACCCGGCAGGCGGCCTATGCCGCCGAGTCCGGCCTGACGACCTGAGGAGACCCCCGATGACACGAACCCTGATGACCTGCTGCTGCGCGCTGTTGCTGCTGCCCGCAGTGGCCCTGGCTGACACCCGGATCGACGAGCGCCACAACCTGGCCGCCGGCGGCCGCATCGAACTGAGCAACGTGGCCGGCAAAGTGACCGTGCGTGGCTGGGACCGCAACGACGTGCAGCTCACCGGTACGCTCAGCGATGGTCTCCAGCTGCGCCAGGAGAAGAGTGCCAACCGCGTACGCTGGGAAATCGAGTATCCGCGTCGCAACAACAACGGTGGCGCGACGCTGGTGCTGAACGTGCCGCGTTCGGTGGAACTGCTGCTGAGCACGGTCAGTGCCAACCAGGACATCAGCGGCATCGATGTGCGTCGCCTGCAGGCCGACACGGTCAGCGGCAGCCTGAGCGCCTCCGGTCGCAGCGGCGACAGCAAGCTCAATACGGTCAGTGGCGGTGTCAGCGCGCGCCTGCAGACCCCGAAGCTGGATGTGAACACGGTCAGCGGCCGGATCGAAGCCGGTGGCGGCGTGTCCGGTGACATCGGTGCACAGACGGTATCCGGCCGGGTCGAGGTCGATGCCGGGCGGGTGCAGCGGTTGGCGGTGGAAACCGTATCGGGCAGCATCGATCTGTCGGCGGCCGGGCTGGCGCCGGGGGGCCGGATCAATGTCGAATCGGTGAGTGCGTCGGTCAACCTGCGCCTGCCACGCGCGGTTTCGGCGCAGCTGTCGGTGAACAGCTTCAGCGGGTCGATCAACAGCGATGCCGGCCAGGTGGAGCGGCCGCGCTACGGCCCCGGCAGCCATCTTGATACGCGGCTGGGCAGCGGCGACGGTGATATCCGCATCCAGTCGCATTCGGGCAGTGTTCGGGTAAGCCTGGAACGCTGAGCGCGATCCGGCAGGCCGCGGCGGCAGCGCCGCCGCGGTCGGTACTGGGTCAGCTGGCTTTCTTCAGCGCCCAGGTGGTGCCGAGGACTTCGATCTTGCCACCGGCCTTGCGGAACGCTGCCAGGTCCGAAGCGATCGAGTCGCTGCTGACCACGGTGCTGGCGGCCGCGCCCTTGCGTTCGCTGCGGATGCTGTTGCTGGCCTTCGCGGGGGTCTTTGCCTTGCGGGGCATGGTTGCTCCTGTCAGGTGGAAGGGGAGGAAAGCGCCCAGGCGTCGGCCTGGCGCAGGTAGTCCTGCCGCTCACGGCGGCAGTCACTGCCGCCCATCGAGAACTGGCGGCAGATCGCCGGGCGCTGCGAATAGATCGTGCAGCGCAGGTGATAGGGATCGATCGCCGCACACCAGCCTTCCTCGTTGCGCGCCATCACGGCACGGCCGTGGGTGTCGCGTGACAGGAACTGGCCGGGCACGTGGTCGCCGGGCTGCAGCAACACGGGCAGCCGGCAACAGACCGCGTCACAACGGCGGCAGTCGATGGGTGCATGTGCTGCGTCAGGTTGTAAGGCCTCAGGGGCCTGGCGGGTGCCCAAAGCGGGTCTCGATGGCGGCTCCGGTGGTACGCGGACCATGAACGAGCCAGGAAGGCATGGCCGCTAGGCCCGCAGGGCGGGCCAGGCTGCACCGTGGACACACACCGGCGTGGCCGGTGGAAGGTGCAGCAGGGTTCTAGCCGACCAAGAGTAACTTAGATCGCGTAACGTTTTGTTAATCCTGGCTTGCTGCCGCCAAAGCAAGGCCCTGGACCACGCCCAGCGAGGGCTCGCCGTGGACCATGCGGGCGCGCGGGAAGGCCTCCGCAACGGCCTGGCGCAGATACCCGGCGCGGGACATGCCGCCGGTCAGGAACACCGCGTCCGGGTCGCCGCCGATGTCGCTGCGGACCTGGGCCAGCAGCTCCCGAAGCTGCTCCAGATAACCATGCGCGGCTGCGGCCAGGCCGTCGGCGCTGCTGTCGGCATGCAGGTCGCGGGCGATGTAGTCCAGCGTGCTGCGATGTTCGCTGGCGGCGCTGAGGGCGATCTTGGCGCGCTCGACGTCGCGGTACAGGCGGGCGGTATTGCCGGTGTCCTGCAGGGCCTGCAGGCGCGCGCCCCACGGATTGTCGACATGGTCATACTTGTGCTGGCGGAAGTCGCGCTGGCGGGTCATGTCCTGCACGGTGGCCGCTTCCACATAGTGGTGGGCGGGCACGCGGGTGATGCCGCGGCCGAACAGCGGCATGTAGCTGGACAGGCTCAGCGCCAGGTCGATGTCGGTACCGCCGCGGGCGATGCCCCAGGCGCGGTGGATGCGCGGGGCGTCGTCGCCGCCGACTTCGGCGTGGGCGATATCGGTGGTACCGCCGCCGATGTCGACGATCACGGCCTGGTGCCGTTCGCGGCTTTCGGCGTGATAGTGCATGGCCGCCGCGGCCGGTTCCTCGAGGAAATCGATCTGGTCGAAACCGGCCTGGCTGGCGGCTTCGCGCAGGATGTCCAGCGCCTGGTCATTGCCGGCCGCACCGATCGAGCTGCGGAACTGCACCGGACGCCCAAGCAGGGCCGCTCTCAGCGGCTGGCCGAGCTGGGCGCTGGCGGTCAGGCGGATGTGTTCGAGGATGTGCGCGGCGATGCCGGTGATGGTCTGCTTGGCGCGCGGGTGCAGGTTGTAGCCGAGCATCGATTTCGGGCTCTGCACCAGGTTGCCTTCGTGTTCCTCGAAATAGGCTTCCAGCGCTTCGTCACCGTAGACCGCATTCTGCAGCAGGTCGCTGGCACTGCGTTCCTTGCCGGCACGGGCTTCCATCCATTCCCGGCGCAGCGCGCGCAGGGCTTCGCGGCGCAGCGCCTGCGGCGTGCGTTGCTGGCCGGCGGCGCGCGCCGCACGCGCAGCGCTGTCGATCATCTGCTGCAGCTGGTGCTCCTGGCCGTCATCGAGCTGGAAGTCATCCGGGTCGGGCACCACGCCGGGGAAGTACACGCTGGTACGGAACTGCTCGGCGTCGCCGAAGCGGATCGGCAGCAGTTTTCCTTCATGCACGATGGCGGCGGCGGAGTTGCTGGTACCGAAGTCGATGCCGAGGCGCATGGGGAGTTCCGGGGGCGATCAGGGGCCGCGCACTCTGCTGCAGTTCGCCGCTGACTGCAAGGTCCCGCGGTTTCCTGTTCCGGGCCGGGTCAAGGAGGTCGCGGCGTACTGCCCGGAAAATGCCGGGGGAGCCGGGCGGTTACAATGGCAGCTGTTGATTCACTTTGAGGTACTTGCTGATGTCTTCTGTCCCTGCCTGCCCGCAGTGCACCCTGGAAAACACCTACGCCGATGGCGCGCTGTGGATCTGCGCCGACTGCGGCTTCGAATGGACCGCCGAGGAAAGTGCCGGTTCGACCCTGGTCGTGCGTGACAGCAACGGCAATACCCTGCAGGCCGGTGACACCGTCACCGTGATCAAGGACCTGAAGGTGAAGGGCTCCTCGATCCCGCTCAAGCAGGGCACCGTGATCCGCAACATCCGCCTGGTCGAGGACGATGCCGAGCACATCGAAGGCAATTCGGACAAGATCAAGGGCCTGGTCCTGAAGACCTGCTTCCTCAAGAAGGCCTGACCGGCCTTCAGCGCCGGGCCTGCTGCTGTGCGCGCCAGCGGGCCAGGCTGTCCAGCTTGGCCTGGTAGCGCGCCTGCTGCGGCGCCCCGCCCAGTTCCTGTGCACGCAGCAGCTCACGATCGGCGTGCTTGAGCTGGCCCGCCAGGAAATAGACCCGCGCCAGCCCGAAGTGGAACTGGTGCGCGGTGTCGTACAGGCGCACGGCCTGCCGGTAATAGCGGATCGCCTGCTGCAGTTGCCCGGCGCGTTCGGCCTCGGCACCGAGCATGTACTGCGCGAATGGGTCTTCGCGCTGCACCGATTGCAACCGCTGCTCCAGCGCCTGGGCCTGCGCAATCATGCCGAGCTTGCGGTAGAGGGCGCTGGCGTTGGTGAGTGCAGCATCCTGGCGGCCGTCCAGTCGCAGCGCCCTTTCCAGAGCCCGGCGTGCAGCGGCGGTATCGCCCGTGCGGTTTTCCAGCACGCCCAGGTTGTTCCAGGTGGCAGCGAAGCTGCCGTCCTGCGCCAGCGCGGTATCGAAGAAGGTACGTGCGCCCGCCAGGTCGCCGCTGGCCATGCGTTCGGCACCGCGATTGTTGTAGAAGTGCGCCAACGCCCGCGCCTGGCTGATCGGCAGCGGCCCGCGGCGGTCGTACAGCACATTGCGATCCAGATCGACGGTGGCGAAGCGGCCGGCAAAGCCGACCCCGGCATTGACGTGGCCTACGCTGTAGACCAGGCCCTGGGCCTGGTTCTGGTACCACGACACCACCTGGCCAACTTCCTGCACGCGCGCCTGGATGCCGGCTTCGCGTGCCAGTGCGACGAACATCAGGGTGAAGGCCAGGCAGTTGGCGCGTCGCTGCTGCCAGATCTCGCTGACAGTAAGGGTCGCGTCGGCGTCGTACTGCAGGTCCATGCCATGGCGGTCGAAGATCATCTCCACCAGCGCCTGCAGGCGCTGCTCGCGCGAATAGCTGCGACGGGTCACCTGGGTGTGCAGCATATCGAGCATGGCCGGTGGAATCGCGAACACCTGCTGCGGTGTTGGAATCGTCGGCGCGGTGGTGCTGGCAGCGACCGCAGGGGCTTCGCTCGCGTCAGGGTTCAGTGCGATCGCGGAGGGTGCCGCCAATGCGGCCAATGCGAGCAGAACGGATCGGGCGGCAGGACGGTACATGACGGCTCCCGGCAGCGGCGGGCGCTCCCGCCTGAGGCGAGTGTAGACCTGTGCGCGCACCCCTGCAGTGACCGCTGGTCGGTCCGCGCGTTCATCCACAGCCGGTGTGGACCAGCGCTCGACAAAGCTGTGGACAACCGCGTTGGGGCCCCGTGCGGAGAGCGTTGTGACGGTGTGGTGAAAAAATGGCCGGCTTGCCCGCTACCGGCGCAGGCGGGATGATCCGGTCATGGACTTCTCCCCGCTGACGCTCGCTCCGGCGCAGTGGCAGGCGCTGCAGGACAGCTATGCAACGCCACCACGTGCCTACCATCACTTCGGCCACGTGCGTGCGGTGCTGCAGCACTGCCAGGAGGTTGCCGACGGTCCAGGCTGGCAGCAGCCGGCCGAGGTCTACCTGGCCGCGCTCTACCACGATGCGATCTATGTGGCGGGGCGAAAGGACAACGAAGCGCGTTCGGCGCAGCTGGCCCTGCAGGCGATCGCGCAGGCGCCGGAACTTGCCATGGTCGACGCGGCCCGGGTCGAGCAGCTGATCCTGCTGACTGCCCGCCATGGCGAGCTCGCCCCGGACGATGTCGATGCCGAGGCCGCGTTGTTCCTGGACTGCGACATGGCGATCCTGGCCGCGCCGGAGCCGGTGTTCAGCGCCTATGACCGCAGCGTGGCCGAAGAGTACAAGGGCGTGGTGCCAGGCTTCCTGTATCGCGCCGGCCGCCGCCGTTTCCTGCAGGGCCTGCTGCGTGCACCGCGCATCTTCCTCAGCGAATTCTTCCACCAGCGCCTCGACTCTGCCGCGCGCGACAACCTGCGCCGGCAGCTGGGCCGCTGAACCAGCCCGGTACACTGGGGCCCGTTTCCATCGATTGCCGCTTCCAACCGTGTCCGTCCCTGATCCCGATCCCCGTCCGCTGCCGCCGGAAGAGCCCGGTCCGAACGAATGTTGCGGCAGCGGTTGCCCGCTATGTGTGCTGGACCTGTATGCCGACGAGCTGCAGCGCTATCGCAAGGCGTTGGCCGAATGGCTGGCGCGGCACCCGGAGGCGTCCACATGAGCCGCGCGCGCCCAGCGGCACTGCTGGCGCTGGCGGCGCTGCTGCTGTTCGTGGCCACCGCGCTGTGGACCCAGTTCGCACGCACCGATCTGGACTGGGTGCGGGCCACGCTCAGCCTCTATCTGCACGGGCCGTGGGGGCTGGCATTGCGCGCGGCCTACTGCCTGCTGGCATTGGCGATCGCCCTGCTCGGCATCAGCCTCTACCGGGGCAGCGTCGGCCCGCGGCGCAGCGCGGCGGCGCCGCTGCTGTTCACTGTCTCGGCACTGGGCCTGGCCACGGTCGCCATCGGTGACAGCTGGCTGCCGGAAGCGACGCCGCTGCTGGCACCGTTCATCCATGGGCTGGCGGCCAACACGGCGTTCCTGTGTGCCAGCGTCGGCATGCTGCTGCAGGCCTGGTACCTGCGCCGCGAACCGGGTTGGCAGTCCGCCGCGAGCCTGCTCTGGGGCTGGGCCTGGCTGGCGTTCGTACTGTTGTGGCTGCATGTGTTGTGGCGCGCCGGTCCGCCGCGCGGGCTGGGCCAGAAGGTCGTGATCGTGGTGATCGTAGGCTGGCTGCTGTACCTGGCGCTGGCACTGTACCGGCGCAGTCGGCGTACCACGGCCGACTGAATCGCCAACGGCCTGCACCGGTACGTGCCGTGCACGCGGTGGCGGCGTATCGTGTGCGCATTCCATCGGGGATGCGATATGAAGCGTGCAGGGCTGGGCAGGGCAATGGGTGTGGTTCTGGCGCTGGCGGCGCTGCCGGCAATGGCGGCGGCCAACGTGCAGCAGTTCAGCCACGGGCGGTTCGAGCAGATTCCGGTGCACATGCCGGCCGGCACGCCGCAGCGGGTGGTGATCTGGTTCCACGAGCCCACCCCAGGGGGTGACACCAGCCGCCTGCCGATCGAAGCCCTGCGTGCCGACGGCGCCATCGTTGCCGCTGTGGACATCGCGCACCTGCGCGGGGTGCTCAAGCGCGAGGGTGATCCGACCTGCTCGTTCGGCGCCGGTGACGTCGAGAACTTCTCGCGCTGGCTGCAGGCGTCCCTGCATCTGCCCGGCTACCACCTGCCGCTGGTCGGCGGTGACGGCGAGGGTGCCGAGATGGCCTATTCGCTCGCGGCGCAGGCCGACACCCAGGTGTTTGCCGGCCTGCTGACCACCGGCTTCTGCCCGGACCACAACCATGAGCGCATGGTCTGCGGCGATGGTGTGAAGCACAACACGCTGCAGCCCGCCGAACTGAATTTTCCGTGGTTGAGTGCCGCTGGCGATCACGGCTGCAAGGTGGGCGAGGCCAGCCGGTTCGTTCAGCAGGTCGCCATGGCACGCGAATTCAAGCGAACCGCGCGCGGTGATGCCTCACCCGGTCTGGTGGCCGCGGCGCGGGTGATCGGCGCGCAGGCCGGGGTCAGTCTGGCACCGCCGCCGGCCGCGCTGAAAGGCCTGCCGGTGGTGGAAGTACCGGCGACCGGTAGCGGCGATACGCTGGCGGTATTCGTTTCCGGCGATGGTGGCTGGGCCGGCCTGGACAAGGACGTGGCGTCGTCGCTCAACGAGCACGGCGTGGCCGTGGTCGGCATCGACTCATTGCGCTACTTCTGGAGCGAGCGCACGCCGAAGGGCTTCGCCGCTGACCTGCAGAAGATCATCGACCACTACCGCCAGCAGTGGCACCGCGACAAGGTGATGCTGATCGGTTTCTCGCAGGGCGCCGACGTGCTGCCGGCGACCATCAACCAGCTCGATGCCGATACCCGCGCAGCGCTGGATCGTATCGTGCTGCTGTCGGTAGGCAGGAAGGCCGACTTTGAATTCCACGTCAGCAACTGGCTGGGCGGTGGCGGCGATGGCCTGCCGATCGCTCCGGAAGTGGCCAGGCTGCCGACGGAAAGAACCCTGTGCGTATATGGCGACAAGGACGAGGACGCACTGTGCCCGGACCTGCCGGCCAATGACGGCGTGAAGCGGGTGAAGCTGCCGGGCGACCACCATTTCGGCGGTGACTATGATCGGCTGGCCGAGGTGATCCTCAAGGGCGGGGCGTAGCGTCAAGCCATGCCCGACCACTGTCGCCGCCGTGTCGACCAAGGTCGACACCTGCCGGGTGGCGCGGGTCGTCAGTTGCGCCGCGGGTCCAGAGAGATCAGGCGCGTGGCGTCCAGCAGCGCCGCCGGCAGGTGCATGCCGCCGGGCGCGGCGAGATAGCGCGGCCGCCACTGCGGATCGAACTTCGACTTGAAGCGGCGCAGGCCACTGAACCCGTAGAAACGTTCGCCATGCCGCGCCAGCAGGCCGGCCAGCCGGTTCCAGCGGCCAGCCAGACGATGCTGTGCCAGCCCGGAAAGCGGCGCCATGCCCAGCGAGAAACGTGCATAGCCCTGTGCGCGGCCCCACAGGAACAGCTCGATGAAGAGGAAGTCCATCGTGCCCTTCGGTGCTTCGCTGACGTGGCGCATCAGGTCCACCGACAGTTCGGCGCCGGCCGGTGCCTGCCACAGGTTGGCGAAGGCCACGATCTGGCCTTCGGCCTCGACCAGCGCCACCGGGAAGCGCACCAGGTAATCCGGGTCGTAGCTGCCGAGCGAGAAGCCCTTTTCGTCGCCGGCCTTGTCTTCCAGCCATGCGTTGGAGATCGCGTGCAGGCGCGGCAGCAGGCTGGGAATTTCCTCCACGGGCGCCACGCGGAAGGACAGGCCACCCCGCTTGCCCCGGTTCCAGGCCTGGCGCAGGTCGGCGCGCTCGCGCCCTTCCAGGCCGAAATCATGCAGCGGCACCATCGCTTCTTCGCCCAGCTTGACCAGCCCCAGGCCAAGGTCGAGATAGGTCTGCCAGTAAGTCTCGCCGACCTGGTAGAAGACGGGGCGCAGGCCGAGGCGGTCGGCTTCCTCGCGGAAGCGCCAGATCAATGCGCGGGCGACGTCCGGCGGGCCGACCGGGTCGCCCATCGCGATCAGCGAACCCCCATAGCGCTGCATCATCACGAAGCCGAGTTTCGCTTCATCGCGCAGCACTGCCTTGTCAGCGGTCAGCACCAGGCAGGCCTGGGTGTCGGTGGCACCGGCCAGGACCGGCGCCAGCGATTGCAGCGTCGCTTCATCGGCGGCGGGCAGCGGGCTACGCGTGCTGTGCAGCAGCCGCGCCAGGCCGAACATCACCAGCGCGATGGCCACCACCAGCAACGCGCGCAACGCGCGCGGTGCGTTGCCGGAGACCGCGAACTGCCACCACAGCTCGTTCTGGTATTCGACATGGCTGTAGGTGAAGAACAGCAGCCAGGTCACCGCCACCAGCACCAGCCCCAGGTTGCGCAGCCACGGCCACGACCAGGCTTCATCCAGCAGCGCACCCTGGCGGTAGAACTCGCGGCGCGCAGCCCACAGCGCCATCGCCACCAGCACCGCCGAGACGGCGATCAACGGTTGGCCACCGCGCAGCCACAGCGGCAGCGGGGTGACCACGCACACCGCCATCGCCAGCATCCACGCCGCGTGGCTGCGACGGGCCAGGCCCTGCCCGATCAGCAGCAGCGCGACACCACTGAGGCTGCCGATCAGGTGCGAGGTTTCCAGGATCGGCAGCGAAGCATTCACCAGGTGCCGGCGTGGCGTGGGCAGCGTGCCGTCGATGACCAGCGCGGCGCCGATGCTGAACACCGCCAGCGCGATGATCTGCGGCAACCATGGGCGCAGTGCGTTCCAGCCTGCGCGGGTTGCCCCGGCACTGGCCTGCAGCGGCTGGCGCAGCGCGGGCGCAAGGGCGAGCAACGTGGCCAGCACCAGCGGTAGTACGTAATAGGTCACGCGGTAGATCAAGGCGGCCGCCAGCACCGCCGCCGGTGCCACCTGGGGCAACAGCTTCAACAGGCTCCATTCGAACACGCCCAGGCCGGCCGGCACGGTCGAGACCAGGCCGGCCAGTACCGCGACGAGGTACAGGCCGACGAAGCCGGGCAGGCCGGTGGGCGTCGAGTCCGGCAGCAGCACATAGAACGCGGCGCTGGCCAGCACCAGCTCGATCACGCTGAGCACGGTGACGCCGAGCATGGTGCGGCGGTCGGGTAGCCACAACGCATGGCCGAACACGCTGAACTGCCGTCCATCGCGACCGACCAGCAGCACGGTACCCAGATAGGCGAGCAGGGCGACGATGCCGACGATGCGCACGGCATCGGGATTCAGTGGCAATGCCAACGCCGCTGCCGCCGGTTCCATGCAGAGCGCCACGCTGATCAACAGCCACGCACCGAACACGAAACCGAGCGTGCTCATCAGCACCACCTGGCCGATCTGCGCCAGGTCCAGGCCGGCGCTGCGGTAGCCACGCAGGCGCACTGCGCCACCGGTCAACGCGGCAAAGCCCACCGTCTGGCCCAGCGTATGCGCAAGGAAGGCGGTAATGCCGATGCGTGCCGGATGCACGCGGATGCCGCTGCGGCGCAGGCCGATGGCATCGAAGCCGATCAGGCAGGCGTAGCTGGCCAGGCCGAGCATCACGGTGAGCGTGATCTGCAGGCCACTGAGCTGGCGGAACGCCTGGCGGATGGCGCGGTAGCCGTGCTCATCGAATTCACTGGCCAGGCCATGCAGGGCCAGCGAGAGGATCAGCAGGGGAACGACAATGGTGAGGACCCGCTTCCATGCCGGGGTGGAGGAAGCGGCGGCGGGGTTGGTGGCTGCGGTCATCGGCGCAAGGGTGCGTCAGGAGGGGCGAGTGCGGTGTCAACGCGGGGCGTGGCGCATCGTGCGCCTGTCGCCGCCATTTGACCAGCAGATGTGTCGGAGCCCGGTAGTGACGCGTCGCGCGGGGGACCCGTGCACCCACCGTTGACCGGATTGGAGGACAATGCGGGCCTGATCACCCGCAGGAGCCACGCCCATGATGGAGCGTTACGACGTCGGACCGCGCATGTCCGAAATGACCGTGTACAACAAGGTCGCCTACCTCTCCGGCCAGATTCCGGAAGACACCAGCCAGGACATCACCGGCCAGACCCGGCAGGTGCTGGCGGAGATCGACAAGCTGCTGGCGCTGGTCGCCAGTGATCGCCAGCACGTGCTGCGTGCGGAAGTGTTCCTGGCCGACATCGCCGACTTCGACGGCATGAACAAGGCGTGGGACGAGTGGGTGGTCGAGGGCGCGACTCCGGCCCGCGCAACCTTCGAAGCCAAGCTCGCCCACGCCGAGTGGAAGGTCGAGATCGTGGTGACGGCAGCGGTGCCGTAACTGCGGGATGGGGTCAGATCCCTTTCCTGCGGAAAGGGATCTGACCCCTGTTACAGGCGCACCAGCTCGATGCAATCCACCGGGCACGGGGGGATGCACAGCTCGCAGCCGGTGCACAGGTCGGCAATGACCGTGTGCATGTATTTGGCGCCGCCGACGATGGCGTCCACCGGGCAGGCCTGGATGCACTTGGTGCAGCCGATGCAGTCGGCTTCCACGATCAACGCCACCTGGGCCGCCTTGTGCTCGCCGCGCGAACGATCGAACGGAATCGCCGGTACGCCGAGCACCTGTGCCAGCGCCCGTGCACCGGCGTCGCCACCCGGCGGGCAGCGGTCCACACCGGCCTCGCCACGTGCCATTGCCTGCGCGTACGGGCGGCAGCCGTCATAGCCGCATTGCCCGCATTGGGTCTGCGGCAGCAGGCGGTCGAGGCGTTCGGTCAGGGGCGGGATCAGGCTCATGCGTGGCGAAGGCTGCGCGTTGGGTTATTTCAGGGGCTTGCCGCGGAACCAGCGCTCGTGGGCCAGCGCCAGCATCGGCTTGTCTTCGGAACTGTCACCATAGGCATGGATGCGCACGTAGCGCGACAGATCGAACTGGCGGCGGATGTGCTCGACCTTGCGCGGGCCGCAGTCGCCACCAGCGTAACGGCCGGTCAGGCGGCCGTCCTGGCTTTCCAGCCGGTTGCAGATCAGCTGCAGGCCCAGCTGCTCGCACCACGGCCGCAGGTACAGGTCCAGCGAGCCGGACACGATCACGACGGTGTGCTGCTGTTCCTTGTGCCAACGGATCTGCTCCAGCATTTCCGGGCGCACCACGTCGGGCAGGAACTCGCGCGAGAAGCCTGCGGCCAGCGTGGCGATGTCATCGCTGTGGCGGTCACTGAAGGTCAGGCGGGTGACGCGTGCACGGATGCGTTCGGCCGAGATCAGCTTCAACCTGTACGCGGCCAGCCACGGCCCGACTTTCCACCATGCCTGTGCCAGCTGTTCGGCGGTGGCCACGCGGCGCAGGAAGCGGCCATAGGTATCGCAGGTGGTCACGGTGTGGTCGAAGTCGAACAGCGCCAGTTCCATTGCGTTGCTTCCCATCGCGTTGCCTCCCGGGGCCGGAGCTGCCGGCGGGCGTGGCCGTAACCACGCCCGCTGCAGGCATCAAAGAACCGGCATGCCCGGCTGCGCGCCGCTGTCGGCGTCCAGCAGCGCCAGTGCGCCACCGTCGAAGCCGGCCGACAGGATCATGCCTTCGCTCAGGCCGAAGCGCATCTTGCGCGGGGCCAGGTTGGCGATGAACACCACGCTGCGGCCCACCAGCTTCTCCGGTTCGCCGTAGCTGCCACGGATGCCGGAGAAGATCTGGCGCTTGCCCAGCTCGCCGGCGTCCAGTTCGAAGCGCAGCAGCTTGTCCGAACCTTCCACGAACTCGCAGACCAGCACCTTGCCGATGCGCAGGTCGAGCTTGGTGAAATCGTCGATGCCGATGTAGGCCGGCGCGTCGGCGCTCTTTGCTTCGTCCTTGGCCGGGGCCGGGGCCGGGGCGGCCGGCTTGGCAGCGGGGGCAGCGGCAGCCGCCGGCTGCAGGGTGTCCTTGGAGGCGTCGATCATGGCGTCAATCTTCTTCGGGTCAATACGGGTGAACAGCGGGGTGTACTCGGTGATGCGGTGTCCCAGCAGCGGTTGCGCCAGCTCGGTCCAGTCGTTCACCGGCGCGGCCAGGAAGGCCTCGGCCTGCGCGGCGGTGGCCGGCAGCACCGGCTTCAGGGCGGTGACCAGCACGCGGAACAGGTTCAGGCCCTGGCTGCACACGGCCTGCAGCTGCGCATCGGCGCCTTCCTGCTTGGCAATGACCCACGGCTTGACGTCGTCGATGTAGCGGTTGGCTTCGTCGGCCAGGGTCATGGTCAAGCGGATCGCCGCAGCCGGGTCGTTGCGCTCGTAGGCTTCACGGATCGGCGCCAGCCCATCGACGAAGCGCTGGTACTGCGCCGCGTCGGGCAGCTGCGCGGCCAGCTGGCCGTCGAAGCGCTTGCTGATGAAGCCGGCGCAGCGGCTGGCCAGGTTGACGAACTTGCCGACCAGGTCGGCGTTGACGCGGGCGATGAAGTCGCCCAGGTTCAGGTCGAGATCGTCGACGCCACCGCCGGACTTGGCGGCGTAGTAGTAGCGCAGCGCTTCCGGCTCCAGGCCGGCATCGAGGAAGGTACGGGCCATCACGAAGGTGCCGCGCGACTTGCTCATCTTGGCGCCGTCCACGGTCAGGTAGCCGTTGACGTGCAGGCGGGTCGGCGCGCGGTGGCCGGTTCCGTGCAGTACCGCCGGCCAGAACAGGCCATGGAAGTTGACGATGTCCTTGCCGATGAAGTGGTGCAGTTCGGTGGCGGTGCCGGCACGCAGGTGCGCTTCGAAGTCCTCACCGATCCTGCCGCACAGGGTCTGGAAGCTGGACAGGTAGCCGATCGGTGCATCCAGCCAGACATAGAAGTACTTGCCCGGCTGGCCGGGAATCTGGAAGCCGAAGTACGGCGCATCGCGCGAGATGTCCCACGCGCGCAGGCCACCCTCGGCATTGAGCCACTCGCCCAGCTTGGCCTTCACGCCCGGCAGGGCGACATCGCCGGCCAGCCATTCGCGCAGGAACGCATCGAAGTGACCCACCTCGAAGAAGAAGTGCTCCGAATCGCGCATTTCCGGCGTGGCACCGGAGATGACCGAACGCGGTTCCTTCAGGTCGGTCGGTGCGTAGGTCGCGCCGCAGACTTCGCAGTTGTCGCCGTACTGGTCGGGACTGCCGCAGTTCGGACAGATGCCCTTGACGTAGCGGTCGGGCAGGAACATGCCCTTGGCCGGGTCGTAGAACTGCGCGACCGAACGGCGGCTGATGTGGCCGGCCGCTTCCAGCTTCAGGTAGAACTGCTCGGTCAACGCCTTGTTGGCCGCCGAATTGGTCGAGTCGTAGTGGTCGAAGGCCACGCCGAAGGCGGCGAAGTCACGTTCGTGGCTGGCCTGGATGTTGGCGATGAAGGTTTCCGGGGTGACCCCGGCCTTTTCCGCGGCCAGCATGATCGGTGTGCCGTGAGTGTCATCGGCGCAGACGAACCAGGTCCTGCCGCCGCTCATTCGCCGCGCACGTACCCAGATGTCAGCCTGGATGTAGCCGACCAGGTGGCCCAGGTGCAGCGGGCCGTTGGCGTAGGGCAGGGCGGTGGTGACGAGCGCGGTACGGGTCATGGTCGCGGGTGGATCCGAGGGGAACCGCAGATTATCGCATGCCCGCAACGACGTGACCCGGCCGGGGCCGGGTCACGGGTTGACGGAGGTGCGGGGCGCTTATTCGCGCTGCCAGGTCTGCGCGCGGCAGATGAAGGCGATGCAGCCGGACACGTCCAGCCGGGTGCCGCCGGGCTGCAGTTCCATCTTCGACTTGTAGGTCTTGCCGTTGGCCGGGTCGAGGATGGTGCCGCCGGACCACTTGTTGGCGCCGTCGGCCTTCAGGTTCCAGAGGATGGTCATGCCCTTCACCGGCTTGTTCCTGTTGGCGCCTTCACAGCCGTCACAGACCGGGTTCGGGCCCTTGTCCGAGTGCAGGATGTCGACCACCTTGCCGGTCAGCGTGCCGTTGGGGGCCTGGGTGATCTCGACGATCGACTTCACCTTGCCGGTCTTGTCGTCGATGGTCTTCCAGCGGCCGGCGGCGCCGTCGGCGGCCTGCGCCGAGAGTGCGGCCAGGCACATCGGCAATGCCAGCAGCAGGGTCTTGAAGGTCTTGCGCATGGTCCCCTCCCAGGGTTCATTCCGGCACGGTGCCGGCATGGGTCGACTGTATACCCATTCGGCGGAGTATGGGGAAGGGGGCGTTGCAGGGTTGCGCCCTGCACCCGCGGTAGTGCCGGCCGCTGGCCGGCAACCTCAACGGCGGGATTCCTTGGGATGGCGGGGCGGTGTGGGTGGGCAGGACACGCCGTAAACCCATCCTTGGGGGCTCGATGGCGCCATCCATGGCGCCAACGGTCCTGCCCACCCACACCGCCCCACCTCTGACAAATTCCTTCGGCTGTTGGTAGGTGTCGACCTTGGTCGACACGGTAGATCCACGCCATGCGTGGATGATGTTTCCGGTGGCGGCGATGGGGTCGGCGATGGGGTCAGATGATCTGGCCCCCCGTCAGCGGACGCCAAGAAGCGATACTTTGATCGCACTTGGAGGTCCCTTATGTCCCGTATCACCCGTCGTAGGTATACCGATGAGTTCAAGCACCAAGCCGTGGAGTTGGCCGAGTCGCTCGGGCCT
>NZ_JCAFTE010000007.1:0-168726 GCF_059369975.1 Stenotrophomonas sp. YJH_SMC_32 | reverse complement strand
GCCGACCGTTGGTCGGCACAATGCCGGTGCACAGGTGTATGAAGGCAGTGCGGACCAACGGTCCGCACCCACCAAAGGCGCTTCAGGGCTGGCTCGGGTGATCCTCTTAAGGTGGGTGCCGACCGTTGGTCGGCACAATGCCGGTGCACAGGTGTATGAAGGCAGTGCGGACCAACGGTCCGCACCCACCAAAGGCGCTTCAGGGCTGGCTCGGGTAATCCTCTCAAGGTGGGTGCCGACCGTTGGTCGGCACAATGCCGGTGCACAGGTATATGAAGGCAGTGCGGACCAACGGTCCGCACCCACCGAGGCAGGTTCTAAACCCTCCTGAACCGATCACCGCCCGCGCGACACTGCGTCGCATCTACCCCCTGCCACGCGGCGCGAAAACAGGGTAAAATGTCGCGCTTCCCCACATCTCGGGTATGCCGATGCTGCGCATCCAGGCTGAAGCACTCACTTACGACGACGTCTCGCTCGTCCCCGCCCACTCGACCATCCTGCCCAAGGACGTCAACCTCGAAACGCGGTTGACTCGCGACCTGAAGCTGAAGCTTCCGATCCTGTCCGCCGCGATGGATACCGTCACCGAAGCCCGCCTGGCCATCGCCATGGCCCAGCTCGGCGGCATGGGCATCATCCACAAGAATCTCAGCCTGGAACAGCAGGCCGCGGAAGTGGCCAAGGTCAAGAAGTTCGAGGCCGGCGTCATCCGCGACCCGATCACCGTCGGCCCGGAAACCACCATCCGCGACGTGCTGGCCCTGACCCAGGCGCACAACATCTCCGGCGTGCCGGTGGTGGGCAGCGACGGCCAGCTGGCCGGCATCGTGACCCACCGCGACATGCGCTTCGAGACCGAGCTGGACGATCCGGTCCGCCACATCATGACCAAGAAGGATCGCCTGATCACGGTCAAGGAAGGCGCCGCGTCTGATGAAGTGCTGCAGCTGCTGCACCGCAACCGCATCGAAAAGGTGCTGGTGGTCAACGATTCGTTCGAACTGCGTGGCCTGATCACCGTCAAGGACATCCAGAAGAACACCGACTTCCCGAACGCTGCCAAGGATCTGTCGACCCGCCTGCTGGTCGGCGCTGCCGTCGGCGTGGGTGGCGATACCGATCGCCGCGTGGAAGCGCTGGTCGCCGCCGGCGTGGACGTGATCGTGGTTGATACCGCGCACGGCCACTCGCAGGGCGTGCTGGACCGCGTCAGCTGGGTCAAGAAGAACTTCCCGAACGTGCAGGTCATCGGTGGCAACATCTGCACCGGCGAAGCCGCACTGGCGCTGCTGGACAGCGGCGCGGACGCAGTGAAGGTCGGCATCGGCCCGGGCTCGATCTGCACCACCCGCGTTGTCGCCGGTGTCGGCGTGCCGCAGGTCACCGCAATCGACCTGGTGGCCGAAGCGCTGCAGGACCGCATCCCGCTGATCGCCGACGGTGGCATCCGCTACTCGGGCGACATCGGCAAGGCGCTGGCCGCCGGTGCCTCGACCATCATGGTCGGTGGCCTGCTGGCCGGTACCGAAGAATCGCCGGGCGAGACCGAGCTGTACCAGGGCCGTTCGTACAAGAGCTACCGCGGCATGGGTTCGCTGGCTGCCATGGAAAAGGGGTCGAAGGACCGCTACTTCCAGGACGCCGCCACCGCCGACAAGCTGGTGCCGGAAGGCATTGAAGGCCGGGTTCCGTACCGCGGCCCGGTGGGCGGCATCATCCACCAGCTGATGGGCGGCCTGCGCGCCACCATGGGCTACGTGGGCTGCGCCACCATCGAAGACATGCGCAGCAAGCCCAAGTTCGTGAAGATCAGCGGCGCCGGCCAGCGTGAGAGCCACGTCCACGACGTGACCATCACCAAAGAGCCGCCGAACTACCGCGCCTGATGCGCTTGCGAACTGCTCTTGCGATTACGGGCAGCCTGCTGATGGCAGGCTGTTCGTTGTCCGAACCGCCGCCGCGCTCCGGGTCTCCGGGCGCGGCGGTTTCGCAATTGCAGGCCGTGCAGGCGTGCCAGAACGCGTTCTCGCTGCCGAAGGGCTGGCAGGTGCAGGCCGCTGGCGAGCAGCGCTGGCTGCTGAAAGGCACCGGCGAGCGCCCGCTGCAGGTGATCCTGCGGTGCGTTACCGATCTGAGTGAGAGGCTTGAAGATCCTGTGGTCACCGCCGAGCTAGGGCCCCTGGAGCCGAAACGGATGAGCGTGCAGTCCGCGTTCTGGGGCAACGCCGTGGATTCCGGTTACCCGATGCACACGCTGCAACGGCGCATCGTGCCCGGCACCGAAGTGCAGGAAATCGCCGAGCTGCCGCGCGCCGACCGCGCCAACCCCAACGCACCGCACGGCCTGCTGATGCTGCGCTGGGATGAGGAAGACCCCTCACATATTCAACAACGCGAGGCGTTCATCGCCACGCTGACGCAGAGCCTTGAAGCGCCGGGCACTGCGAAAAACACCACTGGAACGGCACCATGACCAACATCCATAACGACAAGATCCTCATCCTCGATTTCGGCGCGCAGTACACGCAGCTGATCGCCCGCCGCATCCGCGAGTTGGGCGTCTATTGCGAAATCTGGGCGTGGGACCACAACCCGGCCGAGATCGCCGCGTTCGGCGCCAAGGGCATCATCCTGTCCGGTGGCCCGGAATCGACCACGCTGCCGGGCGCGCCGGCCGCGCCGCAGGAAGTGTTCGACAGCGGCCTGCCGATCTTCGGCATCTGCTACGGCATGCAGACCCTGGCCGCGCAGCTGGGCGGCGCGACCGAAGCCGCTGACCAGCGCGAATTCGGCCACGCCGAAGTGAACGTGATCAACCCCGATGCACTGTTCAAGGGCCTGAGCGACCACGGCGGCGAGCCGAAGCTGAATGTCTGGATGAGCCACGGCGACCACGTCTCCGTTGCGCCGCCGGGCTTCACCATCACCGCCACCACCGACCGCATTCCGGTGGCCGCCATGGCCAACGAAGAGAAGCGCTGGTACGGCGTGCAGTTCCACCCGGAAGTGACCCACACCCTGCAGGGCCAGGCGCTGCTGCGCCGCTTCGTGGTGGACGTGTGCGGCTGCCAGACCCTGTGGACCGCCGCCAACATCATCGACGACCAGATCGCCCGCGTGCGCGAACAGGTGGGCGATGACGAAGTGATCCTGGGCCTGTCCGGCGGCGTCGATTCGTCCGTGGTGGCTGCGCTGCTGCACAAGGCCATCGGCGAAAAGCTGACCTGCGTGTTCGTGGATACCGGCCTGCTGCGCTGGCAGGAAGGCGACCAGGTGATGGCGATGTTCGCCGAGCACATGGGCGTGAAGGTGGTGCGCGTGAATGCCGCCGACCGTTACTTCGCCGCGCTGGAAGGCGTGAGCGACCCGGAAGCCAAGCGCAAGATCATCGGCAACCTGTTCGTTGAGATCTTCGACGAAGAGTCGAACAAGCTGAAGAACGCCAAGTGGCTGGCGCAGGGCACCATCTACCCGGACGTGATCGAGTCGGCCGGCAGCAAGACCGGCAAGGCGCATGTGATCAAGAGCCACCACAACGTGGGCGGCCTGCCGGAGCACATGAAGCTGGGCCTGGTGGAGCCGCTGCGCGAGCTGTTCAAGGACGAAGTGCGTCGCCTGGGCGTCGAGCTGGGCCTGCCGCGCACCATGGTCTACCGTCACCCGTTCCCGGGCCCGGGCCTGGGCGTGCGTATCCTGGGCGAAGTGAAGCGCGAGTACGCCGAACTGCTGGCCAAGGCCGATGCCATCTTCATCGATGAGCTGCGCAAGGCCGACCTGTACGACAAGACCAGCCAGGCGTTTGCCGTGTTCCTGCCGGTGAAGTCGGTGGGCGTGGTGGGTGATGCGCGGGCTTATGAGTGGGTGATTGCGTTGCGGGCCGTGGAGACCATCGACTTCATGACGGCGCACTGGGCGCATCTGCCGTATGAGTTCCTGGGTACGGTGAGCAACCGGATCATCAATGAGTTGCGGGGTGTGTCGCGGGTTGTCTATGACATCTCGGGGAAGCCGCCGGCTACTATTGAGTGGGAATGAGTTGAAAGAACGAGGGCGCCGAGAGGCGCCCTTGTTGTTTGAGGGGTTTGCTTATGGGGCCCCGTTGCGAGTCTTCTGTCGCGTCGTGCTGGACTGGCATCATGTCCAGAATCGTGGCCCCCAAGAGGGGCAGGCATTGAGGGGGTTGTAGACAGGTCAGCTGTCTGGCGGGGATGATTCAGGGCGAGCCTTCTCTTTGAGTTCCCTGACCATTCATTGTTGGTTGCCCATGTACGGTTGGAAGCGAGCGTCGAAGGGCTCCCGATCAGGATGAATCATTGGCGGAGTGGGAGGCCAGAGCCCGCGCTGAGCATGCAAGCCCAACTAGTCCCAGCCGGTGTGACTTGGCTTTAAATCTCGGAGGAGATGATTGTGGCAGTCGAATGGGGATCTATCGCTGATTGGGTATCAGGCATCGGCTCGTTGGCGGCAGCAGTAGTTGCCCTGCACGTAGCTCATTCTTCCCAGAAGATAAAGCTTCGCGGCTACGCTGGACATCGCTTGATCATCGGTCCAGGCCAGCCGCGGGTAGAAGTTTTTTCAGTTTCAGTCACTAATATTTCGCAGCGTCCAACAGTAGTAACTAATATTGGATTTACCTTTGGAGCTTGGCGTTGGAAGAGGCACGGCATCATTGCGCTTGTGCAAAATCAGTTCGGTCACGGCATCCCGAAGCCATTGGCTGATGGAGAAACCGGGAGTTGGAGCGTCCCGCTCGGGCCAGACAATCGATGGTTGAGAGATTTGGCATCCAAATTCCAAATTACGCGGTGGGCGGTATTCACATGGCGTGTGCATGTCTACACGTCCAATGGCGGGACAACGACGCTCCGCCCTGATAAGGAAACGCGGAAGATGTTGCTTGCTCTTGCGGGTGCTCCGCACGCTAGATAGCTTTTTTTTGGGGGAGGGGGCTGACCTACTTGCGGTGAGCGCTGAGCTTGCGGCTGTGACGGGCTACAGTGCTGGCCGGTCAGCTTGACTTGGTCGGCCCAAAAACGAGATGTATCAAGGGGAAAGCCCGCTATGCGGTGATTTGTGGGTGAGTCGTGTAACCGGGTCAACAGGTCCGTCTATTAAATGGATAGAGCGCATGAGAGATGCCCTTCGTGTTCTGACCGAGGACGACTACTGGCTATATGGACCGAATGTCCATGAGTTCGATGAAGTTGTAGGGCTCATTCAGAAATACTCGGACTATGCTGATGCCTGTGTAGAGCAAATGATCTCAGGCGCTGATGTCCCTCCTGAGTTCGCCGATGCGCACGTCGAGGTGTCATCTGATCTCCGCTACTACAACCATCTCGAGAAAGATCTTCTCTGGTCGTTCGCTTTGTGGCGGCTGCAGGGGATGTTCGAGGCAGTCTTGGTTGTGCGCTACCTTTCCAAAAAGCCGGGAAAGCGGCTCTTCGGATTGAAGGCCAAGCTGGAGGCCATGGCAGCTGAAGAGTATCGGACTCCCGAAGCCGATGTTGCCGAGCTGCTGGCGTGGGCGAACCTTCGGAACCTTTTGTCGCATTCGCCTCCGGAGCACTTTCATCCTGTGGCGGTCGATCGCCAGGATGTGGAGGAATACGTGTCACTCTTAAAGCGAGTCTGCGCAGATTGGGGGGCTCAGCGAGCGGAGATGAACAATGTGCTATAACTAATATGTCGTTCGGCGTGTGTGCGAGTTGGTATTATTCGCCATGCGCAATGGCTCTGCGTTCCAGTCAAATCCAACATTAGGTGGGTTGCTAGGGGTGTGTGGTAATGAGTCAGAAAATTGAGGACGTTCTTCGGGTTCTCGCAGGAATCCGCGGTGGCTACCAGCCCGATAAGCCAGGCGCAATTCGAAGGGTGAGGATTCAGGTAGTGCGTCAAATCGCTAAACAACGAGGAGTTGAGTGCCAGACCATTTCAGACGCTTATATCCGTCGGTTGGCTCCGGACATTGAGCGCACGCCGGCATTTGACCGGCTCGTAGAGGAGTGGCTGGCATCAGGGTCAAAAATGCTGCGGCAGATTCTTCAGAATCATGCTTCAGACCGAAGCGACCTGGTGCGCATAAGTGAGTTCTTCTCGACCGCCGCGTAGTAGTCCATTCTAGTCTGATCCGCTTGGCAGCGGGGTCGAATTCAGAGTCAGCTTTCACACCCCATCTTCTGGTGATCATGGACAACTATCAGCATCCTAAGCCCGGGAAGACATACATAAGTCCAGCGCTTCCGGCTTTTGGGGACAAGACTCGTCGAGTCCGCATAGCGTCGAAAGTTCTGGCATCTAAGGATGGATACGAGTACGTCAAAGAGCGGGATGAAGTTGTCGTGCGGCAGAAGCCCGATGCGGCCACTTACATCAGGGCGAAATTTCTCGAAGACACTAAGGGTGTTTTCGTTCTCACTATTCAGAAGTTCTCTGCGGATACTGGCATGCCCTATGGTGCTGGCTTCTCATTCGTCGGCGAGGAGATCGGGCGCTTTTGTGAATTTCTCGCCAATATTCAGGCTGTTAGCTTGGAAAATGGAAGCTCGGTTAACATCTCAGATGCTGAGTTGCGCAAAATCGCACTCACGTCACGTCAAGCGAAAGAGCTGGTGGTGGATAACGAGGAGCTCATCGCGGAAGTTTTGCGGCACTCTGTTACAAAGAGAGACATAGTGGCGCTTGGATACCGTAAGAGACAACTTGAGGTCTTTGGCAAACTTCTAGAGAGCGAAAGCTACTTCAATGACCTAAAGAAAAGAAAGAAATGCAAGGATGAGGCGCTGTGGCAGCAGTTTTTCGAGGCCAATCAGTGGATATTTGGATATGGGCTAAGTTATGTTTATTCGTCGGGGCTTGATGAAAAAAATCTTGAGCAAGTGGTTCGAGGTTACCAGGTCGATCAGCCTGGGAAGCGTGTAGATGCGCTTCTAAAGACACGGGCGCTAGCCTCAACCCTGTGCTTCGTGGAAATCAAGACCCATAGGACACCTCTACTTGCCTCCTCGGATTATCGCAGGGGCTGCTGGGCACCATCAGAGTATCTATCTGGCGCAGTGGCACAGGTGCAAGGCACCGTGTCATACGCGGGGGAAACTATTTTTGGAAGACTCTGCCTCGCGGACAAGAAAGGCTTTCCCACGGCAGAAGAGGCTTTTAATTTCTCACCCAGATCCTTTGTTGTTGTTGGCACGCTTGGGCAGTTTTCCGGAGAGCACGGTGTGAATGAGGGGCAGCTAAGGTCCTTCGAGCTTTATCGTCGCAACCTGCATCAGCCGGAAGTGATTACTTTTGATGAGCTCTATGAGCGCGCCCGCCACATTGTAGGTACCAGTGAAGGCTAGCAGTTCGTCTAAGTTGACGTCGCTTTAAGAATCGGCCCTACTCAGTCGTTACCCACGGCTACTCCTGATCAGAGGGCGCCAGATCCAACGCGAGCTTTCATGTGAATTCGGTCTGAGGCCTTGTACTTGGATTGTCTAGGGAAGTGGCAAGCCTGTTTGCCGGACTTGCCCGCTCTGAATTTGAGTTGTAAAACGGAGGGCGTGCGATGCTTTGTGGATGAGTCGTGTAACCGGATTGGTGAGTTTGTCTATTAGTTATCTCGCGCGCACGGGGGAATATCGTGGCATATGAGTTGAAAGACAGGCTGGTGGTTGGTGTCGCATCGAGTGCCATGTTTGATTTGACCGAGTCAGACCGAATTTTCAGGACTCAGGGCGAGGAAAATTATCGGCAGTATCAGGAAGCTCATAAGAATGATCCGTTGAGTGAGGGGGTTGCTTTTTCATTCATCAAACGTCTGCTGTCACTGAATGATCTGAGTCCCGCAGGTGTTGGACCATTGATAGAGGTCGTTCTGCTGTCTCGTAATGACCCGGATACAGGACTTCGCGTGATGAAGTCTATCGAGCATCACGCCTTGGGGATCACTCGTGCGATCTTTCAGCAAGGTTTGTCTCCGTACGATTACATTCCAGCTTTGAATGTTTCATTATTTCTTTCATCCAACCAGAGCGATGTTGTTGAGGCCATCGCCAAGGGATTTCCGGCTGGCTACGTAATGGATTCAAAAAAAATCGATGATCCTCAGGATAAACCTTGCGGATCGCCTTTGACTTTGATGTTGTACTTGCTGATGATACTGCTGAGACAGTTATGCAGAACACCAAGGATGTTTTAAAATTCCACGATCATGAGACTGCCAACGTTATGGAGCCGCTCGGTGGTGGTCCGCTCAAGACCTTCTTGCTAAAGATCTCAAAGATTCAAAAGGTAGAGGAAGAGAGGCGAAAAGAAGATTCAGCCTATAGAAATCGACTTCGAGTATCTATTGTCACGGCAAGGAACGCGCCCTCCCATGAGAGGGCTATCAACACGTTGAAGAGTTGGGGAGTGATGGCGAACGATGCATTCTTTCTTGGCGGGGTTGAAAAAAAGCTTGTCTTGAACGTTCTGCAGCCACACATCTTCTTTGATGATCAATCGGGGCACCTTGTAACGGCCAGCGAGGTGGCTCCATCGGTACATATTCCGTTCGGCATCACCAATAAACGAGAAGAGTGATCGCTAGCGGATGTTTCAGGCGACGCCGCATCACGGCGCGAATTAGTTCAGGCGTTGAAGGTTAGCTACTGGCTCGGAGCGGCACTGGTCGAAGTGAGGCTCGACCAACCCTACCGTAAGTGTGCTCCGATCGAGCAGGTCACTCTGGCCTAACCTCGTGGCAAGCCCACTCAACCAGTCCCCGGCAAGCCAAAAACAAGCCATCCACAACCCCCTCATCCAGATGCCGCTCCGGCTCCGCTGCCACTCGGCAGCGGTCTGCCGCGTGCAACAGCTCCAGCACTGTCAGCGCTCCCACCATCGCGCGCTCGCTCCTGGCCAAGCTCACGCGTCGGCCGGGTGACACATCGGTTTCCGGCCAGGGATGCCCATCAGCGCCCTCGCAGCCGCGCATGCGCTTGAGGATGCCAAGCAGGGAGTTCAGATCGGGCAGGGGAGTGTCGTCGTTGATCGGCTCAATAACGGTGTACGAGGAAAAGGTGTCGGATTCGTTCATGGCGTCGGCTTCCGTGGCTGTGCTTAACAGCGCCACCGCGAAGAGGTGGCGGACGATGCATGGCTGCAAACCGGAATGAAGTAGCGTCATAGAACCGGTGGATCCGAAGATCCCCACGCACCGCCCGCCAGAAAGGCCGACGGATTGCCCGCCGGCACCGGTTAAGGACGGTGCCGACGGGCAAGCGCAAACTACAGACGCGTACATCAATGCGGGTTTGCAGACCCGGCCACCCTTTGTCGGTGGCGCGCCATGGTGTTTACGCCGCCGCTCCGAATGCCAATAGAAATTCGCGAAGGAATCGCGGAATCCGAGAGCGAAGGACTATTGTTACACGCGCCATTCGTGCAGCACGCGACGCCAGCAGACGCATTCGCGCAGCTGCGCTGCTAATAGCGAATCAACGTGGCGCAATCGCCCATGCCCCAAGCGAATAGCGCGACGGCCTTCTTTGCAACAGTTCTTAGTCCGCCTCGCCAATCAACGGCGCGCGATCAGCCGCACATCCCGAAAAGCGGTTCAAACCCGACACTGTTAACAAGCTCGCAGCTTCAAACAACGCCAGCCTCCGCCGCATTCCCCACCAATAACTCAATCATCGCCCGCGCCGCCGCCGACTGCCGCCGATGCGGCGCATAGATCACCGAGAACGGCCGCGATCTCCCGCGCAGCTGCGGCAGCACTTCCACCAGCTGCCCCCGCTGCAACCGCTCCCGCACGATGAACGCATAGCTCTGGCAAATGCCGATGCCCTGTTCGGCCAGCGACACCACGCCCAGCACATCGTCGGAGGTCTCGATGGACGAACGCGGCAGCCAATCCACGTCGCGCCCGCCGTCGCGGAAGATCCACGGCGCCAACCGCCCGGTACGCGGCATCACGAACGGCAGGCACAGGTGCTGCTGCAGGTCGTCCAGCGTCTGCGGCGTGCCGCGGCGCTGCAGATAGTCCGGCGCGGCCACCAGCAACAGCGGCGCATCCTCAAGCTTCCGCCCCACCAGCCCGCTGTCCGGCAGCTGGCCCAGGCGGATGGCCAGGTCGAAGCCTTCGGCCACCAGGTCCACGTTGCGGTTGGTGATGTTCAGTTCCACGTGCACCTGCGGGTACTGCTGCGCAAAGCGCGCCAGCACCGGCGGCAGCCGGTAGTGGCCATAGGTGGTGGGCACGCTCAGGCGCACGCGGCCGGCCAGCGCACCGTCCTGGGCCAGTACGTCGCGCTCGGCATCGTCCAGCAGGCCGAAGGCCGTGCGCACCTGTTCCAGATAGAGGCGCCCGGCGTCGGTCAGGCCCACGCGGCGGGTGGTCCGCTGCAGTAGCTGCCGGCCCAGCCGTGCTTCCAGGCGGGTGACCGCGCGGCTCAGCACCGAGGGCGTGGTGGACAGCGCCACCGCGCCGGCCGTGAACGAGCCGTGCTCGACCACCGCCAGGAACACCTCAACGTCGCCCAGATAGTCGAACTTGCGGCTCATTTGGCTCTCCGGGGAACAGATGTTTTGCGGTGAGGCCAATTTATCGCCGCTGGGGCGATGAATAAAGTGGCCGCCATTCCCCGATAGGAGCTCCCCATGAACCTGATGACCCGGCTGGCCGCAGCGCTGGCCCTGACCCTGGCCGCCAGCGGCGCGCAGGCCGCCAACGTGCTGGTGGTGCTGTCCGACGAAAACCACCTGGACCTGAAGGACGGCAAGGTGCTGTCTACCGGCTTCTATCTCAACGAGCTGATGCAGCCGGTCAAGCTGCTGCTGGACGCGGGCCACGCGGTGACCTTCGCCACGCCGCAGGGGCGGGCGCCGACGGTGGATGTGTCCTCGGTGACGCCGGCGTACTTCGGCAACGATGCCGCGCAGCTGAGACTGCACAAGGATCTGCTGGAGAAGCTGGCGCTGACCTCACCGACCGCCTCGCCGGTGGTAAGCCTAGCGCGCGTTGAGCAGCAGGGCTACGCGCGTTTCGATGCGGTCTACATTCCCGGTGGCCACGCGCCGATGCAGGACCTGCTGAAGAGCCCGGCGCTGGGCCGGTTGCTGGCCGACTTCCACCAGCGCAACAAGACCACCGCGCTGGTCTGCCACGGGCCGATCGCGCTGCTGTCCACGCTGCCGGATGCGGGTGGTTTCGTGGCAAAGCTGGAGGCGGGTGCGACGCCGGCCACGCCGAAGTGGATCTACAGCGGCTACCAGATGACGGTGATCAGCAACCAGGAAGAAGAGCAGGCCAAGCCGCTGCTGGGCGGCGGTGAGATGAAGTTCTACCCGCAGACCGCGTTGCAGCGGGCGGGTGCGACGTTCAGCAGTAACACCACGCCGTGGACCGGGCATGTGGTGGTGGACCGCGAGCTGATTACCGGGCAGAACCCGGCGTCTGCGCTGGAGGTGGGGCAGCGGTTGGTGGAGCGGTTGAAGTAAGGCGGGGCTGCGCAGCAGGTTGCCAGCCTTGGGGGCCGAGGGGCCAGCGCCTCGGCCTGTCTATGGAAGTGCCAACGTGGTCGGCAGAGAGGGCATTAGCCCTTCGCGAGCGCTGCCCCTGACAGATCTTCAATCTGGGAAAGCGCGTGACGCGTCGCAGTCCAATCGCCGGCGTGCCTGATCGCCACGCCTCCGGCCGCTGTCCAGGCATCACAGTTCGCTTCGAAATCGTCGATCAGAACATCGCCTGGCTGGTGCATGAAAAGAGGCTTGTGCCTGCCGCCGAGCACAGGCAACACCAGGCAGGTTGCTGACAGGTGCTCGCGGACCCACTGCCGCTTCTGCATGGCAGCGAGTGGGTAGTTCGATTTCGGGCAGGCCGTGAGAATCACCGGGTTCAAGTGGTGGATGCTGTGGAAGAACTCTACTGCACCGTGCATCGGCGGAAGGTCCCGGAAGAATGACGGGTGGCTGTTGATGTGCCCCCACATTTCATCGTCGGCAAGCACACGATGGTCCAGGCCAAACACGGCGGGAAATGCCGCGTCGAAGTCGGCCATTACGCCATCAAGATCTACGTAGATGGTGCGTCTGGATGCACTCGATCCACCGGTGTGCTGGTTCGCGAGCGGGTCCATCATCGGTATTGACTTCACATCATCAGCGTTCATTTACGCGCTCTCCTTTCAAGAGTGGGCTTTCTTCTTCATCGGTTCCCCAGTAGCGGGGCAAAGTGTTTGGCGAATGCGACAGACATGGCGGCAATCGCGATGCCGACTGCGCCCGCACGGCTGAAGGGGCCGGCGACCCACGGATGCCGTAATCGGCATGCTGGAAATGCGGCTTATGTCGAGGCGCTTCTTCAAAGGCCTGCCGGGTGGCTGACCTGGCCCTTGGCCAGGACGCACGGCCCGCAGCCGCTGGCTCATTCCGCCAACCAAGGAGCAATCTGGCGCGCTGGTGAGTGGATCATCGCCGGGCGCTACAGGCAGGCCGGGTGATGATATACCTGTGGTGCTCGATCCAGACTCAAAAGGACGTCGCCGAAATGGATGCTCAGGCAGATTCAATGTACCACGCCGACCAGCGCGACCACCATGCCGAAGCCGTGCTTGAGGCCTTCTTCGCCAAGCACCGAACCCCGGCCCTGGTGCTGCAGCGTTTCTACCCGCCGGCGGCATTCCCCGGGGTTCGGAGCCGTCTAGGCGGTCTGCCGCAATTGCCCGATGGGATGGATTGGCCGGTTGGCCAGAGTTACGGCGAAGCGGCGCCGATGCACTTCCTGGCGCAGATCGATTGCGCCGAGCTGCCACGCGTGGATCCCGATATGCCCTCGCAAGGCATGCTGTTCTTCTTCGCCATGAACGACGAAGAGCAGATATGGGACACGGACGAACCGCAGCAACGCGTGCGTGTGCTGTACGCGCCCGAGGTCGCGGCCGATCAGCACGTGCGTGCGCTGCCGGACGGCGTGCGCCCGATTCTGGATGAAGGTCCTTCGGACCATGCGCACCGCAATCCTGCATGGCTGCTGCCTGACGAAGATGGCCCATGCGTGCATGTTCAATGGCCCTTGGTGGCGCGGCACATGGATACCTGGCCGGACGAGCTGGAGCTGCCGCCGGGTGAGGAGGATAGGCCGTATTACGAGATCTACCCCTCGCGCCGGGACGAAATGCGGCTGGGTGCGGTGGTGGCGGCCACGGGCCTGTTTCCGCGCGCGGACGCCGCCACGGAATGGGAGCGCCCGCAGTCACCTGCGTGGACGTTCCCGGTGCAATGGCTGCGTTACCAGACCGATTTTCCCCAGGTAGGCATCATCATTGACCGCCTTTCGCGGGTGATCGGTAATGAACGACGTGCAGGCAAGCGCGGGGGTATTGATTACGCCGATGTACGCGCATGGGTGAAGCGCGCCGCCGCCATTGGTCTGGATGAAGCCCCGGATGATGCAACGCGGGAGGCATTCCGTGAGTGGATTATCGGACAGATCAGCGACGACTTCGAGCGTATGACGCTGACCGACCTGGGCATGGGGCGGGCGTTCACCAAGGGACTGCTGGCGGCAGTTGCCTACGCGGCGGGCTCGCCGGCTGCGGCCGCGCGTATACCTGCACTGATGTACCGCCACCTGCAGGACGAACATCTGCCGTTTGATGAAGGCCTGGGCACGCTGCCTGATGGCCGCAAGCGCTGCGCCGAGACGCGGGTGCACCAGATGCTGGGGCACGTACCGCGCTTGCACGGCATCGTGCCCGACGTGGAAGGCGAGGGCGACGCGGTCTGCCTGCTGCAGTTGGCGTGTGACCCGGCGATTGACCTGGTCTTTGGTGATTGTGGCCAGGCCACGTTCTGGTTGAGTCGTGAGGACCTGCGCAACTGCAGGTTTGACCGCGTCGTGGGTGTGGTGGAGTCGCACTGATTGGGCATGGCAAGCCCGGCATGGCACCATGACGGGCTGGCCTCGTCCCTTCGGGCGGGGCCGTTTACCCAGGGAAGCCCTCGAACACGACATGCGAACGTCCTTCTTCATCCTCTCCGCCCTGTGCCTTGGCCTGCTGTCTGGCTGTGCCAGTGGCCCGGAGGAGCACGCTTCTAGCCGCGAGATCACCAGTGCGTTCGTGGCCGACGACGGCCAGCTGTACCTGCTGCCGCGCTATGACGAGCCGATGCGCTTCAATGCCGCGCCGTTCCGCGAGTACCGCGCGCTGATGGACAGCCCGCTGCGCGAGGCGGTGGCCTGCGCGCAGATGTACTTCCATGAAGACTGGCGCGACCCGGCGAACAAGGCCAAGGTGCACGGCAGCTATGCGCTGCTGCTGCGGCCGGAGCAGGTGACGGCGCAACAGGCCGCGCAGTTCAAGCTGGAGCGGATTGAGGTCCCCCCGCGTGAGGCCAAGGCCGTGGAGGAGCGGGCGCGCTACTACCTGCCGATGGACCGGACCCGCTACGCGCTGGCGTTTGATCGCGCCTGCAATCTTTCAAGGAAGGGCGGCAGCTATTACAGCGCGCTGTTCGAGGGCGACGGCGAGCAGGTGCAGTTGCCGGATGCTGCGGCACTGGCGGAGAAGGGGAAGCTGGCACAGCCGATCAATGCGCGGGCGCAGCGGATCCTGCCGGAGAGGGAGGACAAGCCGGGTGTGGGTTCGGCGGCCGGCAAGGTGCTCGGCGCGGCGCTGATCCCTGTGGCGGTTCCGGTGTTCGTGTTGAGCCTGCCGTTCCTGGGGCCGGATCACTGGAAGTGATGGGGCATTGAAGCCAGAGCATCCACGCGTGGCGTGGATCTAGTCGGGCCTTGCAAGTGCCTGAACGTTCATCCTGGAGATCTGTGTGCCCAGCACGCTGGAAACTGTTTTGAAGACCGTAGGTTTCATTGTCCTTGCGGCACTTCCGTTGGTGATCCTCTGGTTCACCCTTCGGCGAATGGCAGCAACTGCTCGCTCGTCCGTAGAGACGGGGCTGCGTTTGCATGCTCCGCGCCGGATTTCCGGCAGGTCCATGACCTTGGTGATGGTGGATGGGAAAGAAGATCGGGAGCACTACTTCTTTGATGCGGCGTCCTTTTACCTGCGGCGTGGGCCAGTGCCCACGGCGGTTCCGCTTTCGCAGATCACCTCAGTCACACGAACGTCCGACAGGATCTACGGGCGCTATGTCTGGCAGGTGTGCTTCAGCAAAGCGTCGGGCAGAAAGTGCGTGACGTTCACCAACAACCTGACGCTGTTCAATCGGGATTTCCTGCTGTTCCTTGAGGCGGTGCGGAAGGCCAGCCCGCTGGCGACCGTTGATCGAGCGAGCGTTCTCTTCTAGAGCGTGTTGAAGTTCGGTATGAACAGTGTCACTGCAATGGCATCACAGCGCGCAGCCCATGTTCGACCGATGTGATCGATGAGAGATGGGCGTTTGTTGCGCGGTATCTGATGCCGAAGCATTCTCATGCGTGGCAGTGCAAGTATGATCTGCGATGAACACGCAAAGCCCGTAACATGGAACGAGGTCCGCTCGTTTCTGCGCGCGATGCGAAGCGTGGGCCTTGTCACCTGTGACGAAAACGCATTTGAGACAATTGTCGAGACGATTTACGTTTATGGCATGCGGTCAATCTCTGCGGAGTAGTTCCTGATGATGTGCCGATCGACGCTGGATGTATCCCTGATTCACGCCTACGCGCTTCCTCTCGGCATATGCGTGGCAGCAGCCGTGGTTCTGATCACAATATGGTTTGCATCCCGCTCTGGCGGGGTGCCAGCCAGGAATATTGCGCTCGGCTCGGCGCTGGCCGTTGTTGTCGTAGTTGCCTTTGGCCTCGTATATCAAGCGCGAACAGCGTACATCGCCGTTACAGATGGCCAGCTGATTGGGTCAGCAGCGTTTGTCCGACTGCAGCTCCCGCTTTCCAGTGTCTCGTGGCAGGACTCTTCCGATGCTTCAAGGATCACGCTGCCTCACCGGCAACTTGGGACCAGCACAGGGGGCGTTGAACTTGGCAAGTTCCGCATGCAGAACGGTCGCAACGTCTTCGTGCTGCGCACGGACCGTAGCTCTGTTCTCGTCACAACCAGAGGGGATACTGACTTGATTCTGGACCGACGTCTTCATGAACAGCTCAAAGCATGCTTGGATCAGGTACGTGAGACCGGCGGCCATCGAGGAAGATTGCAATGATCAGCAGGAAGTACTGGTTTACCAGGAAAAAGTACGGATGGGGTTGGGGGATGCCGTGCGCGTGGCAGGGCTGGCTGGTGTACGCAGTCGCATTCGGCCTGCTGCTGGCGGGTCCGTTTCTGTTCTCTCCATTTCGCGAGCCCATCGCGTTTCAGCTCTACACGTGGGCCGTAGTGTTGGTCCTTGTCCTCATCTGCTGGATGAAAGGCGCCCCCCCCGGTTGGCGGTGGGGGGAGTAGAACGGCTGCAGAAGCTATTTTCGGACCTGTTCGATTTCGATCCGCCGGGCAAAGCATGGATGCATTGCCCTATGTGGGAGTCGGACAGTATCGCTAGCAGGCCACGACTGCGCCCCCTCTGAGGTGTACCGTTTTGAATGAACGCTGGACACTTCCCTCCGCGGGTACCCAACGCGTTCTAACCGTTGATTGACCAAGGTAGCGTCGCTTAAAGGGGCGCGCCGGTGAAGCTACACTGGCCACCTACGCCCAATGGAAGCTCACCCATGTTCAGTGGAAAGGTTGCGGTGGTCACCGGCTCCACCAGCGGTATCGGTCTTGGCATCGCCACGGCGCTGGCGCGGCAAGGTGCCGATATCGTGCTGAATGGCTTCGGCGATGCGGCGGAGATCGAACGCATCCGTACCCGCCTGGAAGCTGAGTTCGGCGTGCGGGTGGTGCACGATGGCGCGGACCTTTCCCGGGGCGAGGCGGTGCGCGCGATGATCGACCGCGTCGTGACGACGATGGGCCGCATCGACATCCTGGTGAATAATGCTGGCATCCAGTACACCGCGTCGATCGAGGAATTCCCGGTCGACAAGTGGGATGCGATCCTGGCGCTGAACCTGTCGGCGGTGTTCCATGCAACGGCGGCGGCGTTGCCGCACATGAAGCAGCAGGGCGCCGGTCGCATCATCAACATCGCGTCGGTACACGGCCTGGTGGGCTCGGTGAACAAGTCGGCCTATGTGGCGGCCAAGCATGGCGTGGTGGGCTTCACCAAGGTAACCGCGCTGGAGAATGCGGGCACCGGCATCACCGCCAATGCCATCTGCCCGGGCTGGGTGCGGACGGCGCTGGTCGAGCGGCAGATCACCGCGCTTGCAGAGAACGACGGCACGGATCAGGAGACCGCCGCGCGTGCGCTGCTGGCTGAAAAGCAGCCGTCGCTGCAGTTCGTGACGCCCGAGCAACTGGGCGAGATGGTGGTGTTCCTGGCTTCGGACGCGGCGGCACAGATCACCGGCACGGCGCTGCCGGTGGATGGGGGCTGGACGGCGCGCTAGCTGGCCGATACGGGAAGACGTGCCAGCAGGGCATCCCAATCGGCGACAAAGCAGCCGTCGCGGCCGCGGTTGCACTCGGTGATCCATGCATCCAGCGACGCGCTTTGTGCGCGGTAGGCGCTGACTTCGCCCAGTACGGCGAAGCGCAAGCGGTAGTTCACCAGCATCTGCAGCCATTGCCCGGCCATGCCGGAGCGCAGCTCGAAGAAGTCCGCCGAAAGGCGTTGCACCGGCACGGCGATCCACTCGGCCTGGTGCCCGAGGGCATCGCCGACCAGGTCGCGCAGGGTGGTGGCATCGAGCGTCGGGCCCTGCGGGCCGACGCGCAGGATGCGGGTGGTGCCGATGTGTTCCAAGTGTGGGTGCATGGCATTCTGAAGTCCGTATCGTCCTTCCAGTATGGCCATGGCAGAAGGCGACGGCGAGCGGGTGCAGCATGAATCTGGCGAACGAACGCGCTAGGCTGCGCCCGGCGCCTGCGCGACGCGGGTTCACTGCAATGGGGACGGGCATGGCAGGGTGGAAGAGTCGTTCGTTGTTGAGCGCGGTGCTGGTGTGTTCGGGCCTGCCGGTTGCAGCCGCCGAGCTGTGCACGGCCAGTGCCTACGGTGATGGGCAGGGCAACATCGTGGTGCTGGGCGCACCCGCTGCGGCACCGGCCACGGGGCAGCGTTATCTGATGCTGGACGGGCGACGTGGCGCCACCGGCGATGCCAACGCACCGGTGAGCTGCAGCGGCGATGTGGTCAGCGTTAGCTCGCCTGCGGGGGCCACGCAGCGCTGGCAGCGACTGTCCACCCGCGATACCGATGCAACTTTCACCAGTGCCGGAACCAAGCTGGTCGGGCAGTTGATCGAACCCGCCGGTCCGGCCGATCCCAAGCGGCCGCTGGTGGTGCTGGTCCATGGCTCGGAACGCACGATGGCGGTGGCGGCGATCTACCAACGCATGCTGGTGGCGCAGGGAATCTCGGTGTTCGCCTACCAGAAGCGTGGCACCGGCGATTCGGAAGGCGAGTACACGCAGAACTTCGAGCTGCTGGCCGACGACGCGGCGGCGGCGCTGGCGAAGGCGCGTGAACTGGCCAAAGGCCGCTTCGGCCGTGCCGGCTACTTCGGTGGCAGCCAGGGCGGTTGGATCGCGCCGCTGGCGGCCACGCGTTCGCAGGCGGATTTCGTGGCGATCGGTTTCGGGCTGGTGGTCTCGCCCATCGAGGAGGACCGCGAGCAGTTGTTCGACGAGGCGCACCGCCTGCAACTGGATCCGGCGGCCATGAAGCAGGTCGGGCAGCTGTCAGAGGCCACCGCGCAGCTGATGCGCACGCATTTCAGTGAAGGTTTCGAGGCGCTGGCGAAGGTGCGTGCGCAGGTGGGTGCCGCGCCGTGGGCAAAGACCATCAGTGGCGAATACAGCGGTGACATGCTGCGCATGAGTGATGCTGACCTGCGCCGGATCGGTCGCGCGCGCTTCGATAACCTGGAGCTGATCTGGGACTACGACGCCGAGGCTGCGCTGCGCCGCCTGAAGGTGCCGTTGCTATGGGTGCTGGCCGAGCAGGACCGCGCCGCACCGATTGCGGCCACGCGCACCATCCTGGGGCGCCTGCGCGCGTCAGGACAGCCGATCGAGACCTACCTGTTCCCCGACACCGACCATGGCATGGTCGAGTTCCGCATCGATGCCGAGGGCAACCGCGTGTCGACGCGGATCACCGACGGCTATCTGCGCCTGCTGGCGGATTGGATCAAACAGGATGTGCACGGACAATACGGGCGCGCGCACAGTGAGCGATTGAGCGGATGGTGGCGCAGGCGGCTGATGGCGCTCCGCCGCCGATAGCGGCACGACTCAGCTCGGCTTCGCAAACACATCCAATCCCTTGCCGGTCTCCAGCAGCGACTTCAGGCTCGACAGCACGATCGGCCAGCCCTGGCGGATGCCGGTATCCATGCCGCTGCCGGGTTCCAATTCGTCGTGGGTGACGGTCAGCCGCACCATGTCCTGGTAGGGCACGATCTCGAAGGTGACCCGGCTGTAGGCATCGGGATTGTCGGCCTGCGAGGCGGCGGCCCAGGTGATGACCAGCCGCGAGGGCGGGGTGCTTTCCACCACTTCGCCGACCAGTTCGACCGAGCGCGTTTCGTTGGCGCGCACGTGCTGCCAGCGCGAGCCGGGTTTCCAGTCCGAGACGTTTTCGTGGCCCCAGTAGCGGCTGGCGATCTCGGGGCGGGTGATGGCCTCGAACACCTTCTGTGGGGTGGAGGCGATATAGATCACGTGGATGAAGCGGGTGGTCTCTGCGGACATCGTCATTCTCCTTCCAGTTCGCGTTTCAGGTCATGCAGCAGGCTCAGGCGCTGCTGCTCGAACTTGCGTACCCAGCGCTCGTAGACTTCATGCAGCGGCACCGGGTTGATGAAGTGCAGCTTCTCGCGGCCACGGCGCATGGTGCTGATCAAATTGGCGTCTTCCAGCAGGCCCAGGTGCTGGGTGACCGATTGCCGGGCCATGTCCAGGTGCTCGCACAGCTGGCCCAGGGTCTGGCCGTTGTCTTCGCAGAGCAGGTCCAGCAGCGTCCGGCGCGTGGGGTCGGCCAAGGCCTTGAACACCTTGTCTGCATTCATGCGGGGCGTCTTCAGTTCCAGTTGTCGATCCTGATGTCGTGTGGATTGGGCTGACCCTTGCCGGTTTCCAGCAGGGCCTTGAGGCTCAGCAGGAACACCGCCCACTTGGTGCTGCAGTGGGAGGTGAATTCGATGCGCTCTTTCCAGCCTTCATGGGTGAACAGGACGATGCAGTAGTCGCCTTCCTGCTTCAGCACGAAACGCGCATGCGTGCCGATCCATTCGGCAGGGCCGACGAGGAACTTCCAGAGCACCAGCTCGCCGGGAATGAGCTGTTCGAGCTGCATTTCCATGGCGCCGATTTCCTGGTCGTTGTTCGTGAAGCGCACCCTGACCGTGCCGCCGGTATCGCGGTCGCCATGGGTGTCTTCGGCCCACCAGGCGGCGACGCCTTCAGGGGTGGCCAGTGCTTGATACACCTGGCTTGCGGGGGCCTTGATGCCGACCCGGTGTGCGATATCCACCATTGCAGGTTCCTCGCATGGGCCGGCAGGCGCCGCCCTTGAGTGGACTATATGCAGGTAAATACCTGCATGTCAAAACCCGCCACGAATGCCCGGGTTTGGTAGTGCCGGCCGCTGGCCGGCATCCCGGTGGAGTCAGGGGCGTGCAGTTGCCGGCCAGCGGCCGGCACTACCAGATGCTGCCGACCTCGCAGCGGGGAGTTGACAGTGAGTCAACCTACTAGTAGGTTGACGACATGAAAGAGCCGCTCTCGCCCAAGGCCCAGGAGATCCTGGCCCACGCCCGTTCGCTGCTGGAGGCCGGTGGCTACAACGGCTTCAGCTACGCCGACGTGTCGGCGCGGGTGAACATCAGCAAGGCCAGCATCCATCACCATTTCCCCAGCAAGGCGGACCTGGTGCGCACGGTGGTTGAGCTGTACCGGGCCGAGGCGCGCGAAGGCCTGGCGCTGCTGGACCGGCAGCTGGACGACCCGCTGCAGGAGCTCAACGCGTATGTGGACTACTGGTCGAGCTGTATTGGCGGTGGCACGTCTTCGTTCTGCATCTGCGCGATGCTGGCGGCAGAGGCGCCGATGATCCCTGCGGAGATTGCCGAAGAAGTACGCGGGCATTTCGAGGATTTGAGTGGCTGGTTGGCGCTCACGTTGGAAAAGGGCGCGGCGCTGGGTCAACTGCGCCTGCAGGGTTCGGTGGCCGATGAGGCCAGAGCGTTCATGTCCTCGGTGCATGGCGCGATGCTGGCCGCGCGCGGTTTCGGCGATGCGGCGACGTTTGCTGCGCTGGCACGGTTGGCCATCGCGCGGGTGAGCGCGGCTGCCTGATGGATGTGTGCTGGGCCTGCGGCAACGTAGGCCTTTTCTTTGATCTAGAAGTCTACCTACTAGTAGGTTCAATCAACCCTTGGAGATGTTCCATGTCGCACTCTCTGTCCACGCTGGGCGTGATCCATACGGCCGTCAGCCTTGTACCGGTGTTCGCCGGCCTGTATGCCTTCATTCGCCATCGCGCGATCGACCCCGCGACACGCTCCGGCAAGCTGTACCTGCTTGGGCTGGTGCTGTCGGTGGCAACGTCGTTCACCGTCTCCAGTACGGGCGGGATCAACCCGGGCCACGCATTCGGAGTGATCGTGCTGCTGGTGGCGTTCGGCGGCGTGCTGGCGGCCCGGCTGCGCTGGCTGGGTGGCGCCGCACCTTACCTGTCGACATTTGCGCTGTCCTTCAGCTTCCTGCTGTCGCTGGTGCCAGGCGTGAATGAAACGCTGACACGGTTGCCGGTGAACCATCCCATTGCGGCTGCGCCGATGGCACCGGTGGTGCTGCACACGTTGCTGGGATTGGCGGTGGTGTTTGTGATCGGCTTTGCCGCGCAGTGCTGGCGCATGCGGTTTCAACCGGTTCGCAGGCGCCCTTGAGCAGAGGCGCCTCAGTCCCGCACCGCGAGCGCGGCCAGCAGCGACTGCGGTTCGATCAGCGCAGCCGAACGTGTGGCATCCACCCGAACGTGCCGGCTGCAGAAGTTGAACGGTCGACCCTGCGCCGGCGAGGCTGCGTCTGGAGATGCGTCCGGTGTTTCGATTTCCAGCACTTCATCTACCGCTAGCGCCAGGGTTGCGGTGCCGGCGCTGATCAACAGCATGGCTGGGCTGCCGCCATCGAACGCCGGTTGCCCGCTGAGCCTGCGCAGGTCGGCCACCGGCAATGGCTGCCCTCGTACCTCCAGGTTCCGCCTGCCATGCTGATCTGCAGGGCCGAAAGTCTCGGGGCCGCGTATTTCCACGGCCACCTGTACGTCGATCGCGAACAGGGCCGTGCCTGCACGAAGGACGACGACCTCGAACAACTCGGCGGGCGAGGCACGTGTTTGCGTTGAAGGTTGAGCGGGTACAGGCATGCTGTGGATCTGGCAGGAACGATGGGTAACGCGGCTTGAATGATGACGTCTGCAGGGAGCACGCGGCCGCGTGGGACTACGCGCGCAAGGCGGCGGTTCAGCTGGATCCGACGGGCGCATGGTGCGCACTGAGCGGGCCGATGCGCGGAAAGTGCGGACGCAGCAGGCCGACGAGCTGATCCATGCCCGGAACGGAATGGCCGAATTCGTCCCATCGTGCATTGACCAGGCCGGACACCACGACCTGCCCGGTCTCGATGCGGGTCATGGCCCAATAGGGAACAGCACGCGCGCTGATGGCCATGTCCAGTACCGGAACGACGGCAGCATGCGAGCGACTGTCATGGATGCGGCGCTTGACCGCCTCCAGGCCGTCGGGCGGACCTTCGACGTACTGGAAAAACCGCTGACCGTCGACGAGCAGCGCTCCGGTGACGTCCACGCGACGGTTGAACGTGGCAGAGCGGGAGACGATCTGCCGGAGGATTTCATCGGAAAGCGCAGCCGACATGTGGCTGGAGTAGGCAAATGCGTGGAGCATGGAAGGGGCTTCTTGTGACGCCCGTCACTATACGTGGGTCGCCATAGCCTGCCGTGAGCCTTTCCTCACGCATCATCGGGAGTGATGCGTTGGATCAGCAGCCCACCAACCGATCCGCGCCAATTCCGCCGCGATGCTGGCTGCGGTATTGGGTAGGACTGGCGTCCACCTGGCCGCGGAAGTGCCGGCGGAACGACTCCTGCGAACCAAAGCCGGCCTGCTCGGCAATCCACTGCAGCGGCCGGTCGGTGGTTTCCAGCAGCTCGCGGGCGAATGCCACGCGCTCGCGGATCAGCCAGTCGATGGGTGACAGGCCGGTGGCTTCCAGGAACTGCCGCTGCAGCGTGCGCTGGCTGAGCGCGGCCTGCTCGGCAAGACTGCCCAGCGAGTGCGGCTCGCGCAGGTTGCGGCGCATCCATTCCATCAGTTTTGCCAGACGCGAGGGCTCGCCATTCGGAATGGCGCGGCTGACACGCTGGCTGCGTTCGGCATCACGCCATGGCGCCAGTACCAGCCGCTCGGCCACTAGGTTGGCCACGCGCGCGCCGTAGTCCTTGCGCACCATGTGCAGCATCATGTCCATGCCGGTGGCCGAGCCGGCCGAGGTGATGACGTTGCCGGTGTCGACGTACAGCACGTCTTCGCGCACATCGATGCGCGGAAAGTCGCGTGCCAGCGCTTCGGTGAGGCGCCAGTGGGTGGTGGCCGGGCGGCCATCGAGCAGCCCGGCCCAGGCCAGCACGAAGGCGCCAGAGCAGATCGAGGCGATGCGTGCGCCACGGACGTGGGCGCGGATGAGTGCATCGAGCAGTGCCTGCGGCGGGCGTTCGCTGGGTTCGCGCCATCCGGGAATGACGATGATGTCGGCGTCATCAACAGTGCTGAGATCGTAGGGCAGCTGCACCTGTGCATTGCCGAGCATGCGCAGTGCACCGGGTTCACCCGCGCACAGCTGGGTGCGGTACCAGGCCACGCCGAGTTCCGGCCGCACAGGCGCGAACAGGCCTACCGCGCAGCCGAATTCGAACAGCCCCTGGCCGTGGCAGGCAACGATGGCGACGAGCGGCGCGGTGGGATCGGCGGGTGGGCTGGGCATGGCTTGATGCTACGGGTGGAGATGCGCGGCGCTGCGTGGTGCGCGGGCATGAGGTGATGCCTGCCAGGCATATGGAGCAGTCGCTCCCCTCTTGTAGAGCCGAGCCCACGCTCGGCTCAATACCGGCAGGGGGGATGCATCTGACGCCGTCGCGAAGAGCAGCCGAACGTGGGCTCGGCTCTACAGGCAGCAGCGCACCGTTGCGGCCACCTAACGTCATTACCAGCGGTCATGTGGGTGGCCGGATGTTACGGCTGGGTGACGCGATCGCGCCTGTCGCGGTGGGTGAACAGGCCCTTGAATGGAAGCGTGTTTCCGGCCCACCCCCACGAGCCCCATGCCTGCTGCCCACGCCCCTGTGCTGAACACTCTCGCCGTCCTGATCGCCAGCGTTCTGGCCGCATCGCCTGGCCATGCGGCTGACGCCGATGCGGATCCTGCTGCCACCGCTGCAACGGCCAACGTGGCAGCGTCCACGCTGGATGCGGTGGTCGTTACCGGGTCGCGCACCAGCACGCGCACGGTGAAGAACAGTTCCACCCCGATCGATGTGATTTCCGCAGAGGACCTTGCTGCGACCGGCCAGGCCAACCTGCTGGAAGCGTTGCAGCGCAGCCTGCCGTCGCTGAGCCAGATCGGTGGCTACCAGAGCGACCAGGAGAGCCTGATCCGTGGCTACCAGCTGCGCAATCTCTCGCCGGGTTACACGCTGGTGCTGGTGAACGGCAAGCGCCGCAATGCCAGTGCCTATGTGAGCGGTGCCAACGGCGGCGGTTTCCCCGGCCATGCCTGGGCAGACCTGGCGTTGATTCCAGTCTCGGCGATCGACCACGTGGAAGTACTGCGCGATGGCGCGTCGGCCATCTATGGCTCGGACGCGATCACCGGCGTGGTCAACGTGATCCTGAAATCGCAGGCACACGGTGGCGAGCTTTCCGTGGAAAGCGGGCAGAGCATTGATGGCGATGGCGCGCGCACCAGCGTGCGTGCCAACGTGGGCCTGCCGTGGGGCGCCGATGGCTTCGTCAACCTGTCGGGCGAAACCACGCGGCAGCACCACGCGATCCGTACCCGCCGCTACATCGATGGCTATCTGAGCTATCCGGCGGTAGATGCCAACGGCAATCTGGTCGCGCTGCGACCGAACAACCGGTTGCCGGCCGGCGCATCGCCGAACCCGGCCGAGGCCAACCGCGATGCCGAGGCCAACACCATCCTCAGTTCGCCATCGTATGCGCTGAAGGCGTTTGCGGTGAACGTGGGCCATGGCCTGGGCGAGAGCGCCCAGTTCTACGCCAATGCCACCGCCAGTGATCGAACCGCGCAGGCGATCCAGAATTTCCGCCTGCCGGCGACCATCTTCACCACTTACAAGGCGCCGGGTGTGCTGAGCGTGTTTCCCGATGGCTTCCTGCCGGTGCTGGAAACCAAGGAGAAGCAGTACACCGGCATCGCAGGTGTCAAAGGCCAGATCGCGGGCTGGGATTACGACGCCAGCCTGACCGGCAATCGCAGCACGGTGCGCACCTATACGCGCAACTCGGTGAACTACTCGCTGCAGTACCCCGGCTCGCCCACCGATTTCTACGACGGCAAGCTGGACTACCAGCAGGGCATCGCCAACCTCGACCTGCGCCGTGGCTTCGAGGTGGCGGCATTCGCTTCGCCGCTGGAAGTGAGCGCAGGTGCTGAGTACCAGCATGAACAGTACGAGCGCGGGGCGGGGCAGTGGGAGTCGTACACCGGCTTTGGTGCTGCAGCGTTCGTCGGCTATTCCACTGCGGACGCGGTGAAGGCCACCCGCAACAGCAAGGCGGTGTACGTGGGTGCGGCCGCCAACATCACCTCACGTTGGTATCTGGATGCGGCCGCGCGCTGGGAAGACCATTCCGACTTCGGCAGTGTCTCGACCGGCCGCCTGACCACCCGCTTCGATTTCACCGATGCGCTGGGTGTACGCGCGACGGTCAGCAATGGCTTCCATGCGCCCAGCCTGGGCGCGCAGTTCTACCAGGCCACCGGCAGCTGCCCGTGCGGCACCACGCTGGTGGCACAGGTGTCTTCGCCGGCGGCGAATGCGTTGGGTGCCACACCGCTGAAGCCGGAAAAGGCCACCAACTACAGCCTGGGCGTGACCTGGGACCCGAGCCCGGCGTTCCACCTGGCCGTGGATGCCTACCAGATCGACATCCGTGGCCAGCTCGGCCAGTCCAGCCAGATCGGCTACAACGCGCAGGATCCAGCGCGCATCACCGACAACAGCGGCACGGTGCTGACTGCGGCGCAGAAGAACACCATCGATGCGCTGCTGGGTTCGGCCGGCATCAGCATCCTGCCGGGTGATGCGTTCTATGCCAGCTACTTCACCAACGTGGGCAATACCCGCACACGCGGTGTCGAGCTGACCCTGGAAGCGAACCAGGAAACGGCGTGGGGCAAGCTGCGCTGGAGCTATGCGGCCAACGTCGGCCGCACCACGATCCGGAAGGTCAGTGATATTCCGGCGGCGCTGCAGGGGCTGCCCAATATCAACCTGCTGACCAAATCCAGCGAGTACGCACTGCGCTTCCGCACGCCCAGCTACACCCAGGTGGCGGGCTTGGGCTGGCAGAACGGGCGCTGGCGCTCGAATGTCGACTTCACCTACTACGGCCCGATCAAGCGCCTGAACAACGGCGTGGAATACAGGCAGCCGCCGGTGCTGGTGACCAACCTTTCAGGTGCGGTGGAGCTGGGTGCGGGCTGGAGCGCGGCGCTGGGCGTCAACAACGTGTTCGACAAGCGCACGCGCAAGGTGCCGGAGTACGCGCGCAGTGCTACCGATGTGGCCAGCATCGAGACGACGTGGGATTCGGGCGATGTGCTGAGCCGGATCGGGACGTTCTGGTACGGGCGGATCAATTACCGGTTCTGAGGTGGAGCAGCCGAGCATGGCTCGGCTCTACAGAACGCGAAAGGCGGCCGGACGGGGTTCGGCATCATCGAGGAGCAGTTCATGTCTTCTGCATTGAGGGTGGTTGCAGTGGTGGGGTCACCGACCAGCTCGGCGACGTCACGTACGTTGCTGCTGGTGCGGCACCTGTTGGCGTCGTTGCAGCAGCGGGTGCACGCCAGCGTGGAGCTGGTGGAGCTGGCGCCGATCGCGCGCTCAGTGGGGCAGTCGCTGTCGCGCGATGAAGTGGAGCCGGCGGTGGAACAGGCGCTGCAGGCCATCGAGACCGCCGAACTGCTGGTGGTGGCCGCGCCGGTGCATCGCGGTTCGTATCCGGGGCTGTTCAAGCACCTGGTCGACTTCATCGGGCTGGAGGCGCTGGTGGATACACCGGTGCTGCTGGCGGCGACCGGTGGCAGCGAGCGCCATGCACTGGTGATCGACCACCAGTTGCGGCCGTTGTTCAGCTTCCTGCAGGCGCACACGCTGCCGATCGGGGTGTATGCCACGCCGGCCGACTTTGATGGCGAGCACCTCAACAGTGCAGCGTTGCAGGCCCGCATCGCGCTGGCGACCGAGCGTGCGGCCGGGCATCTGGCTACGCAGGCGCTGGCGGTAGCGGCGCCACTGCGACGCATCGCCTGATGCCATAACCGGCGGCGCTTTGCATATGGCCAAGGCGCATCTGCGTGGCCGGATCTGACCGCCGATTGTCGCCTGGCACCGCCACCGCAAGCACCGGCATCCCTAGCATCGAAATCGAAGCGGCATCGCATTGCCGGCCCTGATGAGGACACTCCCGTGGCGTTGGACGCAGCAAGCAAACCCATCCTGTTCCTGCTCGACCGCGAGTTCGAGGATGGCCAGATTCCTGGCCAGCGCTTCTTCTGCCGGCACAGCCTGCTGCTGGAAGGGGCGCTGTCGAGCATCGACGGCCTCGACGCGCAGCTGGACGTACGTCGCATTGGTTTCGCGCGGCCACGCCGCGAGGTGATCGCCGAGATCGGCGAGCAGGACCAGTCGTTGCCCAAGCTGGTGCTGCCGCAGGGCGTGCGCAGCGAGCTGGCCAGTGGCGCGCATCAGGACCGCCAGTACATCTCCGGTGCCGAGCCGATCCTGGCTGCGCTGAACGGATTGCTTGGCATTCCCGTGGCCCACCCCTGAGCGAGGACACGACCTTGAGCTATCTGATCAGCGTCTTGGACAAGAGCCCGGTGGCCGAAGGCGCCTCGCCAGAGCAGGCGCTGCGCAACAGCCTGCAGTTGGCGCAGCGCGCCGAGCAGCTGGGCTATCACCGGTACTGGTTTGCCGAGCATCATGCCGCGCCGGCGCTTGCCAGCCCGGCGCCTGAAGTGCTGGCCGCCTGGGTGCTGGCGCAGACCCGTCGCATCCGCATCGGCAGTGGCGGGGTGATGCTGCGCCACTATGCGCCGTACAAGGTGGCCGAGAGCTTCAACCTGCTGGCGGCGTTGGCACCGGGGCGCGTGGATCTGGGCGTGGGCAAGGCGCCCGGTGGCCTGCCAGCATCGACCGCCGCGCTGGCGGCGGGACGCCCGGCATTCGCCGATTTCGACCAGCAGCTGCGCGACCTGGAGGGCTATCTGTCCGGTGCCGCAACCGAGGCGCTGGCGCGCCCGATTCCACAGCAGGCGCCGGAGCGCTTCCTGCTCGGTGCCAGCCCGCAGAGTGCGCAGCAGGCGGCCGAGCTCGGCTGGCGCTTCGTGTATGCCGCGCACTTTGATGGCGACCCGAAACACATCGAGGCCGCGTTCGACGCCTACCGCGGTGTCTCCACGCAACCGCCGTTGCTGGCCACGGTGGCCTTCGCCGCGCCGACTGCCGAAGCAGCCGCACGCCATATCGGTGCGCTGCGCGTCTACAAGCTGCATCTTGGCCCGGGGCAGACGGTGAACCTGCCCAGCCCCGAGGCGGCTGCCGAGTACGCGCGCCAGGTGGGGGTGGCCGACTTCCGCATCGAGGAGACGCGCCCCAGCGTGCTGTCCGGTGATGCGCAGCACGTGCGCGGCGAACTGGATGCGCTGCACCGGCGTTTCGGCGTGGGCGAGTTCATCCTCGATGCGCCGGTGGCCGACCTCGACGCACGCCTGACATCCCTTGAACTGCTGTCGCCCGCGCCGCGCGCGGCGGTGGCCTGACCTGCAGGAGCGATTTCCATGAGCACCACCCCGCGCCACATTCCGTTCGGCATCATGCTGCAGGGCCCCGGCAGCCACATGCATGCCTGGAAGCATCCGTCCAACCCGGCCGATGCCAGCGTCAACCTGCAGTTCTACATCGACATCGCGCGCACTGCCGAGGAAAACGGCATCGCCTTCGGCTTCGTGGCCGACGGCCTGTACATCAACGAGAAGTCGATCCCGCATTTCCTCAACCGCTTCGAGCCGATCTCGCTGCTGTCGGCGCTGGCCACGGCAACGAAGAAGATCGGCCTGGCGGGTACGCTGTCGACGTCCTACAGCGATCCGTTCACCGTGGCCCGCCAGTTCGCTTCGCTGGATCTGCTCAGTGGTGGTCGTGCTGGCTGGAACGTGGTGACCTCGCCGTTGGAAGGTTCGGGTCGCAACTATGGCCGGCCGCACCCGGAGCATGCGCTGCGCTACCAGATCGCCGACGAATATCTGGAGGTGGTGCAGGGGCTGTGGGATTCGTGGGATGACGACGCCTTCGTGCGTGAGCGCGACAGCGGTACGTTCTTCGCGTCGGGAAAGTTCCGCCGCCTCGACCACAAGGGCCGCTTCTTCCAGGTGGAAGGGCCGCTCAACATCCAGCGTTCGCCACAGGGCCAGCCGGTAATCTTCCAGGCCGGTTCGTCTGACGACGGCATCGCGCTGGCCGGCAAGTATGCCGACGCGGTGTTCACTCATTCGCCATCGCTGGAAGAAACCCGCGCGTTCACCCAGAAGGTGAAGAACTCGGCGATCGCGCATGGCCGCAGCGGCAATGACGTGAAGATCTTCCCGGGTATCGGCCCCATCGTCGGCCGTACTGCCGAGGAGGCCGAAGCCAAGTACCAGGCGATCGCTGCACTGGCCACGCTGGAGGATGCGCTGGCGTACCTGGGGCGCTTCTTCGATCACCATGATTTCAGCCAGTACGATCCGGACGCGCCCTTCCCGGAGTTGGGTGAGATCGGCAGCAACTCGTTCCGTTCCACCACCGATCGCATCAAGCAGGATGCGCGAGAAAAGGAGCTGAGCCTGCGCCAGGTGGCACTGGAGGCGGTCAGCCCACGACCGAACTTCATCGGTACGCCGGAGCATCTGGCCGATGAGCTGATCCGCTGGTTCGATGCCGGTGCCAGCGACGGCTTCATCCTTGGTTTCGCCGCACAGCGCGAAGGCCTGGACGATTTCGTGACCCAGGTGCTGCCGATCCTGCAGGCGCGCGGCTACCACCAGCGCGAGCTGGAAGGACAGACGCTGCGCGAGCATCTGGGTCTGCCGTACAAGGCCAGCCGCCATGCGACCGACGCTGAACTGGCGCGGAAGGTGGGGTAGGGCAATGAGCGGAGAAACCGCAGTAGCACCGGGCCAGGCCCGGCGGGGTTCCCCAGCGACTGGCGTGTTGCCCGAAATCGCAGCACGCGCCGAGGCCGCCATCGCGATCCGCCATGACCTGCATCGGCACCCGGAGCTGGCCTTCGAAGAGCATCGCACCAGCGCCCGCGTGGCCGAGCTGCTGCAGCAATGGGGTTATGAAGTGACCACTGGCCTCGGCGGCACCGGCGTGGTCGGTACGTTGCAGCGCGGGCAGGGCAGTCGTCGGCTGGGGCTGCGTGCGGACATCGATGCCTTGCCGATCCACGAAGACTCCGGGCTGGCCTACGCCAGCCAGACCGAGGGCCTGATGCATGCCTGCGGCCACGATGGGCATACCGCGATCCTGCTGTCCGCTGCGCACTATCTGGCCCATCACGGCAATATCGACGGCACCCTGCAGCTGGTGTTCCAGCCTGCGGAAGAAACCGGTTCGGGTGCATCGAAGATGCTTGCCGACGGCCTGTTCGAGCGCTTCCCGGTGGATGCGATCTATGGGCTGCACAATTGGCCCGGCGTACCAGTCGGCCACTTCGGCTTCGTCGACGGCCCGGCGATGGCGTCGGTGGACTGGGCGCGGCTGAAGGTGATCGGCAAGGGCGGCCACGGTGCCGAGCCGCAGGGCAGCGTGGATCCGATCCTGGCGGCAGCGCACATCGTCACCGCGCTGCAGAGCGTGGTGTCGCGCAATGTCGATCCGCGGCAGATGGGCGTGGTCACCGTCGGCTCAATCCACGGTGGGCAGGCTGCCAATGTGATTCCGGACGTGGTCGAGCTGAAGCTGACCGTGCGCGCCTACCTGCCCGAGGTGCGCGACACGCTGCGACGCCGGGTCACGGAACTTGCCGAGCAGACCGCCGCCGCGTTCGGCGCGCGCGCCGAGATTGAATTCCCGCGCGGCTTCCCCAGCGTGATCAACCACCCGCAACAGACGGCCTATGTCCGCAAGGTGGCGGTGCAGTGCTTCGGCGCCGAACAGGTGGTGCCCGGCTTCGCACCGCGCACCGCCAGCGAGGACTTTGCCTTCCTGCTGCAGGCGCGGCCCGGCAGCTTCGTGTTCGTCGGCAACGGCGACAGTGCACCGTTGCACAGCCCGCGCTATGTGTTCAACGACGCCGCCATTGCACCCGCTGCCAGCCTGTGGGCGCGGCTGGCCGAAGACTACCTGGTGAAGGACGTGGCATGAGCAACAACGAACGCTTCCTCTATACCTCGGTCGATGACCCGCTGGCGCGGCCGCTGTTCGCTGGCCTGGAACAGGAGTACGACCGCCGTTACGCCGACGTGCGCCGACGCATCGGTGGCAGCGCCCGCGAGGAGCTGCAGCGCTATCCGGCGCAGGCCTTCGCGGCGCCGGTAGGGGCCTTCGTACTGTTGCTGCGCGACGGTGTGGCGATCTCTGGCGGCGCCTTCATGCCGCACCGCGATCCAGACACCGCCGAATTCAAGCGCATCTGGACGCTGCCGGGGTTGCGACGCCAGGGCATCGCGCGGCGCGTGCTGCAGGAACTGGAAGAACAGGCGGCACGCCAAGGCTATCGGCGTGTGTTCCTGACCACCGGCTTCCGCCAGCCCGAAGCTGTCGGCCTGTACCTCAGCCATGGCTACACCGCGCTGTTCGATCTGGATGCAGATCCGGAAACCGTCGCGCACCTGCCCTTCGAGAAGCACCTTGGGCAACCGGCGCCAGTGCTTTCGCCGTCGCAGGCCGTGCTGCACGGGGCCCATGCATGAGTACACCGTCGTCTGCGCTTGAGGGAATCACTGCGCGTCCTGCGCCAGCGCCCGAATTGAAGATCGTGCCGGCCCGGCATCCACTGCAGGGGGTTGGTACGGTGCTGGCACTCGCGCTGATCCTGATCGGCCTTCAATCAGTACTTGGCAATCCGCGTTGGGGCTGGGGCACTTTTGCCGAATGGTTCTTCGCACGCCCGGTGCTTGAGGGCCTGGGCCGCACGCTGCTGCTGACCGCGCTCGGTACTGGCCTCGGTTTCGCGCTGGGCACCTTGCTGGCGTTGGCCCGCGTCTCCGGTTCGCCGCTGCTGTCGGCGGTGTCGTGGGGCTATGTGTGGCTGTTCCGCTCGATCCCGCTGCTGGTGCTGTTGCTGCTGCTGAACAACCTGGGCTATCTATACAGCACCATCGAGCTGGGCGTGCCGTTCACCGGCATCAGCCTGTTCTCGTACCCGACCACGCAGCTGATCGGCGTGTTCACCGCCGCGGTGCTGGGCCTGACCCTGAACCAGGCAGCGTTCTCGGCCGAGGTGATCCGCGGTGGCATCCTCTCGGTCGACCACGGCCAGTACGAGGCCGCGGCCGCGCTCGGCCTGCCGCGTGGCCGCCAGGTGCGCCGCATCATCCTGCCGCAGGCGATGCGTTCGATCCTGCCGGCGGCGTTCAACGATGTGATCGGCCTGGCCAAGAGCACCTCGGTGGTCTACGTGCTGGCGCTGCCGGAGCTGTTCTACACCGTGCAGGTGATCTATCGGCGCAACCTGGAAGTGGTGCCGCTGCTGATGGTGGCCACGGTCTGGTACCTGGTGATCCTGACCGTACTTTCACTGCTGCAGCGACGCGTGGAGCAGCGCTTCGCGCGCGGCCAACTGCAGCGCGAGCGCTCGGCATCGCGCGTGTCATCGCCGCGCGTGCAGAGTGATGCCACACCGCGCGTGGTCAACCGCCCGTGCATCGCCGCGCAGGTGGATGCCGGCGAGGGCGCGGCGGTGTCGCTGCACGGCGTAGGCAAGGTGTTTGGCGACCAGCCGGTGCTGGAGGATGTGAACCTGGACCTGCGCGCCGGCAGCGTGACGGTGCTGATCGGCCCATCGGGCGCCGGCAAGTCCACTCTGCTGCGGCTGATCAACCACCTGGAGCGTGCCGACAGCGGCTACGTGACCGTCGGCGGCCAGTTGATCGGCTACCGCCGTGACGGTGACACCCTGTACGAACTGCCCGAGCGTGAGATCCGCCGTCGGCGTGCCGAGGTGGGCATGGTGTTCCAGGGCTTCAATCTGTTCCCGCACCTGACCGCGCTGGAGAACATCATCGAGGCACCGATCGCGGTGCGTGGCGTGCCACGTGCGCAGGCCGAACAACAGGCGCGCACGCTGCTGGAGCGGGTCGGCCTGGCCGACAGGGCCGATGCCTTCCCGCGCCAGCTGTCCGGTGGCCAGCAGCAGCGCATCGCGATTGCCCGCGCGCTGGCGCTGCAGCCGAAGGTGCTGCTGTTCGACGAACCCACGTCGGCGCTGGATCCGGAACTGGTGGCCGAGGTGCTGAGCGTGATCGAAGAACTGGCCCGTTCCGGTACCACGCTGGTGATCGTCACCCATGAGCTGAGCTTCGCCCGCCGCGTGGCTGACCACGTGGTGATGATGGACCAGGGCCGGGTGATCGAGCAGGGTACGCCCGACGCCGTGTTCGAGCAGCCGCGCCAGCAACGCACGGCCGATTTCCTGGCCAAGACCCTGTAACCCCGGAAGGAGCACCATGAGTCGTGCAGCATCGCGTCGTCCCTCGCGCAGCACCCTGTTGATCGTGGCGGTGCTGGTCATCGGCATTGCCGGTATCGTCTACTCGCGCGTGCGCCAGGCACCGGATGCAGGCACCGTGGCAGCGACCAGCCTGGCCGGCGCGAACACGGCCGTCCTGAAGGGCACCTTCGACCCGAAGGCGAAGGCGTTGATCCCCGCCGGTTATCAGTTCGTCACCCCTGGGGCGTTTACCGTGGCCACCCATCCGGGGCAGCTGCCGCTGGCCGACTACGGCGCCGACAGCAAGGACGTGGTCGGCATCGAGCCGGACATCGCGCGGCTGATCGCCGATGCGTTGGGCCTGAAGCTGGTGATCGTGCCGGTCGCGTGGGCGGACTGGCCGCTGGGGCTGGAATCGGGCAAGTACGATGCGGTGCTGTCGAACGTGACGGTGACCGAAGAGCGCAAGAAGAAGTTCGACTTCTCCAGCTACCGCTACGATCTTCTGGGCATCTATACGCGCAGCGACGGGCCCATCCAGAAGATCGAAAAGCCCGCTGATGTGGCCGGGCTGAAGGTCGTGGTGGGCGCCAGCACCAACCAGGACCAGATCCTGCGGCAGTGGGACCGGCAGAACATTGCGGCCGGCCTGAAACCGGTGGAGTACCAGTACTTCGATGACGCCGTGGTCGGCCGCTTGGCGGTGATCACTGGCCGCGCCGATGTCTCGTTCGAGCCCAATGCCACCGGCGCCTACTCGGCACGCGATGGCAAGGTGCGGCGCGTGGGCCTGTTCCCCGGTGGCTGGCCGAACGCTGCGGCGATCTCGGTGACGACGCGCAAGGGCAGCGGCCTGGCCGATGCGGTGACGCAGGCGTTGAACACCCAGATCGGCAGCGGCACCTATGCGCAGGCATTGGCGCGCTGGAACCTGGCCGAGGAGGCGGTGCCGCAATCGCAGACCAATCCGCCGGGGTTGCCGACGCTGCAATGACACCGGGCGTGGCCCGGCGCTACCGCTGCTTCTGTAGAGCCGAGCCATGCTCGGCTGCTCTACCAACGCGCCTCCAGCGTTCTGAATGGTCTTGCCAAGCGCATGCCCTCCGCATCGAACGCGGTAACGTCGCGCCCATCCACACGCACGGTCTTCGGCATCGTCCGCGCCGGCCACCAGACCTTCACCGCCGTCCCACTGCGCAGGCCCTTGCCCAGCGTGATCGATAGCGTGCCGTCGCGTTGCCGTGCCTGCATCTGCAACGTGCCATACGCGGTGGGCAGGCGTTCCACCGCCAATCCATCGCCCGCCACCCACGAGGGGGGCGGGCCCGGCAGCAATGACAACGCATCATCGTCTTCGCGCATCAGCATGCCGAACAGGGTGCGGCCGTACTCGGCACCAATCCAGGTATGCGGCATGTCGCCCAGGTAGCGGGGGAAACGCAGCCGCGAGTGCACGACCTCGGCGAGTACCTGCCACTCAAGCGGGCGCCGATCATGCAGCAGTCCCTGCAGCAGCTCATCAGCAACCTGCGGTTGGCCCAGGTGCACATAGCTCAGCACGTTGCGGATCTCATACGGCGTATAGGCGTACAGCGCATCGGGCTGGCCGCGCTTGCGCACATCCTCCAGATAACGCGCGAAGGTGGTCCGCAGTGCCTCGGCGGGCAGCACGCTCTGCGCACCGGTCGGGTCCAGTGCGATCGAAACGCCGGTGGGATCGCCATCGCCTAGGTCGGCCGAGGAGGGAATGAAGTCGATGCCCTTCCACGCCATCGTCGCCCGGATCGAGGCACGCAGTGCGTCGTAGAGCAGCTTGTATTGTTCGCGCGCCCAGGCTGCGGTCTGGTGGTCGCCGAGCGATTCGGCCAGCCAAGCGCCGTCGTGCCACCCCTTCAGGCCCCAGTAGTCGTCCCAGTAGCTGTGGGTGGGCGACGGATAGCCCTCATGGCTGATCGACGGCGCAAGAATGCCCGCGAACCGTTCCGGCGAAGGCTGGTCAGCCTTGTAACCGGGCACCAGCGTGCGCTCGCGCAGCTCCTGCAGGAAGCGCAGCGCGGCCTTCACCTTCGGCAGGTAGTCACGCACCGACTCGGGTCCGCCGTCCAGGCGCGCGACATCGGCCACCAGCGCGACGTACTGGCCCTGACTGTCGTACTCGATGTCCGATCCAAAGCCGGTGTTGACGCTGCCATCGTCGTTGAGGATCGGTGAGACCAGGCCGTTGGCATGCACGCCGTGTTCGCTGTACCAGGCCAGGTAGTCGCGCGCCACGCGGGCTTCGCCCATCCGCAGCAGCACCGCCGAGGTGGCCATGCCGTCGCGGATGAAGGAACGGTTGTAGTTGCGCGGGCCGGGCTGCATGGCTGGACCGGTCTGGTTGATCAGCATGTAGGCGGCCTGCGCGCGCAGCATGTCCACCAGCGACGGATCGGGCAGGCGCAGGCCGACCTGGCCCAGCCGTGCCTGCCAGTCCGCAGACGCCTGCGTGGCCAGTGAATCAAACGCCGCATTGGCATCGCGGGGCAGCGTGGCCAGATCCAGCGCAGGCGCTTCGGGCAGCACGCCATTGGCATCGGCGGCGGCGGTGCCCAACGGGAACGCGACCACGACGGCATCACTGGTTCCCGGCGCCAACGAGACGCGGTAGTTCAATGCAGCCGAGGCAAGCCCCTGATCATCACGCACCTGTTGCGTGGAAGGCAGCTGGCCGGCAGCGAGGGTCGCGGTGATCTCCGTTGCGCCATCCTTGCCGAATGGCGCCGCACCCGACGCAGCCACCGGCGTGAGCGACTGCAGCAGCGTGCGGCCATTGACGCGCACGGATTGCCTATCGATGGCCACCTCGCGGATCGGGGACAGCCCGCCGTTCTGCCACGGCGGATTCATCTGCATCGGGCGCACCACCAGGCTGAGCGTGCCATCGATCCGGGTGCTGCCGGTGTTGTGCAGGCGATGCCGCAGGAAGGTCACCGGCTGGCCATCGCGCTCGATGGCGAATACTTCACTGCGCAGCTGCAGGCCGGGTTGCGGTGACCAGGTGGCAGAGGGCATCGGCTTCCAGCCGTCGCGCAGGGCATGCTGCATTGCCTGCCCGGCGGCACCTGCGGCACGCCCGTCAGCGCTTCGCCAGATCGGCTGCACCAGTGGCGCGCCCTTGAAGGCTTCCAGGTTGCCGTACTCGTCGAAGATCGATTTCTGTCGTCCTGCATGCACACCCACGGCCGTCCAGTAGGTCTGCTGCATCTGCAGCGAGGCCGGGAACAACGCGCGCTGGGCGCCGCTGGCAACGATCTGATACTGCTTCATCGGCGTCATCACGACTTTCGGACCGAGCAGGCGCAGGCGTGCGATCCGTGGCGCAGCGCCGTCCACGTTCAGGCGGAAAGCACGCAATGGTTGTGCTGCAGTGGTGGCCAGCCAGCTTTGCCGGTGACTGGCCGCCTGTGCATCGTGTGCGAGGTCCTGCCAACGGCCCTGTGCATCCTGCGCCTGTAGTCGGGCGGCGCCTCGTGCGCCATCGGCCCAGTCGACCACCAGGCCAGCCGTTGATTGGGCCTGCGGCAGCGTGATCTCGAACGTATGGGATCCATTTGCCCCGGCCGGCATCGCGACGGTGCCGCCGCCTTGCCAGAGCGCCGCTGCCTGCGTTGCATCGATACCGCTGATGCGTGCGCTGAGCGTGCTGTCCAGCGGCTCCATCTCGAAGATCGACACGCCCCAATCGGAAGTGCGCTGCGGGCTGGCCAGCCGCAGGTAGCGCGCCTGCCGTGGCGCGAAGTACAGCGTTTCCACGTCGCCAAGCGAATCGGCCATCGTGTACGCGGTCTGCCACTGCCTGCCGTCCAGTGAGGTCTGCAGCGAATAGCCTTCCGGATTGGAGACATCCCAGGTGAGGCGCGCGCCGGCCAGCATTGCAGGCGCGCCGAGATCGATCTGGAACCAGTGGCCCGGACTGAATGCACCGCCGGTAACGGTCTTCGGGTTGCCGTCGATCAGGTGGCTGATCGCCATCGCCGGCACTTGCTGCGAGGAACTGCTGGCCTGCCATTGGCTGCGCGGGGGAAGGGTCTGTGCCTGTGCGCTGGAGGCCAGGGCGGCCAACAGTAAGGCCGCAGCAGGGCGCAATTGAAAAAGCGGTGTGGAGACCTTGGAGCGTTCGGCGCGCAACGTCATTACGGACAGCCTCGCAGGTTCGGCCGGAATCGGGCGAACGCTACGCTAGCAAGGGATGTAATCGGTTACATGACGCACTGCAGCGGCGCAGACCGTTTCTGTGGTCGACGCAGCCGAGCAGGGCTCGGCTCTACATGGTTCCCGGCAGGTCAAGCGCCCGCCTGTTACAGCTCCACCGTCTCCCACCAGCGCGTACCCGCCTGCGGCGCCTGCATGTCCAGCGCTTCGCCCATCATCGGCGTGGCCACCGGTACATTTTTTGCGGCCGCCAATGCGGTGATGCGCTCGAACGGCTGCTGCCATGCGTGCAGGGCCAGGTCGAAGGTGCCGTTGTGGATCGGCAGCAGCCACTTGCCGCGCAGGTCCAGGTGCGCCTGCAGGGTCTGTTCCGGCTGCATGTGCACGAATGCCCAGCGTGGATCATAGGCGCCGGTCTCGATCATGGTCAGGTCGAACGGACCGTATTTCTCGCCGATGGCCTTGAAGCCGTCGAAGTAGCCGGTGTCGCCGCTGAAGAAAATGCGGAAGTCACCGTCCTGGATCACCCATGAAGCCCACAGGCTGCGGTCGCTGTCACCCAGCCCGCGGCCGGAGAAGTGCTGGCCCGGGGTCGCGGTCAGGCGCAGGCCGTTGGCTTCGGTGGATTGCCACCAGTCCAGCTGCTCGACCTTGCGCGCATCCACCCCCCACGCGATCAGCTGGTCGCCGACGCCGAGCGGTGCAATGAAGCGCGCGGTCTTGCCGGCCAGCTGCATGACCGCGGCATGGTCCAGGTGGTCATAGTGGTTGTGCGAGAGGATCACACCGGCGATCGGCGGCAGCGCGTCGATGCTGATCGGCGGTGCATGGAAGCGTGCGGGCCCCATCCACTGCACCGGCGAGGCGCGCTCGGAAAACACCGGATCGGTCAGCCAGTACTGGCCACGCAGCTTCAGCAGGATCGTGGAGTGCCCCAGCCGGAACAGGCTGCGATCCGGTGCGGCGTCCAGCGTGGCGCGGTCCAGCGGCTTCACCGGAATCGGATTCGCGGGCACGGTGCCCTTGGGCTTGTTGAACAGGAACGTCCACCAGATCTCCGCGCCGTCGCGCAGGCCCATCGCCGGACGGGGCAGGGCATTGCGGAACTTGCCATCACGGTACTGCGGCGAATCGGGGAAGTCGGGAAGGGACCAGGATTTGCAGAAGGTGTAGGCGGTCACGGCGAGGATTCCGAGCAGGAGGACAAGGAGCAGGCGCTTCATGGGTGACGTCCGCTGGGTACACTGCACAGTGTAGTTTCGTGTTTTTCAAAAGTACACTGTCGAGTGTAAAATGGAGGCATACGTTCAGTTATCCGGTTCCCGCCATGTCCCGTCCCCCGCAACGCCTGACCGACCGCAAACGTGACGCCATCGTGCGCGCGGCGGTGGAGGAGTTCCGTGCATCGGGCTATGAGGCGACCAGCATGGACCGCATCGCCGAGGCGGCGGGGGTCTCCAAGCGCACCGTCTACAACCATTTCCCGAGCAAGGAAGCGCTGTTCTCGATGATCCTGGAGGAGCTGTGGGAGCGCAGCGTGGCCAGCGACGCACTGCCATACCGCGCCGACCAGCCGCTGCAGACGCAGTTGCTGCAGTTGCTGGGCCAGAAGCTGGACCTGCTCAGCGATGGGAATTTCATCGATCTGGCGCGGGTCGCGATGGCCGAGATCATCCATTCACCGGAGCGCGCGCAGGCCATCGTCTGCCGCATGGGCGAGAAGGAAAGTGGCGAGAGTGCCTGGATCCGCGCAGCAATTGCCGATGGCCGTCTGCGCGAGGTGGATCCGGACTTTGCCGGCCACCAGTTGCACGGGCTGGTGAAGAGCTTCGCGTTCTGGCCGCAGGTCACGATGGGGCAGCCACCGTTGACCGCGCAGGAACGTGCGCGCGTGGCCGAATCGGCGGTGGCGATGTTCCTGGGGTTCTACGCGGTCTAGCTGGCTGCGAAGCGACGGAACTCGTCGGCCGGCAGTGCCGCCGAGTACAGGTAGCCCTGGCCGACATCCACCCCGAGTGCGCGCAGCTTCTGTTCCTGGGCGAGGGTCTCGGTACCCTCGGCCACCACGATCGCGCCGCAGCGGTGCGCGACCTCGACGATGAAGCGAACGATCGACTGTGACTTGGCGTCGGACAGCGTGGCGATCAGTGCCTGCTCGATCTTGACCTCGGCGATGGCCAGCTGCGAAAGCAGGATCAGGGTTGAATAGCCGGCGCCGAAATCATCCAGCGACAGGGTGACCCCGGCTGCCAGCAGCTGTGCGATGTTGGCATCGACCACGTCGCGCTCGACGATTTCGGTCCATTCGACGATCTCCAGGCGCAGCATCGCACCGGGGATGTCATGCAGCTGCAGCAGCTCCTGCAGGCGCAGGCCGAAGTCGTGCAGGCGCAGCGATTCGGCTGAAACATTGACTGCAATTGTCAGCGCCGCGCCGTCCCGCCGGCAGTGCTGCAGGAAGTGCACCGCCGACCGCAGCGTGGCCCATTCCAGGTCTGCCAGCCGCCCCTGCCGGCGCAGCAGCGAGATCACCCGCATCGGGGCAATCGGCCGGCCTTCGCCGTCGCGCATGCGCAGCAGTGCTTCGGCGCCGACCAGTTGGCGATCCTGCAGGCGATGCTTGGGCTGGTAGCACAGCGGCGCATTGCCCTGCTGCAGCCAGTGCTCAAGGGCAACCTCGATCAGGGCGTCGATCTCGCTGTCGCGCTGGATCGGGTCATCGAAGAACACCACGCCCGACTCGATCGCGCTCAGTGCCACGGTGATGGCGCGGAACGGAAGATGTCCTTCGTCGGCATCAGCAGGGGGCTTCAATTCAACCACTGCACAGCGGAACAGCGGCCGGAAGCCCGGCCAATCGCGGCCGACCCGATCGGCCAGGTTGCTGGCCAGCTCGGTGATCTGCGGTTGCGTGCGCAGTGTGGACAAGGTCAGGCCGCGCACCAGGATCGCCAGCGCGGCATCGCCGAACTGGTAGATCTCCAGCTGCGCAGCCGGCAGCGACGGCAGCAACCGATGCACTTCCTCGGTGCTGTCGCGCTGCCACAGGCCGTTGTCCTGCAACGGCCCGTAGCGCAGGCGCAGATCGCGCAGGTTGCCCATCTCGGCCACGATCAGGCAGGCCTTGCCGGTGCCGTCGTTATCCCGCCAGTACTGCTGCAGGCGTTCACCGAGCGCACGCATGTTGGGCAGCCCGCTGATCGGATCGATGCGTAGCCAGGCCTGTTCGCGCTGGCGTTGCGCATCGATCTGGGCATCGTTGTAGACCAGCGCGAACACGGCGCCGAGCACGAGCAGCGAGACCGGCAGTGCCAGTGCGCGCTGGATCGCCAGCTCGGCCACCGGCAGTTGATCGGCGCCAATGATCGCCACACCCAGCGCCAAACCCAGAGCGGTTACCCCGATACGCACGCCCCAGGCCTGCAGGATCATGCGCGGCGAGAGCTCGTTGAGCATGCGCGGGTACAGGTGCCTGCGCAGCCAGACGCCGGCCACCATCTGCAACACGGCCTCAAGGCTGGCAGGCAGGAAGAACGGGATACCGGCGAACTGGTAGCGGGCCAGCAGGGCGGCGGTCAGGCAGGCCAGGCCCCCGCGCCATCCGCCCAGCAGGCCACTGACCAGCAGGATGTCGAAGCCGAGGTGCAGCTTGACCACACCCTGGGAATAACGGGCCACGAACCAGGAATTGAACAGGTAGATCAGGCCCAGCGCTACGCCGACATACAGGCGACGGCCTTCAATGGCGTGCCCGGCGCGACGGGTGGCGATCAGCAGTACGCCGATCATGCCGATCACTGCCGTGGCCTGCAGCAGATACAGCGGCAGGCTGGGCAGGGCGCTGTCCAGGACCTGGGTCGAGACCCGTGAAAGCGCATCCATAGCAGGTTCCCGCCTGTGACCGACGGCCAGTGACGAGCAGGGTAAACCACGACCGCGCGCGCGGCCACTGAGCGTGCTCTGCGGCGGCCGGCAAGGTCAGTAGCGCGGGTCGGCGATGGCGGGCAGCACCAGTTCGCGCACGAAGCCGGAGGATGACAGCTGCAACAGGGCGCTTACCATGGCCACGACATCGTGGACCGGCACCTGCTCACCGTCGCCGCGCGCTGCGGCCTCGGCCACCGGCACCGACAAGGCGTCGTCGGTGTTGAGGTAGCCCAACTGCAGGCTGGTCACCGCCAGCCGGCGATCGCGGAAGCCTTCGCGCAGCGCATCGGCGATGCCGTTGAGGGCGAACTTCGAGGCGCCGAACGCCACTTCCGGGCGGCCACTGCGAGGCAGGGCCGAGGTCGAACCGGTCAGCACCAGCTGCGGGCGCGCTGCGCCCAGTACGCGGGGCAGCAGGCGTTGCAGCAGTACAAGGGTCGCGGTGATGTTGACGTCGACCAGCGTCGTGAGTGCAGCGTCGCTTTCATCGAGGAAGGCGTACTCGCCGCTGAAGGCCTTGTCTTCCCAGATACCCAGGTTGTGGATCAGCACATCGATATCGGCCGGTGCCTGCGCTGCGATGTGGTCGGCAGCCACGGTCGGCCGGGACAGGTCTGCTTCGATCCATTGCAGGGTGACGCCGTCAGCGCAGGCGATGCCGCACGGGCGGTTGCGCGAGACACCAATCACAGTGTCACCCGTGGCACAGAGGCCTTCCACGAACGCGCGGCCCAGGCCCTTGCTGGCGCCGATGACCATCAGTTTCATGTTGCTTCCTCGTTGTACTGCGGCAGCCACGATCGGCTGCCAGAACGGTGCTCCACTTGGCGAACGCGCGCAGGCCGCCGCGTTCGGCGGTAAGGGTCGAGGCCGTGTCGTCGAACTGGCACCGGTACCGTGGCAGCAGCCGTCGCTGCTGCAGGCGCTGGGACGCAGTGGCCGCCGACGGCCCGGTCAGCTCGCTCAGGCTGCCTCCCGCACGGGGGGCGATGTGCGCCAGGATGAGCGAGAATGCGTAGGGTCACCGGCAACAGGAATCTCCTGGCATGGACGAGCACAACGCCACCCCTGATGGCATGCCGCTGCCGTTGGCGTGGCAGAAAGCGTTGGCCGACGCGCGCATCGAGCGGCAGTCGATGGGTGTTTCGCGGGCCGACGTTGCCCGCGTGCTGCGGCCAGGTAGACCCGACGCCTTCCTCAAGTCGGAACTGATCGATGCCTTCAGTGAGCTGGGCGATGAGATCGCGCGCCTGCGCTGGCTCCAGGCACAGGGACAACCGGCGCCAACGGTGATTGCCACGGCCGAAGAAGCGGGCCGGCACTGGTTGCTGATGAGCGCGCTGCCTGGCCGCGATCTGGCTTCGTCGCCGGAACTCGCGCCGCAGCAACGGGTGGAGATACTGGCCGACGCGCTGCGCGGGCTGCATGCCTTGCCGGTAGCAGCCTGTCCGTTCGATCAGCGGCTGGCCTCGCGCCTGCCGGCCGCGCAGGCACGGGTCGAGGCGGGGCGCGTGGACGCCGATGACTTCGATGACGAACGCCTGGGACAGAGTCCACAGCAGGTCTTCGCCCAACTGTGCAGCACCCGTCCCGATCATGAAGATCTGGTGGTCAGTCATGGCGATGCCTGCCTTCCGAATCTGATGGTGGCCGAGGGGCGTTTCAGCGGTTTCATCGACTGTGGGCGGCTGGGCGTGGCCGACCGTTACCAGGACCTGGCGCTGGCCGCGCGCAGCCTGGTCCACAACTTCGGTGATACGCGTTGGGTCACGCCGTTGTTCCAACGCTACGGCGCTGTAGCCGACGAGCGCCGGTTGGCGTTCTACCGGCTGCTCGACGAGTTCTTCTGAGCCCGCGCGCGGCTGGCGATGGCCGCGCAGATCAGCCCACCGATCACGCTCAGGTGTTCCAGTGCGAAGAACAGGGCCAGCTGCCGTTCCGCGCCGTGCTTGGTCCAGAAGGCATGCACGATGGCGATGGTCAGCAGCATGAACACCGCCAGCGCGCCGCTGCCCAGCCAGAGCAGGCGATCAAGCAGCAGGCACAGTGAGCCACCCAGCAGCACCACGGCGCTGGCGAGGTTGAACAGCACAGGCGGTTGCAGCCCGGCCGCCTGCATTTCGGCCACGCTGTTGTCCCACGCCAGCAGCTTGGCCAGACCCGATGACAGGAACACCACGGCCAGCAGCAGTCGGGCCAGGAACCACAGCACGCGGCTGTCGAGCAGGGCGGTGATCATCCGCGGCATGAAGTCTCTCCGGGTTGGGCTTGGAACGGGCCGCGCAGCATCGGGCCTCAACCGCAGTTGAGGTCAAGGGCCGGCTGAACGGAACTCGCTGGTTGGCCGGGTTGCCATCTTCCAGTTGGACGAACGTTCGTTCATTATTGGCGCCATGAACCGAGCCGACCGCAACGCGCAACGCAACGCGCAGATCCTGCAGGCCGCCCTGCAGTGCTTCCTCGCCAAGGGATTCCACCAGACCAGCATGCGTGACATCGCGCAGGCGGCCGACGTCAGCCTGGGCAATCTCTACAACCACTTCCCTGGCAAGGAAGCGATCATCCTTGCAGTGGCCGTGGCCGAGAGCGAGGAATTGGCGCCGTTGCTGCAGCGGCTGGCCGTGGCCGACGGTGATCGCACGCAGGTGCTGGCGTTCCTGCAGGACTTCCACGCGCTGTGCAGCCATCCGGAATGGGCGACGCTCGCCGTCGAAGTGCTGGCCGAGAGCGCACGCAATCGGGCCGTGGCCGAGGCATTTGCGGCCAATCGCAGGCAGTTGCAGGCTGTGCTGGCCGAAGCGCTGCAGCAGGTGGCACAGCGTGAACGTCGGCGTCCCGTGCTGGCCCCGGCACTGCAGGCGCAGGTGCTGCTGGATGCCATCGAAAGCGATGCGCTGCGTCGCGGGCTGGGCGAAGCCGGTGGCGCCGATGAGGCTCCGCTGGACCCTGGCCTGCTCGCGCTGCTGCTCGGTGCACGCGCATGAGCGCGGTTGAGCGGCGATTGCACGGCCTCGATCTGGCACGGTATCTGGCGCTTGCAGGCATGGTGCTGGTCAATTTCCGCCTGGCGATGGCCGTGCCGGCAGAGGGTCAGGGTTGGCTGGCCGGCTTCTTCCATCTGCTGGAAGGCAAGGCCTCTGCGACCTTCGTCACCCTGGCCGGACTTGGCCTGGTACTGGCCACACAGCGCCTTGGCTGGATGCCGGCCGGCGCGCAGACCTGGCGGCGCGCGCTGTTCCTGCTGGTACTGGGCCTGCTCAACCTGACCCTGTTCCCGGCCGACATCCTGCACTACTACGCGGTGTACTTCGCGCTGGCGGTGCTGTGGCTGCGTGCGTCGTCACGGGTGCTGCTGGCCAGCATCGCCGGCCTGGCGGCCGGGTCGTTCTGGGCACTGCTGCACTGGAATTACAGCCAGGGCTGGAACTGGCAGACGCTGGAGTATGCCGGTCTCTGGCAGTGGCCGGGTGCCGCGCGCAACCTGTTGTTCAACGGCTTCCATCCCTTGCTGCCCTGGATGTGCTTCTTCCTGCTGGGCATGCTGCTGGCGCGCCTGCCGTTGTCACAAGCGCGGGTGCAGCGTGCGTTGCTGCTGGTGGGCCTGCTGCTGATCGGCGCAGGCCAGGCCGTGCAGCACCTTGCACAGGGAACGCCCTGGCAGCCGTGGCTGGGAACGCAGCCGATGCCGCCGGGACCGGCCTACGTGTTGACCGGTGCGGGCGCAGCCTGCAGCGCGATTGCCGCGTGCCTCTGGATCAGCCGCCGGTATCCGGGGGATTGGCTGGAACCGCTGACTGCAGCAGGGCGAATGACCCTGACCCTCTACGTCGGCCACATCCTGCTGGGCATGGGTACGCTGGAATGGTTGGGGCTGCTCGATGGCAGCGCGTCGCTACCGACCGTGCTGCTGTGGGCGCTGTTGTTCCTGATGCTGGCCACGGGCGCAGCGTGGCTCTGGTCGTGGCGGTTCACCCGGGGGCCATTGGAAGCGGTGATGCGTCGCGTCGCCGGCTAGCACGTTGGTCGCGCAGGCACGATGTTGTGACGGACATGTCTGTGTCGTGGCGGGCACATCTGCGATAGTTGTCGCAGATAACACTTTCCGCTTGCATCCATGTCATCCGCTTCGGCGCAGCATCTCGGCGAAGTCCTCCAGCAATCCTATGGCATCACCGCGACCGCCGTGGTGCCACGCCCGGTTGGCGCCGATGCCAACGCCAGCGTGTATCGCATCGATGCACGGCGCGGGCAGTGGTGGTTGAAATGCCGCAGTTATCAGGTGGCCCCTGCCGTCTGGGACACCCTGCATTGGCTGCGCGGCACGCTGGGTATCGAGGAGATCGTTGCGCCCTGGCCGGCGTTGACCGGCGGGGCATCGGTGCAGCGCTGGGGCCTGCAGTTCACCCTGTTCCCGTATGTGGAAGGCCAGTCCGGTTTCGAGGCGGCATTGAGCCGCACGCAATGGCAACGGTTGGGCGAGGTGCTGCGGCGCCTGCACGAGGCGTGCCCGCCACCGGCGCTGCAGGAAGCGCTGCCAAGCATCCGGATGGAAACCGCGGCGCTTGATACCGTCGGGCAGTGGCTGGCCGGCGAAGGCCTGGCGGCTGCCAAGGATGGGCTGGGCCGTGCCTTCGTTTCCGTCTGGGACCAGCAGCACGCGCGCATCGCGGCGCTGCACGCGCAGGCACTGCAGCTGCACGCGGCGTTGCAGGATGTGCCGGTGCGGCTGCACCTGTGCCACACCGACCTTCATGCCGGCAATCTGCTGATGGGCAATGACGGTGGCCTGCATCTGATCGACTGGGATGGCCTGTCGCTGGCACCGCGCGAGCGCGACCTGATGTTCATCGGTGGCGCTGTCGGCGGGCGCTGGGGCCGCGAGAACCCGTTGGGATTCGAGGAGGGCTATGGCAGCGACCGCGGCGACCCTCGCTGGATTGCCTGGTACCGTCACTGGCGCATCCTGCAGGACCTGATCGAGTTCCAGCAGGTCCTGCTGGGCAGCGATGGGGAGGACCGGTCGCCGCAGCTGCGCCGGCAGTCGCTGCATTTCCTCAGCGAACAGTTCGCACCGGGCAATGTGTTCGACGCGGCCGAGCGGGTGTATCGCGCGCTGTAGATCCACGCCATGCGTGGATGAACCCTGCGCGCTCAGTCAACGGTGGAGGCGCGAAGAGCAGCCGAGCGTAGGCTCGGCTCTACAGAGGAGTGCAGCGTCATCCACGCGTGGCGCGGATCTACTCGGCGGGCTTCGCCGCTGATGAGGCGGCTGCGCTGGCGGCGCGGCGCGACAGCACGGCCTCGCGGTGGGCAATGTAGGCGTTGGCGGCGAGGATGATGCCGGCGCCGATGATCGTCCAGCGGTCCACGCTTTCGTTGAACAGCAGCCAGCCGAACAGCGTCACCAGCGGCAGCTGCAGGAAGCTGATCGGGGTCAGCGCCGAGACTTCACCCAGGCGCAGCGCCCGCGTCCACAACAGCTGGCCGATGGTGCCGAGCACGCCGGTGGCCAGCAGCCACAGCCAGGCCATGCCGCTCGGCCAGACCCAGACGAACAGCGCCGGAACCAGCGACAGCGGCACCCAGAACACGTAGGTGTAGAGCACCACGGTATCGGCGCTGTCGACGCGGGTGAGCTGCTTGATCTGGATCGCCACCAGCGAACTGAGCACCGCGGCGGCCACGGCGACCAGGCTGCCCGCGGTGAAGCCGGCGGTACCGGGTCGCACGATCACCAGCACACCGATGAAGCCGACCACGACCGCGGCCCAGCGGCGCACGCGCACGGTTTCACCCAGCCACAGCACGGCGGCAATCGTGACGAACAGTGGCGTGGAGTACGACAGCGACACCGCCTGCGCCAACGGCAGGTGGCCCAGCGCCCAGAACGCGCACAGCATCGAGCCCAGGCCGATCGCACTGCGCACGAAATAGCGCGGCAGCTGCTGTGTCTTCAGCGGCGCGTGGCCGGGCCGCAGCAGCATCGGCAGCAACGCCAGCAGGCCGAAGGCATTGCGGAAGAACGCCACTTCCTGGGTTGGCACGTACCGGGTGGCGTAGCGGATCGCGACCGCCATCAGGCCGAATGCCATCGTGCTGCCAAGCATCAGCAGCGCCGCCCGCATCGGGGCGCTTGGGGAAAGGGCGGGGGTGTTCACCACTGTGCGCCGAGCAGGCGGGGCTCCGGTTCGATCGGCACACCGAACTTCTCCAGCACCGAGGCCGAAATGCGGCGCGCCAGCGCCAGCAGTTCAGCGCCGCTGGCATTGCCGTGGTTGACCAGCACCAGCGCGTGGCTTGGCGCCACGCCGGCATCACCTTCGCGGAAGCCCTTCCAGCCGCAGGACTCGATCATCCATGCCGCCGAGACCTTGCGCTTGTCATCCTGCTCGGCCGGGAACACCGGCAGGTCGGGGAAGTGCTGCAGCAGCACGTCGACCTGTTCCAGCGGCAGCACCGGGTTCTTGAAGAAGCTGCCGGCGTTGCCCAGTACATCCGGGTCGGGCAGCTTGCGGCGGCGGATCGCGATCACGGCATTGGCCACGTCCACTGCGCTCGGCAGCTCCACGCCCTGTGCCTGCAGTTCCTCGCGGATGCCGGCGTAGTCCATGCGCAGATCGTGCAGCAGTGGCAGCTTCAGTTCGATGGCGGTGATCAGGTAGCGATCGGGTTGCTGCTTGAACACGCTGTCGCGGTAGGCGAAGCCACACTGTTCGTTGTCGAGCCGCACCCAGGCCTGCTCCTGGCAGTCCCACGCTTCGACCGCCTGGATGAACTCGCCGACCTGCGCGCCATAGGCACCGATGTTCTGGATCGGCGCGGCACCGGCCGTGCCGGGAATCAGGGCCAGGTTTTCGAGGCCAGACAGGCCTTCCTGCAGCGACCACATCACCAGGCCATGCCACGGCACGCCGGCACCGGCACGGATCACCGCATGGTCGGCGCGGTGTTCAAGGAAACTGATGTCACGGTTGCCGAACACCAGCACGGTGCCGGGCAGGTCCTCGGCGATCAGAACGTTGCTGCCGCTGCCCAGCACCAGCAGCGGGCCGCTGGCCACCTCGGGCAATGCCAGCACGTCCGGCAGCAGCGCGGCATCGTGCAGTTCCAGCAGCTGCGCGGCGCTGGCCTGCACATGGAAGGTATTCAGCGCCTGCAGCGGCGCATTGCGGGTGAGCGTCCAGCGCAGCGGGGCGTTGCCGTCGATGGTATCCATGGGCGCGCTCACAGCGGGGCCACCGCGCCGCGGCTCGGCGCTTCACGGCGGCGACGGATCGCCTCCACGCATTCGGAAACCAGCGCCGGTCCACGGAAGATCAGGCCGCTGTAGCACTGCACCAGTGCGGCACCGGCCGCCATCTTGGCTACCGCATCGGCGCCGGACAGGATGCCGCCGACACCGACCAGCGGCACCGATTCGGGCAGGCGCGAACGCAGGCGGCGCAGCACCAGCGTGGACTGCTCCAGCACCGGTGCACCGGACAGGCCGCCAGCCTCATTGGCCAGCGGATCGCCGGCCACCCTGCTGTGGTCGATGGTGGTGTTGGTGGCGATCACGCCGTCCACCTGCAGTTCGCCCAGCACGCGGGCGGCGGCGTCGATATCGCGTTCGCTGAGGTCCGGCGCCACCTTCACCAGCATCGGCACGCGTCGGCCGTGCCGGGCAGCAAGGTCTTCCTGGCGGTCGCGCAGCTGGCTGACCAGCTGGCGCAGCGCGGTCTCTTCCTGCAGCTCACGCAGGCCTGCGGTGTTGGGCGAGGAGATGTTGACGGTGATGTAATCGGCCAGCGGGTAGACCTTGTCCAGGCAGGCGATGTAATCGTCCACGGCCTGTTCGTTGGGGGTGTCCTTGTTCTTGCCGATGTTGATGCCGAGCAGGCCGCGGCGGTTGCGCGCGCGCTCGACGTTGCGCACCAGCGCATCCACGCCCGCATTGTTGAAGCCCATGCGGTTGATGATGGCGTTGTGTTCCGGCAGGCGGAACAGGCGCGGTTGCGGATTGCCGGCCTGCGGGCGCGGGGTGATGGTGCCGATTTCGACGAAGCCGAAGCCGAGCGCGAACAGTGCATCGATGTGCTCGCCGTTCTTGTCCAGGCCGGCGGCCAGGCCGACCGGATTGGGGAAGGTCAGCCCGAACACCGTGCTGGGCATCGGCGCGATGCGTGCGGCCAGCAGCGGCGTGGTGCCGGTGCGATAGGCCAGGTCCAGTGCGGACAGGCCGAGGCCGTGGGCGCGCTCGGCGTCGAGCGAGAACAGGAAGGGGCGGGCAAGCGAATACATGCGTCGGTTCAGTCCAGCGTGCCGAGGAAGGCTCGGGTTCGATATTCAAAAGCGACCTGGCCGTCCACCGCATGGGCGGCGAACAGGTCCTGCAAAGCGTCGATCATCGGCGCGTGGCGGGGATGACCGGATTGGGGTGCGTAGGAGGAGGACAGCAGGCGCCCGCGCAGGGCGTCGAAGTCCAGATGCTGCACGTTCGGCAGCTCTACCCTGCCGCGCAGGCCGGGGCCGAACCAGGCCTGCATGGTGGCATCGTCCTGGTAGCGCTCGGCCACAGCGGTGTAGTCGGTGCCATAGTCCAGCAGCAACTGTTCGTAGCCGATCAGGAACGGGCTGGCATCGAGCAGGCGCGAGTTCCAGTAGATCAGTGCCTGGCCACCGGAGCGCAGGATGCGCTGCCACTCGGCGCGCACCGCCACGGTGTCGAACCAGTGAAAGGCCTGCGCGACGCTGACCAGATCGATGCTGGCATCGTCCAGTGTGGTGGCCTCGGCGCGGCCGTCCACCGCACGGAACTGCGGGTACTGCGGTGCCAGCCACTGTTCGGCGGCGGCGCGCATCGCAGCGTTGGGCTCGACCGCCACCAGCGGATGACCGCTGGCGAGAAACGGACGGCTGGAGATGCCGGTGCCGGCGCCGATGTCGGCGACACGGGCCTGGTGGCTGACGCCCATCGGGCCGTGCAGCCAGTCCAGCAGTGCGGGCGGGTAGTCGGGCCGGTAGCGGACGTAGTCGGCGACGCGGCTGCTGAAGCGTTCAGTGCTGTCGGAGGCGGTCATGGCGTCAGTTCGACACCGCCGCCAGCCATGCCAGGCCGCCGAAGAACAGGATGAAGACCAGGACGGCGGCAAGCACGGCGCCGACCATGACCCAGCCCAGCACCAGGCCGGTAACGGCCAGGCCGTCGCCTTCCAGTTCATGCGGGCGGCGGCGGATCTCGGCGCGGGCCATGTGGCCGGTGATGATGGCGACGATGCTGGCCACGAAGGGCAGGACGGTCCAGCTGGCGATGCCCATGACCAGGCTGACCACGGCCAGGGCGCTTGTCTGTCGGGGTGCCACGCTCATCGGGTCCTCCTTGGCAGTATGCACATGATAGTGCCTCTGCCCGGGCAATCCCATGGGCAGTGCCCTGTAGAGCCGAGCCCATGCTCGGCTGCCCCCTTGGGCTCATGCGGGATCGACCGCGTCTTGCGTGCAAGCCGAGCATGGGCTCGGCTCTACAAATTCAGCCCATCAACACCTGGCCGCCATCCACGTTGAGCACGCTGCCGGTAACCCAGCGCGCCAGTGGCGAGCACAGGAACAGGGCGGCGTCGGCGATCTCACGCGGGTGGCCAAAGCGACCGAACGGGATCTTCGCCAGGGTGCCGTGGTACAGAGCTGGATCCTCGACGCGGCGACGGTCCCAGAGCCCGTCATCGAACTCGATCGAGCCCGGTGCGATGGCGTTGACCCGGATCCGGTCCTTGGCCAGCGCCAGCGCCTGCGAGGTGGTGTAGTGCGAAAGCGCGGCCTTGGCAGCGGCGTAGGGCGCGCCGCCGGGACGCGGCTGCTGCGCGGCAATCGACGACAGGTTGAGGATGCAGGCATCGCTGGATGCGCGCAGCCAGGGCAGGGCCAGGCGTGAGGCACGCACCGCCGCCATCAGGTCGATCTGCAGGCTCGCGGCCCAGCCCTCCTCATTGTCGGCCATGCCGTAGCCGGTGGCATTGTTGACCAGCACATCGATGCCGCCGAGGGCATCGGCGGCGGCCTGCAGCCAGGCCTGGATCTGGCCGGGATCGGCCAGATCGGTGGAAAACGCATGCAATGGCGTGCCCTGCGCCTGTGCATCGGTGCGCAGGGCCTCCAGTCCGGCCTGGCCGCGCGCGCAGACCGAGACCTGCGCGCCGGCACCAGCAAAGGCCAGTGCCATTTCACGACCAATGCCCTTGCTGCCGCCAGCAATGAGCACGCGGCGGCCGCTGAAATCGAGGATCGGAGCCCCTGCGGGGATCCGACCCTGGGCATGGCTCAGATCCCCGGAGGGGCTCTGACCCACAGACGTGTCTGCGTCGTTTGCCATCACAGGTCGAACTTGATGCCCTGCGCCAGCGGCAGCGAATCCGAATAGTTGATGGTGTTGGTCTGGCGGCGCATGTAGACCTTCCAGGCATCCGAACCGGACTCGCGGCCACCGCCGGTGTCCTTCTCGCCACCGAAGGCGCCGCCGATCTCCGCACCGGACGTGCCGATGTTGATGTTGGCGATGCCGCAGTCGCTGCCGGCGGCCGACAGGAACTTCTCGGCGGTCTTCAGGTTCTGGGTGAAGATCGAGGACGACAGGCCCTGGGGCACGCCGTTCTGCATGTCGATGGCTTCGTCGAGGGTGTCGTACGGCATCACGTACAGGATCGGTGCGAAGGTCTCGTGCTGGACCACCGCGTCGCTGTTCTTCAGGCCCGTGACGATTGCAGGCAGCACGAAGTTGCCGGCGCGGTCGATGCGGGTGCCGCCGGTCTCGATGGTGCCGCCGGCCGCCTTGGCCTGGGCAATGGCATCGAGGAACTGCTGCACGGCGCCTTCGCTGTTCAGCGGGCCCATCAGGTTGGCGGCATCGGTCGGATCGCCGATCTTGCCTTCCACCTGCTTGTAGGCCTTGACCAGGGTGGCCAGCACGTCGGCGTAGATCGAGCGGTGCACGATCAGGCGGCGGGTGGTGGTGCAACGCTGGCCGGCAGTGCCGACCGCACCGAACACGATGCCCGGCACGGCCAGCTTGAGGTCGGCGGTTTCGTCCAGGATGATCGCGTTGTTGCCGCCCAGTTCCAGCAGGCAGCGGCCGAGGCGGCGTGCGACCTTCTCGTTGACGGTGCGGCCGACCTGGGTCGAGCCGGTGAAGCTGATCAGCGGCACGCGGCGGTCATCTACCATCTTTTCCGACAGCGCGGTGCCGGCATCGTTGATCAGGAAGAAGATGTCCGGGAAGCCCGCTTCGCGCAGGGCATCGTTGCAGATCTTCAGCGAGGCGATGGCGGTCAGCGGCGTCTTGTTGGACGGCTTCCAGATGCACACGTCGCCACAGATCGCCGCCAGGAACGAGTTCCAGCTCCACACCGCGACCGGGAAGTTGAAGGCCGAGATGATGCCGACCAGGCCCAGCGGGTGGTACTGCTCGTACATGCGGTGGCCGGGGCGCTCGGAATGCATGGTGTAGCCGTACAGCATGCGGCTCTGGCCCACGGCGAAATCGGCGATGTCGATCATCTCCTGCACCTCGCCATCGCCTTCCGGCTTGCTCTTGCCCATTTCCAGGGCAACCAGCGAACCCAGAGCGTCCTTGTGCCTGCGCAGCGCTTCGCCGCACAGGCGCACGGCTTCACCGCGGCGCGGCGCCGGCGTGGTACGCCAGACCTTGAAGGCTTCCTGGGCGCGGGCGACGACGGTCTCGTACTCGGCCTCAGTGGTGGCGCGGACCTGCGCGATCGGCTCGCCGGTGGTCGGGTTGACCGGGGTGATCAGCTCACCGCTGGTCGCGCTCGACCACTCCCCGTTGCCCAGGTACGTGCCAGCGTTGATCGCGTCCAGGCCAAGGGACTTGAGCAGCTCGGAAGACATGCAGACTCCTGTGTTTCGTTACGTTGTTTGGCGCCATCGCGGGCAGGTGGGGGACGCGATGAACTGAATCGCCGATGGTAGCAGAGCGTCCCGTCCGGCCATGGTGCAACGCGCCAGGGGAACCGGGTGGAACATGAATGCTTGGAGGGCAGGGCACGTTGGCTGTAAACTTCCCGGCTGCATGGCCCCGTAGCTCAGCTGGATAGAGCGTCCCCCTCCTAAGGGGAAGGTCGCCCGTTCGAATCGGGCCGGGGTCACCATGTTCGCGGCGCCACGTCCGCGCGCTGCCCGCGAGGCCACTCGTATATGCTGGCGCCTCACCCTGCGATCCGGCCGCCATGGACCACCGCCTGCAGCCCGTGCAACCCCACGACTACGCGCTCATCGCCGGGTGGCTGGATTCGGCCGCAGCCACGTTGCGCTGGGCCGGGCCGGGCGTGCCCTATCCACTGCCACCCGATCAGTTCGAGAACGTATTGCAGCTGCGCGAACGCCCGGGATGGCTGCTGCTGGCAGAAAACGGCATGCGCGTGGGTTTCGGCCAGGCCTGGCGCACCCAGCCGGGTACGATGCATCTGGGCCGTCTGCTGGTTGCCCCGCAGGCGCGGGGCTGCGGTCTCGGGCGGAGGTTGGTACACGCGCTGATCGAGCAGGCGTTCCAGTCTGATGCCGCTGAACGGCTGACCTTGCGGGTCTATCGGGACAATGCCGCCGCAGTTGCGTTGTACCGGACCCTCGGCTTCGAGCCGGTGGACACTGCATCCACGCCGGCGCTGCTGTTCATGCAGCGGGCCCGGCGCTGAGCCTGGCCACGCAGGCCGGTACGCCTTCAGTCCTGCTTGAGCAGTTCAACCAGCTGGCGCAAGCGATAGGGCTTGGGCAGGAACTCCACCTGCTCCGGAAGCGGCGGCAGCTGCGAACGCGCATAGCCGGAGGACAGGATCATGCGTGCATGCGGCTGCTCACGCGCGACGTGCTCGCTGAGTTCGATGCCGGACATGCCGTTGGGCATGCTGACATCGCTGAACACCACATCGAAGCGTGCGTCGCCCTTCAGCAACGCAGCGGCTTCATGCCCGTCGGCGGTGGTGGACACCTCGATGCCGAAATCGCGCAGGGCCATGCCGATCATCTCGCGCAGATCGTTCTGGTCCTCCACCATCAGTACGCGGATCGGGTCATCGGTCATGGGTAAATTCCTCGGTTGCGGGTAGCAGCAGGCTGACCGTGGTGCCGACACCGGGCGTGGTGGACACGTCGACGAAGCCGCCGCTCTGGGTAGTGAATCCGAACACCTGGCTCAGGCCCAGGCCGCTGCCCTTGCCGATGTCCTTGGTGGTGAAGAAGGGCTCGCTGGCCCGCTCGGCGATGTCGGCGGCCATGCCGTGGCCTTCGTCGCAGACGCTGAGGGTGACATAGCCGCGTTGCAGCGTGGTGTCCGCATCCGGGTCGAGGCGATGTTCCAACGCGGTGCCGATCAGGATGCGGCCGCCATCGGCGGTGGCCTCCACGGCATTGGCCACCAGGTTCGCCAGGGCGGTCTGGAGCTGCATCGCATCGGTGCTCACCAGCGGCAGGCCCGGGGTGAGATGGGCTTCCAGTACCGCCGTGGGCGGGCAGGCGCGTTGCAGGTCCGGCAGCCACTGCCGTACCAGCGCATTGATGTCCACCGATTCCCGGATCAGGGTCTGGCCGGTGCTGAAGGCCAGCAGCTGGCGGGTCAGCAGCGCGCCGCGGTCGGTGGCTGCCTGCGCGGCATCCAGCAGCTCGGCTGCGCGTGCATCGTCACTGCTGACACGCAGCGACAGCAGGTCAAGGGCGTTGCCGATGGTGGTCAGCAGGTTGTTGAACTCATGTGAGAGGCCGCGACTGAGCCGGCCGACCGTCTCGAACTGCTGCGTATTGCGCAGCGCACGCTGGGCATCGCGCAGCAGCCGCTGCGCCTGCCAGTGCTCGGTGATGTCACGGGTGATCTTGACGAAGCCGAGCAGTTCGCCGGCTTCGACGACCGGCTCGATGACCACGCTTGCGCGGAACGACGAGCCATCGCGGCGAACGCGCCAGCCCTCACTGGCGACATGGCCCTGCTGCGCTGCGACGCGAAGCAGGCGCTGCGGTTCGCCGGTCTCGCGGTCGGCGGGCAGGTAGAAGCGGCTGAAGTGCGATCCCACCACTTCATCGGCTGAATAGCCTTTGATACGTTCAGCGCCCGGGTTCCAGCTGCACACGATGCCTTCAGGATCAAGCAGGTACAGCGCATGGTCGCGCACGCTGTCAATCAACAGTCGCAGTTGTCGGGAAGGGTCCGTCAGCACGGACGTCGTAGAAGCGGCTGCGTCCACGTGTAAATAAGTGTTACCCCTGTGAGGGACGTGAAGCTAGGCACTCAAGTGTGAAGGATGCGTGCACACCTGACACGTGCCATTTGTCCTGTGCGGCTGAATGCGACACGGAGTACCATCTTCCACCCTTTGCCTTCTGGAACCGACCTGCATGCGTCCTGGTGCGACTACGCGTGACCGCTGGATCTGGATGACGTCCGCCGTGCTGCTGGCCGCGACCATCGTGTTGGAACTGGTCGTCCCGCTCGGCTATGCGGTATGGCTGGCCTACTTCCTCGCGGTCGGCGTGACGGTGTTCCAGCGCAGTGCACGCGCGCCGTTCGTGGTCGCGATGATCGCCTGTGTCCTGCTGGTGATCGGCTTCAACGTTGCGCCAGCCAGCAACAATTCGTCCTTCTCGCTTGTCAACCGTACCGTCGGTGGCTGCGCCTTCCTGATGATCGCACTGATCGTCTCGCGCGCGATCCAGGCCCGGCGCCAGGCGATGCGCGCGCTCTGGCTGCAGGAGGCCGAGAACGCGGTGGCGATGAGCCTGCGCGGTGACCTCGGGCCGGAGCAGATCGCCGAGGCGGCAGCAGCAAGCCTGGCCGGGCAGCTGGATGCAGAGGTCGGTGCGGTCTATCGCCTGGACGGCGGCCGGCTGCAGCTGACCGGTGGCGTGGCGCTGCCCTCTGGGACGCCGGCCTCGCTGGCCCTGCACGAAGGACTGGCCGGGCAGGTTGCCCGGGACGAACGCATCCGCCACCTGCACGGCGAAGATGCTGCCGTGCTCGAACTGCAGACCAGCCTGGGCCGGCTGCCGGTGCGCGAGCGCATCCTGGCGCCGATCAGCAGCGATGGTGCGGTGGTCGGTGTCATCGAGCTGGGCCGCGCGCGGGCGGGTGAACAGCGTGACCTGGATCGCGAGCTGCTGGAGCGCTGCGCCGACACCATCGGCATGGCACTGCGCGCATCGCTGCTGCGTGCGCAGCTGGTGGTGCTGCTGGAAGAGTCGCAGCGCCAGGGCGAGGAGCTGCAGGCCCAGCAGGAAGAGCTGCGCGTGGCCAACGAGGAACTGGAAGAGCAGAGCCGCAGCCTGTTGCAGTCGCAGAGCCACCTGGAAGAACAGCAGGCTGAGCTGGAACAGAGCAACGTGCAGCTGGAAGAGCGCACCCACGAGCTGGAGGCGCAGAAGCAGGCACTGCTGGTTGCGCAGAGCCAGCTGGTGCGCAACAGCAACGAGCTGGCGGCGACCTCGCGCTACAAGTCCGAGTTCCTGGCCAACATGTCGCATGAGCTGCGCACGCCGCTCAACAGCTCGCTGATCCTGGCCAAGCTGCTGGCCGACAACAAGGACGGCACGCTGACCGAGGAACAGGTGAAGTACGCGCGAGCGATCCTGTCGTCCAACAACGACCTGCTGGCGCTGATCAACGACATCCTCGACCTGTCGCGCATCGAGGCCGGCCATGTCGAACTGTCCGATGAAGTGGTGGTGGTCGAGAGCGCGCTGCAGCGCCTGCGCGAGACCTTCGAGCCGATGGCGCGGCAGAAGGGCCTGGCCCTGCAGATCGAAGCCGACGCCCTGGCACCGACCCAGATGGTGGTTGACAGCCAGCGGCTGCAGCAGATCCTGAAGAACCTGCTGGCCAACGCGGTGAAGTTCACCGAGCATGGCAAGGTCAGCCTGCACGTGCGTGCCGGCGGCAACGGCCGCATCCGGTTCGAGGTCTGTGACACCGGCATCGGCATTGCCCGCGAGCAGCTGGATGTCATCTTCGAAGCGTTCCGCCAGGCCGATGGCAGCACCCGCCGTCGCTACGGCGGTACCGGCCTGGGCCTGTCGATCTCGCGCGATCTGGCCGAGCGCATGGGCGGCGGCATCCAGGTCGACAGTGAGCCCGGGCGCGGCAGCTGCTTCATCCTGGAGCTGCCGCTGCAGGGAGCGCCCGCGGCGAGCGCAGCCGTCGCTGCCGATGTCCCCGTGGCAGCGCCGCCGACGGCGCCGGCCGTGCTGCCGGCCGCGCCCGTACGCGCTGCGACCGCGGCAGCGCCGGTTACTGCGATGGCCGGCGTAGCCGACGACCGCGGTCGCCGCCAGCGCGCCGGGCGCCTGATCCTGGCGGTCGAGGACGATGCCACGTTCGCCGAAGCACTGGTGGCGCTGGCCCATGAACTGGACTTCGACTGCGTGGTAGCGGGCACGGCGGAAGAGGCGCTGGCCCTGGCCAGTGAACTGCGCCCGAACGGCATCCTGCTCGATATCGGCCTGCCGGACGTGTCGGGCCTGAGCGTGCTGGAACGCCTGAAGCGCAACCCGGACACCCGCCACATCCCGGTGCATGTGGTCTCGGCCACGGACCGCAGCCAGGTGGCGCGCGAGCTGGGCGCGATCGGTTTCGCGATCAAGCCGACCACGCGCGAGCGGCTGGTGACGGCGATCGAACAGCTGGAACAGACCAGCCAGCGCGACATGCGGCGGCTGCTGATCGTGGAAGACGACAACGAGCTGCGCCACAACCTGGAACTGTTGCTGGGCCGCGACCAGCTGCAGATCGTCGCTGTAGGCACCCTGGCTAGCGCACTGGAACAGCTCAGTACGGTCACGTTCGACTGCATGGTGATGGACCTGTCGCTGCCCGACGGGAGCGGCTACGACCTGCTCGAGCACATGGCCGGCAACGACGATGTCGGTTTCCCGCCGGTGATCGTCTATACCGGCCGCGCACTCAGTCGCGAGGAAGAGCAGCGCCTGCGCCGCTATTCCAAGAGCATCATCATCAAGGGCGCACGTTCGCCCGAGCGCCTGCTGGACGAGGTGACCCTGTTCCTGCACAGCGTGGAGGCCAGCCTGCCCAGCGACCAGCAGCGCCTGCTGCGCGAGGCCCGCCGTCGCGACACCGTGCTCGACGGTCGGACGGTGCTGCTGGCCGAGGACGACGTGCGCAACATCTTCGCACTGTCCAGCGTGCTCGAACCCCTCGGCGTCACGCTGGAGATCGCGCGCAATGGCCAGGAAGCGGTGGATCGGCTGGCCGAGCGCGAGGTCGACCTGGTGCTGATGGACATCATGATGCCGGAGAAGGATGGCCTTGCTGCGATGCGCGAAATCCGCGCGCAGCGCCACCTGCAGGACCTGCCGATCATCGCGCTGACCGCCAAGGCCATGCCGGACGACCGTGAGCGCTGCCTGCAGGCCGGCGCCAACGACTACATCGCCAAACCCATCGACGTCGACAAGCTGGTCTCGCTGTGCCGGGTCTGGTGCTCGCGGCAATGAACGAGCAGGCCCTGTTCGACCTGGAGCTGAAGGTGCTGCTGGAAGCGCTTTACCAGCGCTACCACTACGATTTCCGCAGTTATGCGGTGTCGTCGCTGCGCCGGCGGATCCGCCAGGCCATGCAGCGCTATGAGTGCGAGCGGCTGGCCGACCTGCAGCACCGCCTGCTGCACGAGCCGGACCTGTTCGCGCAAGCGATGCAGTTCTTCACCGTGCAGGTCTCGGAGATGTTCCGTGACCCGGCCTATTTCCGCGAGCTGCGCGAGCAGGTGGTGCCGGTGCTGCGCACCTACCCGTCGGTGAAGCTGTGGGTGGCCGGTTGCAGTACCGGCGAGGAAGTGTGGTCGCTGGCGATCCTGTTGCACGAGGAAGGCCTGCTGGAGCGCAGCATCGTCTACGCCACCGACATCAATCCGGCAGCCCTGGCCACCGCCGAGGCCGGCGCCTATGGCATCGACCGGATGGCCCAGTTCAGCCGGAACTACCTGGCGGCCGGTGGCACCGCCTCGCTGTCCGACTACTACGCCACGGCCTACGATGGCGCGGTGTTCGATCGCCAGCTGCGCCGCAACGTGGTGTTCGCCGACCACAGCCTGGCCACCGACACCGTGTTCTCCGAGGTGCATCTGGTGTCGTGCCGCAATGTGCTGATCTATTTCAACCGCGATCTGCAGGACCGCGCGGTGGGCCTGTTCCGTGAAGCGCTGGTGCATCGCGGCTTCCTTGGCCTGGGCAGCAAGGAGTCGCTGCAGTTCGGGCGCCACCACGGCGCGTTCGAGACCTGCTCGCGGGAGCATCGCCTGTACCGGAAGGTTGCCTGATGGCACTGCCGACACGACCGGCCGTGCTGGTGATCGGGGCCTCTGCGGGTGGGGTTGCGGCGCTGCAGGCGGTGCTCGGCGCGCTGCCCGCGGCTCTACCGGCGCCGGTGCTGGCCGTGCTGCACCTTCCGCGCGACCGCAGCAGCCGCATCGCCGAAGTGCTGGCGCCGTACTGCGCGCTGCCGGTGCGCGAGGCCGAAGACAAGCAGCCGCTGCAGCCAGGCACGGTGACCTTTGCGCCACCGGACTATCACCTGCTGGTGGAAGACGCCGGTTCGCTGGCGTTGTCGGTGGACGCGCCGGTGCTGTTTTCGCGCCCGGCCATCGATCCATTGTTCGAGTCGGCTGCGGCCGTGTTCGGCGCGCAGGTGCTGGCCCTGCTGCTGACCGGTGCCAGCAGCGATGGTAGTGAAGGGGTGGCCGCAGTGCGCGCCGCCGGTGGCCGCGCCTGGCTGCAATGTCCCGAGGAGGCCGAGGCATCGATGATGCCGGCCTCCGCCCTGCAGCACGCCGGCGCCGATGCCGTGCTGCCCCTCGAACTGATGTGCCGTCGCCTGAAGGAGCTGTTTGCATGAACCTGCTGCCACCGGACCCTGCGCAGTCGCAGACCCCGGTCAACCTGCTGATCGTCGATGACGTGCCGCAGAACCTGGTGGCCATGCAGGCGCTGCTGCAGCGCGAAGGCGTGAACCTGCTGCTGGCGGGCTCGGGCGCGCAGGCGCTGGAACTGCTGCTCGAGCATGAGGTGGCGCTGGCCCTGCTGGACGTGCACATGCCGGAGATCGATGGCTTCACCCTGGCCGAGCTGATGCGCGGATCACACCGCAGCCGGGATGTGCCGATCATCTTCCTGACCGCCTCGCCGGACGACCCGCTGCGCGCGTTCAAGGGCTACGAAACCGGCGCGGTCGACTTCCTGCACAAGCCGGTGGCGCCGCAGGTGATCCTGAGCAAGGTCAATGTCTTCATCGAGCTGTACCAGCAGCGGCAGCTGCTGAAGGCGCGCAACGAGGCGCTGGAGCGCTCGCTCAAGCTCAACGAGACGATGGCGGCGGTGCTCACCCATGATCTGCGCACGCCGCTGTCGGCGATCCTGCTGTGTGCCGACAAGCTGGCGCTGGAGCTTCCTGCGGGCAATGACGGCGCGCAGCAGACCCTGAAGCACCTGGAAGCCAGCACGCTGCGCATGGCGCGCATGGTCGAGCAGCTGCTGGACTTTTCGCGGATCCGCAGCGGCGGGCTGCGCCTGCAGGCCAGCGCCTGTGATCTTGCCGAGGTCACGCGTGCGGTGGTGGCCGAAGCGGGCAGCGCCCACGGCCACGCACGGGTGCATCTGGATATGCTGGGCGATACCCGCCTGCAGGGTGATCTGGATCGGCTGGGACAGGTTGCCGCCAACCTGATCGGCAATGCGCTCACCCATGGCAGTGAGGCGAGGGTGGAGGTGGACGGCCGTGATCCGCGCAGCGTGCTGCTGCGGGTGAGCAACGCGGGACGGATCGACGACGCGCTGCTGCCGCGCCTGTTCGAGCCGTTCAAGGCCAGCTTCCATCCCAGCAATGGCCTGGGGTTGGGCCTGTATATCGTCGATCAGTTCGTGCGCGCACACGGCGGGCACATCGCAGCGCGCAATGAAGCCGGTCAGGTGGTGTTCGAAGCCCGGTTGCCGAGGCGCACAGAGGGGCTGCCGGCGGCCGCTACCTGAATTCTTCAGGGAACACCTGCGGGCACTGAGACGGACTCGTCCGCAGCTGCTACCGTGGGTGTACATCTTGTCAAGGAAGCGCCATGCCACTGCGTGCCATCGCCTACGTCAGCCAGGCGCTGCCGGATCTTTCCGCTGAACGGCTGCGGGCGCTGGTCGACGATGCAGCCCGTTTCAACAAGATGGCGGGCGTGACCGGTGTGCTGCTGCATGACGGCGGGCGATTCCTGCAGTACATCGAAGGGCCGCCGGATGGTATCGATTCGGTGTACGAACGGATCCTGCAGGCCGGTAGCCATATCGACATCATCGAACTGGCGCGTGGCCGCCTTGGCCAGCGCCAGTTTCCGTACTGGTCGATGCGCGCGTTGCCGGTGGAGGAGGCGCTGCTGCGGCAACTGTCTTCCAGCGACTGGTCAGGTTTCACCCGCGCGTTGCATGGTGACCTGTCGGCGCCGACCCCGGTGGATCTGCTCGATCAGGTCGTGCAACCGGTGCTGCACGCAGGTTGAACCTGCGTGGAAGGTTCAGCGCGCTGCACTTCCGCAGTACGCCGCGTGCAACGCCTGCAATACGCCCAGCGCCGGCCCTTCCACTACCCGGTAGTGGATCGACTGCGCTTCGCGCCGGGTCGAGACGATGCCAAGTCCGCGCAGCACCGCCAGATGCTGGGACAGCGCTGATGCGCTGAGCCCGGTCAGTGCCTGCAGTTCCGGTACTGGCGCCTCGCCTTCGACCAGCCGGCACAGCACGCGCAGCCGTGCAGGATGGGCCAGGCTTTTGAGCAGCGCCGCGGCCTGGGCGGCATGCTCGGCCATCGCGGCACTGTCGAGCTCGATTCGGGCCATGGTTGACCTTTTGCTTTAGAAGACGCTAATTTAGAAAAAGCTAATTCAAAAGGCAAGCGAATGAACGCGACAACTGGAGGCAGGTCATGACCGTGCCGTGGGCCGCCGTCGCGGGGGGCGCGTTGATCGGTGCGGCGGCGGTGGTCTTGCTGGCAACCACGGGCCGGGTAGCCGGCATCAGCGGCATCGCCGCTGGCAGCGTGCGCGCAACGCCCGGCGATCGAGGCTGGCGCTGGGCATTCCTGCTCGGCCTGCTTGCCGCTGCAGGGGGTGTGCTGTGCTGGCAGGCCGTGCCAGATCAAGCGCCCCGCGACCTGTTGCGTGACGCCTTGCCGGCGTGGCAGCTGGTTGGCGCCGGCCTGCTGGTCGGATTCGGTACGCGGTTGGGCAACGGCTGCACCAGTGGTCATGGAGTGTGCGGCATGGCCCGCGGCTCAATGCGGTCGCTGCTGGCGGTGCTGGTATTCATGGCCTGCGCAATGCTGACTACATTCCTGATCCGTCATGGCGGGGGCTTCGCATGAGCCGCATGATGGTGGCCGCCGGCGCGGCAGGGGCGCTGTTCGGCGCGGGCCTGGCGCTGGCCGGCATGACCGATCCGCGCCGCATCCTCGGTTTCCTCGACATCGCCGGCGATTTCGATCCCACCTTGGCCTGGGTGCTGGCCTCGGCACTGCTGGTCAGCGCGGTCGGCCAGCGCTGGGTGCTGCGGCGCCCGCGGCCGTCATGCGCAACGCGCTTCCAACTGCCCGCTGCGCGCGGTGTCGATGTACGCCTGGTGCTGGGCGCGGCATTGTTCGGAATGGGTTGGGGTTGGGCAGGCTATTGCCCGGGCCCTGCCATCGCCGGGCTGGCGGTGGGATCGCGCGAAGCGCTTTGGTTCGTGCCGGCCATGCTTGCAGGTTTCTGGCTGCACGATCGCCTGGTTCGCCGGGGCTTCACCGCTGTGTCACCCTGAATCGGGTCATATCCACGGATCACGGGGAAAGGAGCGCAACGACATGGCACGGATGAAGTGGAAGGAAAGGGCACTGCTGGCGGTCGCGCTGGCCGCCGCAGTGGCACCCGCGCTGGCCTGCACGCGCGCGGTCTACCTGGGCGACAACGGTGATGTGATCACCGCGCGCTCGATGGACTGGAAGGTCGATGTGGCGACCAACCTCTACGTGCTGCCGCGCGGCATCGCGCGCACTGGCCAGGCCGGGCCGAAGTCGCTGGCCTGGACGGCGCGCTACGGCTCGGTGGTGGCCACCGGTTATGACGTATCGACCACCGATGGCATGAACGAGAAGGGCCTGGTGGCCAACCTGCTGTGGCTGGTCGAATCGGAGTATCCGAAGCAGCGCGGCAACAAGCCGGGCCTGGCCATCTCACTATGGGCGCAGTATGTGCTGGACAACTTCGCCACCGTAGACGAAGCGGTCGCGGCGCTGCAGCGCGAGCCGTACTCGATCGTCACCGACAAGGTGCCGGGCGAAGACCGCCAGGCCACGCTGCACCTGTCGCTGTCAGATGCCAGTGGCGACAGTGCCATCGTCGAATACATCGGCGGTCGCCAGGTGATCCACCATGACCGGCGCTACCAGGTGATGACCAATTCACCGATCTTCGAGCAGCAGCTGGCACTCAACACCTACTGGCAGCAGATCGGCGGCACGGTGATGCTGCCGGGTACCAACCGCTCAGCCGACCGTTTCGCGCGCGCCTCGTTCTACATCAACGCCATTCCCAAGTCCGAAGACCCGGTGGTGGCGCTGGCCAGCGTGTTCAGCGTGATCCGCAATACGTCGGTGCCCTACGGCATTACCACGCCGGGCGAGCCGAACATCTCCTCCACGCGCTGGCGTACCGTGGCCGATCACAAGCGGCGCTTGTACTTCTTCGAATCGGCATTGACCCCGAACACGTTCTGGGTCGACCTCAACAAGGTGGATTTCGGCGGCAAGGTGCTCAAGCTCGATCTCGGTCCGGACCAGCGCAATACCTTTTCCGGCGACGCGCTGGGCCACTTCGTGCCCAGCGCACCGTTCGCGTTCCTCGGCGTCGACGGTTAGTTCGACGCCTGGCTGGAAGCCGGATAGACCGCCTGGATCGTGCAGCCGCCGCGGGTGTACTGCGGCAGCGGCGCCAGCGCGTCGTTGCGCAGGTCACCATTCTCGAATCCGGCGGTGAGGATGCGATCGCCCGGATTGCCACAGATCAGGCCGTTCTGCATGCCGGAGTGGAAGCTCAGCTGTGGCGCACGGTCGAGCTGGCGGCAGTGGCTGCCAAGCTCCACGCGATAGTAGCGGTGCCCCCCATTGCGATGCGGATTGGTCTCCACCAGCATGCCCTGCGGGTCGGACGACCACGCGCGCACGTTGCGCGTGGCAAAGCAGTACGACGGCGAACCACCGAAACTGCGGCGGATGTCCCTGCGCTCGCGGATGGTCAGGGCGGGCAGGGTGGCCATGCGCAGGCGGTCGCTGTCGCGGGCCACGCTGGCGTAGTCGCGATCCTGCACGGGGGTCACCGCGCTGATCGCGCAGCTGCGGCCATCGACCACCACGCGCTCGCTGGGGCGACCGCAGGCCCAGCCGGCGGGTGCTTCAAGTTTCAGCGTGGTGGCACCGCGGACGCCGGGGCACTCTTCGCTGAAGTCGATCCGATAGGCCTGGCCCGAGGCGGCTCGCAGAGCGATTGAACGCGATGAAGCCTGCTCCACTTCCTGGACGCCGACCGCGTCCATGCAGTGCGGGGCCGGTGGCGTACGTTCCTGCGCGGAGGCCGAGGCGGTGAGCGCCAGGCCGAGGCTGGTGGCAAGCACCAGGGACAGCTGCTGATGGGTCATGACCTGCACTCCCTGCGTTGGATGACGGATCGACTATAGCAGCGGTTTGCACGGCCGTTGTTACACGCGCACACTGCCCGGATGGGCGCCATCTTCCATCTGCGGCACTACGGGCAGGCCACCGGCCTGGACCGCCATGACTACGCGCAGTGGGTGCTGCCGCTGCAGGGGGAACTGCAGTTCGAGATGGAAGGGCGCGGCGGCCGGCTGGACCTGCTGCAGGGGGCATTTGTCGCCGCCGGCGAAGCACATGACCAGATGGCGGACGGCCCCAATGGTTTCGTGATCGTTGATTGTCCTCCAGGCGTGCTGGATGACGGCACGCAGGAGCATCTGTGCCGCCAGCGCTGGCTGCATCTGCCGCTGGCGTTGCGGCAGCGCCTGGCCGCCGTGCAGGCAGGGCAGCCGATGCCGGCGTTGCTGCCGCAGTTGCTGCAGGTATTTGCACCGGCGGGCAGTGGCGCGCGCATGCAGGGCCTGTGCGCGGCGGTGCAGGCCGATCCCGGCCGGGCCTGGCCGGTTTCCCGGATGGCCGGAGTTGTCGGTGTCAGCGAGAGCCGGTTGCACACATTGTTCCAGCGCGAGTTCGGGCTGAGCCCGCAGGCCTGGCTCAGCGCGTGCCGCTTGCGTTGGGCCAAGCATCAGCTGCGCACCACCGCCGCGCCGATCAGCGATATCGCACTGGCCGCAGGCTATTCCGAACAGAGTGCACTGACCCGTGCGCTGCGCCGCGAATGTGGCCAGACCCCCGCTGCGTGGCGCAGGGGTGCCGGCTGATCTGTAGAGCCGAGCCCATGCTGGGCTGCCCTTATCTGCACAACGGTGAATCGCAGCCGAGCATTGGCTCGGCTCTACAGAGGTGACAAGGCAGCAGCCTGGGTCAAGAGCGCCCAGCGGCCAGCGCTTACACTGCGCGGCCCGTTCCATCCGCCCGGACAACCCGAATGCGCAACAACCCGATGGCCGTGGGCATCGCCAATGGCGTGGCCGCTGGCGCACTGTGGGGCGTGGTCTTTCTCGCGCCTGCCGTGCTTCAGTCGTTCAATGCGTTGCAACTGTCCGCCGGCCGCTACCTGGTCTATGGCCTGATGGCAGTCGCCCTGCTGCTGCCGCGATGGAAGCGGCTGGCACCGCGGCTGGGCCGTGCCGAATGGATCGGCCTGCTGTGGCTGAGCCTGGCAGGCAACCTGGTGTATTTCCTGCTGCTGGCGACCGCCGTGCAGTGGGCCGGTGGCGCTGCGGCATCGCTGATCGTTGGCCTGATTCCGGTGGTGGTCACCCTCGTTGGCGTGCGCGAGCAGGGCGCTGTACCACTGAAACAGCTGCTACCAGCACTGGGGCTGTGCGTGCTGGGGGTCGCTCTGGTGGGTTGGGAAGCGCTGATGTCCGAGCACCTGGCCACCCCGTGGCGGCAGCGCCTGATCGGGCTGCTGTGCGCGTTCGGTGCGCTGTTCTCGTGGGCGCTGTATTCGATCGGCAACAGCCGCTGGCTGGCGCGCAGGCCGGACCTGTCCAGCCATGACTGGTCGCTGCTGACCGGCGTCACCACCGGCGGCCTGGCCCTGCTGCTGGTGCCGATGGCCTTCATCGGGCACACCGGCAGCCATACGGCGGCGCAATGGAGCGGGTTCTGGGCGATCAGCGCCGGCGTGGCAGTGGTGGCCTCGATCCTCGGCAACGCATTCTGGAACCGTGCCAGCCGCCTGCTGCCACTGACCCTGACTGGCCAGATGATCGTGTTCGAGACCCTGTTCGCGCTGCTGTACGCCTTTGCATGGCAGCAGCGCTGGCCCTCGCTGCTGGAAGCGCTGGCAATCGTGTTCCTGGTGGCTGGCGTGATGCTGTGCGCGCATGCGCATCGCACACCACGGGCGATCGCCGAACATGCCGGCTGAATGCAGTCGTCAAGCGTGCTGATACCGGCTTTGTCTCAGTTGCAACCAAATGTCGGCACGTTGGCCGATGATCGCTGCATCGGTTTTTTGCATCGCAGCACTTGACAGCGGCAGGGCGCACAGTGTTTTCTGTGCGCCATGGTCCTTGATGCCGCCCACGCCAGCCTGATCGCCCCCGCCATTGCGGGCCGTTCGACTGCGCCGGTCGCGACCATCACCACCATTACCACCACCACCGTCACCACTGCCCTGGTGCGGCCCGTCGTCTTCGTGTAACTCCCGAAAACCACGGCCCCGCACCCTACAGGTGGCGGGGAAACTCGACACCTGCATGCGACGGGGCCTCCTACCGAGGTCTGCATGTCTTCCCACGCTCCCGCTCATTCCGTTGCCCCGGCCGACCTGGCTGCACCGTCCACCGTCGTGCACAAGTTCGGCGGCACCTCGGTGGCCGATGCCGAACGCTATCGCCATGTGGGCGGCCTGCTGCTGGCCCGTCCCGAATCGTTGCAGGTCACCGTCGTCTCGGCGATGAAGGGCGTCACCGACGCGCTGATCGAACTGGCCCAGCTGGCGGCCAAGGGCGATCAAGGCTGGCGTGAGGCCTGGCATGCCCTGCGCGCACGCCATCGCGGCGCTGCCGTGGCGCTGCTGGGCGAGCAGGTGGGCGAGACGGTCGAATGGATCGACGCCCGCTTCGATCAGTTGGCCGAAGTGCTGGCCGCGCTGGCGGTGATCGGCGAGCTGCCGCGCGAGGTGCTGGACCGTGTGCAGGGCTTGGGCGAAGTGTTTTCCGCACAGCTGCTCGGCACACATCTGCGCGCGCTGGGCGAAGACTGCGCGGTACTCGACGCGCGCGATGTGCTGGTGGTCGGGCATGGCGAACTCGGCGTGGATGTCGACTGGGAAGCCAGTGCCGACCGCCTGGCCAAGTGGCGCCTGCAGCATCCGCAGTCGCGCCTGGTTGCCACCGGATTCGTCGCACGCGATCGCGATGACCGCATCACCACCCTCGGCCGCAACGGCAGCGACTATTCCGGTGCGATCTTTGCCGCGCTGTTCAACGCTGACGAGCTGCACATCTGGACCGATGTCGACGGCGTGCTGTCGGCGGACCCACGGCTGGTGCCCGAGGCGGTGCAGCTGGAAGCGCTGAGCTACGACGAGGCCTGCGAACTGGCGTACTTCGGCGCCAAGGTGGTGCACCCGCAGACCATGTCGCCGGCGATCCGCCTTGGCCTGCCGATCTTCATCCGCAATACGTTCCAGCCGGCGCATCCGGGTACGCGGATCAGCGCCGAGCGCTCGCCGCGCGGGCCGGTGAAGGGCCTGACCCTGAGTCCCGGGCTGGCCCTGCTGAACCTGGAAGGCACCGGCCTGATCGGCGTGCCGGGTACCGCCGAGCGCGTGTTTGCCGCGCTGCGCCAGGCGCAGGTGTCGGTGGTGATGATCTCGCAGGGTTCCTCGGAACATTCAATCTGCTGCGTGGTGCGTGCTGCCGAAGCCGGCCGTGGCCGTGATGCACTGCTGCACGCATTTGCGCACGAGTTGTCAGCGGGACAGGTGCAGCGCGTACAGGTCAGTGAGGGCGTCAGCGTACTGGCCGCGGTCGGTGACGGCATGGCCGGGCAGCCAGGTGTGGCGGCGCGCCTGTTCGAGGCACTGGGGCGTGCGCAGGTGAACATCCTGGCGATTGCGCAGGGCTCGTCCGAGCGCAACATCTCGGTCGCCGTGGATAGCGCCGATGCCACCCGTGCGCTGCGCGCGGCGCATGCAGGCTTCTGGCTGTCGCCGCAGACCTTCGCGGTCGGTGTGATCGGGCCCGGCAACGTTGGCGCCGCACTGCTGGACCAGTTGCTGGCCGCGCGCCCGCAGCTGCTGGCCAAGGCCAATGTGGATCTTCGCCTGCGTGCGCTGGCCTCGCGTTCGCGCATGCGCCTGGAAGTGGACGGCCTGCACGCGGACTGGCGCGAGGCCCTGCGGGATGCGGGTGATTCCAGCGATCTTGATCGTTTCACCGAGCACCTGCTGGCTGCGCACCTGCCGCATGCGGTGGTGATCGACTGCAGTGGCAGTGCCGAGGTGGCCGAGCGCTACGAGGGCTGGCTGGCGGCGGGCATCCATGTGGTCACCCCGAACAAACAGGCGGGTGCCGGGCCGCTGCCGCGCTACCAGCGCATCCGCGCCGCCGCAGCGGCCAGTGGTGCGCGCTTCCGCTACGAGGCCACGGTGGGCGCGGGCCTGCCGGTGATCACCACGCTGCGCGATCTGGTCGATACCGGTGACGAGGTGCTGACCATCGAGGGCATCTTCTCCGGCACGCTGGCCTGGCTGTTCAACCGCTTCGATGGCAGCCAGCCGTTCTCGCAGCTGGTCGCGCAGGCGCGGTCGATGGGCTATACCGAGCCGGACCCGCGCGATGATCTGTCCGGTGTGGACGTGGCACGCAAGCTGGTGATCCTTGCACGCGAGGCCGGTCACGCGCTCAGCCTGGAACAGGTACAGGTGGAAAGCCTGGTGCCGGCACTGCTACGCGACGGCAGCGTGGATGACTTCATGGCGCGGCTGGGCGAGTCCGACGCCAGCCTGCTGCAGCGACTGCAGGATGCGCGGGCGCGTGGCGCGGTGCTGCGCTACGTGGCACGGCTGGGCACCGACGGCGCCTCGGTGGGCCTGCAGGAACTGCCGGCCGACCATGCCTTCGCCAACCTGCGGCTGACCGACAACGTGGTGCAGTTCCGTACCCGCCGCTACTGCGACAACCCGCTGGTGGTGCAGGGGCCGGGCGCTGGACCGGAAGTGACGGCGGCGGGCGTATTCGCCGACCTGCTGCGGGTAGCCGCTGGCGAGGGGGCACGCCTGTGATCGCACGTGCATTTGCGCCCGCCACGGTGGCCAATGTGGCGGTGGGCTTCGATATTCTGGGGCATGCCATCGCAGGCGTTGGCGATACGGTGAGCGTGCGGCGTATCGATGAGCCGGTGGTGCGCATCGAGGCGATCCGTGGCAGTGCGGTCGAACTTCCGCTGGATGCGGCCGGAAACACCGCAGGTGCGGCGTTGATGTCGCTGCGCGCAGGGCTGGGCCTGGACTTCGGCTTCGCGGTGGAGATCGACAAGGGCATTCCATTCGGCTCCGGCATGGGCGGCTCGGCAGCGTCGTGCGTCGCTGCGCTGGTTGCTGCCAACGCATTGCTGGATGCGCCACTCGCGCGCGAGGCGCTGTACCCGTTTGCGCTGGATGGCGAGGCCGTGGCCAGTGGGGGCCGCCATGGTGACAACGTGGGGCCGCTGCTGCTCGGCGGGCTGGCGTTGTGCACGGCCGACCGCCTGCTGCCGATCCCTGTGCCAGCCAGTTGGCACAGCCTGCTGGTGCACCCGCACGCGGTGCTGGAAACCCGTCTGGCACGCCAGGCGCTGCAAGGCAGCTATGCGCTGGGTGAATTCGTGGCGCAGAGTGCGAATCTTGCGCTGGTGCTCAGCGGCTGCCATCGCAGCGACGCGGCGTTGGTGCGCGCTGGCCTGCGCGATGTGCTGGTGGAGCCGCGACGGGCGGGTCTGATCGGCGGCTTCGAGGTGGCTCGCGATGCGGCGTTGTCAGCCCGTGCAATGGGCGCGGGCATCTCCGGTGCCGGCCCCAGCGTATTCGCCTGGTTCGAAGATGCCGACCAGGCCCACGCTGCCGCGGCGCCGGTGCAGGCAGCATTCGCTGCTACCGGCTTCGACAGCGATGCCTGGGTGTCGCCGCTGGATGCGCCGGGAGCCCGGCTGTGCTGAATCCTTCTCCCTCTTTGGATACTGAACCCATGCAATTCGTTTCGACCCGCGGCCGGTCCCCGGCCGTTGGCCTCAGCGCGGCCATTGCTGCAGGCTTGGCACCCGATGGTGGCCTGTACGTGCCCCAGGCACTGCCGGCGCCACGTGAGCTGGAAGCCGGTGCGACCCTGGCCGATACCGCTGCAGACCTGCTGGCACCGTTCTTCGCCGGGGATGCGCTGGAGGCCGGATTACCGTCGATCTGCCGCGAGGCGTTCGACTTCCCGGTGCCGCTGCGTGCGCTCGGCGACGGTAACCACGTGCTGGAACTGTTCCATGGGCCGACGGCGGCGTTCAAGGACATTGGTGCGCGTTTCCTGGCCGGTACGCTGTCGCAGCTGCAGGCCGGCAAGGACCGTGACCTGACCATCGTCGTCGCCACCTCCGGCGATACCGGCGCGGCCGTTGCTGCGGCCTTCCATCGCCAGCCAGGCGTACGCGTGGTGGTGCTGTATCCGGATGGTCGCGTGTCACCGCGCCAGGCGCACCAGCTCGGCTGCTTTGGTGACAACATCCTGGCGCTGCGCGTGGCCGGTGCCTTCGATGACTGCCAGGCCATGGTCAAGCAGGCGCTGGCCGACCGCGAACTGCAGGCACAGGTGCCGCTGAGCTCGGCCAACAGCATCAGCCTCGGTCGCCTGCTGCCGCAGATGAGTTACTACGCACATACGGCACTGAGCCACTACGCGTTGCATCGTCGCCGGCTCAACCTGGTGGTGCCGACCGGCAACCTTGGCAACGCGATGGCCGCAGTGCTGGCGCGCGCGCTGGGCGTGCCGATCGGACAGATCGTGCTGGCCACCAATGCCAACGCCGTATTGCCGGCGTACTTCAACGGTGGCGAGTACCACCCGCAGGCCAGCGTGGCGACCGTGGCCAATGCCATGGATGTGGGGGCGCCCAGCAACTTCGAGCGCCTGCGCTGGCTCTACCAGGGCGACGATGCCGAACTGCGTGCTGCCTTCCGGGCGTTTGCGGTGGATGACGTGACCATCCGGGCCACCATTGCCGCCGCGCATGCCAGCAGGGGCGAGCTGTTCTGCCCGCATACGGCTACGGCGGTGAAGGTGCTGCAGGACCTGCGCGCCCGTGGTGCCAAGGGCGACTGGGCAGTGGTGGCCACCGCGCATCCGGCCAAGTTCGAGGCCGTGGTCGAGCCGTTGATCGGCGAACCTGTGGCCGTGCCGCCGGCATTGGATGCGTTGTTGCAACGGGCGGCGCACGCCGAACCGTTGGCCGCCGATTACGCGGCGTTGCGTGAGGTGTTGCTGCGCTGACCGAGAATGCCTGGTTGCCGGCCAGCGGCCGGCACTACCCGTGCTGCATTACGCTGGTAGTGCCGGCCGCTGGCCGGCAACCCCATGAACCGTGATGCGGTCAGATCAACCCTTCACCGGCCAGTGCGCGCAGCCCGTCCTCGTCGAGGATCTCCACTACGTTCAGGTGGGGCAGGGCAATCAGCCCTTGCTGGCGCAGCTTGGTGAAGGTGCGGCTGACCGTTTCCATGGTCAGGCCCAGATGGTCGGCGATGTCGCCTCGGCCCATCGGCAGCGACACGCGCAGGCCGTCGCCGCCCAGCTTGGCCTCGCGCGCGGCCAGGCGCAGCAGGAAATCGGCCAGCTTCTCGGCCGGCTGCAGGCGTGCCAGCGCCAGTGCAGCGTCCTGCGCGGCATCCAGTTCCTGGCAGGCACGCTGCAGCAGCTTGCGCTCCAGGTGCGGGAAGCGGCTGCGGAGCGCCTTCATCTGTGGCAGCGCGACGCGGCAGACACGGCTGTCGGCGATGGCTTCGATGTCGTAGCGGTGATGGTCGCTGCCGCTCAGGCCCAGGTAGTCGCCGGGCAGCACGAAGCCGTTGATCTGGCGGCGGCCGTCGGCCAGGGTGCGTACCAGGCGCAGTGCGCCGGCAGTCAATGTATAGACATGGTCGCGTTCTTCACCCGTGCGGGCCAGCGTGCTGCCCATGTTGACCTGCTGCGAAACGGTGACCTGTTCCAGCGCCTGCACTTCATCGGGCGACAGCGCCGAGCACACCGCAAGGTGGCGAACCGAGCAGTGCAGGCAGTCCAGCGTGGTGCAGGACGGCGAGGCGGGATCGTTGGTGGCGGGCGGAGCGCCGGAAGGCCGTGACATGTTGCGGGGGCGTATCGCGGGCGGGGGAGGGCCTTATGATACTTCAAGCGGCCGTTCGACCCTGCCCGAGGCGGGGGCGCTAGAATGTCGCCCCCTCCCACGTCCCGTTCCAGCAGGAGTTCCGCCCGTGATCAAGCCCCGTACCCCGCCCGGCACCCTTGAACTGCTGCCGCGCGAGCAGATTGCGTTCCAGCGCATGCTGGACGTGATCCGCCGCAACTACGAGCGCTTCGGGTTCCTGCCGGTGGAGACGCCGGTGTTCGAGCTGTCCGACGTGCTGCTGACCAAGTCCGGCGGCGAGACCGAGCGCCAGGTGTACTTCGTGCAATCCACCGGTGCGCTGGCCAATGCGGCCGAATCGGGCGACCGTTCGCTGCCGGAAATGGCGCTGCGCTTCGACCTGACCGTGCCGCTGGCACGCTACGTGGCCGAGCACGAACACGAACTCACCTTCCCGTTCCGTCGCTACCAGATGCAGCGCGTGTACCGCGGCGAGCGTGCCCAGCGCGGCCGTTTCCGCGAGTTCTACCAGTGCGACATCGACGTGATCGGCAAGGACAGCCTGAGCGTTCGCTATGATGCCGAAGTTCTGGCGGTCATCCACGCCGTGTTCTCGGAGCTGCGCATCGGCGACTTCAGCATCCAGCTGAACAACCGCAAGCTCATGCGCGGCTTCTTCGAAAGCCTGGGCGTGGCCGAAGGCGAGCGCCAGCTGGCGGTGCTGCGTGAAGTGGATAAGCTGGACAAGCGCGGCGCCGATTACGTGCGCGAGACGCTGGTGGGCGAGGGCTTCAACATCCCGGGCGAGCAGGTCGAGAAGATCCTGGCCTTTGTGGCCGTGCGTTCGCAGGGCCATGCCGATGCGCTGGCGCAGCTGGCAACGCTTGAAGCCGACGCCGGTTCTTCGGAGATACTGCGTACCGGCGTGGCCGAACTGCGCGAAGTGCTGCAGCTGGTGCAGGCGCTGGGCGTGCCGGAAACCGCGTACTGCCTGAACTTCTCCATTGCGCGCGGCCTGGACTACTACACCGGCACCGTCTACGAGACAACGTTGACCGACCACCCGCAGATCGGCTCGATCTGCTCGGGCGGCCGCTACGAAGACCTGGCCAGCCACTACAGCAAGTCCAAGTTGCCGGGCGTGGGCATTTCCATCGGCCTGTCGCGCCTGTTCTGGCAGCTGCGCGAGGCCGGCCTGATCGATGGCATCGAGGCCAGCAGCGTGCAGGCGCTGGTGGCGCTGATGGACGAGCAGGGCATGCCGCAGTCGCTGGACATCGCGCGCCGCCTGCGCGCCGGTGGCATCAATACCGAAGTGCAGATGGAGCCGAAGAAGATCGGCAAGCAGTTCCAGTACGCGGCCAAGGCGGGCATCCGCTTCGTGGTGCTGGCCGGTGAGGACGAGCTGGCGCGCGGCGTGGTGGCGGTGAAGGACCTGGTGCGCGAGCAGCAGTTCGAAGTCTCCCGCGACGAGCTGGCCAGCACCCTGCAGGTCGAGCTGGAGCAGTCGAAGGTGATGTAACTGCCGGTTGGCCGCACGCCGACACGCCACGAAACGCCCACCACCCGGTGGGCGTTTTCGTTTCCGGGCCGCGTTCCGGGGTCAGAGCCGTTTTCCTTCAGAAAACGGATCCGACCCCTTGCTGTTCCAACAGCTCGCAGGAAACTGTCGACGGCGGGGTGGGTCCGGAGGCAGGGGTGTCCGCGGCATGGATGCCGCGGCCAAGCCCCCATGGACGGGTTTACGGCGTCCCCTGCCACCGGACCCACCCCGCCAACCCTCAGCCATCCAGCATTTGACGTCGCTTCGGCATCTAGCGGGTGCAGGGCGCAGCCCTGCCCACAAATCCCCCCAGATTTGACGCACTGCGCAAGAGTGCGCTAATGTACTAACGCGCTATTACATTGATGCATGGAAACGACCCCGTGAAAGCCCGCCCCGAAATTGCCGCCAAAGACCCTAAGGCCGACCTTGAAGCCTTGGCCCGGGCCTTTGCCGCCCTGCGCGAGCCGGAGCAGGTGGAAGCCTTCCTGCGCGACCTGTGCACTCCGGCCGAACTGGAAGCCATGGCCGACCGCTGGAAGGTGGTGCCGCTGCTGCAGCAGGGCGTGCCGTATCGCGAGATCCACGAGCGCACCGGGGTCAGCGTGACCACCACCGGACGGGTGGCGCGAACGCTCGAGCATGGCCATCGAGGCTATGCCGCCGCCATCGACCGCCTTGCTTCGCGCTGATCCGCGCCCCGTTCCGAACTTCGAGACCTCCCCCATGAGTGCAACCCAGGCAGCGCCGGCACGAGACCGGCTGCGTATCGCCATCCAGAAGAGTGGCCGGCTGGCCGAGCCCGCCCGCAACCTGCTCAGTGCCTGTGGCCTGAGCTGGCGCGAGAGCCGCGACAAGCTGTTCTGCTACGGCGAATCGCTGCCGGTGGACCTGCTGCTGGTGCGTGACGACGACATCCCGGGCCTGATCGCCGACGGCGTCTGCGACCTCGGCATCGTCGGCCGCAACGAGCTGGACGAACAGGCCGCGGCACGCCGCCAGGTCGGCCTGCCGGACGCCTATCAGGCGCTGCGCGGGCTGGGCTTCGGCCAGTGCCGGCTGATGCTGGCGGTGCCGGAGGAATGGCAGTGGCAGGGTCCGGCGCAACTGGCCGGCACCCGCATCGCCACCAGCTACCCGGCCATCCTCACGCAGTGGCTGGCCGAGCAGGGGGTGGACGCACAGGTGGTCGAGCTGTCCGGTTCGGTGGAAATCGCCCCGCGCCTGGGCACCGCCGACCTGATCTGCGATCTGGTGTCCAGCGGCGCCACCCTGCGCGCCAATCAGCTGACCCCGGTGCACAACCTGCTCGACAGCGAGGCGGTGCTGGCCGGTGCAGTACGGGTGCCCGATGATGCACGTGCATCGCTGCGCGCGATGCTGCTGCGCCGCCTCGATGGCGTGGTGCAGCGCCAGGACCGCAAGCTGCTGATGTTCCGCGCCAGCGAGGATCGCGTCGACGCGCTGGCGCAGTTGCTGGCAGATGCCGAGCCGCTGGTGCGGTTGCCGGCCGATGGCGGTGCGCTGCGCCTGCAGACCATGTGCCCCGGCCCGCTGAGCTGGCAGCGCATGGAAGAACTCGAGCGCGCGGGTGCGCAGGGCCTCATGGTACTGAGCGTGGAGCGGTCGCTGGCATGAACCGTCTGATCTGGTCCCAACTTGATGAGGCCGCGCGCAGCGCGGCATTGACCCGCCCGGTGCAGACCGTGGCGCAGCAGACCCGCGATGCCGTGACGGCCCTGATCGCGCAGGTGCGTGCACAGGGCGACGATGCGCTGCGTGCGATCACCGCGCGCTTCGATGGTGTCGAGCTGGCCTCGTTTGAAGTCTCCGAAGCCGAATTCGCCGCTGCTGAAGCGGCCGTGCCCGCCCCACTGCGCCAGGCGATGGTGGACGCCGCCGAGCGCATCGCGCGCTTCCACGCCGCCGGCATGGGTAAAGGCTATGCAGTTGAAACCGCGCCGGGCGTGGTCTGCGAACGCATGCTGCGCCCGATCGGCCGGGTGGGCCTGTACGTACCTGCTGGCAGCGCGCCATTGCCGTCCACCGCGTTGATGCTGGGCGTTCCGGCGCAGTTGGCCGGTTGCCCGCAGGTGGTGCTGTGCACGCCGCCGCGCGCCGACGGCAGCGCCGATCCGGCAGTGCTGGTAGCCGCGCGCCTGACCGGCGTGCAGCGCGTGTTCAAGTTGGGCGGCGCGCAGGCGATCGCCGCGATGGCCTATGGCACCGCCAGCGTTCCGGCCTGCGACAAGCTGTTCGGGCCCGGCAACAGCTTCGTCACCGAAGCCAAGCAGCAGGTCGCGCAGGATGGCGCCGCCGCCATCGATATGCCGGCCGGTCCCTCCGAAGTGCTGGTGATTGCCGATGCTGGCGCCAATCCGGCGTTCGTGGCCGCCGACCTGCTGTCGCAGGCCGAGCACGGCCCGGATTCGCAGGTGCTGCTGTTGACCGACGATGCCGCGATGCTGGCCGCGGTCGAGGCGGAGGTCGAGCGCCAGGTGGCCCTGCTGCCGCGCCAGCAGATTGCGCGGCAGGCGCTGTCAGCGTCGCGCCTGATCCAGGTTGATTCGTTGGACGAGGCCTTCGCGATCAGCAACCGCTATGCGCCCGAACACCTGATCCTGGCGCTGCGTGAACCGCGCGATTGGCTGGACAAGGTGCAGGCGGCCGGCTCGGTGTTCCTCGGCGACTACACCCCCGAAGCACTGGGTGACTACTGCAGCGGCACCAACCACGTACTGCCCACCGCCGGTGCCGCACGTGCTTACAGCGGCGTGAGCGTTGCCAGCTTCCAGAACCTGATCAGCGTGCAGAGCGCCAGTGCCGCCGGCCTGGCCGCGATCGGCGGCTGCGCGCGCATCATCGCCAGCGCCGAAGGCCTGGATGCCCACGAGCGTGCGGTTGCATTGCGCATGGAGGCCGCCGCATGAGCGCCGCCATTGATGACGTGCTGGCACTGGTGCGCCCGGATCTGCAGGCCTTCGCCGGCTACAGCTCGGCGCGCAGTGCGGTGGTGCAGGGCGAGGTCTGGTTGAATGCCAACGAGTCGGCCTGGGCCAATCCGGCCGATGCGGCTGGCAGCAGCCGGCGCTATCCGGAGCCGCAACCGTTGGCGTTGCGCGAAGGCTTGGCGGCGCTGTACGGCGTGACGCCGCAGCAGCTGCTGGTCGGCCGCGGCAGCGACGAGGCCATTGATCTGCTGGTACGCGCGCTGTGCGTGCCGGGTCGCGATGGCGTGCTGGTCACGCCGCCGGTGTTCGGCATGTACGCCGTCTGCGCGCGCCTGCAGGGTGCCGCATTGATTGAAGTGCCGCTGGTGGACAGCGAGGATGGCCTGCGCGCCGATCTGGATGCGGTGATCGACGCGGCCAAGGCGCAAGGTGCCAAGCTGGTGTTCCTGTGCGCCCCGTCGAACCCGGCCGGCAGTGACATCGCCCTGGACGAAGTCGAGCGGGTGGTGGTTGCGCTGCGCGGGCAAGCACTGGTGGTGGTGGACGAGGCCTATGTCGAGTACGCGCAGCGTCCGTCGGCGACCACGCTGCTGGCCGCGAACCCGAATCTGGCGGTGCTGCGCACGCTGTCGAAGGCGCACGCTCTTGCCGCCGCCCGCGTTGGCACCCTGATCGCCGCCCCGGAGCTGATTGCCGTGCTGCGCCGCTGCCAGGCGCCGTACCCGGTGCCGACGCCATGCACGGAACTGGCGGTGCAGGCGCTGCAACCCGCCGCGCTGACCATCACCGCCGAGCGCGTAGCCACGGTGATTGCCGAGCGCGAACGCCTGCGCGAGGCGCTGCCGGGCCTGCCCGGCGTGCGTCGCGTCTACCGCTCATCCGGCAACTACCTGCTGGTCCGCTTCGCCGATGCCCAGGCCGCGTTCGATACGCTGCTGGCTGCGGGCGTGGTGGTGCGCGACCAGCGCGCCGCGCCGCAGTTGGGTGATGCACTGCGCATCAGTATCGGCAGTCCCGAAGAGAACGACCGCGTGCTTGCGGCCCTGTCGGCGCGGAGGGCCGCAGCATGACCCCGATCCTGTTCATCGACCGCGACGGTACCCTCATCGAGGAGCCGTCCGACTTCCAGATCGACGCCTACGAGAAGCTGCGCTTCGTGCCGCAGGTGATCCCGGCGCTGCTGAAGCTGCGTGATGCCGGCTACCAGTTCGTGATCGTCACCAACCAGGATGGCCTGGGCAGCGACAGCTACCCACGCGCCAGCTTCGATGGCCCCAACGACCTGATGCTGCAGATCTTCGAGAGCCAGGGCATCACCTTCCGTGACGTGCTGATCGACTGCAGTTGGCCGCAGGACAACGCGCCCACGCGCAAGCCGGGCATCGGCCTGATGACCGCCTACCTGCAGGACCGCAGCATCGACTGGGCGCGTTCGGGCATGGTTGGCGACCGCATCACCGACCTGCAGTTCGCCGACAACCTCAACATACGTGGCTTCCAGCTGCGCACCGCGCAGTTCGGGGGCGAGTGGGACTGGCCGGGCATCGCCCACGCGCTGGCCGACGCGCCACGCACCGCCGTGGTCCAGCGCAACACCAAAGAAACGAAGATCCGCGTTGAGCTGGACCTGGATCGCGCCGGTGATGCGCGCATCTCCACCGGCCTGCCGTTCTTCGACCACATGCTCGAACAGATCGGCAAGCACGGCGGCTTCGCCCTCGATATCCAGGCCGAGGGTGACCTGCACATCGATGAGCACCACACCATCGAGGACACCGGGCTGGCCCTGGGCCAGGCCCTGCGCGAGGCGCTGGGCGACAAGCGCGGCATCGGCCGCTACGGTTTCACCCTGCCGATGGACGAGACCCTGGCCAGCGCCGCGCTGGACTTCAGCGGACGCCCGTACTTCGTGTTCGAGGGCGAGTTCAAGCGCGAGCGGGTGGGTGACATGCCGACCGAGCTGGTGCCGCACTTCTTCCGTTCGCTGTGCGATGCCAGTGGCCTGAACCTCAACCTGCAGGTACGCGGCGACAACGATCACCACAAGGTGGAGGCCTGCTTCAAGGCGCTGGCGCGCGCACTGCGCCCGGCGCTGGCCCGGCAGGGCACGGCACTGCCGAGCACCAAGGGGGCATTGTGAGCGACGTCGCGCTGATCGATGCCGGCGGTGCCAACCTGGGCTCGGTGCGCTACGCACTGGAGCGGCTGGGCGCGACAGTGCGGCTGGTGCGCGATGCGGACGGCCTGGCGGGTGCGCAGCGGGTGATCCTGCCCGGCGTCGGCGCCGCCGGTCCCGGCATGCAGCGCCTGCACGCGCAGGGCCTGGTGGAGCCGTTGCAGCGGCTGGAGGTGCCGCTGATGGGCATCTGCCTTGGCATGCAGCTGCTGTTCGAACGCTCCGAGGAAGCGGGTGTGGAGACACTGGGACTGATTCCGGGCGTGGTGCGCAAGCTGGTGCCGGCCTGTGGCATCCGCGTGCCGCACATGGGCTGGAACCGCCTGCTGCCGCTACGTGAGTCGGTGCTGTTGCAGGGTGTGCCGGAACGCGCCAGCGCCTACTTCGTACACAGCTATGCGGCACCCTTGAATACCCACACCGTCGCGGCGTGCGACCACGGTGGGCTGTTCACTGCCGTGGTGGAGCAGGGGCGCTACTACGGCGCTCAGTTCCATCCCGAGCGCTCCGGCGAGACCGGCTCGCTGATGCTGCGCAACTTCCTTGAGGGCACTGCTGCATGAGTTTCATCGTCTACCCCGCGCTGGATATCCGCGATGGCCGCGTGGTGCGGCTGCGCCAGGGCGACTACGCGCAGGAAACCTCCTACGGCGACGATCCGCTGCCGCGCGCGCAGGCCTTCGCCGCGCAGGGCGCGCAGTGGATGCATCTGGTCGACCTGGATGCCGCACGCGCCGGTGGCTATACGCTGGCACCGCTGCTGGCGGCGATCCGCGCGCAGACGCCGCTGCAGGTGCAGACCGGTGGTGGCGTGCGTGGCCGCGACGATGTGGCGCGCATGCTTGATGCTGGCGCCGGCCGCGTGGTGGTCGGCTCGCTGGCGGTGCGCCGCCCCGATGAAGTGGTCGGCTGGCTGGAGGAATTTGGCGCCGAGCGCATCACGATTGCGCTGGACGCGCGCCAGGACGCACATGGGCAGTGGCAGCTGCCGGTGCACGGCTGGACCGAGAACGCCGGGGTGACCCTGGATGACCTGGCCCAGCGCTATGCGCGCGCCGGCATGCGCCACCTCTTGTGCACCGACATCGCCCGCGACGGCATGCTGGCCGGGCCCAATATCGGCCTCTACCAGCACCTGTCGGCCTTGCTGCCGGGGGTGGCGGTGCAGGCGTCCGGCGGCATCCGTGACGTGGCCGATGTGGCCGAGGCGCGTGCCGCTGGCTGCGGTGGTGCGATTCTCGGCAAGGCACTGCTGGAGCAGCGCATGGACCTGGCGGAGGCGTTGGCATGTTGAGCCGCCGCATCATTCCCTGCCTTGACGTGCGCGATGGCCGCGTGGTGAAGGGCGTGCGCTTCCGCGATCACGTCGACATGGGCGACATCGCCGAGCTGGCGCAGCGCTACCGCGACCAGGGTGCCGACGAGCTGGTGTTCTATGACATCGGCGCCAGCCCCGAGGCGCGTTCGGTGGACGTGGCGTGGATCGAGCGCATCGCGCGCCTGATCGACATTCCGTTCTGCGTGGCCGGTGGCATCGACAGCGTGGAAGCCGCGCGTCGCGTGTTGTTCGCCGGTGCCGACAAGGTGTCGATCAACTCCCCCGCGCTGGGCCGCCCGGAACTGATCACTGAACTGGCCGACGAGTTCGGCGTGCAGTGCGTGGTGGTCGGTGTCGACTCGGTACGTGAAGCGGACGGCCAGTGGCGGGTGCGCCGTTTCAGTGGCGACCCGGACAAGACCCAGGCGGTACCGCTGCGTACCCTGGACTGGATTGTCGAGGCGCAACGGCGTGGCGCTGGCGAGATCGTGCTGAACTGCATGGACAGCGACGGCGTGCGCCGTGGCTACGATGTCGTGCAGCTGCAGCAGGCGCGGGCCCTGTGCCAGGTGCCGCTGATCGCCTCCGGTGGCGCCGGTGCGATGGAGCACTTCGCCGAAGCCTTTGACCAGGCCGACGTCGACGGCGCGTTGGCAGCCAGCGTGTTCCACAGCGGTGCCATCGCCATTCCGGAATTGAAGCGCTACCTGCGCGCACAGCAGATCGAGGTGCGGGATGTCTATTGAAGTCAGGCCATCGCTGGATGCGCTGCAGGCGCTGGACTGGGGCAAGGGCGACGGCCTGCTGCCGGCCGTGGTGCAGGATGCCGATACCCTGCAGGTGCTGATGCTGGGCTATGTCAGCGCCGAATCGCTGGCCGCCACGCTGGCCATCGGCCACATGACCTTCTTCAGCCGCAGCAAGCAGCGGTTGTGGACCAAGGGCGAGCAGTCCGGCAACGTCCTGGCGGTGCAATCGATCAGCGTCGACTGCGATGCCGACACGCTGCTGGTGATGGCACGCCCGGCGGGACCAACCTGCCACACGGGTGCGGAGAGCTGTTTCGACCAGGCGCCGAAGGACTTCCTGGGCGGGCTGGACCAGTTGGTCGCGATGCGTGAGGCGCAGCGCCCGCAGGGCAGCTATACGACCCGCCTGTTCGAGGGCGGCATCCGCCGCATCGCACAGAAGGTGGGTGAGGAGGGGGTGGAGACCGCTCTGGCTGCGGTTGCGCAGGATGACGAGGCGCTGCTCGGTGAGGCTTCGGACCTGCTGTACCACCTGCTGGTACTGCTGCGCGCGCGCGGTCTGTCGCTGGACGATGCGCGGGCGGTGCTGGAAAAACGCCATCGTTGAAGCGTGGTAGTGCCGGCAATGCAGCCGAGCGTGGCTCGGCTCTACAATACCGCGTCTCTTTCTGCCGGATGCCTCCCATGAAACTGCCTGCCGCCTGGCTGTGCTGCCTGTTGCTGACCTCGCCGGCCTGGGCTGCGGACACCGTGGTCACCGGCAAGGTCTATCTGGAGCGTGACGGCAAGCCGGGCCGCGGTGCGACCGATCCGGGCCTGGCCGGGGTGCAGGTCTCCAACGGCGAGACGATCGTCAAGACCGCCGCCGATGGCAGCTACAGCCTTCCGGTGCGTGACGGCCAGACCGTGTTCGTGATCAAGCCCGATGCGTATTCGTTCCCGAAGGCGACAGACGGCCTGCCTTCGTTCTGGCGCCACTTCCGCCCGAACGGCTCGCCGGCGCTGAAGTACGGCGGCATCGCCGCCACCAGCGATGTCACCCGCAACTGGGATTTCGCGCTGCAGTCGGATCGCCATGACAGCCGTCGCGGCTTCCAGATGCTGGTCTTCACCGACTCCCAGACCGCCAGCCTGAAGGACATCGGCTACTACCAGCAGTCGATCGTGTCGCCGCTGGTCGGCCAGACCAAGGCGCGCATGGGCACCACTCTGGGTGACATCGTCAACGACGATCTGACCCTGTATCCGGCAATCAACAAGATCACCACGTCGCTGGGCGTGCCGTGGTTCCATGTGCCGGGCAATCACGACCTCGATTTCGATGCAGCCAGCGACGAGCATTCGCTGGACAGCTGGCGCAACATCTACGGCCCGGACACCTACGCGGTGGAAGAGGGCGGTGCCAGTTTCGTGTTCCTCGACGACGTGGTGTATGACCCCAACGCAAGGCCGAAGTATGTCGGTGGCCTGCGCGAAGACCAGTTCGCTTTCCTTGCCAGCTACCTGAAAGGCCTGCACAAGGACCGCCTGCTGGTGCTGGGCATGCACATCCCGCTGTTCGACGCCGCGCCGGGGCGCGAGACCTTCCGTCATGCTGACCGCCAGCGCCTGTTCGATCTGCTGAAGGACTTCCGCAACGTGCTGGTGCTCAGCGGGCACAGCCACACCCAGCAGCACGTCTACCACGGCAAGGCCGACGGCTGGAACGGTGACAAGCCGCTGCACGAATACAACGTCGGTGCCAACTGCGGCGCATTCTGGTCCGGGGTGAAGGATGCCGCCGGCGTGCCGGACAGCGCCATGAGTGATGGCACGCCAAAGGGCTATGCGTTGCTGGACGTCGCCGGCAATGGCAGCTACAAACTGCAGTACCGCGTGGCCGGCAAGCCGGCCAGCGAGCAGATCGGCCTGCATGCACCGAAGGTGCTGCGCCAGGGGGCCTATCCGGCGTGGGGTGTCTACGCCAACGTCTACATGGGCGAGGACGCCAGCGTGGTCGAGTACCGCGTCGATGGCGGTGCCTGGCAGCCGATGAAGCAGGTCAGTCAGCCCGATCCGCGCCTGATGGTGGAGAACGTGGCTGACGATCTGGCTGACAGCCTGCGCGGTTACGACCGTTCGCCGGAGGCCACCGCGTCGCCGCACCTGTGGCGTGGCGCGCTGCCGACCGACCTGGCCGTGGGCAGCCACAAGGTCGAAGTACGCTCTACCCAGCCTGATGGTGCAGTGTTCACCGCCACCACCCGCTACAGCCTGCAGACGGCCCAGCCCTGATCCCCCGCATCTCCGCTCCAGCGAAAGGACCCCGCATGGATATCCGCTTCATGGCCGGCACCACGCCAGTCACCCTCAGCCGCCACTGGTTCACCGGCGCGATGCTGCTGCAGAGCGCCACCGAGAAGGTCTGGGTGCAGCATCCGCTGCATCCGGGCACCCACTTCTCGTTCTCGCTGGTACAGTCGTGGCTGCGCCACATCGCCGGCCATGAGGTGCTGGTCGAGCGCACCCGGCCGCTGTTGTTCGCCGGCTTCCGCCCGCAGCGCCTGCGCGTGCTGGTGGATGGCGTGCAGGTGGCCGAACAGGAAGGCATGTAGGCCAACCTGAACCGCCGGCGCGCTAGGCAAAGCTGCTCCGATGCCTGAGAATCGGGGCGATTCAATCGATCCAAGCAGGCCAGCGTGACCATCGCAGCAGCGTCCCCGGTTTCCACCGACTCCGCCCGCGGCGGTCTTCCGCGCAGTCTCGTTGTCGCCGATGTCGGCGGCACCTTCGCCCGTTTGGCGCTGGCTGAAACGCAAGCCGGCCAGGCACCACTGCTGGGCAGCCATCGCACCTATGCCTGCGCCGAGCATCCGAGCCTGTCAGCGATCCTTGCTGATTTCACCGCAGGCCTCGGCCAGCCGGTAGAGGCCGCCGTGGTCGCCATCGCCGGCCTGCTCGATGGCGATGTGCTGATCAATTCCAACCTGCCATGGACGGTCTCGCTGTCGGCCACGCGGGTGCAGTCCGGGCTGCATGAGCTGCAGCTGATCAATGATTTTGAAGCGGTGGCGTTGGCCATTCCTTACCTGCAGCCTGACACCCTGGTGCCGCTCAATGGCGATGCTGACCCGGCGCAGGCGTTCCCGGCGCTGGTGCTGGGCGCCGGTACCGGCCTGGGTGCAGCATTGCGCTTCGCCGACGGCGAGCGTCCGGTGCTGGCCAGCGAGATCGGCCATGCCGCGCTCGGCGCCGGCAACGCGCTGGAACTGCAGGTGCTGGGCAAGCTGCTGCAGCGCTGGACGCACGTGGACAACGAGCGCGTGCTGTCCGGCAGTGGCCTGATGAACCTGTATCCGTGCCTGTGCGAACTGCGCGGTGTCACCCCGGTGTGGGGCAGCACCGAGGCACTGATCGGCGCCGCGCGCAGCGGCGAGGATGCGCTGGCCGTGGAAACGCTGCAGGTGTTCTGTGCCTGGCTGGGCAGCCTGGCCGGCGACGCAGCGATCGCGGTGGGTGCGCGTTCGGTGTACCTGGCCGGGGGCATTTCCGCGCATGTGCAGGATTTCCTGGCCGATGGCCGCTTCCGTGAGCGCTTCCTCAACAAGGGCGTGCTGACCGAGGTACTGCGCCAGGTGCCGGTATGGCGCGTGGAGCATGGCCAGCTGGGCGTTCTCGGCGCAGCGGTCTGGTACGCCGCACGGCAGCCCACGCACGACTGATCGGCGTGGCCGGCATCGGGCCGGCCGTGCATTGCAGACTGGGAGGGGAAGATGGTGGATCGCAGGCAGTTCCTGCAGGCCGGCGCACTGGCTGCAGGCATGGTGGCCTTGCCGGGCGTGCAGGCGCGCACGCAGGGTGGGGCCAAGGTGGTTTCGACCTGGGACTTCGGCGTGCCGGCCAACCAGGCCGCATGGGAGGTGCTGGCGCAGGGTGGCAGCGCACTGGATGCAGTTGAAGCCGGTGCACGCTGGGCCGAGAGCGAGCTGTGCAACCCCACCGTCGGCCATTGCGGTAACCCGGATCGCGACGGCGTGCTGAGCCTGGACGCGAGCATCATGGATGGTGATGGCCGTTGTGGCGCAGTGGCCGCGCTGGTGGACATCCTGCATCCGGTGTCGGTGGCCCGCAAAGTGATGGAAAACAGCCCGCACGTGCTGCTGGTGGGCGAGGGCGCGCAGCAGTTCGCGGTGCAGCAGGGTTTTGAACGCAGGCACCTGCTCACGCCGCAGGCCGAAGCGGCCTGGCGCGAGTGGCTGAAGACCGAGAAGTACCAGCCGCAGATCAATGCCGAGCGTCGTAGTATTCCTGGCAACAGCGACAACCACGACACCATCGGCATGCTGGCGCTGGATGCCCGCGGTAAGCTGGCCGGCGCCTGCACCACCAGCGGCATGGCCTGGAAGCTGCACGGCCGGGTCGGCGACAGCCCGATCATCGGTGCCGGCCTGTATGTCGACAACGAAGTGGGCGCGGCCACTGCCTCGGGCGTGGGCGAGGAGATGATCCGCAATGCGGCCTCGTTCCTGGTGGTCGAGCTGATGCGCCAGGGGCGCTCGCCGGCGCAGGCCTGCCGCGAAGCGATCGATCGCGTGGTGCGCAAGCGCCCCGAAGCGAGCAAGACGCTGCAGGTGTGCTTCCTGGCCATGAACAAGCAGGGCGAGGTGGGTGCCTACGCGTTGCACCGCGGCTTCGTCTACGCCGTGTGCGATGCGCAGCGCCAGGATGACCTGCGTGATTCGCCGTCGATCTACACGAGCACCCAGGCGTGAGCACACGGCTGACCCTGGAGATCGCCAGCAACTCGCTGGCCTCGGCGCTGGCCGCCCAGGCCGGCGGCGCCGATCGCATCGAACTGTTCGACAACCTGGCCGAGGGCGGCACCACGCCGTCGTTCGCCAGCATCGCGATCGCCCGCGAACGCCTGTCCATTCCGCTGTTCGTACTGGTGCGCCCGCGCCCGGGGGACTTCCACTACGACGCACTGGAAACCGAACTGATGCTGCGTGACATCGCGCAGTGCCGCGCGCTCGGCTGCGATGGCGTGGTGATCGGTGCGTTGGATGTGCAGGGCGGGATCGATCTGGCGCTGTGCCGTGAACTGGTGCAGGCCGCCGGGCCGCTGCAGGTGACCTTCCATCGCGCCTTCGATGCTGCCCGCGATCTGCCTGCGGCACTTGAGCAGGTGGTTGAGCTGGGTTGCCAGCGCGTGCTGACCTCGGGCGGCCAGTTCAGCGCCGAGGCCGGCGCGGATGTGCTGGCGGGTCTGGTCACCCAGGCGGCGGGACGTATCACGGTGATGGCCGGCGCCGGGCTGGGACCGGCCAACATCGCGGCCGTTGCGCGACGGAGCGGCTGCACCGAACTGCACGCCTCGGCCAAGGGCCTGCGGCGCTCGGCCATGCAGTTCCAGAACCCGGCGCTGCGCGGCCTGGACCCGGACTGGAGCCAGACCGCCACCGCAACCGTGGCCGCACTGCGGCAGGCGCTGGACGGCGCAAGGTAACCCGCTTCTCCTGTAGAGCCGAGCCCACGCTCGGCTGCTCTTTGGGCCCGGGGTCGGATCCCTTCGCAGAAGGGCTCCGACCCCGGGCCTGCCCATCGTTGCGGCCGAAGAAGTGACGCTTACAGCACGTTCGAACGGCTAGAGCGGCAGGCCAAGTCGTTGAAATGGATACGCTGGTGCGCCGTCGCATGGCGGCGCAGTCGGTGATTGCCGATAGTGGTTCATAACGTCGTTCGCCAACGAATTCCCGCATGTTTCGACCGTTCCTGCTGCTTGTCTGCGCGGTGCCAGCCATTGCAATCGGCGCACGTGAAGGGCAGGCACCGGAGTGGGTGCGGGAGGTGGCTGCCGACAAGGACCTGCAGGTTGACCCCGAAATGGTTGGTGTGAGGCTTGAGCCAACCGCGCGGGGCGCGTTCCTCGACACGCGTGCACATCGAATCGGGGCGAGGCGTTTTCGCGCGCTGTATCAGGTATTCGATTCCAACGCGGATAGCCCGATGGGCCTTTGCGGCGCTGGGCGCGAGATCCATCTGTTCGTCTACGAATTGACCCCGCCGAAGCCCATTGAGCGCGGCAGGGTGTTGATCAGCAGCTGCCTTGAAACCCTGTCTCTGGTGAGCCAGAACTCAGGGCGATCCAACAGTGAATCCGACTTTTCCTCGGTCATCTGGCAGGGGGACGGGTTCTCCATCGAGTGGTGGGGTATCGGACCCGGAGGCGATACGTCGAGCCACTACGCGCTCCGAAATGACCACTTCGTCCCGACTCAACCGGGTGAGGGGAATCGCTGAGGGCGGACAAAACCGTTCCGCGCGCGGTTGTCGCGATCGTGTCATTGACGTGTGCGCTGTTCTCTCAGCGATGTTGCGCAACCCTTTGATTGTTCTGGATACCGGCAGCCGATAGCGGCATTCCGCCAGCGGTTGCTGCATCGCCGCATGCCCGGCGCGGTTCAGCTGTGCTTTAGTTTGGATCGATCCACAGGGGAGGGGCTGGGACGGTCGTGAACCGATCCCGGTACCCGGATCAGCCGTCGTGCTACGCCACCACCGTCCGTGCGTCCACACTTTCCAAGAGCAACCACCCATGGCTCAGTCCGTTCGCAAGCGTCGTCACCTGCTGTCCCAGGCCCTGGTCCTGGTCCTGTTTCCCCTGGCCGCTGGTGCACAGGAAGCGGCCAGTTCGTCCACCAAGGACTTGGACGCGGTCACCGTTACCGGTTCGCGCATCAAGCGCGCCGCGGTCGAAGGTCCGGCCCCGGTCAACGTGATCACCGCGCAGCAGATCCAGAAAGAGGGCTTCGTCAGCGTGTACGACGCGCTGAAGACGCTCACCGAAGCGACCGGTACCGTCGAAGCCGCCTCGCAGTGGGGTTCGCACACGCCAAATGCCAGCGGGCTGAACTTGCGCGGGATGGGCCCGAACCGCTCGCTGCTGTTGGTCAACGGCCGTCGCGTGGCCGATTACCCGCTGCCGTATGGCGGTGAAACCAATTTCTCCAACTACGGCAACATTCCGGCCGCAGCGGTGGAACGCATCGAAGTACTGACCGGCGGCGCCTCGGCCATCTATGGTTCGGACGCGATCGCCGGCGTGGTCAACGTCATCCTCAAAACCAACTACGACGGCGACGAAGTGCGCGTGCGCGGCGGCACCTCCACCGAAGGCGGGCGCGACACCTGGGACCTGTCATGGGCCGGCGGCAAAACGGGTGACAACTGGAGCGTGACCTATGCGTTGCAGTACACCAAGCGCGATCCGTTGTTCGGCCGCGACCGCCCGCAGATGGACGATGCCGATGATGCGCCGTATGCGTCCTGGAACATGGAGCAGCGCAAGGTCGGCTTCCGTCCCACGGCCGGGCTGGCGCTGATCGATCCGACGACGGGCCAGCGCCTGGCGCCGCCCACCGGTACCTGCGAGAAGTTCGACGGTGAGTACTACACGGCCGATCGACTGGTCTACAACTACGCCGCCAACCGCATCACCAACACCGGCCGCCTGTGCGGCATGAGCGCCGACTACGCCAACTGGCTGCTGACCGGTGGTGCCGAGAACGTGTCCGGCAACCTGTATGCCACCTTCGATTTCAGCAGCGACCTGCAGGCCTGGACCAACCTGGCGGTGTACCGCTCCGAAGCGATCTGGGGCACCAATCCACCCAGCGTCTCGCTGATCGACGATGACAACGGCTACTACTGGGATGCCAACCGCAACCGCCCGATCCTGGGCGTGCGCCAGTTCACCCCGAACGAAGTCGGCGGCCTGGACACCCTGCGCAACACCAACCGCGAGCTGTCATGGGACTGGAGCGCGGGCCTGCGTGGACGCCTTGCCGACCGCTTCGACTGGAGCGCCACGGTGGGCCGTTCCTACTATCGCGTGGAAGAACGGCAGAACGTGGTGGACGAGCAGAAATCGTACGACTACTTCCTCGGCCCGCGCCTGGGTACCACCGCCGATGGCGAGGCGATCTACGCGTTGAACGAATCGCGCTGGTGGAATCCGCTCACGCCGGACCAGTACTGGCAGATGGGCACGGTGGCCAGGAACCGCGCGTCATCGTGGGTCAACCAGGCCTCGGCGGACATCACCGGCGAGCTGTTCCGGGGCTGGGCCGGCCCGATCTCGTTCGCCGCCGTGGCCGAAGTCGCGCAGCAGGGCTATCACCTCAGCCCGGACCCGCGCGCCGGCATCGACTTCGATCTGCAGAACGTCGATCGCGGTGGCGGCGAGCGCACCCGTTACTCGGCCGGCGTCGAGTTCAAGATTCCGCTGCTGGACAGCGTGACGGCCACCGCGGCCGCCCGCTACGACCGCTATGGCAACTACAAGGCCGATGACAGCAATGAAACGCTGGATATCGGCAGCCAGAAGGAGACCACCTGGAACGTCGGCCTGGAATGGCGCCCGGTCGAATCGCTGCTGGTACGTGGCTCGTACGCCACCAGTTTCCACGCGCCAGACATGCACTATCTGCTGGGCCAGCCGAGCAGTTCCGAAGTGCAGACCTATGACCGCCTGCGCTGCATCCAGAGCGGTGCCTACCTGGTCAACAACTGTGGCGTGGGCAACACCGATGTCTGGTACACCTTCGACGTGAACCGGCGTGGCACGCCGCTGCTGCGTTCGGAAACCGGCGATTCGTGGACGGTCGGCTTCGTCTGGGACGTGATGCCGAACCTGTCGGTCAGCGCCGACTACTGGGCGATCAAGCTGGAAGACATGATCGTCGACGTCGGCGCCGACGAGGTGCTGGCCAGCGAGGCCGGCTGCCTGACCGGCAAGAACATCGATGGCACGCCGTGGGCCAATCCGGCCGGTGGCGATTATTGCGCCGGCATTCTGGCCCGCGTGAACCGTGACAGCAGCGGCCGGCTGGTGTCGATCGAGCGCGGCCCGTTCAACCTGGCCAGCCGGGAAGTGCGGGGTATCGACCTGACTGCACGCTATCGCCTGGAAACCGCGCAGTGGGGCAGCTTCCAGCTGGGCCTGAACTACACCAACCAGATCTCGACCAAGGAACAGCGCTACGCCAACGACCCGAACCCGGAACGGCGCGACCGGGACCTGCGCAGCAAGCTGCGCGCGAGCCTGGCCTGGCAGCGCGGCAACTGGAACGCCAACGTCTATGCCGACCGCGTGGGTTCGGTGCCGGGCGTGCGCTATCACTGGGGCACCGATCGCCTGGACAATCCCGGCGGTTGCCTGCCGTTCGCCGACGGCTACGTGCCCAGTGACAGTCCGTCGCTGAACTGCCTGGAACCGGCACAGCTGCCGGATGGCTCGGTGAACCCTAACCCCAACGCGGGCCAGCAGACCTCGCGCTACTTCGGCCGGGTCGGGCCGTTCATCACCTGGAACGTCAACGTGGGTTACCAGGTGACCGAGCACGCCAAGGTCAATGTCTACGTCAACAACGTGTTCAATTCGGCCAGCTGGAACCACAAGGACCCGTACAAGCTGGACTATGACTTCGCCCCGACCCGGTTGCTGAGCGCGGTCGGCCGCGAGTTCGCATTGGAGTATGTGTTCACCTTCTGAGGAGACCGGCCTCCGCCGGTAGATCCACGCCATGCGTGGATGCGGAAACGGAACACCGGGGGCGGCGCCCCCTTCAGGCATGCGGACAGGCTGGATTTGACCTTCCCACGATGGCAAGGTTTAGCCTGTCCGCATCCAGAAGGAAACCCGGGAATCCGATCATGAGCACGCCGCGCGCCGCTGCCGCCCCCGCCAGCCCCTCCACCATCAGCCTGCCCATCGAGGGCATGACCTGCGCCAGCTGCGTAGGCCGGGTCGAGGCAGCACTGTCCAAGGTCGAGGGCGTGGGCAGTGTCTCGGTGAACCTGGCCACCGAGCGGGCGGATATTCGTCCGTCGGGCCCGGTGGATCGCGCGGCGCTTGTCCAGGCAGTGGAGCGGGTGGGCTATGACGTGCCCGCAGCGACCACCGAACTGGCGGTTGAAGGCATGACCTGCGCTTCCTGCGTGGGCCGTGTCGAACGCGCGCTGTTGGCCGTGCCCGGCGTCAGCCAGGCCAGCGTCAACCTGGCCACCGAGCGCGCCACGGTGCGTGGCATGGCGGACGTGGCTGCGCTGGTCGCCGCGATCGACAAGGCCGGCTATGACGCACGTGTGATCGAGGCGGGTGTGCAGTCCGATGACCAGGCTGCGGAAAAGAAGGATGCCGAGCGCGCCGAACTGAAGCGCGACCTGATCGTGGCGGCCGCGCTGGCACTGCCGGTGTTCGTACTGGAAATGGGCTCGCACCTGATTCCCGGCATGCACGCATGGGTGATGTCCACCCTCGGCATGCAGGCCAGCTGGTACCTGCAGTTCGTGCTGACCGCGCTGGTGCTGGCCATTCCGGGCCGCCGTTTCTACCAGAAGGGGTTCCCGGCGCTGCTGCGGTTGGCGCCGGACATGAATTCGCTGGTGGCGGTGGGCACCGCCGCGGCGTTCGGCTATTCGGTGGTAGCGACCTTTGCACCGCGGCTGCTGCCGCCGGGCACGGTGAACGTCTACTACGAAGCGGCGGCGGTGATCGTCGCGCTGATCCTGCTCGGCCGCTTCCTGGAGGCCCGGGCCAAGGGCCGCACCTCTGAAGCGATCAAGCGCCTGGTCAACCTGCAGGCCAAGGTGGCCCATGTGATCCGTGACGGCCGCGCGGTCGACATCCCGATCAATGAAGTGCAGAGCGGCGACCTGGTGGAAGTGCGCCCGGGTGAGCGCGTGCCGGTGGATGGCGAGGTGGTTGAAGGCCGCAGCTACATCGATGAATCGATGATCAGCGGCGAGCCGATTCCGGTCGAGAAGCTGCCGGGCAGCAGCGTGGTGGGTGGCACGGTCAACCAGAAGGGCGCACTGACGGTGCGGGCCACGGCCGTGGGCGCGCAGACCCTGCTGGCGCAGATCATCCGCATGGTCGAACAGGCGCAGGGCTCGAAGCTGCCGATCCAGGCGGTGGTCGACAAGGTCACGTTGTGGTTCGTGCCGGCGGTGATGCTGGCCGCGCTGGCGACCTTCGCGGTCTGGTTGATCTTCGGTCCATCGCCGGCACTGAGCTTCGCACTGGTCAATGCGGTGGCGGTGCTGATCATTGCCTGCCCGTGCGCGATGGGCCTGGCCACGCCGACCTCGATCATGGTCGGAACCGGTCGTGGCGCCGAAATGGGCGTGCTGTTCCGCAAGGGCGAAGCACTGCAGCTGCTGAAGGACGCGCAGGTGGTGGCGGTGGACAAGACCGGCACGCTCACCGAAGGCCGCCCGCGCCTGACCGACCTGGAGATTGCTGCCGGCTTCGATCGCAACAGGGTTCTGGCGGCAGTGGCCGCGGTGGAGTCGCGCTCGGAGCATCCCATCGCCCGCGCGATTGTTGATGCCGCGACCGGGCAGGGCATCGCGTTGCCGGGCATGGTCGACTTCGAATCGGTCACCGGCATGGGCGTGCGGGCCAGTGTCGAGGGTGCACGCGTGGAGGTCGGTGCCGATCGCTTCATGCGCGACCTGGGCGTGGACATCACTGCATTCGCAGCATTGGCGGCGGAACTCGGCACGCAGGGCAAGTCGCCGCTGTATGCCGCCATCGACGGTCGCCTGGCCGCGATCATCGCGATATCCGATCCGATCAAGCCGAGCACCCCGGCAGCGATCGCGGCACTGCATCGGTTGGGCCTGAAGGTGGCGATGATCACCGGCGACAACGCCGGGACCGCGCAGGCGATCGCGCGTCAGCTCGGCATCGATGAAGTGGTGGCCGAGGTGCTGCCGGAAGGCAAGGTCGAGGCAGTGCGCCGGCTGAAGGCCACGCACGGCCACGTCGCCTTCGTTGGTGACGGCATCAACGATGCGCCAGCACTGGCCGAGGCCGATGTCGGCCTGGCCATCGGCACCGGCACCGATATCGCGGTGGAATCGGCCGACGTGGTGCTGATGTCGGGCAACCTGCAGGGCGTACCGAACGCCATTGCGCTATCGAAGGCGACGTTGGGCAACATCCGGCAGAACCTGTTCTGGGCCTTCGCCTACAACACCGCGTTGATTCCGGTGGCCGCCGGCGTGCTGTACCCGGCCTGGGGCGTGCTGCTGTCGCCGGTGTTCGCGGCCGGTGCGATGGCACTGTCCAGTGTGTTCGTGCTGGGCAACGCACTGCGCCTGCGCCGCTTCCAGCCGCCAATGGCGGATGCCGCCGTTGCGACCCACTGAAGGAGAATCGCATGAATATCGGTGACGCCGCCAAGGCCTCCAGCGTGTCGGCGAAAATGATCCGCTACTACGAACAGATCGGCCTGATTCCTGCGGCGGATAGAACGGAGTCGGGCTATCGGGCGTATTCGCAGGCCGACATCCATCGCCTGCGCTTCATCCGCCGCGCGCGCGATCTCGGCTTCCAGGTGGCCGAGATCGGCGACCTGCTGGGCCTGTGGAACGACACGTCGCGCCACAGTGCCGACGTCAAGCAGCTGGCCGAGCAGCATATCGCCGACCTGGAACAGCGCATCGAGCACATGCGGCAGATGGCCGACACGCTGAAATCGCTGATCCGCTGCTGTGCCGGCGATGAGCGCCCGGAATGCCCGATCCTGCAGCGGCTGGGTGAAGACGATGAGGCTCCGCTGCCGGTGGAAGCGGCCAAGACCGGCGCGGTGCGCCGCCGCGCACGCAAGCACTGAGTTTTCATGTTCGCATGCACTGAAAAGCCCGCCCAGTGACAGTGCAGGGGGCGGGCTCCGCTGTGGCAGAAAGCAGGGGATCAGGCAGTGCGCGGCGGGAACCCCGCATCGTTCAGCGCGGCGAACAGCTGCTCCTGTGATGCGGTGGTCTGCACCTTGACCAGGCCGGTCGGCGGATCGGCCACCACACTGGCGCTGGGATCGATCTGCTGGATCGCGCGGGTCACGCTGCGCGCGCAGCCGCCGCAGGTCATGCCGTCAACATGGAATTCCATCTGTAGCTCCTTCGGTGCTCGTGAGGTGAAACCAGTGTGCACCTTCCAACGATGGCAGGGTCAAGCAGGTGGCTGAACGGCGGTGCAGGCAAATGAAAACGGCAGCCGCCTGTACCAGCGCGGCTGCCGTGGAGGACCATTCCCGCCGGGGCGGGCAAGACTGCGCCGGGCCAGGCCCGGCGCTGCCTCAGAACTTCCAGTTCACGCCGAAATACAGCTGGCGCCCGGCGTACAGATTGGACAGCAGGCGGGCCTGGCTGTCGTTGCCGATGTAGCTGCGCAGCTCGGACTTGGTGGCGTTCAGTACGGCCGCGGTCACCGTCCAGTCCGGGGTGAGGTTGTAGGCCACGTTCAGGTCAAGCTGGCTGTAAGGCTTGGTGTAGGTGGTCATGCCATTGTTCAGGCCGCCGACCACTTCACCACGACGGTTGTACGAGGCGCGCGCCAGGAACTTGTCGTTCTCGTAGAACACCGTAACGTTGGCCTGGTTCTTGGCACTGCCGACCAGCGGCGAGGAGCCGATTTCCTCGCCATCCAGCACGATCGAGGCCAGGTTGGTGTCGTTGTAGGTGTAGTTGGCCTGCACGCCCAGTCCGAAGTCGAACGTGTACTGGCCATACAGTTCCACGCCCTGCGACACGCCATCGCGGCCATTGGCCTGGGTCTCGTACTTCTGCACGGTGACCGACTGCCCGCCGACGTTCATCTGCTGGTCGCGCACCACCGGCACGGTGAAGTTATCCACGTTCTTGCGGAACAGCGAAACACCTGCGACCGCGCCCGGCTTGAAGTACCACTCCAGGCCCAGGTCGAACTGGACCGCCTTGAACGGTTCCAGCGCCTTGTTGCTGCCCGAGCCGTACCAGCCGGGCGTGTCGGTGCCGCCGGTGACGCGGCGGTCGTTGGCGTACTCTTCGCTGATGTAGCGCAGGCCACCGGGATAGGCGATGCTGGTGTAGCTCGGGCGCGCGACCACCTTCGACGCCGCGCCACGCAGCACCAGGTTGTCGGTGATGTCCCAGGCAATGTTGAAGCTGGGCAGCACGTCGGTATAGGTCTTTTCCAGCGACGACAGGGCATACACCTTGTCGCGCACCTGCGGGTCGGGCAGGCGGACGAAGCCACCCTGGCAGCGCAGGTTCGGGTCGGCGGCCGGATCATCGCAGCTCATCGGCGCGCCGCTGGCGTTGTCGACGAAATAGTCGTTGAAGCGCTCGACCGAATCGCTGGACTGGGCGAACTGCTTGGTCCGCACCACGCGCACGCCGATGTTGCCGCGTACCCGCTCAGTGCGGAAGTTGGCCTGGAAGTAGCCGGAATAAATCTTCTCGTTGACGTCGTAGACGAAGTCTTCTTCGGTGCGGTTGTGCGAGCCACCGTAGGTCTTGTTCAGGTAGTCGATGTAGGCCGGGTAGTTGATGCCCGGGAACACGTTGGCGTTGAACGCGCCGGTGATGTTGCTGATCGGGTTGGACAGGAAGAAGCCCGGCTGCGCATCGCCTGCGGTCGGATCGCAACCGGCCTGGTAGCGGTTGTTGTCATAGTCGGACGGATCCAGGCCCGGGCACACCCAATAGGTGTTGCCGGTGTTGCGGTGGACCTTGCCATCGCGGTACTTGGCGCCGAACTGGATCGAATCCAGCCAGCCGGCCTCGAACAGCTTGGTGACGTCGGCCTGGAAGTAGTTCTGCTTGACCTCGGTCTGCATCCACGACGAATCGGTCGAGCCGGTATCGACTTCGGCCACGCCCGCCATCAACTGCTGCTGCAGGTCCGGCGAGAACTGCACCGACGGCGTGCCGGTCAGGTCCCAGGCGGTGTACTGGTTGCCGGACTGCCACTGGTTGCCAACCTTGCGGCGCGGCTTGGCCGACATGCGGAAATTCATCGACGGACCACCTTCGGACCAGGTGCGGCCGCCAGTGAACGAGGCCTTCCACAGCGGGCTGATATCCCAGTCGATGGTCAGGTCGGCGGTCTGCGACAGTGCCTTTTCCTTGCTGTATCCACCGGTGAGCTGCGGAGTGGGGATGGTGCAGTCGTCCGGGCCCCAGCCACCGGGTTCCAGGCCGGCTGCCGCTGCTTCTTCCTCACTGCAGTAATAGGTCTTTCCGGCCAGCTTCTGGTACTGCGCACCCGTGACGATGCTGCCACTCGGGTCGAAATCCAGGCCGTTGAGCAGGCGGCCGCCGGCCCAGTTGCCGTCCTGGTTGTAGCGGGCCAGGTTCCACTCCGGCACCTTCAGCATGTTCTGGGTGTAGTCACCCTGCAGCTCGAAGCGGAAGTAGTTCGCGGTCATCGTGACGTTGTCGACCGGCTTGAACTGGAAGGTCAGCTGGCCGCCCTTGCGCTCGCGCTTTTCTTCCTTCACCGCGAAGTTCACCGAGGTCGGCATGAAGAATTCGCTGTAGTTCTTGCCAGCCTGGTTGTTGAAGCCGGACTGGCCCCACCAGTAGTGGATGCCATCCTGCTCCAGCAGGTTGCCGTTGGCATCGCGGGCCGTGGTGCCATTGCCGTACCACTGGTAGTCCTCGGTGCTGGCTTCCATGGTGCGGGTGGTGCGCTTCTGCTGGGTCACGCCGACGAGGACGCCGAAGCGCTCATCCTTGCTGTGCCACGAGTACAGCGCGGACGCCTGCGGATCGACATCGTGGCTGGTATCGGAGGTGGTGCCCTCCAGGTTCACGTAGCCGGAGTTGGATTCCATGTCCAGCGGGCGGCGGGTATGCAGGATGACCGTGCCGCCGATGCCGCCTTCGTCGATGCGTGCTTCCGGCGACTTGAACAGCTCCGCGCTGGACAACATGTTCGATGGCAGCAGGGTGTAGTTGAAGGAGCGCGTCGCTTCGTTGTTGGTCTCTGACGAGGCGACGAAGTTGCCGTTCAACTGGGTCAGGGTCAGGTCCGGCGCGAGGCCGCGCACACTGACACTCTTGCCTTCGCCACCGCTGCGGGTGATGACCACGCCGGGCACGCGCTGCAGTGCGTCGGCCACGTTCTTGTCGGGGAACTTGCCGACGTCCTCGGCGGTGATCACCTCGACCACCGCGTTGGCGTCGCGCTTCTGCTCGAGGCTCTTTTCAATGGCGTAGCGGTAGCCGGTGACCTGGACGCTGTCCAGGGTGGTGGCGTCCTGCGAGCCGGTGGAAGCGGCCTGTTGCGCGGCGGCGCCACCCGGAATGACGGCGGCGGCCAAGGCCAGCGCGATGGCCAACGACAATGCGTCCTGGCCATGCGTACGTGTTGAATGCTTCATTCCCATCTCTCCCTCTCTCATGGATTGATCCGGTGACGTGGCACGGACAACTTGAATCGATCTAATTTGAAGTGACTTTGTCGCTGTCGCCAAGCAACTGCCAGTGGCGCCGCGCGCGTGGCCTGGTACGTCCTGTTGCTGCTCCCCCAACTCCCGGCCATCGCAGCGTCGTCTTGGATCGATCTAAGCGATGGGCGGGCGATTTTTAGCACGGGTCGCCCGCAGGCGCATGCTGCTGCGCAATATGGTACTGGCGTGGCGAAGGGATGACGGTTTGCTGAAATCAGTGAAATCGTTTTCGTGCGCAGGGGAGGGGGAGTTGGCAGGGCTGCGCCCTGCACCTGCGGTAGTGCCGGCCGCTGGCCGGCAACAGCCAAAGCCAAAGCCAAAGCCAAAGCCAAGGCGGCTCTGGGTTGTCTGTGGCTTGGCGGGGCGGTGTCGGATTGCGGGGACGCCGTAAACCCGTCCATGGGGGCTTGGCCGCGGCATCCATGCCGCGGACACCCCGCAATCCGACACCGCCCCACCTTCGACAGTTTCCCGGTGACGGTTGGATTGTCCTGGCGACGGAATGTGGAACGGCATGGGGTCAGATCCGTTTTCCGTTGGAAAACGGATCTGACCCCGATTGATTTCGTTATCCGACAGAGATTCATCCACGCATGGCGTGGATCCACAGATCGCGGGAAATCTGTCGAAGGCGGGGTGGGTCCGGTTGCGGGGGTGTCCGCGGCATGGATGCCGCGGCCAAGCCCCCAGGGATGGGTTTACGGCGTCCCCCGCAACCGGACCCACCCCGACTCCCCACAGGAAACCGGCTTCTGCTGTTGCTTCTGCTGTTGCGGTTGCTGTTGCTCCAGCTCGTAGCAGGTGCAGGGCGCAGCCCTGCCGAACACCCCATCTCATGCTGCGCCGCAGAATGCATTCGGCTGAACCTGCATGCTCTACTTGAATCGATCTAAATTCACGGTCTGGTGGGTCGGGCGTCATTCCAGGGGGAGCTCTCTGCAGGTCAGGGCAGGGCTCAGCGGAACGGTGCCGGACGGCCCCGGCCGTCTGCCTCCGCGTCATCGACTACAGGAACCCGACATGCGTCCAGTGCCGTCCGCTCCCGCCGTCCCATTGTCTTCGCGCCCGCTGGTGCGCCTGGCCTGCCTGCTCGCGCTGTCGTCAGTGCCGGTGCTGCTGCAGGCCGCACCGGCCGCGCTGGAACGCGAGGTCAATACCTTCATCGGCAGCAAGGACGACGGCAATACGTTCCCGGGCGCGTCGGCGCCGTTCGGCCTGATCCAGGTCAGCCCGATCGGCAGCCACTATTCGGGCTGGCGCTACGACGACGAGAAGATCCGTGGCTTCGGTCATTCGTTCATTTCCGGCGCCGGCTGCTGGGAGCAGGGTGGCCAGGTGTCGGTGCTGCCGGTGACCGGTTCGATCGGTCCTGGCGGCGATTTCGATACCGGCAATGCCAAGCAGTTCGACCACAAGGCCTACGCATCGACCTACACCCACGATGGCGAGGTCGGCCAGGCTGGCTACTACAAGGTGCGCCTGACCAGCTACGGCGGCATCGATGCGGAAGCCACCGCGCGCACCCGTGCCGCCGCCGAGCGCTACACCTTCAGCCAGCGCAGCGGCGATGGCCACGTGCTCGTCAATGTCGGCCAGGCCAACGAGCGCCATTCGGTGATCGGCAGCGTGGTCGATGTGGTCGGCGATCGTGTGGTGGAAGGCAAACTGGTCACCAAGAGCTTCTGTGGCGGCCACCAGTACACCACCTGGTTCCGCATCGAGTTTGACCGTCCGTTCAAGGCGCATGGCACCTGGGGTGAGGGCGGTGGCCTGCCGGGCGCGCGCCACAGCATGGAAGGCGAGCAGAAGCCGAACGGCGCCTGGCTCAGCTTCGACCTGGCCAAGGGCCAGTCGGTGACGGCGGTCAGCGCGATCTCGCACGTGGATGCCGAAGGCGCGCGCACCAACCTGCGCGCAGAAGGCATGCAGAATGGGGTGCTGCTCGGCTTCGACCGCATGCGTGCGCTGTCCCAGCAGTCCTGGCGCGAGCAGCTGGGCCGGGTGCGTGTTCAGGGCGGCACTGCCGACGACCGCGCGGTGTTCTACAGCGCGGTCTATCACGCACTGCTGCAGCCGATGACCGGCAACGACGCCGACGGCCGCTACCGCGGTTATGACGACGGTATCCACCGCGCCGATGGCTGGACGTATTACGAGTACTTCTCGCTGTGGGATACCTACCGCGCGCAGAACCAGTGGCTGGCGCTGACCCGCCCGGACGTGGCGCGCGACATCGGTCGTACCCTGCTGGCGATCGACGAACAGGTCGGTTGGCTGCCGCGCTGGGGTTATGCCAACTTCGAGACCAACATCATGACCGGCGATCCGGTCACGCCGTTCATGGTCGACCTGTGGCGCTTCGGCGCGCTCAAGGGCCGTGAATCGCAGGCCTGGGATGCACTGCGCCGCAATGCCTTCGGCACGCCGCCACTGAACTCGCGCATGGCCGGACGCTCCGGCAACCCGACCTACCTGGACAAGGGCTATGTGGCCTACGACCGCGCGTTCCCGTCCAAGGGCATGGATGTCGATCCACACCATGGTGGTTCGGCCACGCTGGAATATGCGTTGGCCGACTGCGCGCTCTCGCAGATGGCCGATGGCCTGGGCCATGCGCAGGATGCGGCGACGCTGCGTGAGCGTGGCCGCAACTGGCGCAAGGTGTGGGACCCGCAGGTGCGGGATGCCGAGACGGGTTTCACCGGCTTCCCGCGCCCGCGCACCGAGGATGGCCAGTGGTACACGCCGGCCGATGGCCACTACAGCCCGCGTTCGCACCACGGTTTCCATGAGGGCACGGCGTGGCAGTATCAGTGGCTGGCGCAGCAGGACGTGCCGGGCCTGGTCGAAGCGATGGACGGCCGCGAACAGGCCGGTCGCCGCCTGGATGCGTTCTTCGCGATGGACGCGCTGCAGGCCGATCCGCTCAATGCCGCCCGCAAGGCGTGGGTGGTGGGGCCGTACAGCTACTACAACCAGTTCCGCTACAACCCGAACAACGAGCCGGACCTGCACTCGCCGTGGCTGTACACGCTGATCGGCCAGCCGTGGAAGACCGCCGCCGTGGTGCGTGCCGCGCAGCAGTTGTTCACCAATGCCCCCAATGGCGTGACCGGCAACGATGACCTCGGCACGATGTCGGCCTGGTACCTGTTCAGCGCCATCGGCGTGTACCCGGCGGTGCCGGGCAGCGGCCAGTTCCTGCTGCACACGCCGCGCTTCAGCAAGGTCGAAGTGGATATGGGCAATGGCCGAACCCTGCGCATCGACGCGCCGGGTGCCGATGGCCGCCGCCTGCAATACGTGCAGGGTGTGCGGGTCGACGGCCAGGCGCATGCACCAGTGTGGCTGGACTGGGACCGCCTGCAGCAGGGCCCGCGCCTGCAGTTCGCGCTCGACGCGAAGGCGCCGGAGCAGGGCTGGGGCACCGCGGTGAAGGACCTGCCGGTGTCCTGGTGCGCGGCACCGGGCAGCCAGCTGCGCTGAGCCGGACTGTGCCGTTCGCGCTGACCCAGCGAACGGCACGGCACGACACGGCCCTGATCCATTAGGCTTGAGCCTCCAGCGGAGTCCGGGAAGACGATGAACGACAACGGCAACAGTCCCAGCAAGCGCGCCGGCAAGGCGGTGACGGTGACCGACATCGCGCGCGCGATCGGCGTGTCACGGGCAACCGTGTCGCTGGTGCTGCGTGGCAGCCCGCTGGTCAACGTCGATACCCGCGCCAAGGTCGAGGCCGAACTGCGCCGCCAGCGTTACGTCTACAACCGCGCGGCGGCCAACCTGCGCCGTCGTACCTCGTCGAGCATCGCGCTGGTGATCAACGATCTCTCCAACCCGTTCTTCGCCGAGTTCGCATCGGGTGTGGACGAGGCGTTGGGCGGGCGTGGCTACGTGACCCTGCTCGGCAGCACGGGTGAATCGCCGGAGCGGCAGCAGGCGGTGCTGTCCACGCTGATGGAGCACACCCCGGCCGGCCTGATCCTGTCGCCGGCCGAGGGCAGCGATACCGCACAGCTGCGGCAGGCACTGGGTGCCAATGCCAACGTGCTGCTGTTCAACCGCGAACTGGCCGGGGCCGACTGGGACTTCCTGACCCTGGACAACCAGCACGGCGCCTATCTGGCCACGCGCCACCTGATCGAGCGCGGCCACCGCCAGATCGCGTTCTTCGGGGGCCACGCCGCATCCAGTTCCTGCCATCAGCGCCGCGCGGGTTTCCAGCAGGCGCTGGCCGAGGCCGGTCTTTCGCTGCCGCCGGGCTGGATGATCGAGTCGGCCCCGAACCGCCTGGAAGCGGCAGCGCGCACCGACGAACTCTTCGCCGACGGTCATCGGCCGAGTGCGGCGGTCTGCTACAACGACACCGTCGCGCTGGGCCTGATGCTGGGCTTGAACTCGCGCGGCATCCGTCCGGGCGGCGATTTCGCCGTCACCGGCTTCGATGATATTTCCGAGGCGGCGGTGGCCGTACCGCCGTTGACCACGCTCACCGCCGACCCGCGCGAGCGTGGCCGCCAGGCTGCGGCGCTGCTGCTGCAGCGGCTGGACGAACCCGACGCGCCGCCTCGGCGCACGGTCGCGCCGGTGCAGTTGCGCATCCGCGAAAGCAGTGCCGCACGACCGAACTGATTCCTTCCGCATACCCCTTCCACGCAACAACGACCTTCCGCGCATCGAGGCGCGTACCGCATGCCGATCTCCGCAACGCCCCGTCCATCGGGTTCTTCGGGCAACGCACCCGCCGTCACCAACGGCAAGGCGTTGGCTGTCGTGACCACGATCTTCTTCATGTGGGGCTTCCTGACCTGCCTCAATGACATCCTGATCCCGCACCTGAAGGCGGTGTTCGAACTGAACTACGCCAAGGCGATGCTGGTGCAGTTCACCTTCTTCGGTACTTACTTCCTGATGTCGCTGCCGGCGGGCCGCCTGGTGGCAGCGCTGGGCTACAAGAAGGGCATCGTGGCTGGACTGGTGATCGCCGGCATTGGCGCGCTGGGCTTCTGGCCGGCGGCCGAACTGCGCGTGTACGGCGCCTTCCTCGGTGCGTTGTTCGTACTGGCCACGGGCATTACCGTGCTGCAGGTCGCCGCCAACCCGTACGTCGCGCTGCTGGGCCCGGAACAGACCAGTTCCAGCCGCCTGACCCTGGCGCAGGCGCTGAACTCGCTGGGCACGGCCATCGCGCCGATCTTCGGCGGCATGCTGATCCTGTCCAACACGGTCAAGAGCGCTGACGACATCGCGGCGCTGCCGGCCGCCGAGCAGCTGGCCTACCGTGCCGCCGAGGCGCAGGCCGTGCAGGGACCGTACGTGGGCCTGGCCGTGGCGCTGGTGCTGCTGGCGCTGTTCGTGTTCCTGTTCCGCCTGCCGGCGCTGAGCGACGCCACCGAGCAGGCCGATCAGGGCCACCACCACAGCTACCTGGATGCGCTGCGCAAGCGCCACCTGCTGCTGGGCGTGCTGGGCATCTTCTTCTACGTCGGCGCTGAGGTGTCGATCGGCAGCTTCCTGGTCAACTACCTGTCGATGCCCAACATCGGTGGCTTCAGCGAACAGGAAGCCACGCACTACGTGTCGGCCTACTGGACGATGGCGATGATCGGCCGCTTCGCGGGCTCAGCGCTGCTGGCGCGCTTCTCGCCCAGCCGCCTGCTGGCGATCTTCGCGCTGGTCAACGTGGCGCTGCTGGTCACGACCATGCTGAGCTCCGGCAACATCGCGCTGTACTCGGTGGTGGCGATCGGCCTGTTCAACTCGATCATGTTCCCGACCATCTTCGCGCTGAGCATCGAGCGCCTGGGGCCGCTGACCAACAAGGGCTCCAGCCTGCTGATCATGGCCATCGTCGGCGGTGCCGTGGTGCCGTACCTGCAGGGCGTCCTGGCCGACCACATCGGTGTGCAGGCCAGCTTCATCCTGCCGCTGCTGTGCTACGGCTACATCATTTTCTACGGACTGGTCGGCGCGCGTACGCCGGCCTCCGCAACGCAGGGAGGCTGAGTCCGGAATGGGTGCCATCGTTTGCTTCGGCGAAATTTTGATCGATCTACTAGCGCAGCCGCCGGCCTCGGCCGACACGCCGCGCGCCTTCCTGCAGTACGCCGGTGGTGCACCGGCCAACGTTGCCGTTGCGGCCGCACGGTTGGGTGCGAAGACGCAGTTCGTCGGCACGCTGGGCCGCGACATGTTCGGCGACTTCCTGGCCGACAGCCTGGTCGAGCACGGCGTGGGCACGGATTACATCGTGCGTACCGATGCGGCCAAGACCGCACTGGCCTTCGTCGCACTGGATGCCAGCGGCGAGCGCAGCTTCAGCTTCTATCGCCCGCCGGCAGCCGACCTGCTGTTCCGTGACAGCGACTTCCAGGCGGCGTGCTTCGACAGCGCACAGTGCTTCCATGTCTGTTCCAACAGCCTGACCGAAGCGGCCATCGCCGAGGCGACCTTCGCCGGCATGGATCGCGCGCGTGCGGCTGGTGCGGTGGTCAGCCTCGACCTCAATCTGCGTCCGGCGCTGTGGCCGGCGAACGAGGACCCGACACCGCGCCTGTGGCAGGCGCTGGAACGCGCCGACCTGGTCAAGCTGTCGCGCGAGGAACTGGACTACCTGGCCGCGCGGCTGGGTGCCGATGGCGAGGCAGCGGTACTGCGGCGCCTGCTCGCTGCGCGCGCGCGCTGGGTGATCGTCACCGACGGTGCGGCCACGCTGCACTGGTACACGCGCGACAACCACGGCACGGTCACAAGCTTCCGCGTGGCTACCGTCGACACCACGGCGGCTGGCGATGCTTTCGTCGGTGGCGTGCTGGTTGGGCTGCTGGAGCGCGGCGGCGCCGGTGCCGGTTTTGCCGCCTTCTGCCAGGACCCGGAGGCGATCACCGCCACGCTGCGCTTCGGTGCTGCGGTCGGTGCGCTGGCTGTTACCCGCAAGGGCGCGTTCGCCGCGATGCCCTCGCTCGATGAAGTGCAGCAGCTGCTGCAGGCCCAGGACATTACCGCATGAGCACCTCCCCCGACTTCCGTTCGCCCGCGTTCCTGCGCGCGCATATCGCCGACACGATGGCGTTCTACCACCCGCGCTGCATCGACCCGAACGGTGGCTTCTTCCACTACTTCCGTGACGACGGCAGCATCTACGACGCCAACCATCGCCATCTGGTGAGCAGCACGCGTTTCGTCTTCAACTACGCGATGGCCTACCGCGAATTCGGCAACGCCGAGTACCGTGAGGCGGTCGAGCACGGCGTGCGCTACCTGCGCGAGGTGCACCGCAACCCGGCCACCGGCGGTTACGCCTGGACCCTGCGCGACGGCAAGGTCGAGGACGACATGAACCACTGCTACGGCGTGGCGTTCGTGCTGTTGGCCTACAGCTGCGCACTGAAGGCCGGTCTCGAACAGGCCCGCGCATGGATGGACGAGACCTGGCAGCTGCTGGAAGCGCGCTTCTGGGAGCCCCAGCACGGCCTCTACAAGGACGAAGCCGATGGGCAGTGGAACTTCACCGGCTACCGTGGCCAGAACGCCAACATGCACATGTGCGAGGCGATGCTGGCCGCCTTCGAGGCCAGCGGCGAACAGCGCTATGTGGAGCGCGCGCTGCAGCTGGCCGACAACATGACCCGTCGCCAGGCCGCCAAGGCCGGTGGCCTGGTGTGGGAGCACTACGATTCCAACTGGGAGATCGACTGGGACTACAACCTGGACGACCCCAAGCACCTGTTCCGCCCGTGGGGCTTCCAGCCGGGCCACCAGACCGAATGGGCCAAGCTGTTGTTGATCCTGGACCGCCATGTGCAGGTCGACTGGCTGGTGCCGACCGCGCAGCACCTGTTCGACGTGGCCGTGGCGCGCAGCTGGGACGAGACGCGGGGTGGCCTGTACTACGGTTTCGCGCCGGAGTCGCGCCGGCAGCCGGGCATGGATGGCGCCCCGATCGGTGGCGACAGTTTCGTCTGCGACGACGACAAGTATTTCTGGGTGCAGGCGGAGACGCTTGCGACCGCCGCACTGATGGCCAAGCGTACCGGCGATGACCGCTATTGGCAGTGGTACGAGCGTATCTGGGCGTATTCGTGGGAACACTTCGTCGATCACCGGTACGGCGCCTGGTTCCGCATCCTCGATGCCGACAATCGCAAGTACAGCGACGAGAAGAGCCCGGCCGGCAAGGTGGATTACCACACCATGGGTGCGTGCTACGAAGTGTTGAACGTGGTGCGTTGAGGTTGGCGCGCCGGGCATGGCCCGGCGCTGCCGTGAACTGGACTTGCAGATAGCGCCGGACCATGCCCGGCGGAAAGACAGGAGCATCCCGTGCATCGCCTTCCCCTCGTTGTCCGCCTGCTCCTGCTGCTGATCGCGGCGTCCGCCTTCCCGGTCGCTGCCACGCCGCTGCAGGCACAGTGGGAGTTCCGTATGCTGCCCGGCGACGCGCAGGGCGCCGCTCATCCAGGTCTGCAGCAATGGCGGGCGGCGACGGTGCCGGGCAGCGTGCACACCGACCTGCTGGCTCACGAACTGATCCGTGATCCGTATGTCGGCGCACCAGAGGCCGAACTGCAATGGATTGGCCTGGCCGCCTGGGAGTACCGCGCCCGCTTCGACGTGGATGCGGCGACGCTGGCCAAGCCCAATGCCGAGCTGCGCTTCGACGGTCTGGATACCTACGCCGACGTCAGCCTCAACGGCAAGCCGCTGCTGCGCGCGGACAACGCGCACCGGACCTGGCGCGCGCGCGTGAATGGGCGCCTGCGGGCCAGGGACAATGAACTGCAGATCGTGTTCCGTTCGCCTATCCGCACCCTGCTGCCGGGCGTGCAGGCAATGCCGCACAAGATCGCTGGCAACTACCCGTCGCCGTATGGCGATGAGCCGAAGGACGCGATGGTCGGCAACTTCGTGCGCAAGCCGGCCTACCACTTTGGCTGGGACTGGGGGCCTCGCTATGTCACCGCCGGCGTCTGGCGCGGGGTTGACCTGCAGGCCTGGGAGGCTCACCGCCTGACCGATCTTGCGGTGCGTACAGATGCATTGAGCGCGGAGCAGGCGAAGCTGGCCGTGCTGCTGCAAGTGGAGCAGGGCGCGGCGGCGGGCTCGGCCGTGGTGAATGTGGATGTGCGCGATCCGCAGGGCCGCAACGTGGCCCAGGTGCAGCGCACGGTGCTGCTGAAGCCCGGCCAGAACAGCATCGAGGTTCCGGTTGAACTGGCCGATCCAAGGCGCTGGTGGCCAGTCGGCCACGGCGCGCAGGACCGCTACACGGTGCAGGCCCGCCTGGACCAAGGTGGCACGCCGGAGCTGGCGCGCGAGCAGCGCATCGGGCTGCGCACGGTCGAACTGCGCCGCGAGGAAGACCGCAAGGGCGGGCAGGGCTTTGCCTTCGTCATCAACGGCGTGGAGATCTTCGCCAAGGGCGCCAACGTCATTCCGTTCGATGCCTTTCCCGCTCGCGTCGATGCCGCACGCCTGCGCCAAGTGCTGACGGCCGCGCGCGACGCCAACATGAACATGCTGCGCAACTGGGGCGGTGGCTACTACGAGGACGACGCGTTCTTCGACATCGCCGACGAACTGGGCCTGCTGGTCTGGCAGGACTTCATGTTCGGCGGCGGCATGCAGCCGGGCTACGATCCGGCGTTTCGTGCCAACGTGGTGGCCGAAGCACGCGACAACGTGCGCCGTCTGCGCCATCACCCCAGCATCGTGCTGTGGTGTGGCAACAACGAGGAAGAAACCGCATGGAAGGACTGGGGCCACGGCCGCGACCTGAAGGCGGCCAACCCGGCATTTGCGGCGAAGGTCTGGCAGGGCTACGTCGACCTGTTCGGCAACGACCTGCGCCAAGTAGTGGGCGAGGAGGGGCTGGGTGTGCCGTACTGGTCCAGCTCACCGAGCAACGACCTTGTCGAGAAGGCCAACGATTCAACGCGTGGCGACAAGCACTACTGGCAGGTCTGGGGTAATCCGGCGTTGCCGGTGCAGGCCTACCTGCGCGAGACGCCGCGCTTCATGTCCGAGTACGGGCTGCAGGCGTGGCCGTCGGTGGCGACAGTGGACCAGATCGCCACCCGCGCCGAACAGCGCATCGACAGCCCGGTGATCCGCGCGCACCAGAAATTCATGGCCGGCGAGGGCAACAGCCGCCTGCTGCACTACATCGAACTGGGTTACGGCACGCCGAAGGACTTCGAGGACTTCGTCTATCTCAGCCAAGTGATGCAGGCCGATGGCATCGCACTGGCGGCGCTGCATCATCGCGCCTCGCGGCCATACACGATGGGTTCGCTGTACTGGCAGCTCAACGATGTCTGGCCCGGCGCCTCGTGGTCCAGCGTGGACTATTTCGGCCGCTGGAAGGCGCTGCACTTCGCCGCGCGGCGTTTCTTCGCGCCAGTGACGGTGGCAGCGCTGCGCGACGAGGGCAGCACGCGGGTGCGCCTGATCAATGATGGCGCCTCACTGGAAGCGCGCTGGCGTCTGCGGGTGATGGACGTGGAGGGGAAGGTGCTGCGTCGTCGCGAGGAAACGGTGACGTTGGTGGCGGCGGGTGTCACCTCGATGGGCGATTTCAGCGATGCAGAGCTGCTGGCCGGTGCCGACCCCACGCGTACGGTGGCGGTGTTCGAGTTGCTGCAGCACGGCGACGTGAGCGCGCGGCAGGTGGTCGGTTTCGTTGAGGCCAAGGACCAGCTGTTGCCGCGGCAGAAACTCAAGGCCACGTTGTCCATCGAAGGGGACCACTATCGTCTGCGGCTGGAAAGCGCGGCGTACGTGCGCGCGGCGTGGATCGACTTCGGCGCGCTGGATGTGCAGGTCGAAGACAACCTGCTGGACCTGCTGCCGGGCGAAACACGTGATATCGCGGTGCGCGGCCCGGTGGATCTGGTTACCCTGCGCGAAGCGCTGAAGGTGAAGACCCTCAACGACCGTTGAGGGGTTTCCCGCTTTGGTAGGTGCCAACCTTGGTTGGCACACCAGCAGCATGCCAACCAAGGTTGGCACCTACCAGAAGCGGAGCCGGGTAGGTGCGGACCGTTGGTCCGCACACCTTTCTTTTTACAGTTGGATCTGCTGGAAATTCTCGACCCGTTCGTGGCCGTTGGCGGCCTGGCCGGTACGCGGCATCGGGTAATCATCCAGGCGATCGATCAGGCGGGTCTGCAACCCGGCTTCGCGGGCGGCATCCAGTTCTTCCACCACATCAGACAGGAACAGGATCTCGCCGGCCGGTACGCCGATGGCCTGCACGATGCGGCGGTAGCTGTCGGCCTCGCGCTTGCCGCCGACTTCGGTATCGAACCAGCCCGACACCAGCGGGCTGAGGTCGCCGGCGTCGCTGAAACCGAAGAACAGCTTCTGCGCCGGCACCGAACCGGAGGAGTACACGTACAGCGGCAGGCCGGAAGCGTGCCAGCCCTTCAGCACCGGCGCCACTTCCGGGTAGAAGTGCGCGGTGTAGTCGCCACGGCGGTATCCTTCGTCCCAGATCAGCCCCTGCAGCGCCTTCAGGGCGGTGTGCTTGCGGTCCTGGTCGATCCAGCCCTGCAGCGTCTCGGCCACCAGATTGTCCTGGCAGGCACCGCCGATCTCGGTAGCCACCGCGTCCAGCCAGCGGCGGACTTCAGGCTGCTGGCCATGCTCGGCGACAAACGCGGGCAACGCCTTGCGCGCATAGGGGAACAGCACGTTCTTGACGAACGAGATGCTGCTGGTGGTGCCTTCGATGTCGGTCAGGATGACGCGGGCTTGCATGGATCAGGACGCCTGGGTGGGTACGTAACGAGGGAACTTCTGCGCGATGTCGGTGCCGGTGAAATGGCCGACCCAGCCGTCCGGCTCGGTGAAGAAGCGGATCGCCACGAAGCTGGGTTCCTCGCCCATGTCGAACCAGTGGGTGGTGCCATCGGGCACGGCGATCAGGTCGTCCTTCACGCACTCGATCTCATAGACCTTGTCACCCACGTGCAGGGTGAACAGGCCGGAGCCGGCGACGAAAAAGCGCACCTCGTCTTCCTTGTGGAAGTGCTCGTCGAGGAACTTTTTCCGAAGCTCGGCGCGGTTCGGGTTGTCCGGGGCGATCGAGGCCACGTCCACGCTCTTGAAACCGCGCTCGGCCACCAGGCGGTCGATGTCGGCGCGGTACGCGGCGAACACTTCCTCCTGGCTGGCGCCCGGTGCGACCGGCGCGGTGGCCTGCCAGCGCTCGAAGGTGACGCCGATCTTCTGCAGCTCGGCAGCGATGACCGCGCCGTCCTGGGTGTCCAGCAGCGGCGATTCGGGGCGGATGTCGTCGTAGATGCGCAGTCGGCTCATGGCGGCAGCTTGAACGTCTCGGGGGGAGGACAGGGTAGCAGGGTGGGCGCAGGATGCAGATTCCGGATCGGCATCTGCACCTGTGCGCCGGTTCAGCCGCGCAGCCTGCGCAGTTCCAGTTCGCAGTGGAACAGGAATTCGAAGGCTTCGAGGTGACGGCGCGCCTCGGCCATGTCGCGGCCCCAGGCGTACAGGCCGTGGCCATCGATCAGATAGCCCCACAGGTTCTGCCGGTCGAGCAGGTCATCGACCTGCTTCGACAGCACGTTCATGTCCTGGGTGTTGGCGAATACCGGCACATCGATGGCCATTTCATGGGTACTGTTGCCGGCGAAGGCCTTCAACAGCTCGTAGCCTTCCAGGCGGACATGACCCTGCGGCGCGTACAGGCGCGAGGCGATGGTCTGCACCGGCGAGTGCGTATGCAGCACGCAGCCGACGTCCGGGAAGCGGCGGTACAACTGGGTGTGCAGCAGGGTCTCGGCGGACGGGCGCAGCGGACGGCCGACGGCCTGGCCGTCGAAGTCCACCACCATGATGTCGTCCTCGATCAGGCGGCCCTTGTCCTTGCCGGACACCGTGATCGCGGCGTGGCGATCGTCCAGGCGGTGGGAGAAGTTGCTGCTGGTGGCCGGGGTCCAGCCGGCGTGGGCCAGTTCGCGGACGTTGTCGATCAGCAGCTGGGCCAGTTCGCTCAGGCGCGCGGTGTCGTAGGGGAAGGTGGGGGCGTTCATGCCGGCGATTTTACTGGATTCGGCCAACGGCTGAGCCCCTCGTGGCTGGTCGTATAGAGCGGTTCATGGGCGGGGCGGGGCAGGTGGGCCGTGCAGGGGACGCTGCAAGTACGTCCCTGTAAGCTCGATGGCGCCATCCATGGCGCCAGCGCCCCTACACGGCCCACCCGCCCCGCCTCTGACAGGTTCCGGTGTACGGCCGGCCACGGAGTGAAGAAGGAAAAGCGAAAAGCGGGTCGCGGCGCTGCGCTTGCTCGGAGCCGAGCATGGCTCGGCTCTACAACAGATCCGTCCCGATACATTCGTTTCCGGGAACGCTTCATCCACGCATGGCGTGGATCTACTGGACGCGCAAGTGGACTGTCCGAGGTGGGGCGGGTTGGGTTCGCGGGGGTGTCCGCGGCATGGATGCCGCGGCCAAGCCCCCAGGGACGGGTTAACGGCGTCCCCCGCGAACCCAACCCGCCCCGCCAAACCCTCAACCCAGCTGTTGCCGTTGCCGTTGCTCCGGCTTAAAAGGCTGGTGCAGGGCCGCAGGCCCTGCAATGCAAAACCTTACCTACCCCGCAGGCGGCTGTGCCTGAAGCCGTAGCAGAAATAGATCACGAAACCGACGAAGGTCCAGACGCCCATCAGCATCCAGTTGTGCATCGTCATCGCCGACAGCAGGGCAAGGCAACTCAGCACGCCCAGGCTGCAGATCAGCCAGGCCATCGGCATGCGGAACGGGCGCGGCAGGTCCGGCTGGGTGCGGCGCAGGATCAGCACGCCGGCACACACCGCCGCGAACGCGATCAGCGTGCCCATCGAGGTCAGTTCGCCAAGGATGTCCAGTGGGAACAGCGCCGCCAGCAGCGCGATGCCGATGCCGGTGATCACCGTGTTGATGTGCGGGGTGCGGTACTTCGGGTGGATCCTGGTGAACACCGGCGGCAGCAGGCCGTCGCGCCCCATGATCATGAAGATGCGCGGCTGGCCGATGATCATCACCAGTACCACCGAGGACAGGCCGACCAGCGCGCCGACCTCGACCACCCAGCGCAGCCAACCCAGCTGCGGATGCGCGGCCACCGCGGTCACCACCGGTTCGTCGGTGCCCAGCAGCTGGAACGGCACCAGGCCGGTCATCACCGCGGCCATCGCGATGTAGAGCACGGTGCAGACCACCAGCGACAGCATCATGCCGATCGGCATGTCGCGCTGCGGGTTCTTGGATTCCTGCGCCGCCACCGAGACCGCCTCGAAGCCGATGTAGGCGAAGAACACCATCGCCGCGCCACGCAGCACGCCTTCCATGCCGTACTTGCCGGGGCCTTCGTTGGCGGGGATGAACGGCGTCCAGTTGCTGGTGTCCACGTACTTCCAGCCGACCACGATGACCAGCAGGATGAGGCCGGTCTTGAGCACGACCATCGCCATGTTCATTGCCGATGACTTGCTGATGCCGACGTAGCACAGCCAGGTCAGCAGCAGTACCAGCGCAGCGGCCGGCAGGTTGGCGATAGCACCGGTGGGGCGCAGCTGTGCGTCCAGTGGCGCACTGACCAGCGCCGCTGGCAGATGGATGTCGAACTGGCTGAGCAGGCTGAGGAAGTAGCCGGTCCAGCTGACCGCCACCGCCGACGCAGAGACGCCGTATTCGAGCACCAGCATCCAGCCGATGAACCAGGCCGACAGTTCGCCGAAGGTGGCGTAGGTATAGGTATAGGCGCTGCCGGAAACCGGCACCATCGAGGCGAACTCGGCGTAGGCCAGCGCGCAGAAGGCGCAGCAGATGGCGGCCAGCACGAACGACAGCATGATCGCGGGGCCGGCGTGATTGGCGGCGGCCTGGCCGGTGATGACGAAGATGCCGCCGCCGATCACGGCACCGATGCCGAGGGCGGTCAGGCCCCAGGGGCCGAGGTGGCGGCGCAGGCTCAGGCCGTTGGCGTCTTCATGGGCGGCATGCGGGTGCTTGGTGGCCCACAGTTGCTTGAACATGTGTGGTGGTCTTGTCGAAGCGCGCCGTGTCTGGCGCGCGGGGGAAAACGGACGGGCCGGCACAGGGCCGGCCCGTAGGCGGATCAGGGTGACTTGGCCAGCTTGCTGTTGCGCATGCCATAGCCGAGATAGATCAGCATGCCCAGCACGGTCCAGCCGACGAACAGGTGCCAGTGCACCACGAACGCCTGCCAGAACAGGAACAGGCAGGCCGCAGCGCCAAGCGGGCAGATGATCCACACCGCCGGCACGCGGAACGGGCGGTGGATCTCCGGCTTGGTATAGCGCAGCACCAGCACGCCGATGCAGACCGTGGCGAAGGCCAACAGGGTGCCCATCGACACCAGTTCGCCCAGCACGTTCAGCGGCACCAGGCCGGCCAGTGCGGCGGCGATCACGCCGACCACGATCGTGGCCCAATAGGGGGTGCGGAAACGAGCGTGGACCTTGCCGAAGAACTTCGGCAGCAGGCCGTCGCGGGAAATGGTGTAGGCGATGCGGGTCTGGCCCATCATCATCACCAGCACCACCGAGGACAGGCCGGCGATGGCGCCGATCTCGACCAGGGTCTTCAGCCAGGACAGGGTCGGGTAGGGCTCCAGCGCGGTGGCCACCGGCTTGTCGGTGCCCAGCAGGTGGTACGGCATCATGCCGGTCAGCACCGCGCAGACGATGATGTAGACGATGGTGCACACGGCCAGCGAGCCGAGCAGGCCGATCGGCATGTTGCGCTGGGGATCCTTGGTTTCGCCGGCGGCGGTGGAAACCGCGTCGAAGCCGATGTAGGCGAAGAACACGATGGTGGCCGCGCGGAAGATGCCGCTCCAGCCGAACTCACCCGGCACGCCGGTGTTTTCCGGAATGAAGGGCTGCCAGTTGGCCGGATCGATGTGGGCCGCGCCGATGCCGATGAACAGGCAGATGACGGTGACCTTGATCGCCACGATGATGGCGTTGACGAACGCCGACTGGGTCACGCCCACGTACAGCAGGCCGGACACCGCCGCCACGATCAGCACCGCCGGCAGGTTGAACAGCTTGCCGGAAGAGACGAACTCGCTGCCGGTCCAGGCGATGGGCGCGGCGCTGAGCAGGTCCGGGAAGGGCATGTGCAGCGTGGTGGTGATGAAGCTGATCAGGTAGGCCGACCAACCCACCGCGACCGACGCCGAGGCGAACAGGTACTCCAGCACCAGGCACCAGCCGATGAACCAGGCCATGCCCTCGCCGAGGGTGGCGTAGGAGTAGGAGTAGGCACTGCCGGAGACCGGCATCATCGCCGCGAACTCGGCGTAGCACAGGCCCGCCAGGGCACAGGCGAAACCGGCCAGCACGAAGGACAGCATCACCGCCGGGCCGGCGTGGTTGGCCGCGGCCTGGCCGGTCAGCACGAAGATACCAGCGCCGATCACCGCACCCACGCCCAGCAGGATGAGGTGTTTAGCCGTGAGGGTCCGTTTCAACGTGGCTTCGCCGTCCAGGCTGCCTTCGATGGGTTCGCCGGCATCGACGTGCCCGGCCGGCTGGACCGGCTTGACCCTCAACAGAGCTTTCAGCATGCAGTACTTCCTAATGATCGGATGGGGTGGGCCGCCGATACGTTGCCGGCAACCTTGAATGGTGAAGGCCGTGCGAACGGCCCGCTGTACCTTAGCCAAAGCTGAAGCCAACGCACAAGCGCAATCGCAACAATGAACGGCGATAATGAGCAGTATTTTTCCGAACCGCCCCCATTCATGCGCCAGACCGCCGAAACCCTTGCCGTGCTTGACGATCGCCTGCGCGGCCTGTTGCGGGACTATGCCCGCCGCGAGCCCTCCCACGACGCACTGGCTGCCGAATTCGGCACATTGCTGGACGATCCAGAAGATCCGTTCCGTCGCGAACGGCTGGCCGGGCATTTCACCGCCAGCTGCTGGCTGGTCAGTGCCGACGGCCAGCGCCTGCTGCTCACCCATCACGGAAAGCTGCAGCGCTGGCTGCAGCTGGGCGGTCACGCCGACGGCGACCGTGATCTGGCGCAGGTGGCGCTGAAGGAAGCCGAGGAGGAGTCCGGGCTGAGCGGCCTGGTACTGGAAGACCCGGCCATCTTCGATCTGGACAAGCATTGGATTCCGGAGCGCAAGGACGTGCCGGGGCACTGGCACTACGACGTGCGTTTCGTGATCCGGGCGCTGGGTGGCGAGGCCTTCGTGCTCAGCGAGGAATCGCTGGACCTGGCCTGGCGGCCGGTGACCGAAGTCGCGGCCGACCCCGAATCGGATGAATCCATGCAGCGCATGGCGCGCCGCTGGCTGGCACGTTGAAAAAAGGGGACGGAGGGGATTAAGTCGTTAATGCATAAACGACTTAATCCCCTCCGTCCCCTTTTTACCTAGTACAGGATGCGCGTCCGCAGCGTGCCCGGAATCGCGGCCAGCTCGTCGCGCACGGCGGCGGCCTGTGCCTCGCTGGCGGTGATGTCGATCACCACGTAGCCCACCTTCGGGTCGGTACGCAGGAACTGGCCGTCGATGTTGACGTTGTGGCGCGAGAAGATCTCGTTGACCCTGGACAGCACGCCCGGCACGTTCTGGTGGATGTGCAGCAGGCGCAGGCTGTCTTCGTGTTCGGGCAGGGTCACTTCCGGGAAGTTGACCGCCGACAGGGTGCTGCCGTTGTCGCTGTAGCGCACCAGCTTGGCTGCCACTTCCACGCCGATGTTGTCCTGCGCTTCCAGCGTGCTGCCGCCCACGTGCGGGGTCAGGATCACGTTGTCGTGGCGGGTCAGCGGCGACTCGAAGATATCGCCGTTGCCCTTCGGTTCGACCGGGAACACGTCCAGTGCGGCACCGCCGACGTGGCCGCTGGCCAGCGCAGCATCCAGCGCATCGATGTCGACCACGGTGCCGCGCGCGGCGTTGATCAGGTGCGCACCCTTGCGCATCTTCGCCAGCTCGGTGCTGCCGATCATCCACTGCGTGGCCGGCGTCTCCGGCACGTGCAGGGTGACGATGTCGGCGCGCGCCAGCAGGTCGTCCAGGCTGGCCGCGGCACGCGCATTGCCCAGCGCCAGCTTGGTTTCCACGTCGTGGAAGATCACCTGCATGCCCAGCGATTCGGCCAGCACGCCGACCTGGGTGCCGATGTGGCCATAACCGATGATGCCCAGCGTCTTGCCACGCACTTCATGGCTGCCGCTGGCCGACTTCGACCAGCCGCCGCGATGGCATTCGGCGTTCTTCTGCGGGATGCCGCGGGTCAGCATGATCGCCTCGGCGATCACCAGCTCGGCCACGCTGCGGGTATTGGAATAGGGCGCATTGAACACCGGGATGCCGGCCAGTTCGGCCGCATCCAGGTCGACCTGGTTGGTGCCGATGCAGAAGCAGCCCACCGCGATCAGGCGCTTCGCCTCGGCCAGCACCTCGGCGCTGAGCTGGGTGCGCGAACGGATGCCGACAATATGTGCCTCGGCGATGCGCGCCTTCAATTCGTCCTCGGGCAGCGCCTTGGTGTGTGCCTCGATCTGGCTGTAGCCGGCGGCGCTGAACACCTCCACGGCGGTCTGGCTGACCCCCTCCAGCAACAGCACGCGGATATCCTGCTTCGGGAACGAGGTCTTCTTCGGCGACATGGGGCAACACGGCCAGTGGGACAGGGGCCAACCACTATGCCAGATCACGGCGCTCATGGTGCAGTGCGCAATTGGTTGCATCCGTAGCTATCTGCCTGTCTGCAGGGCTGGACGCTGGCGCGTGCCGCTGGCACGCTTGCCCGTTCTTCACGCCCCGCGCTGGACCGTCATGACCGATTCCCGCATTGCCTCGCTGCAGCAGGCCTGTCCCGGCCTGAAGCTGAAGACCGACCCGGCCGACCTGGAGCATTACGGGCGCGACTGGACCCGGCGCTGGACGCCGGCGCCGCTGGCGATCGCACTGCCGGCCACGGTCGAGGAGGTACAGGCGGTGATGCGCTGGAGTGCCGCCGAGGGCGTGGCGGTGGTGCCGTCGGGCGGCCGCACCGGCCTCTCGGGTGGCGCGGTGGCGGCCAACGGCGAGCTGGTGCTCAGCCTGGAGAGGATGAACAGGGCGCTGGACTACGACGCGGTCGATCGCACACTGGTGGTGCAGGCCGGCATGCCGCTGGAGGCCGTGCACAACGCCGCGCTGGACCACGGCCTGATCTACCCGGTGGATTTCGCCGCGCGCGGCTCGTGCACGATCGGCGGCAACATTGCCACCAATGCCGGCGGCATCCGAGTGATCCGCTACGGCAACACCCGCGAGTGGATCGCCGGGCTGAAGGTGGTCACCGCCAGTGGCGAACTGCTCGAGCTCAACAAGGGCCTGATCAAGAACTCCAGCGGCTATGACTTCCGCCAGCTGCTGATTGGTTCGGAAGGTACGTTGGGGGTGATCGTCGAGGCGACGGTGAAGCTGACCGATCCGCCGCCGGCCAGCAACGTGATGCTGCTGGCCGTACCCAGCTTCGAAGTGCTGATGCAGGTGTTCGCCGCGTTCCGCGCGCGCCTGCAGCTGCAGGCCTTCGAGTTCTTCACCGACCGCGCGCTGGAGCATGTGCTGGCGCACGGCGCGCAGGCGCCGTTCGACGAGGTGCACCCGTACTACGTGGTCACCGAGTTCGCCGCCAACGACGAAGCGCAGGAAGCGGCGGCGATGGCGGCCTTCGAGGACTGCATGGGCAACGGCTGGGTCAGCGACGGGGTGATCAGTGCCAGCGACGCCCAGGCCGCCCAGCTGTGGCGCCTGCGCGAAGGCATCACCGAATCGCTGGCGCGCTACAAACCCTACAAGAACGACGTCTCGGTACGGATCTCGGCGATGCCGGCGTTCCTGGCAGAGACCCAGGCACTGATCGGGCAAGCCTACCCGCACTTCGACGTGGTCTGGTTCGGCCACATCGGCGACGGCAACCTGCACATCAACGTGCTCAAGCCCGACGACACCAGTGACGCCGATTTCGTGGCGCAGTGCGAGCACGTCACCAAGCTGCTGGCGCAGGTGCTGGCGCGTTTCGATGGCAGCATCTCGGCCGAGCATGGCATCGGCCTGGTCAAGAAGGGCTACCTGGACAGCACCCGCGGCCCGGCCGAAATCGCGCTGATGAAGGCGGTCAAACGCGCGTTCGATCCTCAAGCGCGGCTGAATCCCGGCAAGCTGTTCGACGCCTGAGCCGGGCAAATCCTTCACGCACCCGTTACGCTCCACGCATCCTCACAACCGGCTTCGAACCGATGACCCGTAAGCTTCTGCTGCTCGCCCTGCTGTCCCTGCCGCTGGCCGGCTTCGCTTCCAGCTTCGCCGGCACCTCGGCCGGTTCGGCCACCGGCGCTTCCTCCGGCTCCTCGGGCAGCAGCTCGGGTGATGACAAGGTGGTGCTGGCCGCGCGCGACGATGCCGCTGCGTTCGTTGCCAGCGACGGCCAGATCCGTGGCGCCCGCCTGCAGGCCGCGCTGGTCCACCTGCGTGAGCAGAGCGCCAGCGCACAGCTGCAGAGCGACCTGGAACTGGCCCGCGCGCTGCTGGCCCGTTGATCCGGCCTTCGGGTATGCCGGCCGCTGGCCGGCAACTGCATGACATCTGCACGGAACGCCGCCACGCTTGGCGTGGCTCTACTGCTGACCGCCCACGTCGCGCCTGCAGCTGATCGCCTGCAGCTTGATCCGTCCGGTCTCGATCCGGCACAGCAGCGGCTCGCCAGCCAGACCCTGGCCGACGTGCAGTCACTATTGCCGGACGGCCTGCTGGCTGCGTTGCCGGCGCAGGTGCGGGTGCGCTGGACGGATGACCTGCCGGCCGATGTGCATGGCCGCACCTTCGCTGGCCGTATCGCGCTGCGCCGGAGTCTGCTGGGCGACAGTGCGCCGGGCGCCCGGCGCGCACGCCGCAGCGCGCTGGTACACGAACTGACGCACGTCGCCGACCGTGGCGGTGCGAACTGGTCGCAGAGCATGCGATGGCGTGACCTCGCGGGTTGGCAGCGCAAGCCCTGGCATCTCGGCCGTGGCGACAACGACTTCCGTGACCGCAGCCCCGATGCGTATGAACTGAAGGACCCGGCCGAGTACCTGGCAGTGAACGCCGAGCATTTCGTGCTCGACAGCGAGTTCGCCTGCCGGCGCCCGGCACTGGCGCGCTGGTACCAGGCCCATTTCGGAACTCCGCCATCGCTGCCGCAGTCGCGCTGCGCGACCGCGTTGCCATTGCTGCAGGCCGAATCGGAAGAGGGGGCGGCATCGCTGCTGCAGCTCGACCCCGCGCGTGTCTACGCCGTGGATTACCTGTTCGCCGAAGGCAGCGCGCAGCCAATGAGCCGCTGGGGCCACAGCATGCTGCGATTGGTGATCTGCAGGCCCGGGCGCGCACCGGGGCCGGACTGCAGGCTGGATCTTGAACTCCACCGCGTGCTGTCCTTCCGCGCGTTCGTGGGCGACGTGCAGATATCCAACTGGCGCGGCTTGACCGGCGGCTACCCGTCGCGGCTGTTCGTGCTGCCGCTGCAGCAGGTGGTGGACGAGTACACCAAGGTCGAACTGCGCGGCCTGCAGTCGCTGCCATTGCGGCTGCAGCGCGATGAGATCGCCAGCCTGCTCGAGCGCACCGCCCAGGTGCACTGGAGCTATGACGGGCGCTATTACTTCGTCAGCAACAACTGTGCGGTGGAGACCGCCAAGCTGCTGCAGGCCGGAGTGCCGCGGCTGGGCGAGGCCGGGCTGGCCCAGCTGAGTCCGCGCGGTCTCAAGCGCCGGCTGGCGCGGCTGGGCATGCTCGACGAGCGGGTACTCACGGACCGCAACGCCGCGCAGGCACAGGGCTATTACTTCGCTTCCGCGCGCGACCACTACCAGCAGTTGTTCACAGTGGCGGCGACCCAGCTGAGCCTGCCCGCCCGCGATGTGCGCGGCTGGTTGAAGCTGCCGGCGGAACAACGGGCACCGTGGCTGCTGAAGGGCGACCTGCGCGCCAGTGCCGGCCTGCTGTTGCTGGAACAGGCCGCACAGCGGCGTGCCGAGCTGCGGGCACGCGATGTGCTCAAGCGGCAGCTGCTTGCTGCTGCGGACAGCGCGGAAACCCGCAGCCTGCGCGGCCTGCTGGCGCAGAGTGGGCAGTGGTTGCGCCCAGGGACGCTGCTGCAGGACGGCGGCTATGGGTTGCCTCTGGGCGACGAGCAGGTACTGCTGTCTGCGGCCGTGGCCACTGCCAGTGCGCAGGCGGTACCGGCATGGCAGGCATTGCGTGTGCAGCTTCGCCAGCAGTTGCCGGCGCGGCAGCGTGAGGAAATGGATGCGATCGACGCCAATCTGGCCGCGCTGGGGGCACACCTGCGCACGCAGGCCGCTGGTCCGGCTACTGGCGCGGCAGTTCGATGACGAAACGGCTGCCGCCGCAGCTGCCGGGCGTGCAGTAGGCATGGCCGCCATGTGCATCGGCGATGGCCTTGACCACCGCCAGGCCGAGCCCGCTGCCACCGCCCTGGCGCGAACGTGAGCCGTCGGCGCGCATGAACGGAGTGAAGATGTCGGCATGCAGTCCCGGATCAATGCCCGGGCCTTCATCCTCGATGGCCACCTGCACATGGCCCGGCGTGTCATGGACAGCGATCCGCACCTTGCCTGAACTGGCATAGCGACGGGCGTTTTCCAGCAGCGCCAGCAGCGCCTGGCGCAGGCGCGTGGGATCACAGTGCGCGTTGTGTTCCTCGCGGCTGGTTTCCAGCTCCAGCACGAAGCCCGCAGCGCGGAACTGCGGGTCGACCAGCGTCATCACCGAATGCACCTCGGCCACCACGTCGGTGCGTGCGCGACGCACGTCCAGCCGTGCGTTGTCGGACAGGCTCAGTACGCGCAGATCTTCAATCAGGCGGGACAGCCCTTCGACCTGGGCGAGCAGGCTGCGGAACTGCGACTCGTCCGGATGGAACACGCCCTCGGCCAGTCCCTGCAGGCGGCCGCGCAGGATCGTCACCGGAGTACGCAGCTCATGTGCGATGGCCGCATGCCACATCGCGCGCTCGCTCTCCATGTGCTGCAGGCGGCGCGCCATCGCATTGAAGTCTTCAACCAGGGTCGCCACTTCGCCCGGCGAATTCTCCTCGACGCTGGCGCGGGCCCCGAGGTCACCGCTGGCGAGGGCACGCACGCTGTCCACCAGCGAATTCAACGGCGACAGGATGCGGTGGGCGAGGCGGAACGAGGCGGCGATGGCCAGCGCCAGGCCGGTCAGGATCACGCCCACCATCCATGCAAGCTCCGGCCCGGTCGGCAACCAGCTTTCCGGCTCTTCGGTACTTCCGGGGAAGAACTCGACCAGCACCGCGTACAGCAGCCACGACGACAGGATCATCATCACGATGACGCCGATCACCATCAGCGACATCGAGACGATGATGTGGCGGCTGAGCCCGGAACGGCGCAGTCGGGCCATCAGCGGTCAGCCATCAACCGGTAGCCGACGCCGCGCACACTGGCCGGAACATTGACCATGCCCACTTCGTCCAGCTTGCGGCGCAGCTTGCTGACATGGCTGTCGACAGTGCGCTCCAGCGCTTCGCTTTCCGGCAGGCATTCGTGCATCAGCTCGCTGCGGCTGAAGATGCGGGTCGGTGCCAGCGCCATGCAGTGCAGCAGCTTGAACTCGGTGAGCGTGAGCAGCACTTCGTGACTGTAGCCTTCGCCCTCCACGTGCACGGCGTGGGTGGCCGAGTCGATCAGCAGCGGGCCGACGCGCAGCGCAGTGGGCGCGTCCACGCGCGAGGCGCGCAGCGTACGCCGCAGCACCGCGCGCACGCGCGCCGCTACCTCGGCCGGGTTGAACGGCTTGACCACGTAGTCGTCGGCACCCATGCGCAGCGCGGTCAGCTTGTCGAGGTCCTGGTCCAGCGCGGTCAGCATGATCACCGGCGTCTCACCACGCTGGCGCAACTGGGTCAGCACGCTCCAGCCATCCAGGCGTGGCAGCTGTACATCGAGCAGGACCAGGTCGGGGCGGGCGCTGCGATGCAGGTCCAGTGCGCTATGGCCATCGGCCGCGCGCAGCGTGCGCAGTCCTTCGCGTTCCAGGTAGGCGCTGAGAATATCGGCGATCTCGGCCTCATCCTCGACGATCAGGACGAGAGCGGCGAGGGCGGGGGAGGCATGCATGCAGGGGCGGGGCCGTAAGGTGCTTGCCTCCATCGTATCTCCACAGTTCCTCCATCGAAACCCCATCATTGCCACGCACACTGCGCGCTTCAGAACCTATCCGCCGCCTGCGCGGCATTGTGCACAGCAATGAGAACCTTCAGGACACCGGTCGCGTTGATCGCGGCCCTCGCCCTGGCCATGACGGCCTGCTCAACCCCCGAAGCCACTCCCGAAGCCGCACCGCGTGTCAGCGTGATCACCGTCGGCCCACAGGTGGTGCAGCGTGACGACGAACTGCCCGGCCGCGTGGCCGCCGTGCGCACCGCGCAGATCCGCGCGCAGGTGGGCGGCATCGTGCAGCGCCGGCTGTTCGACCAGGGGGCCGAAGTGAGCGCCGGCCAGGCCCTGTTCCAGATCGACCCGGCCGCGTTCCGGGCCGACGTCGATTCGGCACTGGCTGCCCTGCAGCGCAGCGAGGCCGCGCTGGGCCGCAGCCGCGTGCAATCGCAGCGCCTGCATGCGCTGGCCGCCGCACAGGCGGTCAGCCAACAGCATCGCGACGATGCCAGCGCCGAATACGAGCAGGCCCGTGCCGCAGTGAACGAAGCGCGCGCGATCCTGTCCCGTCGCCAGCTCGATCTGCGTTACGCGACGGTCAGTGCACCCATTGCCGGCCGTATCGACCAGGCGCTGGTGACCGAAGGTGCGCTGGTCGGCGTGGCTGATGCCGAGCCGATGGCGGTGGTGCAGCAGATCGACCAGGTCTACGTTGATGTGCGCCAACCGGCGGCGCAGCTGGAGTCGCTGCAGCGCAGTGCCGCCGGTGATGGCGAGCTGCCGGTGACGATCATCGGTGCCAGCGGCAAGCCACTGCCCGAACGCGGCCAGCTGCTGTTCTCCGGCATCAATGTCGATGCGCGAACCGGTGATGTCATCCTGCGCATCCTGGTCGACAACCCGCAGCGGCAGCTGCTGCCCGGCATGTACGTGCGCGCGAGGGTGCCACGTGGCGCGCCCGCCAGTGCATTGACCGTGCCGCAGCAGGCCGTGCTGCGCAGTGCCGGTGGCCAGGCCTATGCCTGGGTGATCGGTGGCGATGGCAAGGCGGTGATCCGCACGCTGGAAGTGGACGGTAGTGTCGATCGCCAATGGCTGGTGCGCACGGGCCTGAAGGCGGGCGAAAAGGTGGTGGTCGAAGGCCAGGAACGCCTGCAGGAAGGCGTGGTGGTCGATGCGCGCGACTGGCAGATGCCGGTTGCCAGCGCCGGTGCAGTACAGGCCGGCAGCAAGGGCTGAGCCTGTTCCGGGCCGGTCCCTCCAGGAAAATCCAACATGGCACGTTTCTTCATCGATCGCCCGGTGTTCGCCTGGGTGCTGGCGATCTTCATCATCCTGGCCGGCGTGCTGGCGATCCCGCGGCTGGCGGTGGAGCGCTATCCAGCAGTCGCCCCGCCCAGCGTCAGCATCTATGCCAGCTACCCGGGTGCCAGCCCGCAGACGCTGAATGATGCCGTGGTTGGCCTGATCGAGCGCGAGCTGTCCAGCGTCAAGCACCTGCTGTACTTTGAGTCGTCGGTGGACACGTCCGGCGAAGCGTCGATCACTGCCACCTTCAAGCCCGGCACCAATCCGGAGCTGGCGCAGGTGGACGTGCAGAACCGGATCAAGGCGATCGAACCACGGCTGCCGCGCAGCGTGCGCCAGAACGGCCTGTTCGTGGAGGCCGCTGATTCCGGCTTCCTGATGCTGGTCGGCCTGCGTTCGCCCGATGCCAGCGTCAGCGAGGCCGCGCTGGGCGATTTCATGGCGCGCAACATCATCGAAGAGCTGCGCCGTATCGATGGCGTCGGCCGCGTGCAGTTGTTCGGTGCCGAGCAGGCGATGCGCGTGTGGCTGGACCCGACCCGGTTGACCGGCTACGGCCTGACAATGGGCGATGTGGCAACCGCGATCGAGCAGCAGAATCTGGAGATTTCGCCAGGACGCATTGGTGATTCGCCGGGTGTTCCAGGCCAGCGCATCACCGTGCCGCTCAGTGCCGACGGCCAGTTGTCCACGCCCGAACAGTTCGCGGCGATCGTACTGCGTGCCGGCGCCGACGGTTCACGGGTGGTGCTGGGTGATGTCGCCCGCGTCGAGCTGGGCGCGCAGAGCTATGCCTGGGGCACCCGCGAGGACGGCCATCCAGCCACCGCCGCCGGCGTGCAGCTGCGCCCGGGCGCGAACGCGGTGCGTACCGCTGCGGCGGTGCGTGAGCGCATTGCTGAGCTGGCGCCCCTGCTGCCGCGCGGGGTGGAAGCGAGCATCCCGTTCGACACCGCGCCGTTCGTGAAGATCTCGATTCAGAAGGTGGTGCAGACCCTGCTGGAGGCGATGCTGCTGGTGTTCGCGGTGATGTACCTGTTCCTGCAGAACTGGCGTTACACGCTGATCCCGGCGTTGGTCGCACCGATCGCGCTGCTGGGTACGTTCGCGGTGATGCTGGCGCTGGGCTTCTCGATCAACGTACTTACCATGTTCGGCATGGTGCTGGCCATCGGCATCATCGTCGACGACGCGATCGTGGTGGTCGAGGGCGTGGAACGGATCATGGCCGAGGAGGGCCTGCCGCCGCGCGAGGCCACCATCAAGGCGATGCGTGAACTGACCGGCGCAGTGATCGGCATTACCCTGGTGCTGACTGCGGTGTTCATCCCGATGGCGCTGGCCAGCGGTTCGGTGGGCGCGATCTACCGCCAGTTCACCGTGGCGATGGCGGTGTCGATCCTGTTCTCTGCGCTGCTGGCCCTGAGCGTGACGCCGGCGCTGTGCGCGACCCTGCTGCGCCAGGCCACCCACGGCCATCACGGTCGCGGCGGGCTGTTCGGCGCCTTCAACCGGGGCTTCGAGCGGATGACCGGGCGTTACCAGCGTGGTGTGGCGTCGGTGCTGCAGCGGAGCGGGCGGGTGATGGGCGTGTTCGCCGCGCTGGTGGCGGCGTTGCTGCTGGGACTGCACTGGCTGCCGGGTGCATTCCTGCCGGAAGAAGACCAGGGCTATTTCATGACCTCGATCCAGCTGCCGGCCGAGGCGACGGCCGAGCGTACGCTGGCCGTGGTCGAAGCCTACGAACGGCACGTGGCCTCGCGTCCGGGCATCGGCTCCAACCAGTCGATCCTCGGCTACAGCTTTTCCGGTTCCGGCCCGAGTGCGGCGCTGACCTACACCATGCTGAAGGACTGGGGTGAGCGCGCAGGCGCAACCGCGGCCGGTGAGGTGGAGGCCGCGCAGCAGGCGATGGCCACGGTTGCCGAGGGTGAGGTGATGAGCGTGATGCCGCCGGCCATCGACAGCCTGGGTCGTTCCTCCGGCTTCTCACTGGCCCTGCAGGCGCGTACCGGGCAGGGCCAGGCCGAACTGCGCGCAGCCCTGCAGCAGCTGCTGAAGCTGGCCGAAGCCAGCCCGTTGCTGTCGGAGGTGCATGCCGATGGCCTGCCAGCCGGCACCAGCGTGCGGCTGGAGATCGACCGCGCCAAGGCCGAGGCGATGGGCGTGGGCTTCGAGCACATCAGCAGCACGCTGTCGGCGGCCATGGGCTCGCAGTACGTCAACGACTTCCCCAACAAGGGACGGCTGCAGCAGGTGATCCTGCAGGCCGATGCGCCGCACCGGATGGAGCTGGAAGACGTGCTGAAGCTGTACGTGCGCAACAGCGAGGGCGGCATGGTGGCGTTGTCCGAGCTGGTCACCCCGCACTGGACCGAGGCGCCGTTGCAGCTGCAACGCTATCTTGGTTTCCCGGCGCTGAACCTGTCCGGCGCCCCGGCCTCTGGCGTGTCGACCGGCCAGGCCATGGCGGAGATGGAGCGGTTGGCCGAAAAGCTGCCGTCCGGCTTCGCCCTGCAATGGACCAGCCAGTCGCTGCAGGAGCGTGAGTCGGGGGCGCAGGCGCCGTGGCTGCTGCTGTTGTCGATGCTGGTGGTGTTCCTGGTGCTTGCCGCGCTGTACGAGAGCTGGTCGATTCCGTTGGCGGTGCTGCTGGTGGTGCCCCTGGGCCTGCTTGGCGCGGTCGCCGCGGTGCTGTTGCGCGGCATGCCCAACGACGTGTTCTTCAAGGTCGGCATGATCACCGTGATCGGGCTGTCGGCGAAGAACGCGATCCTCATCGTCGAATTCGCGCGGCAGCTGCAGCAGCAGGGGCGCGGCCTGGTTGAAGCAGCGCTGGAGGCGGCGCGGCTGCGCCTGCGTCCGATCGTGATGACCTCGCTGGCGTTCGCGCTGGGCGTGGTGCCACTGATGCTGGCGCAGGGCGCGTCGAAGGAAACCCAGCAGGCAATTGGAACCGGCGTGTTCGGCGGCATGGTCAGTGCGACCGTGCTGGCGGTGTTCTTCGTGCCGGTCTTCTATGTAGTGGTGCAGGGCGCGCGGCAGTGGATCGCGCAGCGCCTGCGCAGGCGCCGGCCGATGCCGGGAGGAACCGTGGATGGAACGGAACATCGTTGAAGATCTGCATGAGCAGCAGTTGATGGCGCTGGAGCAGCGCCTGTGCGCAGCGCTGCTGGATAACAATCACGATGCGTTGAACGCGCTGGTATCGCCGGCCCTGTTCCTGATGGACGGCCACGGTGGCCGCATGCTCGATCTGCCGTGGCTGGGTGATTGGTTGGCCGGTGACCTGCAGGTACGAAGCCTGCAGCTGCACGCGGTGGAAACGCTGCTGTGTGGCCGTCTGGCGTTGCTGTCCAGCGACGTGCGGATGTCGGTGTGGCGGCAGGGCCGGGAGCGTGAACTGAAGCTGCGCCTGTTGCGGGTCTGGACCTGCAGTTCCGGCGGCAGTGGCGCGCAGCTGCTGTCGATGGCGGTGCTGGCCGCATGAGTGCGGTCAGGCCGTTTTCAGGCCCTGCTCACCGCGAGGTGGTAGGGTCGAGCATTCCTGTAGTGTCGACAAGGAGTCGAGCCATGCGTGTAGTTCCCAGTCTGTTGGCAGCCTCCCTGGGGTTGGTCCTGGCCGCGTGCCAGCCGGCCCAGGCACCCGCGGCGGGCAGCAATGACCCCTCGCCTGCCACGCCGAAGCCGAGCGCCAACACGGAAGGTGGCAGCGAGACCGCCTACCAGTGTGGTGATCTGAGCGTGCGCGCGACCTTCAATGGCGAGGATGCTGCCACGGTGGTGATCGGCGAGCGTAGCTTCGCCATGACCTCCGAGCGCGCGGCATCCGGCGCCAAGTACAGCGATGGCCTTGGCAACAGCTTCTGGACCAAGGGCAGCGATGATGGCCTGCTGAGCCTGAAGGGCGAGCCGGATCGCGAGTGCCATGCGGTGGAAGCTGGCGAAGGCGATGGCAGCGCCGGCAATGCCGCGTTCCGTGCCACCGGCAATGAACCGGGATGGCTTGCAGTCGTCGATGGCGATATGCCGGGCCTGCAGGTGGAAGTTGACTATGGCGAGCGCCGCTTTGACGTGGCCAAGCCAACCAAGGGTGCCGACGGCTGGAGCGGCAAGGCGTCCGATGGTACCGACGTCAAGCTAAGTTTCCAGCGCACTACCTGCCAGGACGATATGAGCGGGGAGGCGTTCGAGGCGAAGGTGATGCTGACCGTCGGTACCCGCCAGTACCACGGCTGCGGCAATTTCGGCGCGAAGCAGCCGTAAGTTACCTGTAGAGCCGAGCCCACGCTCGGCTGCAGTACCTGTCCAACCCACCGCAGCCGAGCACGGGCTCGGCTCTACACAACTACTGTCAGCGATGCGCTGCTTGCTGCCTGCGGCGAACTTGCCGCAGGCAGCGATCGGCAGGCGATCGGCGCAGGGTGCTCAGTCGGCACGGCCGGCGAATTCGCCGGTGGCGGTGTTCACCAGCACGCGCTCGCCGTTGACGATGTACTCCGGCACCATGATCTCGATGCCGGTGTTGAGCTTGGCCGGCTTCGGGCGCTTGGTGGCGGTGCCACCCTTCAGTTCCGGCGGCGTCTCGATCACTTCCAGCACCACGGAGGCCGGCAGCTGGATCGCCACCGGCTGCTCGTCGATCACCTGCACGTAGATGCCGGTCAGGCCGTCGGTGATGTAACCGGCGTCATCGCCGATCACGTCCGCATCCAGGGTGTACGGGGTGTAGTCCTCGTCATCCAGGAACACGAAGGCATCGCCGTCCTTGTACGAATAGGTGGACTGGCGGCGCAGCAGTTCGACCTCGACCAGGTTGTCGTCGGCATCGAAGCTGGCGTCGAGCTTGTTGCCGCCCGGCACGCTGTACATGATGAAGCGGAAGCGGACGTTGCCGCCGCGACCCTGAGGCGAGCTGCGCTCGATGTCGCGGATCTGGTACACGCCGTTGTTGTACTCGACGACGTTGCCCTTCTTGATGTCGTTGGCTTTCATGGTGATCTAGGTCGTTGGGGGAGGGCGCCGTCCCGGCGCCCGGGGGAATCACTTCGGAGCGAGGCGGGTAGCGCCGTCCAGGCGGATGGTCTCGCCGTTGAGGTAGGTGTTGCCAAGGATGAAGCCGACCAGGCTGGCGAAGTCTTCCGGCTTGCCCAGGCGCGACGGGAACGGGATCGAGGCGGCCAGCGACTGCTGCACGGCTTCGGGCATGCCGTCCACCATTGGCGTCCAGAACACGCCGGGAGCAATCGTATTGACGCGGATGCCGAAGCGCGACAGTTCGCGCGCCATCGGCAGCGTCATCGAGACCACGCCGCCCTTGCTGGCGGCATAGGCGGCCTGGCCGATCTGGCCTTCATAGGCAGCGATGCTGGCGGTGTTGATGATGACGCCGCGCTCGCCGTCGGTGCCGGCCTCGTTGTGCTGCATGCGGTTGGCCGCGGCCTTGGCCACGTTGAAGCTGCCGACCAGGTTGACCATCACCGTGCCCTGGAAGCCGGCCAGCGGCATTGGGCCTTCCTTGCCCAGCACGCGGCCGGCGCCGAGGATGCCGGCACAGTTCATCGCCACGTTCAGGCCGCCGAGGAATTCGTGGGCCTGGTCGATGGCCGTTGCAACCGCCGCTTCATCGCTGACGTTGACGTTGAAATAGCGGGCCTTGTCGGCACCCAGTCCGGCGACGGCGGCAGCGCCCTTGTCATCGTTGAGGTCGAACAGGGCCACCTTGCCGCCCTGGGCGACGAGGTGCTGGGCCACGGCCAGGCCGAGGCCGGAGACGCCGCCAGTGATCACGGCACGTACGGAAGACAGCTGCATTGAACGGTCCTGCAGGTTCGAGAACCGCCGATTCTAACGGAAGCGGCGACCGTCGCCGTTGTGCACTGCGCCGCCCCGGCAGGAGCGGCGCAGCGGGGTGCTCAGCCGGCCGCTGCGAGCGCCTGTCCGGTGCGGCTGGCGGTGGCACGGCCGAGCAGGCCGGCCAGCCAGCGGCCGGTCTCGGCCAGTGCCGGCAGGTCCACGCCGCTGTCCAGGCCCAGGCCCTGCAGCAGATAGACCACATCCTCGCTGGCGACGTTGCCGCTGGCGCCCTTGGCATACGGGCAGCCACCGGCGCCGGAGACCGCGCTGTCGACCACGCGCACGCCTTCTTCCAGGCAGGTGGCGATGTTGGCGATGGCCTGGCCGTAGGTGTCGTGGAAGTGCACGGCCAGTGCCGTCATCGGAATCTCGGCGGCAACCGCCTGCAGCATCGCCCGTGCCTTGCGCGGGGTGCCGACGCCGATGGTGTCGCCCAGTGAGATTTCGTAACAACCCATCTGGTGCAGGGCGCGCGCCACCCGCACCACGTCGGCCAGCGGCACCTCGCCCTGGTAGGGGCAGCCGAGTGCGGTGGAGACATAGCCGCGCACGCGCACGCCATCGGCGGCGGCGCGGCGCAGGATCGGCTCGAACCGGGCCAGCGATTCGTCGATGCCGGCATTGGTATTGGTACGGTTGAAGGCCTCGGAGGCGGCGGTGAACACCGCCACTTCCTCCACGCCCACCGCACGGGCGCGGTCGTAGCCCTGTTCGTTCGGCACCAGTACCGGGTAGTGCACGCCCGGCCGGCGCTGGATGCCGGCATAGACCTCGGCGGCGTCGGCCAGTTGCGGGATCCACTTCGGGCTGACGAAACTGGTCGCCTCGATGCTGCGCAGGCCGGTGGCCGACAGGCGGTTGATCAGTTCGATCTTGTCGGCGGTGGACACCGACTGCTTTTCGTTCTGCAGCCCATCACGCGGGCCGACCTCGACGATGCGGACGTAATCGCTCATGCGGCTGCCCCATCGGACGGACGGTGGCAGACCGCTTCGATGTTGTTGCCGTCCGGGTCGAGCACGAAGGCGGCGTAGTAATCCGGGTGGTACCACGGGCGCAGGCCCGGGGCGCCGTTGTCGCGGCCACCGGCGGCGAGAGCGGCGGCGTGGAAGGCGTCCACCTGCGCGCGGCGGGTGCAGGCAAAGGCCACGTGCACGCCGTGACTGGTGGTGCCGCCATTGCCGAGCCAGAAGAACGGCTTGCCGTCGCTGCCGAAGCCGATGTGGTCGTGGTCACCGGTTTCTTCGGCGCTCACTTCCATCACGACGTCGATCTGCAGCGGCGCCAGTGCCTGCAGGAAGAAGGTCCTGCTGCGCGCCAGGTCGGCGCTGGTCAAACCAAGATGATCGAGCATGTTCAGGCTTCCGTGACCCAGTGGGGGGCGCGCTTGTCGAGGAAGGCGCCCAGGCCTTCCTGGCCCTCGGCGGACACCCGCAGGCGCGCGATCAGGGCGGCATTATCCCGATCCAGCGCGTCGCGGTCATGGCTGTCGCGGACCTGCCGCACCAGCTGCTTGGCGGTGGACGAGGCGATCGGGCCGGCCTTGTCGAGCAGGGCCAGCTGGCGTTCCAGGGCTTCGTCCAGGCGTTCGGGCTCGACCAGCTGGTGGACCAGGCCGATGCGCAGCGCGGTGTCGGCATCGAAGTGCTCGCCGGTGGCGAACCAGCGCCGCGCCTGGCGCGGGCCGATGGCCTCGATCACGTAGGGCGAGATCACCGCCGGCAGCAGGCCGAGGCGGCTTTCGGTCAGGCCGAAGCGGGCCGAGGTGCTGGCGATGGCGATGTCGCAGCAGGCGACCAGGCCGACGCCGCCCCCGAAGGCGGCGCCATGGACCCGGGCCAGGGTCGGCTTGGGCAGCTCGTCCAGGGTGCGCATCAGCCGCGCCAGGGCCAGCGAGTCCTCGCGGTTGTCGGCCTCGCTGGCGGCGGCCATGCCGCGCATCCACTGCATGTCGGCACCGGCCGAGAAGGAAGCGCCGTGACCGGCGACCACCACGGCCCGGACCGAATCATCGCCGCCGGCGGCTTCCAGTGCGGCAGTCAGCCGGGCGATCAGGCTGGCGTCAAAGGCGTTGTGCAGCTCCGGCCGGTTCAGCCAGAGGGTGAGGACAGCGCCACGGCGCTCGATCTGCAAAGCATCGTTCATGGGATTCCAGGGTCACTCCATACCTGTATGGATCATAGCGGGCCATTGGTCATGGGCCATGACGCGACGCGGGAATGTTAGAATCGAGAACCATTTACATCCAGCAGAGAACACGCTAGATGACGCTGTCCGAACTGCCGCTGCACACCTCGGCCGTGGTCGAGTCCGTGCAGGACCTGCATGCCAACGATGCCATTGCCCGTCGCCTGCGCGAGCTGGGTTTCGTGAATGGCGAGGAAGTACGCTTGGTGGCCAAGGGCCCGGTGGGGGGCGAGCCGCTGCTGGTGCAGGTCGGGTTCACCCGGTTCGCGCTGCGGATCAGTGAAGCCAAGCGCGTCGTGGTCGACGCTGCCAGCCAGGAACGACGTGCATGACCGCCACTGTCTCCGCCTCACCGCTGCGCATCGCGCTGGTCGGGAACCCCAACAGCGGCAAGACCGCGCTGTTCAACCAGCTGACCGGCAGCCGGCAGAAGGTCGCCAACTACACCGGCGTCACCGTAGAGCGCAAGGAAGGTCGCCTGCGCGCGCCGTCCGGCCGCGAATTCGCCGTGCTCGACCTGCCGGGTGCCTACAGCCTGCATCCGGCCAGCCTGGATGAGGCGATCACCCGTGACCTGTGCCGGGGCTTCTACCCGGGCGAAGCTGCGCCGAACGTGCTGCTGTGCGTGATCGACGCCACCAACCTGCGCCTGCACCTGCGCTTCGCGCTGGAGCTGCGTGAGCTGGGCAAGCCGATGGTGGTCGCCCTGAACATGGTCGATGCGGCCCAGCGCCGTGGCATCCAGGTGGACGTGGCCGCGCTGGAGCGCGAGCTGGGCGTACCGGTGGTGGAGACCGTAGCGGTGCGCAAGCAGGGTGCCAAGGCCCTGGTCGAACGCCTCGATGCGATGGTGCCGCACCTGGATGCACCGGTGCCGGGCCCGGAAGGTGGCATCGACTACCACGCCAAGGTGCGCGAGATCCTGTCGGTCGCCGTGCGGATGCCGGCGCGGACCGCGAAGATCGACGACGCGCTGGACCGCTGGCTACTGCACCCGGTGTTCGGGCTGATCAGCCTTGCAGTGGTGATGTTCCTGATCTTCCAGGCGGTGTACGCCTGGGCGACGCCGTTGATGGATGGCATCGAGGCTGGCTTCGCCTGGCTCAGTGCTCTCGTTGGCAGCGTGTTGCCAGAGGGTCCGCTGGCCAGCCTGCTGACCGATGGCATCATCGCCGGCGTCGGTGGCGTGGTGGTGTTCCTGCCCCAGATCCTGATCCTCTTCTTCTTCATCCTGGTGCTGGAGGAATCTGGCTACCTGCCACGTGCGGCGTTCCTGCTCGACCGCATGATGGCCGCCGCCGGCCTGTCCGGCCGCTCGTTCATCCCGCTGCTGTCCAGCTTCGCCTGCGCGGTGCCGGGCATCATGTCCACGCGCAGCATCCAGGACCCGCGTGACCGCCTGGCCACCATCCTGGTCGCACCGCTGATGACCTGCTCGGCGCGCCTGCCGGTGTACGCCCTGCTGATCGGTGCGTTCATTCCGCAGAAGACGGTGTGGGGGGTGTTCAACCAGCAGGGCCTGGTCCTGTTCGGCCTGTACGCCGCCGGCATCCTCAGTGCGCTGGCGATGTCCTGGATCATGAAGAAGTGGCGCCGCGACAAGAGCGAGCATCCGCTGATGCTGGAGCTGCCGTCGTACCGCCTGCCACATGTGCGTGACCTGGCGGTCGGCCTGTATGAGCGCGGCATGATCTTCCTAAAGCGCGTCGGCGGCATCATCCTGGCGCTGACCATCCTGCTGTGGGTGCTGCTGTCGTTCCCGGCGGCACCGGCCGATGCCACGATGCCAGCCATCGACTACAGCTACGCCGGCCAGATCGGCCATGCGATGGCGGTGTTCTTCGCGCCGCTGGGCTTCAACTGGCAGATCTGCATCGCGCTGATCCCGGGCCTGGCCGCGCGTGAGGTGGCGGTATCTTCGCTGGCCACCGTGTATGCGCTGTCGGCCGCCGATGACGATGCCGCCAGCCAGGCGCTGACCCCGCTGATCAGCGATGGCTGGTCGCTGGCGACCGCGCTGTCGCTGCTGGTCTGGTACATCTACGCCCCGATGTGCATCTCGACGCTGGCGACCATCAAGCGCGAGACCAACTCGTGGAAGCAGATGGGCTTTGCCGCGTTCTACCTGTTTGCCGCGGCTTACGTGGCCGCGCTGATCACCTACCAGGTGACCAAGGCGCTGGGAGGCGGCTGATGGATACCGGGCTGCTGATCCAGTACCTGATCATCGCGGTGGCCGTGCTGGTCAGTGCCTGGGTGGTACTGAAGAAGCAGTTCCCGGGTACCGTGCGCACGCTGCGCGGGGCCTTGGCGCTGGCCCTGCTGAAGCCGGGTCGCGCGGCCTGGCTGCAGGCGCTGGGGCGGAAGATCGCGCCGCCGGCCAGTGGGGGTGGCGGTGCCTGTGGGGGGTGCGACAGCTGCGGGCCGACCAAGAAGTAGCGTCCAGCCATGCTCAACCGCGGCTGTCCGGAGGTCGCGAACTTTCGACCTGTCGATGCGAAGCTTGGTTCGCACGCGCCGGGGTTCAGACCTCTCTGCGGATGATCGCGCGGAAGTTCCCGCCCTGATTCAATCGCCGCACCGATTCCCGGTTTCCATGGGCTGCTGCGAAACCCGCCACGTCGGCCAGGGCATCGAGCAGCAGGGCCTTCAGCGCGTCGCGGTTGCCGGCCTCCAGCAGGTCATCAAGATCCTGCTGGATGAAGGTCCGGCGCAGGCCCGGCGTTTCTTCGATCCGCCAGTCGACATGGGGCGTGGGAATGCTGGAGCGGTACCGGAAAGCCGTTTCAAGATCGTCAGGCGCGAGGGGATACGCGAGCAGCTCTGGAAAGTAGAGTCCAGCATTCACATAGAAGCCCCGGCTTTCGCTGGCGCGCTGGTGATTAACGACAAGCAGGGCGGCATCCAGCAAGCGGTAGCGCGTGGTCGACGTCCCGGCATAACCGGTCTTCCTGGCGCATTTGCTGAAGACGGTCGAGGATTTCATGGGGTTTTGCCCGGGCTGAGGGAAGGGCCACAGACTTGAAGGGGAGCGTTGCCGCGTCCAGTGGCAAACCCGTCACCGCAGGGGCATGCAGCATCGCAGCGATGGCGCTTGCCGGAGCGGGCGTGCTGCCGCTAGCCTGCAGGCATGAACCAGACTCCCCTGCGATTGCTCATTCACGGTGCCTCCGGGCGCATGGGCCAAGCCCTGCTGCGGCTGGCCGCCGAACATTCCGAAACCCTGCAGATCGTGGCCGCCGTGACCGGTCGCGCGCCGGCCCAGCGCGTAGTCGACGGTGTGCCGTTCTTCGCGGCCAGCGAACTGCCCGGTGCGCCGGTGTTCGACGTGGCCATTGACTTCAGCCTGCCGGAGGGCTTCGACCCGCTGCTGGCGCTGTGCGTGGATCGCGGGGCAGGGCTGGTGTCGGGTACCACCGGCATTTCCAGCACGCAGCGCCAGGCGTTGGATGCGGCAGCGGCGAAGATCCCGCTGGTATGGGCCTCGAACTTCAGCCTGGGCGTGGCGGTACTGGACGAACTGGTGGAGCGCGCGGCGCAGGCGCTGGCCGGCTGGGACTGCGACATCGTCGAATCGCACCACACCCAGAAGAAGGACGCGCCATCGGGCACTGCATTGACCCTGGGCGCGGCCGCGCAGCGGGGCGGGGCGGAGCCGCACTACGCCAGCCTGCGCGCCGGCGACATCGTAGGCGAGCATCTGGTGCAGTTCACCGGGCTGGGCGAGCGCATCGAGCTGGTACACCGGGCCACCAATCGCGACATCTTCGCCCGCGGCGCCCTGTTTGCCGCCCGCCAGCTGCAGGGCCGGGCCCCGGGCAGCTACCGCGTGCGGGACCTGCTGCAGTAAGGCGGGCTGATTCCTGGGGCTGGATCCCTTTCCAGCGGAGAGGGCTCTGACCCCATCCGAGGGCGCCTGGGGTCAGAGCCTTTCCCATTCGGGAATGGATCCGACCCCGCCTCCGGCCCGCATACACCGCCGGATTGAAATGAATGCGCAATCGCCTGTTCACAATGCGCGATAACCGCTGGCGTGAGCGCCCCGGCAGCGCTACAATTCGCACTCGCCGAATCACGAAAGCCGGACCGGTCCCAGACCGTACGTCCGCGCTTTTTTGCAACCGGATTTCCGTGAAGCGCAGGCGTGACTTCGGCAGCCCCCTCGGTAGCCAAAGTGAGATTCCCGTGACCCAAGCCGCAATCCTCGTCCTCGAAGACGGCACCGTATTCGAGGGCGAATCCGTAGGCGCGCCCGGCCTGTCCGTCGGTGAAGTGGTGTTCAACACCGCCATGACCGGCTATCAGGAAGTGTTGACCGACCCGTCCTACGCCCGGCAGATGGTCACGCTGACCTATCCGCATATCGGCAACACCGGCATGACCGACCAGGACGACGAAGCGTCCAAGGTGTGGTCGGCCGGCCTGATCGTGCGCGACGTTCCGCGCCGCCCCAGCAACTGGCGCAGCCAGGTGTCGCTGCAGGACTGGCTGATCCAGCGTGGCGTGGTCGCCATCGCCGGCATCGACACCCGCAAGCTGACCCGCATCCTGCGCGAGAAGGGTGCGCAGAACGGTGCGCTGATGGCCGGCGACATCGACGTGGAAAAGGCACTGGAAGCCGCCCGCAAGTTCCCGGGGCTGAAGGGCATGGATCTGGCCAAGGTCGTCACTACCGAGAAGACCTACACCTGGACCGAGGGCCAGCTGGACCTGGATGCCAACGCCTTCGTCAGCGTGCCGGCCAAGTACAAGGTCGTGGCCTACGACTTCGGCGTGAAGACCAACATCCTGCGCATGCTGGCCGAGCGCGGTTGCGAAGTGACCGTGGTGCCGGCGCAGACCCCGGCCGCCGAGGTGCTGGCACTGAAGCCGGACGGCGTGTTCCTGTCCAACGGCCCGGGTGACCCGGAACCGTGCGACTACGCCATCGAAGCGATCAAGACCTTCATCGACGTGAAGATCCCGACCTTCGGCATCTGCCTGGGCCACCAGCTGCTCGGCCTGGCCTCGGGCGCGCAGACCATGAAGATGGGCCACGGCCACCACGGTGCCAACCATCCCGTGCAGGACGTGGACAGCGGCCGGGTGATGATCACCTCGCAGAACCACGGTTTCGCGATCGATGAAGCAACCCTGCCGCCGACCCTGCGCGTGACCCACCGTTCGCTGTTCGACGGCACCAACCAGGGCGTCGCCCGCACCGACGTGCCGGCGTTCTCGTTCCAGGGCCATCCGGAAGCGTCGCCCGGCCCGCACGACGTCGGCCCGCTGTTCGACCGCTTCGTGGTGCTGATGGAGCAGGCCAAGGCGTGATCAGTACGCCGCCGGCCTGCCGGTGGCGTCGCGATGGACCGTAAACCCCGCATCGCTGCTGCCCCCGGCGCGGCGCTGCGGATCAAGATTCCTTATCGACAGCGTGCGATCACCCCCCTTGTCACGCTGTACTGACTTAGAGAAGAAAATGCCCAAGCGCACTGACCTCAAGACCATCCTCATCATCGGTGCTGGCCCGATCGTCATCGGCCAGGCCTGCGAGTTCGACTACTCCGGTGCCCAGGCCTGCAAGGCCCTGCGTGACGAGGGTTACCGCGTGGTGCTGGTCAACAGCAACCCGGCCACGATCATGACCGACCCGGAGATGGCCGACGCCGTCTACATCGAGCCGATCAACTGGCAGACGGTCGAGAAGATCATCGCCAAGGAAAAGCCCGATGCGCTGCTGCCGACCATGGGTGGCCAGACCGCGCTGAACTGCGCGCTGGACCTGGCCGACCACGGCGTGCTGGAGAAGTACAACGTCGAACTGATCGGCGCCAAGCGCGAAGCGATCCGCATGGCCGAAGACCGCGAGCTGTTCCGCGTGGCCATGGGTGAGATCGGCCTGGAGTGCCCGACTGCCGCCGTCGCCCACACCCTGGACGAAGCGCTGGAAATCCAGACCCGCGTCGGCTATCCGACCATCATCCGCCCCAGCTTCACCCTGGGCGGCAGCGGTGGCGGCATTGCCTACAACCGCGAAGAGCTGGTCGAGATCGTCAGCCGCGGCCTGGAACTGTCGCCGACCACCGAAGTGCTGGTGGAAGAGTCGGTGCTGGGCTGGAAGGAATTCGAGATGGAAGTGGTCCGCGATACCGCGGACAACTGCATCATCGTCTGCTCGATCGAAAACCTGGACCCGATGGGCGTGCACACCGGTGACTCGATCACCGTGGCCCCGGCCCAGACCCTGACCGACAAGGAATACCAGCGCCTGCGCGATGCCTCCATCGCCGTGCTGCGCAAGATCGGCGTCGATACCGGTGGCTCGAACGTGCAGTTCGGCATCAACCCGAAGACCGGCCGCGTGGTCGTCATCGAGATGAACCCGCGCGTGTCGCGTTCCTCGGCGCTGGCTTCCAAGGCCACCGGCTTCCCGATCGCCAAGGTCGCCGCCAAGCTGGCCGTGGGCTACACCCTGGACGAACTGAAGAACGAAATCACCGGCGGCCTGACCCCAGCCTCGTTCGAGCCGTCCATCGACTACGTCGTCACCAAGATCCCGCGCTTCGCCTTCGAGAAGTTCCCGGCCGCCGATGCCCGCCTGACCACCCAGATGAAGTCGGTGGGCGAGGTGATGGCGATGGGCCGCACCTTCCAGGAGTCGGTGCAGAAGGCCCTGCGTGGCCTGGAAACCGGCAAGGTCGGCTTCGACCCGACCGGCCTGGACCTGGGCAACGAAGACGACCTGCAGACCCTGCGTCGCGAGCTGAAGGCGCCGGGCCCGGAGCGCCTGTTCTATGTGGCCGATGCGTTCCGCGCCGGCATGAGCGTGGAAGAGATCTACGCACTGTCGTTCATCGATCACTGGTTCCTGGACCAGATCGAGGAAATCATCGCGGCCGAAGCCGAAGTCGCTGCCGGCGGCATCGATGCGCTGGATGCCGCACGCCTGCGCAAGCTGAAGCGCGCTGGCTTCTCCGACGCGCGCCTGGCGCAGCTGACCGGCACCAACGAAGCCGCCATCCGCGCGCTGCGTCGTGCGCACAAGGTGCGCCCGGTCTACAAGCGCGTGGACTCCTGTGCCGGTGAGTTCTCCACCGGTACCGCCTACCTGTACTCGACCTACGAGGACGAGTGCGAGGCCGCGCCGAGCAACCGCGACAAGATCATGATCCTGGGCGGTGGCCCGAACCGCATCGGCCAGGGCATCGAGTTCGACTACTGCTGCGTGCACGCGGCACTGGCGCTGCGCGAGGATGGCTATGAAACCATCATGGTCAACTGCAACCCGGAAACCGTGTCGACCGACTACGACACCTCCGACCGCCTGTACTTCGAGCCGCTGACCCTGGAAGACGTGCTGGAAATCGTCGAACTGGAACAGCCGAAGGGCGTGATCGTGCAGTACGGCGGCCAGACCCCGCTGAAGCTGGCGCGCGCGCTGGAAGCCAACGGCGTGCCGGTGATTGGCACCAGCCCGGACTCGATCGACCTGGCCGAAGACCGCGAGCGCTTCCAGCAGCTGGTGGACAAGCTGGGCCTGAAGCAGCCGCCGAACCGCATCGCCCGCAATGATCAGGAAGCCCTGCTGCTGGCCCGCGAGATCGGCTACCCGCTGGTGGTGCGCCCGAGCTACGTGCTGGGCGGCCGTGCCATGGAAATCGTCTACGGCGAAGCCGACCTGGCCCGTTACGTGCGCGACGCTGTGAAGGTGTCCAACGATTCGCCGGTGCTGCTGGACCGCTTCCTCGACAATGCTGTCGAGTGCGACGTCGACATCATTGCCGACAAGGATGGCAACGTCCTGATCGGTGGCGTGATGGAGCACATCGAAGAAGCTGGCGTGCACTCGGGCGATTCCTCGTGCTCGCTGCCGCCGTATTCGCTGTCGGCTGAAACCCAGGCCGAACTGCGCCGCCAGGTGGTGGAGCTGGCCAAGGCCCTGAACGTGGTCGGCCTGATGAACACCCAGTTCGCGATCCAGACCAGCGACGAGGGTGCCGACACCATCTACCTGCTGGAAGTGAACCCGCGTGCCTCGCGCACCGTGCCGTTCGTGTCCAAGGCCACCGGCATGGCGCTGGCGAAGATCGCCGCCCGTTGCATGGCTGGCAAGAGCCTGGCCGAGCAGGGCGCGACCAAGGAAATCGTGCCGGACTACTACTCGGTGAAGGAAGCGATCTTCCCGTTCGCCAAGTTCCAGGGCGTCGATCCGATCCTCGGGCCGGAGATGCGCTCCACCGGCGAGGTGATGGGCGTCGGCCGCACCTTCAACGCCGCCTTTGCGCGTGCGCAGGAAGCCGGTGGCATCAAGGCACCGCCGGTCGGCAAGGCCTTCGTCTCGGTCCGCGACCCGGACAAGAAGCGCGTGCTGCCGGTGGCCAAGGCGCTGCTGGCGCGTGGCTACAGCCTGGTCGCCACCCGTGGCACCGCCGCGTGGCTGCAGCAGCACGGCATGGACTGCGAGATCATCAACAAGGTGGTCGAAGGCCGTCCGCACATCGTCGACTCGATCAAGAACGGCGAGATCGTCTACATCGTCAACACGACCGAAGGTCGTTCGGCGATCAACGACTCGTTCTCGATCCGCCGCGAGGCGCTGCAGCATCGCGTCACCTACTCGACCACCATTGCCGGCGCCAAGGCGCTGGTGGATTCACTGGAATTCCGCGGCACCGGCCCCGTCTGGTCGCTGCAGGAGCTGCACAAGGAGTTGAATGCATGAGAGCCCCCATCACCATGAAGGGCGCGCAGAAGCTGCGCGACGAACTGGATCACCTGAAGTCGGTCAAGCGCCCGAAGGTCATCGCCGCCATTGCCGAAGCGCGTGAGCACGGTGACCTGAAGGAGAATGCCGAGTACCACGCCGCGCGCGAGGAACAGGGCTTCATCGAAGGCCGCATCAAGCAGCTGGAGGGCGAGCTGTCGCACGCCGAGATCATCGACGTGAGCAAGCTCAATGCCGGCTCCAAGGTGGTGTTCGGCGCCAGCGTGACGCTGGCCGACGTGGAAACCGACGAAGAGAAGAAGTACCAGATCGTCGGTGACCTGGAAGCGGACATCAAGCTGGGCCTGATCGCGATTTCCTCGCCGGTGGCGCGGGCGATGATCGGCAAGCTGGAAGGCGATTCGATCGTGATCGACGCCCCGGCCGGCCAGCGCGAGTACGAGATCGTCAGCGTCAGCTACGTGGACTGACCGCGTGGCGACGGCGACCCTGCTGTTGCCTGCACGCAGCCGCTTTGCCGCGGCTGCGCTGCCGGACGATGTGGCACGCGCGCTCGGCCGTGCCACGACGGTGCAGGTCGTGCCGGGCGAGCGCGCGCAGCTGACACGCCATTTCTCGGTTGCCGCGCCGCACTGGCCGGTGGCCGCGTTGACCCGCCAGCGCGACGTCGGCGATGCCGCCGGCGCCAGCTGGCTGCGTGCCGATCCGGCCTGCATGGTGCCGGACATGCACGGCGCGCGGATGATGGCCTACGGCGAAACACTGCGGCCGACGCTGGCCGACAGCCTCGCGTTGCTGCCGGTGCTGCAGCCATTGTTCGCCGATGCCGGCTTCGTGCTCGACGCACCCGATCCCTCGCGCTGGTACCTGCGGCTGCCGATCAACAGCGAGCTGCCGGACTTCGACAGCCCCGACGAGGTCCTCGGCGATGACCTGTTCTCGCATCTGCCCGAAGGCGAGGGCGGTCGTCGCTGGCGGGCGCTGATGACCGAGGCGCAGGTGCTGCTGCACAACCATTCCTGGAACCAGCAGCGTGCCGCACAGGGACAACAGCCGATCAATTCGCTGTGGTTCTGGGGCGGTGGCGTGATGCCGGTGTCGGTCAGCACGCCGCACGCGCAGGTGCGCAGCCGGGACGCGCTGCTGCAGGGCCTGGCCCTGGCGGCTGGTGTGGCCGTGGATGGCGAGCAGGCGGTGGATGCGCTGGTCGACCTGCGCCAGCTGCGCTCTTTGCAGCAGCTCGGCAATGATGCGATCCGGCCGCTGCTGGCCGCGCTCAAGCGTGGCGAACTGCAGCGGCTGGTACTGGACTTCGAGGACGGCCTGCAGTTCCAGCTGGACCGTGGCCAGCGCTGGCAGTTCTGGAAGAAGCCGCGCCAGCTGCACGATTGAGCGGGGCCTCGGCCGAGCGGGGTCGGATCCGTTTTCCATCGGAGAACGGCTCTGATCCCCCAGGGTATGCCGGGGTTGCCGGCCAGCTGCCGGCACTACCGCAGGAAGCGGCGCCTCAACGGACCTCGCTGACCACCGTCGGCAGCGTCCAGTGCCCGATGGCGGCGACCGATCGGGGTCGGATCCGTTTTCCATCGGAAAACGGCTCTGACCCCCAGGGTTTGCCGGGGTTGCCGGCCAGCGGCCGGCACTACCGCAGGAAGCGGCGCCTCAACGAAGCTCGCTGACCACCGTCGGCAGCGTCCAGTGCCCGATGGAGGCGACCGAGCTGGGTCGGATCCGTTTTCCATCGAAAAATCGCTCTGACCCCGATGTTTGCCGGGGTTGCCGGCCAGCGGCCGGCACTACCGCAGGAAGCGGCGCCTCAACGGACCTCGCTGACCACCGTGGGCAGCGTCCAGTGCCCGCCGAGCATATTGCGACACTGGCCCGTCGTGAAATCGCTGCTCTTGACGAAGCGCTCGCCGTCCCACACCCAGTCATTGGCAGAGATGCAATCGCCGACACCGCGGCCTCGGTAACGGCCTCGCAACGTAGCGTCATCGCGGTCAAAATCTTCGGCGAGGTTGGTGACAAAAGTCGCCTGGTACGGCGATTTGTCTCGCACCACCCAGTAGGCGTTGCTCATGTTGTAGGCACCCACGAAGCAGCTGGTGCTTGCCAGCACATGTTGGGCGTCCAGTCGCTGGATCTCGATTTCATCTGTCCCGCCCTCGCTCAGGCGGCCGCACTCATCCGGCTTGGGCAGGCTGGCGATCAGTGCCTTGCGCAGGCCCGGTGCTTTCGCCAGTGCCGCGTCCGAGGCGCGCGGTGCCACCAGCGTGCCGCGCACGATCACTGGCACCGGCAACGCCGCAGGCACGCTTGCGTCGGGCTTGTCGCCACGCCGCACCAGCGCACCGGGGGTGCCCAGCCGGCCCTGTGCCTCGTCCATCTTCAGCAGTACGGCCGCTGCACCGCGGTCGGAGATCGGCCAGGCCTTGCCCTTGCCGTCGATGATCTCGATGCGTGCCTGGCGCGGCAGTGCGGCGACCAGTGCATCGGTCTGTGCCTGCTGCAACAACACTTTGTCCCCGTCGCCGGTGTCGCGCACCGGGCCCAGGTCCTTGCCGTTCAGGCGCAGGCGCAGTGCCCCGGTCGGCGTCGGGCTTTCGCCATCCTCGCCATTGCGCAGCCGCGCGATCACCTTCGCACCCGGGCCGCCGGCGCGCTCAAGCATCAGGCTGAGCAGGTTGCCGGGTTCTTCCGGACTGTAGCCGGCGGCGCGGCAGGTGCGGGTGTTGTCACAGGCCAGCGACCAGTCGTTGTGTTCGAATTCGACCCCGGGCCTGGGCTCAGGCGTCGCGGAGTGGGCGGCCGGGGCCACGGTGAGTGCCATCAGCGCGGTCAGCAGGGTGCGGGTCATGGATGGAAGTCCGTTCCAGGGCAGGCAAGCATGGAAGATGCGGTCGTGAAATCCAAATGCTGCTGGCCGAAGAGCCAGGTTGCCTCGTCAGCAGCGGCAGCCGACCGGGGGAGCGGTGCACGTTATGATGTGCGGGTCTTTCGTAACCGGCGATGCCGATGTCCCTTGCCGCCGATGCTGCGCAGCCGCCCTCTGATACACCGCTGATCCGCCGCCGCGATGCGGTCGTGCCCGGCAGCTGGCCAGAGGGCACGCTGCCATTGCTGGCCCGACTCTATGCCAGCCGTGGTGCGGGAACGCCAGAGCTGGCGCTGCCGAAACTGGGCAGCCTACACGCGCCCGAGCTGCTGACCGGTATCGATGATGCAGTGGGCCTGCTGATCGAAGCCATCGCCAACGACAAGCGCATCCTGGTGGTCGGCGATTTCGATTGCGATGGCGCCACCGCCTGTGCGGTCGGCGTGCGTGGCCTGCGCATGCTCGGCGCGCAACGCGTCTTCCACGCGGTGCCGAACCGCATGGTGCATGGCTATGGCCTGTCACCGTCGCTGGTGGAAGAGTTGGCCGCGCTGCAGCCGGACCTGCTGGTCACGGTCGACCACGGTATTGCCTGCCATGCCGGTGTCACCGCGGCCAAGGCGCGCGGCTGGCAGGTGCTGGTCACCGACCACCATCTGCCGGGGCCGCAGCTGCCGCCGGCCGACGTGATCGTCGATCCCAACCTGGATGGCGATGCCTTCCCCAGCAAATCGCTGGCCGGTGTTGGTGTGATCTTCTATGTGCTGATGGCGCTGCGCCGGCATATGCGCGAGGCCGGCGTCTTCGCAGATGGCAAGGGGCCGGACCTGACCACGCTGCTGGATCTGGTGGCGGTGGGCACCGTTGCGGACCTGGTAGCGCTGGACCCGAACAACCGTGCGCTGGTCAGCGCAGGCCTGCGCCGTCTGCGCGCAGGGCAGGGCTGTGTCGGCCTGCGTGCACTGATCGAAGCCAGTGGCCGGGATGCCGCGCGACTGACCGCCACCGACATCGGCTTCGCACTCGGCCCGCGCCTGAACGCGGCGGGCCGGCTGGAAGACATGGCGCTGGGCATCGCGCTGCTGCTCACCGAAGATCCGCGCCAGGCGCGCGAGATCGCGCAGACGCTGGAGCAGATCAACGCGGAACGCCGCGCCGTGCAGCAGTCGATGACCGACGATGCCGAGCAGGCCCTGACCCGCGTGGTGCTGGACATGGCCGGGCAACGGCCGGTGGCCGCCTGCCTGTTTGATGCCGACTGGCATCCCGGTGTGGTCGGCCTGGTCGCTTCGAAGATGAAGGATCGCCTGCATCGCCCGGTAATTGCCTTCGCTCCGGCCGAACCGGGCGCCGACACGCTGCGTGGCTCTGCGCGCTCGATTCCCGGGCTGCACATCCGTGACGCGCTGGCGCTGGTCGATGCGCGCCATCCGGGCCTGATCGACCGCTTCGGCGGTCACGCCATGGCGGCCGGCCTCAGCCTGCGGCTTGACCACGTTGATGACTTCAAGGCCGCCTTCGTCGCCGTGGTGCTGGAAATGCTCGACCCGGCGGCACTGCAGCAGCAGGTGCTCAGCGACGGCGAACTGGCCGCGGACGAGCTCGATCATCGCCACGCCGATGCGCTGCGGTTGGCCGGCCCATGGGGCCAGGGCTTCCCCGAACCCCTGTTCGACGGCCACTTCGAAGTGGCCAACTGGCGCGTGCTGAAGGAGCGCCATCTGAAGCTGGAACTGCGCCTGCCGGGCGTGCCTGGCACGATCAACGCGATCCACTTCGGCGGCTGGCACGGCAATGCGCCCGGCCGACACGTGCACCTCGCCTACCGGCTGGCCTGCGACGACTATCGCGGCGGCAGCGCCATCCAGCTGATCGTGGAGCACTGCCTGCCCGCCTGAGAAAAAGGGGACGGAGGGGATTAAGTCGCAACTGGCAAACAGGGCATAAGCGACTTAATCCCCTCCGTCCCCTTTTTGGGTCTCCCAACCCCGTTACGGCTGCTGGTGCGTTCAAGGGTCCACGATCCCACTGGAGTCCGGTCATGGTCTTCGCCCGTTGCTGCATTGTGTTGTTGCTGGCCCTTGCGGCCTTGCCCGCTGGCGCGCAGTCGCCGCCGATCTCCCGGCCGCAGGCCGCCACGCCGCTGCTGATCGCACCGGCGGCTGAGCAGGCGGTCCAACTGCGACACGCCCGCATCGAGGGCGGGGTCCAGGCGGGCATCGCCCAGACCCGGATCATCCTGGAATTCCACAACCCGAACCGGCGCGTGCTGGAGGGTGAGCTGCAGTTCCCCCTGGCCAATGGCCAGCAGATCAGCGGCTTTGCGCTGGATATCAACGGCGAGATGCGTGACGCGGTGCCGGTGCCGAAGGACCGCGGCCGCCAGGTGTTCGAGGAGATTGCCCGCCGCGGCGTTGACCCGGGCCTGCTGGAACAGACCGCCGGCAACCAGTTCCGCCTGCGCATCTATCCGCTGCCGGCCGGCGGCAGCCGGCGCGTGCAGCTGGTGATCCGCGAGCCATTGGCCTTCGCCGGCCAAGGCTGGCAGTGGACGCTGCCGCTGCAGTTTGCCGCCGGTGCAGCATCGGTTGAACTGAAACTGCAGGCACCTGGCACGACCACCGCAGGTACGGCGCCATTCCGCATCAGCGCGGGCCAGCTGCAGTGGCAGGGCAAGGGGGCGCAGCTGCCGAAGCAGCTGCAGTGGGATCTGCCGGCGACCCGCCAGGCACAGGTGCAGGTGGCGCCCTGGCAGGATGGCCACTATCTGCTGGCGCAGCTGCCGGTGGCCGCCAGCAGCACGCCGCGCAAACTGCCGAGCGAAATCGGCCTGCTGTGGGATGGCTCCGGTTCGGCGGGCCAGCGCGATCACACACGTGAGTTCGCCCTGCTGGATCGCTATTTCGCTGCGCTGCGCGACGGCACCGTGGCCTTGACCGTGCTGCGCGATCGCGCCGAGCCGGTGCGTCGCTTCCGCATCCGCGCCGGCAACTGGAGTGAACTGCGCGCAGCCCTGCAGGCCGTGCGCCCGGACGGTGCCAGCGCGCTGGCACAGTGGCAGCCGCAGCCGGGCGTGAAGGAATACCTGCTGGTCAGCGATGGCCTGTTGACCTATGGCCCGGAACAGCTACCGGCGATGGCACCCGATCAGCGCCTGTTTGCGGTCAGCAGTGCCGGTGCACGCACCGATGCCGTGCGACTGCGTGGTTGGAGTGAGGCGCATGGCGGTCGCTTCATCGCGCTGGGGAAGGATGTCGATGCGGCGGCGCACGCGTTGCTGGCGTCCCCGATGGATGTGCAGGTCGATGCGGGACGCGGCGTGCAGGATGTAGTGATCGATCGGCGCAGTGAAGCCCACGGCTGGCTGTGGCTGCACGCACGACTGGCAGCCGACGGTGTGCCGATGCGGGTGCGCGTGGGCGACGGCGAGTGGGAAGCGCTGCCAGCGACGCAGAAGAGCAAGGACGGTGAACTGCTGGCCGGTTTGTGGGCGCAGGCGCGCCTGCAGCAGCTGGCCGCCGACCGTCGTGGCAACCGCGAGGCGATGCAGCGCCTGTCACAACGGTTTGGCCTGGTGGGGCCGGATACCTCGCTGATCGTGCTGGAGACGTTGGACGACTACCTGCGCTATGCGATCCGTCCTTCTGGCACGCTGCGCGCGGAGTACGACGCCAGGTTTGCAGTGCAGGTCAGGGATCGCGCCGCTGGGGATCGCCAGCGCCTGGATGAAGTGGCCGCCCGCTGGAAGGAGCGCCAGCAGTGGTGGAACCGTAGCTGGCCGAAGGATGCGCCGCCGCAGGCCAAGGAAATGGCGCTGGACGTTGCATCCGCAGACTACGCAGCCGAATCCGCACCCGTGGCGATGCTGGCAGCCCCTGCACCTGCTGCTCCGCCCGCCCCTGCACCGACGGCAGCAGCGGCCGAGCAGCGTATGCAGGCCGCCAGCGCACGCGCGCGTCGTCCGGCGCCCGCGTCGGAGAATGCACTGGATGCGATTGTGGTCACCGGCGGCACGGTCGATGCCGCTGCGGTCGCCAACGATGGCCAGCTCGGCATCCAGCTGGCGGCCTGGCAGCCGGACTCGGCCATCGCCCGGCGCCTGCGCCAGGGCCCGCCGTCGCAGCTCTATGACCGCTATCTGGCCGAGCGCGATGCCCACGCCGACAGCAGCGCCTTCTTCCTCGATGTGGCCGACCTGCTGCTGGAGCAGGGCCAGCGCGAGCTGGCACTGCGGGTGCTGTCGAACCTGGCCGAAATGGATCTGGACAACCGCCACCTGCTGCGCGTGCTCGGTTACCGACTGATGCAGGCCGATGCTCCCGCACTGGCGGTGCCGGTGTTCGAGCAGGTGCTGGCGATGGGCCAGGAAGAACCGCAGAGCTTCCGCGACCTGGGCCTGGCGCTGGCAGCGGCCGGCAAGCCACAGCAGGCACTGGCGCCGCTGTACCAGGTGGTGGTGCGGCCGTGGGACAGCCGCTTCGATGGCATCGCCCTGATCGCGCTGGATGAGCTGACCAACCTGGTGGCCGGCAGCACGCCCCGGCTGGATACCACCGGCATCGACCCGCGCCTGTTGCAGGCGATGCCGCTGGACCTGCGCGTGGTGCTGTCGTGGGACGCCGACAACAGCGACATGGACCTGTGGGTAACCGACCCGAACGGCGAGCGCGCCTACTACGGCAACCGGCTGACCTACCAGGGCGGGCAGATGTCGCAGGACTTCACCGGCGGCTATGGCCCCGAACAGTTCTCGCTGCGCAACGCCAAGCCGGGCAAGTACAAGGTGGAGGCGAACTACTTTGGCAGCCGCCAGCAACTGGTCACCGGCGCGACGACACTGATGCTGCGTCTGACCACTCATTGGGGCACGGCCAAGCAGAAGGATCAGATGGTGACGATGCGACTGAAGGACCGTGCCGAGACCGTGCTGGTGGGCGAGTTCGAGGTTAAATAGTCAACTGCCCCAAGTGGCCGTCCGAGGGTGGGCCAAGGAAGACCCTCGTCGACGCCGCTCTGGGGCAAGGAGGCCCTGTGTGGGGTCGGCTGCAGCCTGGCTGGCTCCCCGCGCCAAGGCGGGTACCGCCTGCCTGAATGCAGCGCCGACGCATCACGCTCGAGCCTCCCCGGCGCAGGCCAGGCCCTCATTCCGGGCGCCCACGGCCTGCGGTATCATTACCAGTCATCTTTTGAATGCATAACCGCCGACATGATCGAACTGAATCCTGTCCGCCAGCGCATCACCGATCTGACCGATCGCGTGCTGTCGCTTCGGGGGTATCTTTGACTACGACGCCAAGAAAGAGCGTCTTGAAGAAGTAACGCGGGAGCTGGAAAGCCCCGACGTCTGGAACAACGCCGAGTACGCCCAGAACCTGGGCCGCGAGCGTTCCAGCCTGGAAAAGACCGTGGGCGGGATCGCCTCGGTGCTCGATGGCCTGAACGACGCCACTGAACTGCTGGAGCTGGCCGAGTCCGAGCAGGACGAGGAGACCGCACTGGCGGTGGTCGCCGACCTCGACAAGCACCAGGCGCACGTGGAGAAGCTGGAATTCCAGCGCATGTTCTCCGGCGAAATGGACAATGCGGCGGCGTTCGTCGACATCCAGGCCGGTGCCGGTGGTACCGAAGCCCAGGACTGGGCCGAGATCCTGCTGCGTATGTACCTGCGCTGGTGCGAGTCGCGCGGCTGGAAGACCGAACTGATGGAAGTGTCCGGTGGCGACGTCGCCGGCATCAAGTCGGCCACGCTGCGCGTGGAAGGCGACTATGCCTATGGCTGGCTGAAGACCGAGACCGGCGTGCACCGTCTGGTGCGCAAGTCGCCGTTCGACTCGGACAACCGCCGCCACACCAGCTTCACCTCGGTGTTCGTGTCGCCGGAAATCGACGACAACATCGACATCACCATCAACCCGGCCGACCTGCGTACCGACGTGTACCGCTCGTCCGGTGCCGGTGGCCAGCACGTGAACAAGACCGAGTCGGCGGTGCGTATCACCCACATCCCGACCAACATCGTTGTGGCGTGCCAGACCGGCCGCAGCCAGCACCAGAACCGCGACAACGCGATGAAGATGCTGGCCGCCAAGCTGTACGAGCTGGAGATCCAGAAGCGCAACGCCGAAAAGGACGCGGTGGAAGCCACCAAGTCCGACATCGGCTGGGGCAGCCAGATCCGCAACTACGTGCTGGACCAGAGCCGTATCAAGGACCTGCGTACCGGCATCGAACGTTCGGATACGCAGAAGGTGCTGGACGGCGACCTGGACGAGTTCGTCGAGGCCAGCCTGAAGGCCGGTTTGGCCGTGGGCTCCAAGCGCGCCGATGCCTGATCGACGCGCCTGCGCGGATATCATCGCCTTCCGCAACGGAGGGCGATGATGCGCAGCGAAAGTGAACGCAAGGAACTCGGTAGCTTCCTGAAGGCCTGCCGCGCCCGTGTCGACCCCGCCACGCTCGGCCTCCCGGCCGGGCGGCGGCGCACCCCGGGCCTGAAGCGCGAGGAAGTGGCGCTGGCCATCGGGGTCAGTGTCAGCTGGTACACCTGGATCGAGCAGGGCCGCGAAGTGCGTGCCTCGCCCGAAGTGCTCGAGCGCCTGGCCAAGGTGCTGCGCATGAGCGACGACGAACGCGCCTATGCATTCGCGCTGTCCGGCTATGGCGTACCGCTGGAATCGCCGGACGAGAGCGTAACCGACGGCCTGCGCCAGCTGGTCGAAGCGATGCAGCCGATCCCGGCCTATGTGCGCAACACCCGGTTCGATATCCTGGCCTGGAACCCGGCCATCGCCGATCTGTTCGTGGACTACAGCCAGCTGGCGCCGCATGAGCGCAACACGCTGCGGCTGATGTTCCTGTACCCGCCGTACCGCACGCTGATCCTCAACTGGGAAGAAATGACCCGCGGCCTGCTGGCCGGCTTCCGCGCGGCGATGGCGCAGGCGCCGGACAAGGCGCCGTTCCTGGCGCTGGTGGAGGACATCGCCGCGCACAGCGAGGCGTTCCGGCGGTGGTGGCCGGAGCACGACGTGCGGCGGTTCGATGAAGGTGCGAAGAAGCTCAACCATCCCACGCGGGGATTGCTGGACCTGCAGTACGTGGCGCTGGTGCCGGAGAGCCGGCACGACCTTTCCCTGGTGACTTACCTGCCGCGGAAGTAGGGGTGTTCGGCAGGGCTTGCAGCCCTGCACCCGCAGAGGCCGAGCAACAGCAACAGCAACAGCAACAGCGGGCATTCCGTTGGATGGCGGGGCGGTGTGGGTTGGCAGGACACGCCGTAAACCCGTCCATGGGGGCTCGATGGCGCCATCCATGGCGCCAACGGTCCTGCCAACCCACACCGCCCCACCTCTGACAATTTCCCGCGGCTGTTGGCAGGTGTCGACCTTGGTCGACACATCTGTCAGATATCGAAAGAAATTCCGGGGTCAGATCCGTTTTCCCATGGAAAACGGATCTGACCCCAAGAGTATTTCCAACAGATCGCGGAAAACTGTCGAAGGCGGGGTGGGTCCGGTTGCGGGGGCGTGAGCGCCATGGATGGCGCGACCGAGGCTACATGGGTGAGGGCGCTTTGCTTGCGAAGCACTGCTTCGCAAGCGCCCGAACGCCCAGCCGCCGGCGGCTGGGCCGGACCCCGGAGGGGGATTCACGCCGTCCCCCGCAACCGGACCCACCCCGCCATCCCACGGAATGCAGGCCTTTGACCTTGACGTTGCCCTGGCCTCTGCGGGTGCAGGGCGCAGCCCTGCCAGGACAACCCACCCATTCAGACAGGTAAGTGCAGGTCACAGGATAAGCAGACGCCTTGTTGCCTCCGCCAATCGGGTCCACATTCCTGTGCAGAAGACGGGCCGCTGCCCGTTGCCGAGACAACAGGAGCCCTGCATGTCCGCTGCCCCCACCACCGCCATTTCCCGCGATCCGGCCACCGGCCAGCAGATCGCCAGCCACCCCTTCGCTACCGACGCCGAACTGGAAGCCATCCTCGATCGCGGCCAGGTCGGCTTTGCGGCCTGGAGCGTCAAGAGCCTCGAACAGCGCGCAGACGTACTGCGTGCGATGGCCGCCGTACTGCGGCGTGACCGTGAAAAGCTGGCCGCGCTGGCCACTGCCGAAATGGGCAAGGTGCAGGCCGAATCGCTGGCCGAAATCGAGAAGTGTGCCGTGCTGTGCGACTGGTACGCCGACCACGGCGCGCAGTTCCTGCGCGACGAACCGACCCAGGTGCCCGACGACAAGGCTTACGTGTCCTACCTGCCGCTGGGCGTGGTGCTGGGCATCATGCCGTGGAACTTCCCGTACTGGCAGGTGATGCGTGCGGCAGTGCCGATCCTGATGGGCGGCAACGGCTTCCTGCTGAAGCCGGCCGAGAACATCGTCGGTACCGCGCAGCTGCTCGACGCGGCCTGGCGCGATGCCGGGCTGCCGGAAGGCACCTTCATCGCCGCCAACATCAGCCGCGAGGGCACCAGCCGCGCGATCGCCGATGATCGCATCGCCGCAGTGACCCTGACCGGCAGCGTGGCCGCAGGCCGCAGCATCGCCGCCCAGGCCGGGCAGGCGCTGAAGAAGGTGGTGCTGGAGCTGGGTGGCTCGGATCCATTCATCGTGCTGGCCGACGCCGATCTGGACGCCGCCGTTGATGCGGCGGTGGCCTCGCGCTTCCAGAACACCGGGCAGGTCTGCATCGCCGGAAAGCGCATCATCGTCGAGGACGCGGTCTACGATCGTTTCGTGGCGCAGTTCTGCCAGAAGGTGCAGGCACTGACCATCGGCGATGGCCGCGACCCGGCCAACCGCATCGGCCCGATGGCGCGCCAGGACCTGCTGGAGCAGCTTGATGCGCAGGTACGGGCTTCGGTGGAGGCCGGTGCGCGGCTGCTGGTTGGCGGCCACCCGCTGGATCGCCCTGGAGCCTTCTATGCACCCACCGTGCTGGCCGACGTAGAGCCTGGCATGCAGGCCTTCGATACCGAGACCTTCGGGCCGGTGGCCTCGATCAGTCGCGCCCGCGACGCCGACCATGCGGTGGAACTGGCCAACCAGAGCGAATTCGGCCTGAGCGGCAACCTGTGGACCGGCGACCGCGCACGGGCCATGCAGCTGGCGCGCCGGCTGCAGACCGGCGGCGTGTTCGTCAACGGCTTCTCCGCTTCAGACCCGCGCGTGCCGATCGGCGGCGTGAAAAAGAGTGGCTTCGGTCGTGAGCTCTCGCACTTCGGCATCCGCGAATTCGTCAACGCGCAGACGGTGTGGTTCGACAAGCGTTGACGCGCAGCTTCCCTCCCTCCTGCAACGATCCACCATCAGTCCAGCGAAAAGGACGGTATTCCAATGTCCAAGGGTTCAGATCTGCTTGTCGCCGCGCTTGAGAACGAAGGCGTCGAGCGCATTTTCGGTATTCCCGGCGAAGAGAACCTCGACGTGGTCGAGTCGCTTCGTCATTCCAGCATCGAGCTGGTCATCACCCGCCACGAACAGGCAGCGGTGTTCATGGCTGCAACCTATGGCCGCCTGACCGGCAAGCCCGGCGTGTGCCTGGCCACGCTCGGCCCCGGCGCGCTGAATTTCACCACCGGCGCCGCCTATGCGCTGCTGGGTGCGTGGCCGGTGATCATGATCACCGGCCAGAAGGGCATCGTCGCCAGCAAGCAGGCGCGCTTCCAGATTGTCGACATCGTCGGCACGATGAAGCCGCTGACCAAGCAGGCGCGGCAGATCGTCTCGGCGCGCACGATCCCGACCATCGTCCGCGAGGCGTTCCGTGTCGCTCAGGAGGAGCGCCCGGGCCCGGTGCTGCTGGAGCTGCCCGAAGACATCGCGGCCGATGAGGTCGAGGGCGTGGCGCTGATTCCGCCGCATGCGGTGGACCGTCCCATTGCCAGCCCGGAGGCGCTGGATCGGGCGGCTGAGATCATCCGCAATGCCAAGCGGCCGTTGTTGATGATCGCATCGGCGGCGTCGCGACCGCAGTCCAGTGAAGCGCTGTCGGCCTTTGTGTTGCGCGCCGGCATCCCGTTCTTCACCACGCAGATGGGCAAGGGCGCGGTGGCCGGAGGTTCGGGCCTGTACATGGGCACCGCCGCGCTGAGCGAGCGTGACTACGTGCACATGGCGATCGACCAGGCTGACGTGATCGTGACCATCGGCCACGAGGTGACCGAAAAGCCGCCGTTCGTGATGCGCCCGGGTGGCCCGACCGTGATCCATATCGGCTACTCGCAGGCGGCGGTGGAACAGGTGTACTTCCCGCAGGTGGAGGTGATCGGCGACATCGGCCGTTCGCTCACCCAACTGGCCGACCGCATCGAAGGCGCGGTGCCGAACGCCGATGCTTTGCTGCCGCTGCGCGCGACCATCCTCGAGCATCTGGCCGACCGCGCCGAAGAGGCCGGGTTCACACCGCAGCGGCTGGTGCACGACGTGCGCCAGGTGATGCCGCCGGACGGCATCGTGGCGCTGGACAACGGCATGTACAAGATCTGGTTCGCCCGCAACTACCGTACCCAGGTCGCCAACACATTGCTGCTGGACAACGCGCTGGCGACCATGGGCGCGGGCCTGCCATCGGCGATCATGGCCTCGATCCTGTATCCACAGCGGCGGGTGCTGGCGGTGTGTGGTGATGGTGGCTTCATGATGAACAGCCAGGAGCTGGAGACAGCGCGCCGGCTGGGACTCAACCTGGTGGTGCTGATCCTCAATGACGGCGCCTACGGCATGATCCGCTGGAAGCAAGCGGTGGATGGCTTCACCGACTACGGCATGACCTTCAGCAACCCCGACTTCGTGAAGTATGCCGAGGCCTATGGCTGCAAGGGGCATGAGGTGACCGCCATCGAGCAGTTCATCCCGACCCTGCAGGCGGCCTTCAACGAGGGCGGGGTGCACCTGGTGTCGGTGCCGATCGATTACTCGGAAAACCAGCGGGTGCTGGTGGACGAGCTGCGCCAGGCGTTCCCCGGGAACAGGTAGATATCCAGGGGCCAGGTAGGGTCCCGGATGGGGTCAGATCCCTTTGCTGCGCAAAGGGATCTGACCCCTCTCCCGGCTTGGGCAGGGCGGTTTTGGTATGCTGGGCAACCGGCTGTGCCGGGCGCAGCATCCCCCCTCACTACACGATTCCCGCAGATCCATGAGCGAAGCTACCGATACCCCCCCCGTCGACGAGAACAAGTTGATCGCCGAGCGCCGTGAGAAACTCAAAGCGCTGCGTGGGCAGGGCATCGCGTACCCGAACGATTTCCGTCGTGAGGACTTCGCCGGCCGCCTGCAGGACGAATTCGCCGATGCCGAACAGTGGACCGCCGAGGCGCTGGAAGGCAACGGCCGCCAGGTGAAGATGGCCGGCCGCCTGATGGCCAAGCGCATCATGGGCAAGGCGAGCTTCGCGCAGATCCAGGACGAGTCCGGCCGCATCCAGCTGTTCCTGCAGGGGGCCGTGCTGGGCGATGCCTACACCGCGTTCAAGGGCTGGGACGTGGGCGACATCATCGCCGTAGAAGGTGGCCTGACCCGCACCAAGACCGGCGAGCTGTCGGTCAAGGCCGAGTCGATCCGCCTGCTGACCAAGTCGCTGCGTCCGTTGCCGGACAAGTGGCATGGCCTGGCCGACGTCGAGCAGCGTTACCGCCAGCGTTACGTCGACCTGATCGTCACCCCGGAGTCGCGCGCGGTCTTCATCAAGCGCTCGAAGATCATCCGCGCCATGCGTGCGTGGCTGGACAACCGCGACTTCCTGGAAGTCGAGACGCCGATGATGCATTACATCCCCGGCGGCGCGGCGGCCAAGCCGTTCACCACCCACCACAACGCGCTGGACCTGGACCTGTACCTGCGCGTGGCGCCGGAGCTGTACCTCAAGCGCCTGACCGTGGGCGGCCTGGAGCGCGTGTACGAGATCAACCGCAACTTCCGCAACGAAGGCGTCAGCACCCGCCACAATCCGGAATTCACCATGATGGAGCTGTACGAGGCCTATGCCACGTACAACGAGATCATGGACCTGACCGAAGGCGTGATCCGTGACGTGGCCAGGACGGTCAACGGCAGCACCGAGGTCGAGTGGGACGGGGCGAAGATCGACCTGGGCCCGGCGTTCCGCCGCTGGCGCATGGACGAAGCCGTGCGCCACCACAACCCGGAAATCTCGGTTGCCGACTGCACCGACCGTGACGCGCTGCTGCGCCATTGCGAGCGCTTGAACATCCGCGTCAAGCCGTCCTACGGCTGGGGCAAGCTGCTGCTTGAGATCTTCGAGGCCACCGTCGAGCACACCCTGATCCAGCCGACCTTCATCACCGACCATCCGGTGGAAGTCTCGCCGCTGGCCCGTGCCAACGACAATGATCCGGGCTACACCGACCGCTTCGAGCTGTTCGTCAACGGCAAGGAGCTGGCCAATGGCTTCTCCGAGTTGAACGACCCGGAAGACCAGGCCCAGCGCTTCCAGGCCCAGGTGGCCGCGAAGGAAGGTGGCGACGACGAGGCCATGCACTACGACGCCGACTACATCCGTGCGCTGGAGTACGGCATGGCCCCGACCGGCGGCCTGGGCATCGGCGTCGATCGTCTGGTGATGCTGCTGACCGGCAGCAGCTCGATCCGCGATGTGCTGCTGTTCCCGTACATGCGTCCGGAGCAGTAAGTCACCTTTTTGACTCCCGATTGTGCGCGCCGTCCCGAAACGAGACGGCGCGATTGACGCGTCCCGCACTCGGCGTATCGTAATTGCACTACCTTGACGCCTGCTATGGCTTGATCGGCGTTAGGGGAGGGCACGGTGTGGGGAGTCCGCTTCACATTGTGATGACGATCATGAATCGGGATGCACGACACGGGAGTCAGGCCGATGCAGGGTGCGAGCGTTCGCAGCGGCAGAGTATCCTCGCCTGCTGATGATCCAGCGTGGTCGAAAAACCAGGCAGAGTACGCGTTGAATATCGTCATCGTTGATGACCAGACTTCCGCCCGGACGATGCTGCGTCACGTCATCGAAGACATCGCGCCGGAACTGAGCGTGTATGACTTCGGCGATCCGCTGACCGCATTGGCCTGGTGTGAAGCCCATCCGGTCGACCTGCTGCTGCTCGATTACCGCATGCCGGAGATGGACGGGCTGGAATTCGCTCGCCGTTTCCGTCGGCTGCCCAAGCACCGCGACATTCCGGTGATTCTGATCACCGTGGTCGGTGACGAGCCGATCCGGCAGGCGGCACTGGAAGCAGGGGTCATCGACTTCCTGGTCAAGCCGATCCGCCCGCGCGAACTGCGTGCGCGCTGCTACAACCTGCTGCAGCTGCGCCAACAGACCGAGAACGTGAAGCAACGGGCGCTGTCGCTGGAGCAGCGCCTGCTGGCCAGCATGCATGAGGTCGAAGAGCGGGAGCGCGAAACGCTGTCGCGGCTGGCGCGGGCGATCGAGTTCCGTGATGCAGGCACCAGTGCCTATCTGGAGCGCATGGCGCGCGTGGCCGGCCTGATCGCCGACCAGCTCGGGCTGCCCGAGGAGGACGTGCGCCTGATCGAAATGGCTGCGCCGCTGCATGACATGGGCAAGATTGCCATTCCCGATGCGGTGCTGCTCAAGCAGGGCAAGCTCAACGAGGAGGAGCTTGCGATCATGCGCCGGCACCCGCGGATTGGCCATGAACTGCTGAGCGGCAGCCAGAATCGTTTCATCCAGGTTGGCGCCTTGATCGCACTGCGTCATCATGAGCGCTACGATGGCAGCGGCTATCCCGATGGGCTGGTCGGCGATGCGATTCCGCTGGAAGCGCGCATCGTGGCTGTCGCCGATGTCTTCGACGCCCTGATTTCGCCCCGTCCGTACAAGGAAGCATGGACCATGGAAGCCACCCTAGCTTATCTCTACGCCCAGCGTGGCCGGCTGTTCGATCCCCGATGCGTGGACGCGCTGCTGCGCGGCCGCGAACAGCTGGACCAGATCTGCGCCGAGCATTCGATGGCGTCCGCGCGCCCGGGGCTGGGCGCGTGAAACGGCTGTTGTCGCAGCTGCGGCTGCGCCTGTCCCAGCGCCAGGACAGCGAACACGGCCAGCAGATCGTCCGTATTGTCCTGATCAGCCTGATCCTGGCCTACGTGCTGTTGCCGGCGCCGCGCCACGATCTGCCGCACACGCAGTACGTGGGCGTGCTGGCGATCGTCTTGACCGGCCTGAGCCTGTCGCTGCTGCTGTTCGGCTGGCTGCTGTGGCGGCCGGCGCGTTCCGATCCCCGCCGCGTGCTGGGCATGCTTGCCGACTATGGCCTGATCGCTGCCGGCATGGTGCAGATGGGCGAGCCCCTGGCCTGGGTCTACATCGTGGTGATGTGGGTGACGGTCGGCAACGGCATGCGCTTCGGCAACCACTACCTGTACGTGGCGGTGGCGATGGCGATGGTGAGCTTCGGTTGCACGGTGCTGCTGACGCCTTACTGGCAACAGAATTTCCGTCTGGCCATCGGCCTCTGGCTCGGCCTGGCGGCGGTGCCGCTGTACTTCTCGACACTGCTGCGGCAGCTGACCGAAGCGATGGCCGAGGCGCGCCGTGCCAGCGAGGCCAAGAGCCGTTTCCTGGCCAACATGAGCCACGAGTTCCGCACGCCGTTGAACGGCCTCAACGGCATGACCGAAGTGCTGGCGACCACGCGCCTGGACGATGAGCAGCGCGAGTGCCTCAACACCATCCAGGCGTCGTCGCGCAGCCTGCTGGCGCTGGTGGAGGAAGTGCTGGACATCTCGGCCATCGAGGCCGGCAAGCTGCGCGTGGTGGCCGAAGACTTCGCCGTGGCCGACGTGATCCAGGCGATCGGGCTGATCCTGTTGCCGCAGGCCAAGGCCAAGCGCCTGGATTACCGGGTGAAGGTCGCCGATGGTGTGCCGCCCCGCGTGCGCGGAGACGTCGGGCACCTGCGGCAGATCCTGCTGAACCTGGCCGGCAACGCGGTCAAGTTCACCGATCACGGCCGGGTCGAAATCCGTGTCAGCGTGGTGCAGGCCGATACCAGTGGCGCGGTGCGGCTGCGCTTCGACATCCTCGACACCGGCATCGGTGTAGCGCCGGCCATGCGTGCGCGGCTGTTCGATGCCTTCGAGCAGGCTGACGTCAGCATGGCGCGTCGCCACGAGGGCACCGGGCTGGGCACGACCATCGCCAAGGGCCTGGTCGAAGCAATGGACGGCGATATCGGTTATCTGGAAAACCCGCCGCGCGGCAGCCATTTCTGGGTCGAGCTGCCGTTCGCGCCGCCGCAACCGCAGGTGCCGGGTGCGGTACCGAGCCTGACCGGCGACGACGACGCGGGGCCGGGTGGCAACGTGATCGCATTTGCCGACCCGTTCCTGCGCCATCGCGCCCGCGTGCGCAGCATGCAGATCCTGGTGGCCGACGACCACGAGGCCAACCGCATGGTCCTGCAGCGCCTGCTGCAGAAGGCCGGGCATCGCGTGCTGTGCGTGGACGGCGGTGAGGCAGTGCTGGATGCGCTGGCCGACAGTGAATTCGATGCGGTCATCGTCGACCTGCACATGCCGGGCATGAGTGGGCTGGACATGCTGAAGGAGTTGCGGGTGATGCAGGCCGGCGGCGGTCCGCGCACGCCGGTGCTGGTGCTCAGCGCCGATGTTACGCCCGAGGCGATCCAGCGCTGCACCCAGGCCGGGGCGCATGCTTTCCTGGCCAAGCCCGTGGTGGCGGTGCGCCTGCTCGATACCCTGGCCGAGATCGCCAGCAACGCCCAGCTGAAGACCATGGCCGCACCGGTGGTGCGACCGATGGCGCTGCAGGATGGGGTGCTCGACAGCAGCGTGCTGGACGAGCTGGCCTCGCTGGGGATGGGCGAGGGCTTCGAACGTGAGTTCATCCGCCAGTGCCTGGAGGACGTGGCGAGCTGCATGGGCAAGGCCGAGCAGGCCGGCGAGGCCACGCAGTGGGATGTGTTCCGCGAACAATCCCATGCGATCAAGGGTGTGGCCAGCAACCTTGGCCTGATGCGCGCGTCGAACCGTGCCGGCGAGCTGATGCGGATGGCTGACTGGCAGCTCAAGACCGAATGGCGCCAGCGCCTGGGCATCCTGCAGGAAGCGATCAAGGAAGGCCGGCGTGCACTGGAGGCGCGGGCCGAACGCCGCCTGCGTGGCGCTGCTGACGATGGCGAGGCGCGCTGAACCACGGCAAGGCCCATAAAAAAAGCCCGGTGGCCAACCGGGCTTGAACCCATCCTGGGGGAGGGATGAATCAGGCCGCGTCGAGACTGGCGCGACGGGTCTGGGCCTTGATCAGGCGATCCATGGTGCGCAGAGAGCGGTCGCCGAGGGCCAGGGCGGAATCGACCCATACCTTGGTGATCTCCAACAGTTCGTCATAGCTGACAGGCTGGGCAATGCTGCGTGCGGCGTTCATTGCCAGGTAGGACTGCGGGGTGCGCTGCTGCTGGCGGATCAGTTCCTCGACGGCCGCCCGGCCTTCGCCCTTCTTCACCAGCACGTCGACCACGCCTATCGCATGCATTTCCTCGGCGCTGTAGACCCGGCCGTCGAGGATGATCTTCTCGGCCAGGTGTGGTGACACCCGGCGGCACAGGAAGGAGTAGGCGCCCATACCCGGGAACAGGCCGAACAGAACTTCGGGCAGGCCGAGGCCGCTGCCTTCCTCGGCGACGATGGTGTGGCAGGCCAGGGCCATTTCCAGGCCACCGCCCAGGGCGTCGCCCTGGATCAGGGCGATCGAACGGACATCGCCGCCGAACCCGGTATGCAGGTGGTGCACGCCCTCAACGCAGCGCTGGGCGTAGCTCAACAGGAGGTCGCGGTTGCCTTCGCGGATCAGGCGGGTGAACAGGTCCAGGTCGCCGCCCAGGTTGTAGGCGACGGCATCGGAGGCCAGCACGAAATGCCGCAATGTTCCGCTGTGGCGTTCGGCAGGGCTGCGGGTGATGGCCGCCATGTAGCTCCACATCTCGTCGAGCATGTCCTTGCGGCAGCAGGGGCGGATCCCAGTGGCGGCATCGGCGTGCATGAACAGCCAGTGGGCAGCGCCGTCGGCGCTGTCTTCGGTGCGGATGGTGGCGAACGGTGAGCCGCTTGAAGGCAGCTTTTCGATGGTACTCATGGAAGGGTCCTCGGCATGCGGCCCGCAGTGTCAGGTGGGTGGCCGGCGGGCCGAACGGTCCACACACGCGGCGATGCTACACCGCCCCAGGGGCGTCGCATGCGAAAGGGCCCGGGACGTTTCCGCCCCGGGCCCTGCATCGTTCAAATTGCCGCAAACCCTTACTGGGCGGGCGTATCGCGGAGTTCGCGGCGGAGGATCTTGCCGACATTGGTCTTCGGCAGCTCCTTTCGGAATTCAACGATTTTGGGGTGCTTGTAGCCGGTCAGGTTGGCCCGGGCATGCTCCTTGACCATTTCGGCGGTCAGGTTCGGGTCCTTCTTCACGATGACCACCTTGACCACTTCCCCGGACTTTTCGTCCGGCACGCCGACCGCGGCCACTTCCAGCACGCCCGGCATCATCGCGATCACGTCCTCGACTTCATTCGGGTACACGTTGAAGCCGGACACCAGGATCATGTCCTTCTTGCGGTCGACGATGTAGAAGAAGCCGTGTTCGTCCATCTTCGCCATGTCGCCGGTATGCAGCCAGCCGTCGGCATCGATCGCCTTGGCGGTTTCCTCCGGGCGCTGCCAGTAGCCCTTCATCACCTGCGGGCCCTTGATGCAGAGCTCGCCGACCTCGCCCAGCGGCAGGATGGCGCTGTTGTCGTCCTTGATGCAGGCATCGGTGGACGGGATCGGCAGGCCGATCGAGCCGTTGTACTCGGTCAGGGTGAGGGGGTTGATGCAGGCCGCCGGCGAGGTTTCGGTCAGGCCATAGGCCTCGACCAGGGTTACGCCGGTGACCTTCTTCCAACGCTCGGCCACGGCGCGCTGCACCGCCATGCCGCCGCCCAGGGTGACCTTCAGCGAGGAAAAGTCGACCGTGTCGAAGCCGGGGGTGTTGAGCAGGCCATTGAACAGCGTGTTGACGCCGGTGATGGCGGTGAAGCGCACCGACTTGAGCTCCTTGACGAAGCCCTTCATGTCACGCGGATTGGTGATCAGGTGGTTGCAGCCACCGAACTTCATGAAGACCAGCCCGTTCGCGGTCAGTGCGAAGATGTGGTACAGCGGCAGGGCGGTGATGATCCACTCCTTGCCCATCTCGATGCCCGACGCACTGATCCAGGCCGAGGCCTGCTGCATGTTGGCGATCAGGTTGCGGTTGGTCAGCATCGCGCCCTTGGCCACGCCGGTGGTGCCGCCGGTGTACTGCAGGAACGCAATGTCGTCGTGGTCGATCTCGACCTGGGGCAGGCTGTGGCGGCTGCCGATCTTGAGCGCCTGGCGGAAGCGCACCGCGCCCTTGAGATGGTAGTTGGGCACCATCTTCTTGATGTACTTCAGCACGAAGTTGACGATCACGCCCTTGGCGCCAAGCAGGTCGCCCAGGCCGGTGGTGACCACGTGCTTGACCGGAGTATCGGCGATGACCTGCTCGACGGTGTCGCCGAAGTTGTCGACCACCACCAGTGCGGTCACGCCGGCATCGATCAGCTGGTGCTTGAGCTCGCGCGCGGTGTACAACGGATTGACATTGACCACGGTCAGGCCGGCGCGCAGCACGCCGAAGGTGGCCACCGGGTACTGCAGGCAGTTGGGCATCATCAGGGCGACGCGGTCACCCTTCTTGAGCTTGAGCTCTCCCAGCAGGTAGGCCGCGAACTGATTGACCAGCGCGTCGGTCTCGCCATAGGTGAGGACCTTGCCGAAGCTGGAGTAGGCGGGACGGTCGCGGAATTTCGCGACGGAAGCGTCGAAGACCGAAGCTACCGAATGGAACTCGTTGACGTCGATCTCGGCGGGAACGCCTTTCGGATAGCTCTGCAGCCAGGGACGATCCAGACTCATATTCCCCCTCCAGGAATCGTGATGTATTAGGTTCCGGCCCTGAGCGTATCGACAATGGCCGGTCATTGCAGCATACCCCGCCGTAGGGAAAACGCGAAGAGGCCCCGAAGGGCCTCTTTGCTGGGTAGTGCCGGCCGCTGGCCGGCATCTGCGCTCGATAGGCGATCCAGCGGATGCCGGCCAGCGGCCGGCACTACCGCACCCCACAGGCGGGCCGCTTGCGTCAGCCTTGCTTGCGTACCGGTGCGCCGTTGGCCTTGTAGTACGGCGCAGTGCTGCGGGCCAGCGGGGTGCGGCCGCGGATCACGTCGGCCAGCTTCTCGGCCATCATGATGGTCGGCGCGTTGAGGTTGCCGGTCACCACCTGCGGCATGATCGAGGCATCGACGATGCGCAGGCCTTCCAGGCCGTGCACGCGACCCTGGCCATCGACCACCGCCATCGGGTCATCGGCATGGCCCATCTTGTTCGAGCACGACGGGTGGTAGGCGGTTTCGGCATGCTCGCGCACGAATGCATCGATCTGCGCGTCGGTCTGCAGTGCACTGCCCGGCGAGATCTCGCGGCCGCTGTACGGGGCCAGCGCCGGCTGCGCGAAGATCTCGCGGGTGATGCGGATCGCCGCGCGGAATTCGCGCCAGTCCTGCTCGTGCGACATGTAGTTGAACAGGATGCTCGGATGTTCGCGCGGGTCCTTCGAGCGCACATGGATGCGGCCACGGCTGGGCGAGCGCATCGAGCCGACGTGCATCTGGAAGCTGTGCGCCTTGATCGGGTTGGAGCCGTTGTAGTTGATCGCCACCGGCAGGAAGTGGTACTGCAGGTTCGGCCAGTCGAATTCGGCATCGCTGCGGATGAAGCCACCGGCCTCGAACTGGTTGCTGGCGCCGATGCCGGTGCCCAGGAACAGCCACTCGGCACCGATCGCCGGCTGGTTGTACAGCTTCAGCGCCGGCGCCAGCGACACCGGCTTCTTGCATTCGTACTGCAGGTACATCTCAAGGTGATCCTGCAGGTTGGCGCCGACGCCGGGCAGGTGGTGCACCAGGTCGATGTCGAGGCTGCGCAGCAGGTCGGCCGGGCCGACGCCCGAGCGCTGCAGGATCTGCGGCGAGGCGATGGCGCCGCCGCACAGCAGCACCTCGCGGCGGGCGGTGGCACGCTGCGGCTGGTCGTGGTGCAGCCACTGCACGCCCACCGCGCGCTTGCCCGAGAACAGGATGCGGTCGGTCAGCGCGTGGGTGACGATGGTCAGGTTCGGGCGTGGCTTGGCCAGGTCCAGGTAGCCGCGGGCGGTGCTGGAGCGACGGCCCTTCGGGGTCACCGTGCGGTCCATCGGGCCGAAGCCTTCCTGCTGGTAGCCGTTGAGGTCGTCGGTGCGCGGGTAGCCGGCCTGCACGCCGGCTTCGACCATCGCAGCGAACAGTTCGTTGTTGCCGGCCTTGGGCGTGGTCACGCGCAGCGGGCCGTCGCCACCGTGGTAGTCGTTGGGGCCGATGTCGCGGGTTTCGGCCTTGCGGAAGTAGGGCAGGCAGTCGAGGTAGGTCCAGTCTTCCAGGCCCGGCATGCTGGCCCAGTTGTCGTAGTCCATCGCGTTGCCACGGATGTAGCACATGCCGTTGATCAGCGACGAGCCACCCAGGCCCTTGCCGCGGCCGCAGTCCATGCGGCGGTTGTTCATGAAGGGCTCCGGATCGGTCTTGTACGCCCAGTTGTAGCGCTTGCCCTGCAGCGGGAAGGCCAGTGCAGCCGGCATCTGGGTACGGAAGTCGAGCCGGTAGTCCGGGCCACCGGCTTCCAGCAGCAGCACGCTGACATCGGCATCTTCGGTGAGGCGGGTGGCCAGCACGTTGCCGGCTGAACCGGCGCCGATGATGATGTAGTCGTACTCGTTATGGGTGCTCATGGGTGTCTCCTGCAGGCCGGGGCGCGCTGCATGCAGGCGTCCCGGCGGAATGTCGGATCGGCGCGGTGGCCGGACGATGGGGCGTGCTCGGGGCGCGCCGGTCAGAACACGCTGGCGTAGTCGCCCAGCTCGACCTGCACCGACTTGATGCGGGTGTAGTGGCCGAGGGTGGAGATACCGTTCTCGCGGCCGACGCCGGATTCCTTGTAGCCACCGACCGGCATTTCGGCCGGCGATTCACCCCAGGTGTTGATCCAGCAGATGCCGGCTTCCAAGCGATGGATGATGCGGTGGGCGCGGCTGATGTCCTTGCTGACCACGCCGGCAGCGAGGCCGAAGGTAGTGTCGTTGGCACGACGCACCACTTCGTCTTCGTCGTCATAGGCGAGGATGCTCATCACCGGCCCGAAGATCTCTTCCTTGACGATGGTCATGTCATCGCGGCAGTCGGAGAACACGGTCGGCAGCACGTAGGCGCCCTGGGCCAGCGCACCTTCGGTGGCACGGCCGCCACCCGTCAGCAGGCGGGCACCTTCGGCCTTGCCACTCTCGATGTAGCGCAGCACGTTTTCCATGTGCGGGAAGCTGGTCAGCGGGCCGAAGTTGGTGTCGGCGGCCATCGGGTCGCCGATGCGGATGCGCTTGACGCGCTCGACGACGGCCGCCTCGAATGCGGCCAGCATGCTGCGCGGCACGAACACGCGGGTGCCGTTGGTGCAGACCTGGCCGGAGCTGAAGAAGTTGGCCATCACCGCAATGTCGGCGGCGCGGTCCAGGTCGGCGTCGTCGCAGATCACCAGCGGCGACTTGCCGCCCAGTTCCATGGTCACTTCCTTCAGCGACGAGGACGCCGCGCTGGCCATGACCTTCTTGCCAGTGGCGACGCCACCGGTGAAGGAGATCTTTTCGATCACCGGGTGCTCGGTCAGCCACTGGCCGATCTCGCGGCCCGGGCCCTGCACGACGTTGAACACGCCGGCCGGCACGCCGGCTTCGGTGTAGATTTCGGCCAGCCGGATCGCGGTCAGCGGGGTCACTTCGGACGGCTTGAACACCATCGCGTTGCCCGCGGCCAGCGCCGGTGCCGACTTCCACATGGCGATCTGGATCGGGTAGTTCCATGCGCCGATGCCGGCGACCACGCCCAGCGGCTCGCGACGGGTGTAGAAGAAGCTCGATTCGCGCAGCGGCAGCTGGATGCCTTCGATGGCGGTGGCCAGGCCGGCGTAGTACTCGACCACGTCGGCACCGGTGACGATGTCCACGGTGGTGGTCTCGGCCAGCGCCTTGCCGGTGTCCAGGGTTTCCAGGTGGGCCAGTTCGTCGTTGCGCTCGCGCAGGAGCTCGACGGCGCGGCGCAGGATGCGCGAGCGCTCCATGGCGGTCATCGCGGCCCACACCTTCTGGCCTTCGGCTGCGCTCTGCACGGCACGTTCGACGTCGGCCTGGCTGGCGACCTGCACCTCGGCGATCACCTCGCCGGTGGCCGGGTTGACGGTCTTGAAGGTCTTGCCGCTGGTGGCATCGACGCGCTGGCCGTGGATGTAGAGCTGTTGGACGGGCAGGGTGGTCATGGGGCGTACTCCTTGGAAGGGGGCGGGTGCTGGAGCGCTTATAGCGCGACAGCCTGCAACTGGAAGTCGATGTAGCCGTAAGCGATGCGCCGGGACTTCTCGGCGTTGAACTGGCCGCCGACCAGGCTGCCGCGCAGCCACAGGCCATCGATCATCGCGGCCAGGCCGCGGGCAGCCAGGCGGGCCTGCGGGTGGGGCAGCAGGCGGTTGAACTGGTGGCACAGGTTGGAGAACAAGCGCTGGTCGTTGGCGCGCTGCAGCCGGGCCAGTTCCGGCTGGTGCATGCTGGCGGCCCAGAAGGTGAGCCAGACGCGCATCGCGGTGCCGTTGATCTGGCTGTCGTCGAAGTTGCCATCGACGATGGCGCGCAGCTGCTCGCGCGGATCGTCGCCGGCGTCTGCGCGGTAGCGGGCGACGGCGTCCTTCAGTTCGCGCAGGATCTGCCGCATTGCAGCATTGAGCAGGCCGTCCTTGTCGCCGAAGTAGTGGGCGACGATGCCGCTGGACAAGCCCGCCTTCTTCGCGATGGTGGCGACAGTGGCATCGGCCATGCCGATCTCGTCGATGGTCTGGAAAGTGGCCCGGATCAGCTGTTCGCGCCGTACCGGTTCCACGCCTTTCTTCGGCATTGTCTCTCCACGGTTTGCGACCCGAAGGATCGGGCTGCCCGCCATTATGCTTTTTATTGATTGAACGTTCAATCAATAAACCCTAGGATGCGCTCGCGCCCCACGCCATGGGCCCGGTTTACCGGTCCGGCCCCGCCCATGTGCTCCCTCGGACTTGATGAGACGACCCCATGTCTTCCCTGGCTCATCCCAAGCGTTCGCCCCTGCGCTTGAACCGTTTTGTCTTCCTCAGCTCCTCGGTGTCGATCGGCATCCTCGGGCTGCTCACCGTTCTCTATCCCGAAGGCAGCGAGCACTGGCTGCAATGGGCGCAGGCCGAAGTGTCGGCCGCGTTCGGCTGGTGGTACATGCTGCTGATCGTGCTGTGCCTGGGCTTCGTGCTGTGGCTGGCGTTCTCGCCGTACGGCCGCATCCGCCTGGGCCACAACGAGGAATCACCGGCCTTCGGCTATGTCGCCTGGGTTTCGATGCTGTTCTCGGCCGGGATCGGCATCGCGCTGCTGTACTACGGCGCCTACGAGCCGCTGGATCATTTCCTCAATCCACCCGGGCAGCCCGGCGGCACCGTGGCCGCCGGCCGTGAAGCGATGGTGCTGACCTTCCTGCACTGGGGCCTGCATGGCTGGGCGCTGTATGCGCTGGTCGGCGTGGCACTGGGCTATTTCGCCTATCGCCGGGACCTGCCGCTGGCGCTGCGCTCTGCGTTGTACCCGGTCTTCGGTGAGCGCATCCACGGCCGCATCGGCGACATGGTCGATGGCTTCGGCATCCTGGCCACGCTGATCTCGATGGTGACCAACCTCGGCATCGGCGCCCTGGTGGTACAGTCCGGCCTGGTCTACCTGTTCCACATCCCGGATACGCCGCAGGTGCTGGTGGTGATCGTGCTGGTGATGATGGTCGTGGCCACCATCGGCGTGGTGGCCGGCGTGGAAAAGGGCATTGCCTGGCTGTCCAACCTCAACGTGCGCCTGCTGTGTGGCCTGCTGCTGTTCGTGCTGGTCACCGGCCCGACCCTGCACCTGTTCGATGGCCTGATCCAGAACACCGGCGATTACCTCGGCGCGTTCGTGCGCAAGAGCTTCGACATGTACCTCAACGACCCCAAGGGCCGTGAGTGGATGGGTTCGTGGACGCTGTTCTACTGGGCGTGGTGGATCGCCTGGGCGCCGTTCGTCGGACTTTTCGTGGCGCGCATCTCGCGTGGCCGCACCATCCGCGAAGTGATCATGGGCGTGCTGCTGATTCCGCTCGGCTTCACCCTGGCCTGGCTGTCGATCTTCGGCAATACCGCCATCGACCTGGTGCTCAACCATGGCCAGGCGATCCTGGGTGACGTGGCCCAGCATGATGCAGCGATGACCTTGTTCAAGCTGCTGGAATACCTGCCTGCGGCGCCGTACGTGGCCGGTGCTGCGGTGGTGATCGGCTTCGTGCTGTTCCTGACCCCGGTCGACTCGGGCACGCTGATGATCGCCAACCTGTGCACCCGTCGCGTTGACGATGGCGTGGAAGATGGCCATGACGCGCCGATCTGGCTGCGCGTGTTCTGGGCCGCCGGCATCACCGTGGCCAGCGTCGGCCTGCTGCTGGCCGGCAACTTCAGCGCGATGCAGACGGCGGTGGTGCTGTGCGGCCTGCCGTTCTCGTTCACCCTGGCGTTCTACATGTGGGGCCTGTTGAAGGCCCTGCGCACCGACCCGGATGCGCCGCGCCGGTGAGCGCTTCTGTAGATACCGTGTTGCCCTTGCCTAGGCAAGGGCGCCGTCAGGCTCAAATGGGCGGCCGCTTTTCAGTACGCCCCAAACCAGATGGATGAGCTTGCGCATCACCGCACACATGACGACCTTGAAGGGCTTTCCTTTC
>NZ_JCAFTE010000006.1:0-174704 GCF_059369975.1 Stenotrophomonas sp. YJH_SMC_32 | reverse complement strand
CGCTGCTTACATCCACGGCTTCTACAATCCAGCCCGGCTACACTCGGCGCTGGGCTACCACTCGCCTAACAACTACGCCCGGCAGCTCCGGGCTGCCGCCTGAAACGGCTTCATGGCGTCCGTTTTCAGGGGGCCAGATCAAGATCCCTTTTCCGTCGGAAAAGGGATCTGACCCCCGGGGCCTCAACCGACTTCGTACAGCTCCAGCGGCAGGCCATCCGGGTCGGCGAAGAAGGTGAAGCGGCGGCCGGTGTATTCGTCCACGCGGATCGGTTCGCAGTCCACGCCGTGGCTGGCCAGGCGTTCGATGAACGGCTCCAGCGCAGCGACCCGGAACGCGAGGTGGCGCAGGCCCTGGGCCTCCGGGCGGCTGGGGCGGGGCGGTGGCGAGGGGAACGAGAACAGTTCCAGCTGGCTGCCGTCGGGCAGGGCCAGATCCAGCTTCCAGGAGTCTCGCGCGGCGCGGTGGTTCTCGGCCAGTACGCGCAGGCCGAGGATACGGACGTAGAAGTCTTTTGAACACGCATAATCGCTGCAGATCAGTGCCGCGTGGTGGATGCCCAGCAGGGCGTCGGAACCGGTGTTCATTGCAGGGTGTCCAGCCAGCGCTGGGCGATCTTCTGCGCCAGCGGGTACGGTTCGGGATCGTTGCGATTGGTCAGCACGATCACGGTCAAGTGCTTTTCCGGGTATCGAACGATCACATTTCGGAAGCCGATGCTTTCGCCGCTGTGCCATTGCACCGGGCCGTTCAGGCGCCATCCGAAGCCGTAGTGCGGCACATCCGGTTCGGATGTCGATGTGGCCGGGCTGAACATCGCGCGGCGCGAGGCCTTCGACAGCAGGCGGTCGTCGTACAGCGCCGCATCCCAGCGGGCGAGGTCGTCCAGCGAGGAGTAGATCCCGCCATCGCCGAGCACGGCACTGGTGGCGCTCTGGTCGGTGCGCTGCCAGCGGCCATCGATCCAGCTGTAGCCATAGGCGCGTGCGGCGATGGTATCGATGCCGTCCTGATGGGCCACGGTGTGGGCCATGCCTAGCGGGCGGAAGATGCGCTGTTGCAGGAAGGCTGCGAAATCCAGGCCGGAGGCGCGGCCGACGATCAGTGCCAGCAGCGCATAGCCGCTGTTGCTGTAGTGGTACTGCGTGCCCGGCGCGAAGTTCAGCCGGTCCTGGCGCGACAGCAGGGTCAGCACATCGGCGTCATGCACCTGCCGAGTGTCAGCCGGATCCATCAGGTCTTCGTAGTCGAGCAGGCCGCCGGTGTGCGATAGCAGCTGGCGGATCGTGATGGCCGCGGCAGCCGGGGGCAGTTCGGGCAGCCACTGCCGGGCAGGTTGATCCAGCCCAAGCCGGCCATCCTCCACCAGCAGCAGCACCGCCGCAGCGGTGAACTGCTTGCTGACCGAGGCCAGCCGGAAGTTGCTGGCCGGGGTGACGGCGGTGCCGTCCTCCACCACCGCCAGGCCGTAGCCACGGCGGAACACCGCTTGCCCGTCGTGCAGCACCAGGACTGCAGCGCCGGGTACCTGGCCGTCGTAGGCCTGCATCAGGCCGTCGATGCCCGCATCCGGTGGTTTCAGCACCGGTGCGGCGATACCCGTTGAAGGCAGCAGGCCCAGCACGACGGCGAACAGGGCGACGGCAGGGCGCATGACGGCTCCGGAGGGGTCAAGGTGAAGGCGTGGGCGTAGTGCTGGCCGGCTGCACCATCCAGCGTTCCATCTTACGGTCAAGCACGTCCAGCGGCATCGAGCCGTCCTTCAGCAGTTCGGCGTGGAAGCGGCGCAGGTCGAAGGCGGCGCCCTGGCGCGCCTTGGCCTTGTCGCGCAGGGCAACGATGGTGGTCAGGCCGGCGACGTTCGACAGTGCCTGGCCGGGCTGGGCCATGATCCGCTCCACCTCGGCGTTGGCGTCGTCACTGCTCATGTCCACGGTCTTCTGCAGGTAGCTGACGGCCTGCTGCTTGCTCCAGCCCTGGGCGTTCACGCCGGTATCGGCCACCACGCGGGCGGCGCGCAGCAGGCGCGAGTACAGGTAGCCGACGCGGTCGTAGGGATCGGTGTAGATGCCCAGGTCCTCGCCCAGCGTTTCGGCGTACAGGCCCCAGCCTTCGACGAAGGCGAGATCGCCACCGAGGCGGCGGAAGCGTGGCAGCTTGGCCAGCTCCTGCTGCAGGCCCAGCTGGACGTGGTGGCCCGGGATCCCTTCATGCAGGTACTGCACCGGCACGTTCCAGCGCTTGCGGCTGGGCAGGTCGCGGGTGTTGATGTACAGCACGCCCGGTTGCCCGGCCGCCGACGGCTGATAGGCGGCAGCGGCGGCGGTCAGTGCGCGCTCCGGCTCCACCGCACGGACCTCCAGCGGTGCCTTCGGCAAGGTATCCAGCACCTGCGGCAGGCGTGCGCTGACCTGCTGCTGCACCTGGCGGTAGCGGTTGATCAGCGTGTTGGCGTCGCCGTACTGGAACTGGCGGTCGTTGCGCATGCTGCGCAGCAGCTTGGTGGGAGAGCCGCGCAGCTTGGCATCCTTCATCACCGTGGCGATCTGCGCCTGCAGTTCCTGCACGCGCTGTTCGCCCAGCGCATGCAGTTGTGCGGCGGTCTGGTCGCTGGCGGTGGTCTGCACGATCAGGTTGGCGTACCAGGCCTGGCCATCGGGCAATGCGCCCAGGCCGCTGCTGGTGCGTGTGGCCGGCAGGTATTCGGTGGCGATGAAGCCGCGCAGGGCGCGGTAGGCCGGCATGATGCGCAGCTCGATCATGCGCTTGTATTCGGCGCTGATGCGCGCCTTGTCCTCAGCCGGGATGGTGTTCGGCATGGTGCGGATCGGCGACCAGAAAATGCTCTCCTCGGCGGTCGGCTTGATCACCGCATCCAGCTGCGGCAGCACTTTTTCCATCAGGTCGCGTGGTTGCACCACGCCGGCCTTCATGCCCTGGCGCATGTTGTCGATGGCCTGGTCGAACAGCTCGGGAATGCCCAGCGAACGGCGTGACCAGGTGTCGTAGTCCTGCACGGTGTTGAATGGCTGCGCGCCCGCACCGGAGCCGAGGATCGCCATGATGCTGCCGATGTTGTAGTACTGGCTGATCGGCATCATCCAGCTCGGGTAGCGCTCGGCGGCCAGCGATGCGCGCGCGTCGCGCACGAAGATCTCGTAGCTGAGCAGGTCCTGGCCCTGCAGGCCGTCACTGCCGAGCTTCTCGACCTTGCCCAGCCATTGCGTGGTGAAGTCGTGCGACTGCTGGCGCCAGGCGGCGGACAGGATGTTGGGCAGCTGGTCGTTGTAGCGGGCCTCGCCCTGGAAGGTCGCCTGCAGTGGATTCAACCGCATCGAGGCATCCCAGTATTCGTCGTACAGGCGCTCCAGCTGCACCTGCTTGGGTACGGCCCGGGCCGGGGCGACCGGGCGGGGCGCGGCGCGGCGCGCCGAGCTGCCACGCGCCGGCGCGGTGGCGCGGGCGGGCCTGGCCTTGGGCTTGGCAGCCTGGCGGGTCTGCGCAGCGGCAGGGCGGCTGGCCTTTTTCTTCGCTGCTTCGGCCGACGGCATGGCACTGAACAGGAACAACGCGGCAATGGCGGCGGCCAGGGCGCGGGTGCGATGAGGCATCAGGAGCTTCCGTGGAACACAGACCGTGGAGCTTGCACGATCCGGCCGCGTACGGCCAGCGTGAAGGCGCAGTCAGCTTGCCGTCGCTGGGGCTTCAGTCAGCCGCGGCCGCGGCGCGCAGCGCGGCGGCCCTGTCTGCGCCCAGGTAGCGGGTGATCGCACGCCGCATCAGGTACAGCAGTGGAATCAAGGCAACCGCAAAGCCCATCTTGTAGATGTAGTTGACGCTGCTGACGGCCAGGAACAGTGAGGTCGGCCAGTGCTGCGGGCCGAGCACGAAGGCGATCCAGATCACTACGAAGCTGTCCACCACCTGGGAGATCGCGGTGGATCCGGTCGCACGCAGCCACACGTGGCGCTCGCCGGTGGCCTGGCGGATGCGGTGGAACACGGCCACGTCGATCAGCTGGCCGAGCAGGAAGGCCACCAGCGAACCGGCGATGGTCCACATGCCCTGGCCGAACACCGCTGCGAATGCCGCTTGGTAGTCCGGCACGCCGTGGCCGTCCATCGAGGTGACCCACCAGCTGGCCGGCGCCAGCGAGATCGCTGCGAAGGCGAACAGGAAGCCATAGGCGATCAGCACCACGGCCAACCACGAGATGAAGCGCACGCCGCGCTTGCCGAAAAACTCGTTGATCGTGTCGGTCATGATGAACACCACCGGCCACAGCAGGGTACCGGCGGTGAAGTTGAGTGAGCCGGTCTGGCCAAACAGGTTCCAGTTCAGCGGTTCGATGCCGAGGGTGTCTTCCAGCGCGAAGATCTTCACCCCGATCAGTTCGGCCAGCACGGCGTTGCCGCAGAAGAACGCGGCCAGCACGATGAACAGCAGGACCGCGCGGTCCTGCAGCGGGCGCTCGATCGGCGCTGCGGTTGTCATTCGCTGCGTTCGCCTGCGCGCGTGAACGGAACGCTGGACGGTGCGACGGCACCGCCGGAAATGATGAAGCTCATGGCCTGGTCGACGGTCCAGTCGGTCGGGGTCAGCAGCTCCACCGGCACGATCTCCAGGTAACCCGAGGTCGGGTTCGGTGTGGTTGGCACGTACACCGCGGCCAGTTCACGGTCGGTGCCGTGCTCCTTGATCACGCGGGTGACCAGCCCGACCGACTTCATGTCGCGGTGCGGGAAGTCGATCAGCACCACGCGCTGGGTGCTGCCCGGTTCGGTCTGCAACATGTCCAGCAGCTTCTTGGCGCTGTCGTAGATGATGCTGGCCAACGGAATGCGCTTGATCACCGCGCCGACCCAGCGCAGCAGGCGCTGGCCGAGCACACGGCGGCTGGCCACGCCCACCGCCAGGATCACCAGCAGGGTGGCCAGCAGGGCGATGGTGTTCTGGATCCACTCGGCACGGACCCAGCCGAGGTAATGCGGGAAGCTTGTCGCGATCTGCTCGGAAAGCGGCACCACCAATGGGCTGGAAATGCCCGAAAGCAGCACGAACACGAACTTGACCACGACCCAGGTCAGCCAGATCGGTAGCAGGGTCAGCAGGCCGGTCAGGAACAGGCGCTGCAGGGAGGGGCGGGGGACCAGGGCGGGGGCTTCGAGCGACATGCGCGCATTGTAGCGGCCACGGCCGGTCGATTACGCTGGGGGATCGACTGCGGCAACGATGCATGGAAGGGAAGCTGTGTTGAAGATTCTGCGCGGACTGGGCTGGGCCCTGGCAGGACTGCTGGTGCTGGCCATCGTGGTGTGGTGCGCCTCGCGCATGTGGCCGGTGCCGGAATCACGGCTGCAGGCCCAGCAGCGGTTGCAGGCCCGCCTGCCCGCTGATGGCCGCAACGGCTTTGCGCTGCTGTGGACACTCGCGTTCGACGATCTCGACCCGGACCAGCGCGATCAGGCGTTGGCCCGGGATGTACAGCGCTGGGAGGCGGATCCGCGCGGCAATGGCGGCGCCCGTCCGCAGCTGGCAGAAGACCACGTCGAGCTGCATTCACGGCCTTCGGCCAGCTGCGGACCGACCGCCAGTGACTGCCTCGGCCAGGTGCGTGCGGACCCGCAGCGCTTCGTCGATGCCCACGCTGGCCACCAGCAGCTGCATGCGCGCCTGGACCAGCTGGCCGATGCGGATCACTTCGTGTCGCCGTTCCGGCCAAAAGGGGAAGGCATCCTGGTGCCGATGCCGGCCTATGGTTTGGTGATCGACGCCACCAGCGCACGCGCGCTGGCGTATGTGCAGGGTGATATCGACGGTGCGCTGCGTGGCAGTTGCCGGGGGCTGCAGCTGGGCCGCCGGCTGGTGACGGGCGGCAGCTACCTGGTGGAGAGCATCATCGGTGCCAGCCTGGTGCAGGCCAATGCCCAGCTGCTGGCCGACATGCTGGTCGAACTGCCGGCCGACCAACCGCTGCCAGCGGAATGCGAGCAGGCGATGAAGCCGATGCGGGCCGCCGAACAGAGCCTGTGCCGTGCGATGCAGGGCGAGTATGCGATGAGCAGGGCTGCGATCGAAACCTCGGCGCAGGAGTTCGGTGGCGTGCTGGTACTCGATCGCAGCAGCACCCTGGCGCGAGTGGCGGGCAACCTGGGCTGGGCCTGTGGCGCGGCGGCGATGACCGCGCTGGAGGCGGATCGCCCGCTGCCGGTGCCGGCACCGCCGCAGCATGACTTCGGCTGCCTGTCGAACGTCATGGGGTGCGTGCTGGCCGATATCGCGGGCCCGGCCTATCCCGCCTATTCGTCACGGCCCCAGGATGCCGCCGCGATGGTGCGGCTGATCGGTGCGCAACGCTGGCTGCGACAGCAGGCCGAGGACCCTGTGGATGCGCTGAAGCGCTTGCCTGCCCAGTTCCGCTCGCAGGTGCGGACACCGCAGTTGTCGGCCGATGGCCGCCGCCTGCAGGTACCGCGGCGCTCAGCGCCGCGCAGCACCGACGAGAGCCCATGGTTGTCGGTATCGCTGGTGGCAGGGGACGCCCCGGCCGCCGCCGCGCGCGACTGAGCAGCGGCGGCCAGTGCGCGCTGTCCTCGTCATCCTCGCGGCTGCCTTCGCTCCGCGTCGCACCGCAGGTGCACGCGCATACGCGCGCATCGGAGCCTCCCTGCCAGGGCAGCAGAGGACAGCGCCCGCGCCGGATCAGCGCGCGTGTGGCTTCAACCGCAGATAGACCTGCTTGCGCACCTGGGCGACCACCTCGCCGCTTTCGTCGACGACGTCGTTGCTGAACCAGCGCAGCACCTTCTCGCCGCCCGCCGCTTCGGCACGCAGTTCGGACAGCAGCGCATCGTCGATGCGGAACGAGGTGCGCACCGTGCCCCGGCCAGGCTTGAGGAAATCGATCGCACCGGCCCGGTCCCACACGTAGTAGTCACGGCCGAGGATGTGCAGCAGGCCCAGCATCCAGAACGGGTCGGTCATCGCGAACAGGCTGCCGCCGAAATGCGTGCCGACGTAGTTGCGGTTCCACGGCCGCAGCCGTAGCTCGACGTCGATCTGCCGGTAATCGGGCGTGATGCGGGTGACATGGATGCCGGTGAACAGGAACGGTGGCCACAGGTTGATGCCGAAGCGGAACAGGCGGGCGTTCATGCGGGTCCGGGGCGCGAGGCGAGGTGCCCAGTCTAACCATTCGCATGCGTATGTTGCACCCCGGGCGTGTGTTCAACGGCGGCGTGCATGTCCTGCCTCATGGGCCGTCGATCATGTACCCGTCGCGGCCGTTGGCCTTGGCCTGATAAAGGGCGGTGTCGGCGCCTTCCACGAAATGGTGGGGCTGCAGTTCGCCGTCGGGCACGCGGGTGAATACGCCGATGGTGAGCGTGACGGTATCGTCGCTGCCATCGCCAGGCGCCGGCAATGCGCGCACGCAGGCAATCAGGTCCTCAATCACCTGGCGTGCGCCCTCGGCCGGTGTATCCGGCAGCACCAGCGCGAATTCGTCGCCACCGTAGCGTGCCGCCATGTCGCGCGGGCGGCGCGCATGGGCGCCGATCAGGCGGGCGACATCACGCAGCACGCGGTCGCCCACCTGGTGCCCGTGGCGATCGTTATGGCGCTTGAAGTGGTCGACGTCGATCAACGCCAGGCTCAATGGCTTGCCGCTGCGCCGTGCTGCATCGCATTCCTGCTGCAGCGACTGCTCGAAGCGGAGGCGGTTGCCCAGGCCGGTAAGGGCGTCGCGGTTGGCCTGGCGGTGCCAGGCCGAGATCCGCCACACCGCCCAGACCAGCAGTGCCAGCGTCACGCCCAGCATCGCGCTGGCCGGCGCCCACCACAGGTCGCTCGTGCGCAGCAGCAGCCAGCTCAGCAGGGCAGGCATCGGCAACGAACACAGCGCGACCAGCCAGGGCAGGCGCAGGCCGAGCAGGATCACGCACAGCGCCACCAGCACACCGCTGATGGCGTGCTGCCAGGCATGCGGTAGAACATCGATCTGCTTGTGCTGCAGCAGCATCGAGGTGATGTTGGCCTGGTACTCGCTGCCGCTCATCCAGAACTCGCGGGTGGTCGGGGTCAGCAGGCGGGGCGCGATGCCGCTGGCCGTCATGCCAACTACGATGCGGCGGCCATGCAGCATCGCCATGTCCACGTGGCCATCGAGAACGTCCGCATAGGACACCTGTGGCAGCCGCTCGGGGGGGCCGGCGTAGCGCACGCGAACGTAATCGTCGCGACGCCATTGATAGGGCGAGCCCAGTTCCGGGTCGGGATCGGGCAGGCCACGTACGGCACCGGCAGGTAGGTCGGCCAGTGCCAGGCCCAGTGCCGGCCAGTGCGGCTGGCCGATACCTGCGTGCAGATAGACGCCACGGGCGACGCCGTCGCCATCCACCTCGACATCGGTGTGGCCAATGGCGGCAGCACTGGCAGCGATCTGTGGGATCGGCAGCATTTCCTCGGCCATGCGGTCGCCGGCCGCCGGTGCGGCCAGCACCGGCAGCACCACCCGGCCATTGCGTCGGATGGCGGCCGCCAGTTCATCATCCTGTCGGCTGTCACGGCGATCCGGTTCGGACAGCATCAGGTCCAGCGCGACGCGTTCGGCGCCGGCATCGGTCAGGCGGTCAAGCAGGCGTGCATGCACCGAGCGTGGCCAGGGCCACTGGCCGATGCGCTGCAGGCTGCCTTCGTCGATGGCGACGATCAGCACGCTGGGATCGGGGTGGTACTCCCAGTTGCCGACCAGCGCATCATAGGCCGCCTCGTCCTGCCGCCACAGCCATTGTCCCTGGCTGGCCACGATGGTCAGCACGCCGGCCAGCAGGGCCAGCAGGATCCGCTTCGACCATGGCAGCGGCGAGCGCCTCACAACAACAACCAGAGCAGCAGGGCACCGCCACCCGCGCCGTAGCACAGGCGGCACGGCAGCGGGACCTGCTGGGCAGGCGAGAACGCGCTGGCGTGGCCGTCATCGTCGATGTACTGCACGCGTACATGCAGGGTGCCGCTCCACGGGCGCTTGAAGCTCACCTGCGGCTGATCCACGGTTTCGTCGACCAGCGGTGCCTTGAAGTCGCCGCGGCGATCCACCTGCACCCGGTAGCGTTGGCCTTCGCTGCCGGCCTGCCAGCGCAGCGTCAGCTCGCCGTGTGCGGCCTCGGGCGGTTGCAGTGCCGGGTCCACTGGTTCATTGCTCAGCTGCAGCGGCAACGCCTGGCCATAGCGGCCCTGTCGGCCTTCGCCATCGCGCGAAGCCACGCGCCAGTAGTACTGGCCGGGCGGCAGCGGTCGCGTCAGGCGCAGGTCGGTCGCATGGGTGGCCTGCTCCTGCAGGGGCTGCAGGAAGCTGGGCTCGGTGGCGATCTGCAGGACGCTGCTGCGCGCACCGGGGGCCTGGCTCCAGCGGAAACGCGGGCGGTCGCTGTTGATCGTCTGCCCATGCAGCGGCGATACGGTCAGCGGCGGCGGTGGCTGGTCACCGAGCTCGAAATCGGCGCTGGCATCCAGGCCTTCGACCCCCTGGGCGTCGACCGCGCGCAACAGGATGCGCAGCTGGCCAGGCGGCAGGTCGCCGATCGCCAGCCGGGTGTCGGCGGTGGTGGCGGCGAACAGGAGGATCTCCGGCGTTGCCGCCTGCACCACTTCCACCCGGTAATGATCGGCGCCATTGACCGGTTCCCAGGCAAGCAGGGTCGGCAGCGGCGCCAGGCGCAGCGCGTCATTGCGCAGCGCCGGCGCCGGCAGCAGTGCAGAGACCGCAGCGGGCGCCGCATCGGCACTGCTGCTGCGGGTGGCCTGGCCCGGCCGGACCAGGCGCTGGCCATGGGAGTTGCCGACCTGCACCTTGCCCTGCAGGACCTCGGTGGCACCGACGTGCCCGTCATCCCCGGCGCTGACCCGGAACACCGTGCCGCGCACGCTGCTGGTCGCGGTGGGCGCATCGATGATGTAACGCGAGGCGGGACCGCGCGCCGGCGTCACCCGGTTGCTGGCTCGCCCCTGCTGCAGACGCAGTCGGGTGTCGACCATGCCGGTGTGGCCGTAACGGCTCAGCTGATCCAGGCGCAGGCGCGAGTACTCGCGCAGCTGCAGGCGCGAGGCATCGGCGAATTCCAGGGTGATGCTGGAGTCGCCTTCGGTCTCCACGGTGTCACCGATATGCAGCTGTTCGCCGGCCTGGAGCGCGCGGGTCGCCGTGCCATCGGCGCCTGCCAGCGCGACCTTGCCGCGCACGGACAGCACCCGGGCCGGCGCCGGTTCGGTGCGCAGCCAGCTGATCGGGAAGCGCAGCAGCTGGCCCGGCGGCAACTGGTAAGGGTTGTCGATGCGGTTGTGCTGCTGCAGCTGCTGCCAGCGTACCGAGGGCTTCAGGTAGAGCCCGCCCAGATCCCACAGGGTATCGCCGGGCCGGACCCGATAGTTCCAGTCCTGGGCGCCGGCAATGGCGGGCATCAGGAAGAGGGCGCAGAGCAGAGCGCCCGTTAAATGCATGGCGAACGACAGAGAGCGGACGACGGTCACAGTTTGCAATCCCGGCAATGCGGGGGTGCAGCTGCAAGACCCCATGGCCCCGACCTCATCCCCCCGAACGGATCGTGGCGACCGCGTGGCCACCAGCGCGGGCATTATTGCCCGCGTTCAGTGCAGGAATTCTGAACGGAGCGGGTTCCCGTTCAGAACAGCAGCGACGCCATCCTGCGGCGGTACTGGCCGACCAGGTCCTCGTCGGAGATCACATTGAAGGCGTCGATCAGGGCCTTGCGCGGCAGGCCTTCCTCGAATCCGCGGTCGATCCGCAGCATTTCCAGGAACTGGGCCAGCGCGGCCTCGTCATGACCGCCGAGCAGCAGTTGCACGCCACGCAGGTGGCGGGCCTTGAGGTCCTTGCCGTCAGCGGCGATGCGTGCCTCCAGCACCTCGGCGGCCGGGGCATCTTTCAGCGCGGCGGCGAAGGCCAGGCGGGCGCGGGCACGCACGGCGCGGTCGTCGGTAGCCAGATTGGCGGGCAAGCCGTCGATCAGGGTGCGTGCCTCGTCCACGCCACCGATCTGCAGCAGGGCCAGGGCCAGGTCGAGCTTCAGTTCATCCTTGTCCGGCTCGGCGGCGATCTGCGCACGCAGCACATCGACCTGCGCCTGCGGATCCAGCGGGGCGTCATCTTCGGGGGCAGCATCGCCCACATCGGCCGGTACGATGCCGTGCTGGGCCAGGAACTCACGCAGCTGGCCTTCCGGAATGGCGCCGGGGAAGCCGTCCACCAGCTGGCCGCCCTTGACCAGGAACACGGTCGGCACCGAGCGGATCTGGAAGGCCGCAGCGATCTGCTGTTCCTTGTCGACATCGACCTTGGCCAGCTCGAACGCACCGTTGTACTCGGCAGCCAGCTTTTCCAGCATCGGGCCCAGGGTCTTGCACGGCCCGCACCAGGTGGCCCAGAAGTCGACCAGCACCGGCGTCTGCAGCGACTTCTGCAGGACTTCGGCCTCGAAGGTCGCAGTGGTGGCGTCGAATACGTAGGTCGTCTCGGTCATGGGGAAAGCATCGCTTGGCATCTGGAGACCGATTCTATGGTGACGATCGATGTCCGTCTCAACCCTGCCGTCACATCGCGCGCGACGGCCTCGGGGGCGTGGCACGCAGCACAGCCCGTGGATCACCCGCTTTCCGGAGCTGACCGGCGTGCTGGCCGAGGTGCGCCGGAAGCACCCGGCCTCGGCCGCGCGCTTGGCGCACTGCGTCACTGCCGCGACAATGCGCTGATCCATTCTTTTCCGGGTGACTGCGCGCAATGTCCATGGTCCGGCTTGATCGTTGGTTGGGACTGCTTGCTGCAGTCGTGTTCGTCCTGGCTGTGTCTGGCTTCGGTGCCGGCCTGGAGGGCTATGCACAGGCCCGCCACCCGGTGGCGCTGCTGGGGGCGCGGGGCGTACCGCATGCGCTGGCCTTCAATCTGCTTGGCTTCGTGCTGCCCGGCGTGCTCGCTGCGGTGGTGGCTGAGCGCCTGCGCCGCAGCCTGCCCGCCACTGCCGGCTGGGCACCGAGGGTCGGCAGCCAGATGCTGCTGCTGGCTGGCCTGGGCTTTGCCGCGATGGGCTTGCTGCCGCTGGACGTGGACGATCTGCATGGGCCCGCCAGCCAGCTGCATGCCAGTGCCTGGATGATCTGGGTGCTGGGCTTCGTCGCCGGAACCCTGTTGCTGGGCACGACACAGCTGCGTCAGGCGCATGGCCGCGCCCTGGGCGCCCTGGCCCTGGGCTGCGGCGTGCTGGCTGCGGTGGCCGCGTTTGCCCTGCAGGGCGTCCTGCCGGCGCCGCTGGCACAACGGCTGGCGTTCGCCTGCTGGGTGGCCTGGCTGGCCGCCGCACTGCCGCTGTCGCGCCAACGCTGAGACGGCTCCCGGGGCATCGCGGCGCCCACCCCCAAGCAGGCAGGATTGGAGACGTTTGCCGCACTGCGGTACGCTGTACCGCTTTGCCGCCGCATCCGCGTGTTCCATGACCAGCGCTGAAACCAACGCCTACGACCCGCAGCAGGTTGAATCCGCCGCCCAGCAGTACTGGGACGCCACCCGTGCCTTCGAGGTCGACGAGACCTCGGACAAGCCGAAGTACTACTGCCTGTCGATGCTTCCGTACCCGTCCGGTGCGCTGCATATGGGCCACGTGCGCAATTACACGATTGGCGACGTGATCAGCCGCTACAAGCGCATGACCGGCCACAACGTGCTGCAGCCGATGGGCTGGGACGCGTTCGGCCTGCCGGCGGAGAACGCCGCGATCAAGAACAAGACCGCGCCGGCAGCGTGGACCTACAAGAACATCGACCACATGCGCAGCCAGCTGAAATCGCTGGGCTATGCCATCGACTGGTCGCGCGAGTTCGCCACCTGCCGTCCGGACTATTACGTCCACGAGCAGCGCATGTTCACCCGCCTGATGCGCAAGGGCCTGGCCTATCGCCGCAACGCGGTGGTGAACTGGGACCCGGTCGACCAGACCGTGCTGGCCAACGAGCAGGTCATCGACGGCCGCGGCTGGCGCTCCGGTGCGCTGGTGGAGAAGCGTGAGATCCCGCAGTGGTTCCTGCGCATCACCGACTACGCCCAGGAACTGCTGGATGGCCTGGACGAGCTGGATGGCTGGCCGGAATCGGTCAAGACCATGCAACGCAACTGGATCGGCCGCTCGGAGGGCCTGGAAATCCAGTTCGACGTGCGCGACGTCGATGGTGGCGTGCTGGATCCGCTGCGCGTGTTCACCACCCGCCCGGACACGGTGATGGGCGTGACCTTCGTGTCGATCGCCGCCGAACACCCGCTGGCGCTGCACGCAGCGAAGAACAACCCGGAACTGGCCGCGATGCTGGCCGACCTGAAGCAGGGCGGTGTATCCGAGGCTGAACTGGAAACCCAGGAAAAGCGCGGCATGGATACCGGCCTGCGCGCGCTGCATCCTGTCACCGGCGAGCCGGTGCCGGTGTGGGTCGCCAACTTCGTGCTGATGGGCTACGGCACCGGCGCGGTGATGGCCGTTCCGGGCCATGACCAGCGCGACAACGAAGTGGCCAACAAGTACGGCCTGCCGATCAAGCAGGTGATCGCGCTGAAGGATGCGCGCACCGACGAAGAGCGCAACTGGGACGGTAGCCGCTGGCAGGACTGGTACAGCGACAAGAGCCGTGCGTTCGAGCTGGTGAACTCGGCCGAGTTCGACGGCCTGGATTTCCAGGGGGCCTTCGAAGCCCTGGCCGAACGTTTCGAGCGCAAGGCCCAGGGCCAGCGCCGCGTCAACTACCGCCTGCGCGACTGGGGCGTGAGCCGCCAGCGCTACTGGGGCTGCCCGATTCCGGTGATCTACTGCGACAAGTGCGGTGCGGTGCCGGTGCCGGAGGAGCAGCTGCCGGTGGTACTGCCGGAGGACGTGGCGTTCTCCGGGACCGGTTCGCCGATCAAGACCGACCCGGAATGGCGCAAGACCACCTGCCCGGAATGCGGTGGCGCCGCCGAGCGCGAGACCGACACCTTCGACACCTTCATGGAGTCGAGCTGGTACTACGCCCGCTACACCTCGCCCGGTGCCCGTGACGCTGTCGACAAGCGCGGCAACTACTGGCTGCCGGTCGATCAGTACATCGGTGGCATCGAGCACGCGATCCTGCACCTGATGTATTTCCGCTTCTACCACAAGCTGCTGCGCGACGCGCGGATGGTGGACAGCAACGAGCCGGCGCGCAACCTGCTGTGCCAGGGCATGGTGATCGCCGAGACCTACTACCGCCCGAATCCGGACGGTTCGAAGGACTGGATCAACCCGGCCGATGTGGAAGTGCAGCGTGACGAGCGCGGCCGCATCACCGGCGCCACCCTGATTGCCGACGGCCAGCCGGTGGTGGTCGGTGGCACCGAGAAGATGTCCAAGTCGAAGAACAACGGCGTGGACCCGCAGGCGATGGTCGGCAAGTACGGCGCCGACACCGTGCGCCTGTTCTCGATGTTCGCCGCGCCGCCGGAGCAGTCGCTGGAGTGGAACGAGGCCGGCGTGGACGGCATGGCGCGCTTCCTGCGCCGCCTGTGGGCCCAGGTGCAGAAGCATGCTGCCGACGGTGCCGCCCCGGCGCTGGACGTTGCAGCACTGGATGCCAACCAGAAGGCGCTGCGCCGCAAGACCCATGAAACCATCGGCAAGGTCGGTGACGACTACGGTCGCCGCCACAGCTTCAATACCGCCATCGCAGCGGTGATGGAGCTGATGAACGCGCTGGCCAGGTTCGAGGACGACAGCGAGCAGGGCCGCGCGGTGCGCCAGGAAGCGCTGCAGGCCGTCGTGCTGCTGCTGAACCCGATCACGCCGCATGCCAGCCACGCCCTCTGGCAGGTGCTGGGCCATGGCGAGACGCTGCTGGAAGACCAGCCGTTCCCGCAGGCCGACAGCAGTGCGCTGGTACGCGATGCCCTGACCCTGGCGGTGCAGGTCAACGGCAAGCTGCGCGGCACCATCGAGGTGGCGGCCGATGCCGCGCGCGAGCAGGTCGAGGCGCTGGCGCTGGCCGAGCCCAACGCGGCCAGGTTCATGGAAGGCCTGACGGTGCGCAAGATCATCATCGTCCCGGGCAAGATCGTGAACATCGTCGCCGCCTGATGTACCTCGCACCGGCCACCCGCGCGGTGGCCGATGCCTTTCCAGAAGCAGGGCCGGGTGCTTGATGGCCCTGCATTCACGCGGCTTCGGGCACGCTGTGTGTTGCCGTGATCGCCCGGCTCCGCCAGACTGTCTCCATGACCCGAATCCTGCTTGCCCTCGTTCTTGTCCTCGGCCTCGCCGGCTGCGGCTTCCATCTGCGCAACAAGCTGATGCTGCCGACCGACACCGCCCCGGTGAAGGTGGTATCCACCGCCCCGTACAGTGAACTGGTCAAGCTGCTCAATCGCAGCCTGCTGGCCTCTGGTGCCAGGCTGGCCGATGAGGACAGCAAGGAACCCAGTACCCAGCTGCAGGTGTTGTCCGAGCGCTGGGGTGACCTCCCGATCGCCATCGACTCGCAGGGTCGTGCGCAGGAGTACAGCCTGCGCTATGCGGTGATCTTCATCTTCCGCCGCGAGGATGGCAGCGAACTGGTGCCGCAGCAGGTGATCGAACTGTCGCGCGACTACGTGTCGCCGCCGACCGACGCCACCGGTACCACCACCGAACGCGAAATCCTGGCCACGGAGCTGCGCCGGGAAATGTCCGCCTCGATCATCCGACGTATCGACAGCGTGGTCCGCGCCGAGATCGAGAAGGGGGGCAGCCTGTCCGCGCCGAAGGCCAAGCCGATCGAGGGCGCGGTGCCGGCAGAGCCTGCCGCCGCCGTCAAGCACTGAGCGGCAGCGACGATGGAACTGCGTCCGGAGCAGCTGGCCAGCCAGGGCGCTGACACCGCGTTGGCGCCGGTGTACCTGATCGCAGGCCCGGAAACACTGCGCGTACTGGAAGCCGCAGATGCCATCCGCGCGCGTGCGCGCGCCTCGGGCATCGGCGAACGCGAAGTGTTCGATGCCGACGGGCGTGATTTCGACTGGAACCAGCTTGACGCCAGCTTCAATGCGCCAAGCCTGTTCAGCGCCCGCCGCCTGGTCGAGGTGCGCCTGCCCAGCGGCAAGCCGGGCAAGGAGGGCGCCGAGGTCATCACTCAGTTCTGCGCCAACCCGGCGCCGGACGTGGTGTTGATGATCACCGCCAATGAATGGAGCAAGGCCCACCAGGGCAAGTGGGCCGAGGCGGTCAGCCGCATCGGCGTGCTGTCGGTGGCATGGGCGATCAAGCCGCACGAACTGCCGGACTGGATCGAGCGCCGCCTGCGCGGCAAGGGCCTGCGTGCCGACCCGGCTGCCGTGCAGCGCCTGGCTGAGCGGGTGGAGGGCAATCTGCTGGCCGCCGCCCAGGAAATCGACAAGCTGGCGCTATTGGCCGACGGCCAGCCGTTGGATGTGGAACGGATGGAGTCGCTGGTGGCTGACGCTGCCCGCTACGACGTGTTCCGGTTGGTGGAGGCGACGTTCTCCGGCCAGCCGCCGGCGGTGCTGCGCATGCTGGCCGGCCTGCGCGGTGAAGGGGAGGCGGTGGCCGCATTGATGCCGATCGTGATCCGCGAACTGCTGGCGGGCGCAGGCCTGGCCCGCGTGCAGGCGCGTGGTGGCAACCTGGCCGCTGAAATGAAATCGCGCGGCATCTGGGAATCGCGGCAGGCGCCTTACAAGCGCGCGCTGCAGCGGCACCCGGAAGGCAAGCGCTGGGAGCGCTTCGTGGCCGAGGCGGGGCTGGTCGACCGCATTGCCAAGGGGCGCGCTGACGGCGACGCCTGGCTGGCGCTGGAACGCCTGCTGGTGGCCGTGGCCGAACCGCGTGCCGTGCGCCTGCTGGCGCGGGCCTGAGTGATGAGCCTGCGGATCTACTACGGGGGCACCTTCGATCCGGTGCACCTCGGGCACCTGGCGATCGCGCGTGCGGCCCGTGATGAACTGCAGGTCGCCGTGCGCATGCTGCCGGCCGCCGATCCGCCGCACCGCGCGGTGCCCGGCGCCACCGCTGAGCAGCGCTGCACGATGTTGTCGCTGGCCATCGGCGACGAGCCGGGGCTGCTGCTGGACCGTCGCGAACTGGATCGTGCCACCCGCTGCCCCGGTCGCCCGTCGTACACCGTCGACACCCTGCGCGAGCTGCGTGGCGAGCTGGGCCCGAGCCGGCCGCTGGCCTGGCTGGTGGGCGCCGACAGCCTGCTGGGGCTGTCCGGCTGGCACGAATGGGAGGCCCTGTTCGATCTGACCCACTTCGTGGTGGCCGAACGGCCGGGCAGTCCGTTGCAGGCGTCGATCGATGGCGAGCTGGGGCGTGCCCTGCAAGGGCGGTGGGCCGACAATGAGCAGGCCCTGTTCGCCAGCCCGGCCGGGCGCATCCTGCGCCTGCACCACCCACTACGCGGGGAATCGGCCAGCGCAGTGCGCTCGCAGATTGCCGCTGGCGGTCCCTGGCGCGCACTGCTGCCCCCGGCCGTGGCCGACTATGTCGCTGCACACGGGCTGTACCGCCCGGCCACGGCGTGAATGGCGCGGCCGCGCCATCCCCGTATAATCGCTCCCACGTTTATCGAGTCGATCCACTTTGAGCAACCAGACCCAGCCCCAGACCATCAAGGTCGATCTGCCCAGCCCGCCGCCGTCCGTGCCGGAACTGCTGGCCAGCGTCCGCCAAGCCACCGAAGACCTGAAGGCCAAGGACCTGGTCGAGATCGACGTGCGCGGCCGGTCCAGCGTTGCCGACTACATGATCGTCGTTTCGGGCACCTCGACCCGCCACGTCAAGTCGATTGCCGATGAAGTCGTGCGCTTCGCCAAGAACATCGACGTGATGCCGCTGGGTGTTGAAGGCGAGCGCGAAGCCGAATGGGTGCTGGTCGATCTGGGCGACGTGATCGTCCACGTGATGCTGCCGCGCGTGCGTGAGTTCTACGCGCTCGAGCGCCTGTGGACCGTCGGCGACCAGCCGCCGTCCAGCGACGACGAAGTGGCCTGAGCCGCACGTTGATGCATCCCTTCGACGGCGCCGATGGCGCCGTCGACGTTTTGGAGGACCATTGATGAAAGCCCGCCTGATCGCCACCGGTGAACGCGCGCCCAGCTGGGTCGCGCAGGGGTTCGCCGAATACCAGAAGCGGCTGTCGCATTGGCTGCCGTTCGAGCTGGTGGAAATCGAACCCGGCCTGCGCGGCAAGGGGCGCGATCCGCGCCGTGCCACCGAGGATGAAGGCAAGCGGGTCATCGCCGCGCTACCGAAGAACGCTTACGTGGTGGCACTGGACGTGCCGGGGCGGCAGTTGAGTTCCGAGCAGCTGGCGCAACGCCTGGAGCATTGGCGCGGGCAGGGCCGGGACCTGGCGTTCCTGATCGGTGGCCCGGAAGGGCATTCGCCAGAGGTCTCTGCGCTGGCCGACGAAAAGTGGTCGATCGGACCGCTGACGCTGCCGCACATGCTGGTGCGTCTGGTGGTGGCCGAGCAGCTGTATCGGGCTGCCGCAATGATTGCCAATCACCCCTACCATCGCGCGTGAAGAGTGGTTATACTAGTCGTCTGCCCGAATAGCTCAGCCGGTTAGAGCACTTGACTGTTAATCAGGGGGTCGTTGGTTCGAGTCCAACTTCGGGCGCCACCTTGAGAAACCTGCATCGCGAGATGCAGGTTTTTTTTTGCCGTGTTGTGGCGGCGAGCCCATGCTCGGCTGCATCCTCCAAGCCGGGCACGCGCTCGCCGCTACAGCGTGATCCGGCCCTTCCAGAACGCTACCAGCGTGGCGATTGCTACTGCCAGGATCGCGCCGAACAGCGCCCACTCCCAGCGCGTGAAAACCGGCTCGCCGCGCTGGCGCCGGGTCTGCGCAAACAGAATAACGCCGGGCACGTACAGCAGCACCGACAGCAGCAGGTTGTTCAGGCCGCCGGCATACACCAGCCACAGCGCGTAGGCGCTGGCCAGCAGCGCGACCACGAAATCGCGCCAGCGCACGCGTGGCTCACCCGCGTAGGACTGTCCGCGCCAGGCCAGTTGCACGCCGAACGCGGTGGACAGGAAGTAGGGCACCAGGCTCATCGATGCGGCCAGCAGCACCAGGCCGGTGTAGCTGCCCGCATTGAACAGCACCAGCAGCAGGAACAGCTGGATCAGCCCGTTGCTCAACCACAACGCATTGGCAGGCACGCCACGCGCATTCTCGCGTCCCAGGAAGGCGGGCATCGTGCCGTCGCCAGCGGCGGCATACAGCACTTCGGCACACAGCAGCACCCAGGCCAGCAGCGCGCCCAGCACCGAAATGATCGAACCGGCGATGATCACCGTCGCGCCCCATTCGCCGACGATGGCGCGCAGCACGTAGGCCATCGACGGGTTGGGCAGCCCGGCCAGTTCGGCCTGCGACAGCACGCCCATCGACAGCAGGCTGACCAGGACCAGCAGCAGCCAGACCCCCAGGAAACCTATCACCGTGGCACGGCCGACGTCGGCACGGCGCACGGCACGCCGCGAATAGATGCTGGCGCCTTCGATGCCGATGAACACCCACACGGTGACCAGCATCATGCCGCGCAGTTGCTGGCCGAGGTCGCCGAGCGCAGGCGTGCCGAAGAAGTCGGCGCGGAACACCTCCATGCGGAACGCACCGGCGGCCAGCACCAGGAACAGTGCGATGGGCAGCAGCTTGGCCACCGTCACCAGGCCGTTGACGATGGCTGCCGTGCGCAGGCCGCGCAGCACCAGCAGGTGGACGGTCCACAACAGTACGGACGAAGCGGCCACGGCGGCTGGCGTGTTGCCTTCGCCGAACACCGGCATGAAATGGCCCAGGCCGCTGAAGATCAGCACGAAGAAGCTGGCATTGCCCAGTACCGAAGCGACCCAGTAGCCCCACGCCGCGGAGAAGCCGATGTAGTTGCCGAAGCCTTCGCGTGCATATGCGTAGATGCCGGTGTCCAGGTCCGGACGGCGGTTGGCCAGGGCCTGGAACACGAAGGCCAGCATCAGCATGCCCGCACCGCTCAGCGCCCAGCCGATCATCGCGGCGGCCGGGCCGGCACTGCGGGCAACGTTCTGCGGCAATGAGAAGATGCCGGCGCCGACCATCGAGCCGACTACCAGTGCAGTCAACGCGGGCAGGCCGAGACGTTGGTTGGACGAGGGCATGCTTTGGTTCCCTTGCGGTCATCCCATCGGCCTTTCGGCCGGGGGTTGCAGCAGTTGCATTCGCGTCATCGATCTTATCCATCTCATCGAGTGCGATGGAAGGTTGGCATAGTGGGCTTCCCTTTATGAGCGCGCACCCCATGACCAAATCGCGGGCCTTTCTCACTCCCGATGGAACCGAGTACGTTACGGCGCAGGCCGTGGGCCACCGTCGCAACAGGGATTATGGTGGAGAACCCACGGGAGATCGCTATTTCTCAACGCATCGTGCAGGTCATCGTCGCCCAGTGAAGCACGTGATGAAGGGGCGGTCGTGGTACTTCGCATATATCGACGGCGTGAAGGGCGGAGCGGCAGCGGGAGGCGAATCGCTGCAGCATCTGTTGTTCAAGGAGGCTTTCAGTCGGCTGGACCATGTGCAGCTGGTTCTTTCGCTTCCTACCGGAAAAGGGCCTCGTCGCTGGCGTGAATCGAGAATCTCGATCTCCCGGGTGGAGCAGGAGTGGCAGGTGCCCGGAAGGGGGGATTATCGGGCAGATCTGTATGTCGAGTTCACCAGCGAGGATGATCTGGGTTCCAAGTGGGACGGGAAGTTCCTGCTTGAGGTCAGGCGATCACATGCTGTGGATGCTGCAAAACAGGATGGCCTCCGGCAACTGGGCATTGCAGTGATCGAAGTGGATATCGGCAGGGTGCCGATCTACGGCTACACCATTCCCGAGGACGAAACCAGTGATGTGGAGGAAGCTCGATACCTCGACAGGATCAAGCGCTTGCTGGAAAGCGAGCGTGGATTCCTGCAGGCGATGGTTCTCAGCAATCCCAGCAGCAACGATTATCTGGAGGCGCTGGTGCGCAGCCAGCAAGAGGAACTGCAGGTGTTGAGCGAGCGGGAAGCCTTGCTGCAGTCCGAGGTGGCAGGGGCGAGTGCACGCAGTCTTGCACTGGAAGAGAGCCACGGCAGGCTAGCTGCCCAGCTGAAGCAGAGCGAGGAGCTGCTTGCCGGCGTACAGAGGGTCGCTGCTGATCTGAGGAAGGAGAAGGTGACGTTGCAGAAGGGGCTGCAGTCCGCTCGTGATGATCTCAATTCGGAGGTCGCCGAACGGCGTCTGTACCAATGTTGCTTCTGGGGCCTCACCGCCGCCGCGGTTTTGCTGATCTGCTGGATGGTCTGGCTTTGGTTGTTCGGCTGACGCTGGCTCCACAATGCCGGGTGGCATTGAAAAAGCAAAGGCCCGGGTGTTGGCCCGGGCCTTTGCAGGTGACGCTGCTGCAGGATTACTTGAACGTGTACTTGGCGCCCACGGTGAAGTAACGGCCCAGTGCACCGGAGAAGTGCATCGGGTTGTAGTTCACGCCGCCGTAGGTGGTCGGATCGAGCGGTGCGATGCGGTCGAACACGTTGGCCACCGAGGCATTGAGTTCGAAGGCGTCGGTGATGTTCCAGCGGCCGGACAGGTCGAAGGTGGTGAACGAAGAGATCTTCGTCACCGGCGTGCCATCCTCGTAGAACGCCTGGTAGTCGCCGCCACGCTTGTCGGTGTTGTCCATCTTGCTGATGTAGTTGGCAACACCGCTCACGCTCCACGCACCCTGCTTCCAGGTGGTGCCGAAGTTGATCTTGTCCTTCGGCGTACCGATGCAGTTGGTCACGTCGCAGTTGCCGTGCGTGCCGGCATAGTCGACGGTCTCATCGCCTTCGGTGCGCTCGAACTTCAGGATGTGGCTCCACTGCAGGTCCAGTTCGAGCTGGCCCGGGCCGATATCGAAGGTCTGGCGGATATCGGTGTCGATACCGCGGACTCGCGACGAACTGGCGTTCACGTAGCCGGTGTTGACGGCCAGGATGCTGCCCGAGTTGGGCACGCCACCGATGTTGTTGGAGTCACGCAGCACGTTGCCGGCCAGAATGGCAGCTGCAGTGTTGCCCTGCACGATCTCGTTGGTGCGCTTGATCTGCCAGGCATCGACGGTCATCGAGGTGGTCGAGGTCGGCTGCAGCACCAGGCCCACCGAGTAGCTCTTGGACTCTTCCGGCTTCAGGTCCTTGTTCGGGCGGGTGATGATCGCGATCGAGCGCGGTGTGCACTCGTCGGCATCGATGGCGCAACGCACCGGATCACGTGCGTTGGAGAAAGCGGCCAGGCCACCGTCACCGTTCTCGGCCGGGTTCGGCGCACGGAAGCCTTCGGCGTAGCTGGCGCGCAGTGCGATCCAGTCGGCCGGGGTCCACTTCACGCCCAGCTTCGGCGTGGCCTTGCCTTCACCGCTTTCGTACTTGTCGTAACGCACGGCGCCGGACAGTTCCAGCTGTTCCAGCACTGGTGCCGACAGTTCGACGTAGCCGGCGTACACGTTCTGGGTGCCGTCGTAGGCCGAATAGCCCAGGCCGATGATGTCACCCTGGTCGGTGTAGGTCTGCGGGGTCAGGCTGTTGCTGGTCTTGCGCCACTCGGTACCGATCGCCAGGCCCAGCGGCCCCCCCTTGAGGTCGGCCAGGCTGCGCGACACGGTGAAGTCGAACATGTCCAGGCTCGACTTGGCACGCGCGCTGATGGTCGGCGAGATGTAGTCGTACAGTGCCTGCGAGTTCAGGTTGGCGTTGTCGCCGATGCGCCAGGTACCACCGGCGCAGTTCGGATTGCCCAGCGCGCACAGCACCGAGCTGTAACGCAGGAAGCCGGTGCGCTTGTTGACCAGGTCGGTGCCCGAATGCAGGTAGGCGGTGTCATAGCTCCAGTCGCCCCAGTTGCCCTTGACGCCGACCAGGAAGCGGTTGAACTCGTTGGTATTGTTGGTCACGCGCGGGCCGACGTCCCACGCGCTGTAGCGCAGGCGCGCCGCATACGGCAGCGGGTTGTCCGGATGGCCGGCATAGAGCATCGTCGCGCCGTCACCGCTGCTGGCGTTCTTCGGGCCGCCGGGGAAGCCCCAGCCGCCGGAAACACCCGACGGGGTATTGCTGAAGATGGTTTCCTTCTTCGAGTAGCCGATCTCGGTGTAGACCTCGCCGCCTTCACCGAAGGCGAAGGTCGCACGGCCGAATACGTTGATGTACTTCTCTTCGGGGGTCAGGTCACGGAACTGCTGGGCCGGATCCCACAGGCAGCCCTGGGCCGCCGAAGAGGCCTCGGTCTGGCCCGGAATGGAGCTCAGGTTGGCGCAGCCCGGCAGGGCGACCAGATGCGGCGACGGCGCATCATTGTTGAACACCGAGCCGTTCGGGCCGACGCCGCCGTTGGTACGGCCGCTGAGGTAGGCGCCGCCGAGGAACTGTGCGTCGGTAGCGTCATAGCCCCACTGGCGCGTGTCGCCGGTACCGATCCACTTGCGGTTCTTGCGGTCGCTGATCTTGATCGCGTCGGACTTGCCGACATCCAGGCTGAAGAATGCGTTCCAGCCATCCTTGGACAGGTCGCCGGTACCGGCGGTCAGGGTGGCCTTCTTGGTATCGCCGTCGCTGTCACCGGACAGGCCGTAGGACGCACGCAGGATCGCACCTTCGAAGTCGCTGCGCAGAATGATGTTCACCACGCCGGCGATGGCATCGGAGCCGTAGATCGCCGATGCGCCGTCCTTGAGCACTTCCACGCGCTCGACGGCATCGAGCGGAATGGTGCTGAGGTCGGTGAACACCTTCTGGCCGTCGTCGGCCAGGCCGTAGGTCGCCATGCGGCGGCCATTCAACAGCACCAGCGTCGAGCCCGCACCGAGGCCGCGCAGCGAGATGCCGGCGCCGCCACCGGCGAAGCCGTTGCCGAAGGTCTTGGGAATGGAGCCGGCGCCATCGGCGGTGATCGTCTGCAGGTACTCGGCCAGCGTGGCCTTGCCACTGCGGTCGATCTCCTGGCGGCTCACCACCTGCACCGGGGACGGCGTCTCGGTGTTGGTGCGGGGGATGTTGGAGCCGGTGACCGTGATGCGGTCGAGGTTGGTGGCTTTTTCCTGCGCGAAGGCGGAGGAGGAAGCGACGGCGCCGGCCAGCAGCAGGGCGCCGCCGGTGAGGATGTGGGTGATGGACGATGCCAGGGTGGTGCGGCGGCGGCTGGCGGGCCGTTGGATCGGGTGTTTCACAGCTTCTCTCCTAACTGGAAAACCGTAGCGTTGAGGGCTGTCGCCGGATCGATACCGGGACGCGCCAATCTAGGTTTCCAGCAGGTGACGAAGTCGTGAATTTTTGCTTAATCAGTAACGCTTGCCCCTGGCATGTCCGCATTTGCCGGGCAGTGGCAGTGGCCGGCCCGGCGCAAGGCCGGGCCGGTGGGACGCTCAGTCCGGCAGCGAGAACTGCACCGGCACCATGCCGATGGCCGGAACCGCCACGCCGTCACGCTGGGCAGGCTCGAAGCGCCAGTGCTTGAGCACCTGCTGGCGGGCGGCCTGGTCCAGGTTGCGCGAGCCGCTGCTGCGCTCGACGCTGACCGCGACCGGCTGGCCACGGGTGTCCACTTCCACCCGCAACAGCACCGTGCCCTGTTCGTGGTTGCGCAGGGACTGGATCGGATAGGTCGGCGGCGGAGCGCTGCGGTACTGCAGCTGGGCGCCGGCCAACGGGGTGGAAGTGTCGATGCTGGGCGCCAGCTGCGGCGGAGCCGGTTCGGCGGCCGGCAATGCGATGCCCTGGGTCTCTTCCACGGTCGCGGTGGGTGCGGGCAGTGGCGGTACCACCGGCTGCGTCCGGGGCTTCGGTACCACCTGGACGATCTCTTTTGGCGGGACCGGAGCCGGCGGCGTCGGCGGTGGCGGGATCTTCTCGATCAGCCGCACCGGAGTCTTTTCACGCGGGGCCTGCACGGCCTGGTAGGTCGCAGGGATGAGCAGCAACAGGAAGGCCAGCAGGTGCAGGGCGATCGCTGCACTCCAGGCGGCGACGCGGGCGGGGTCGAAGTGCGGGGATGCAACGGGATAGGTACGAACCATGATCCACCTCCATGCCAGTGACGAAGTCCTCAACGCACCAGGGTCCGTGGCGGGGTTGCCGCACACGGCTGGCAGTTCATCAGTAGCGCGGCATGGCGGCCACTGCCTAGAGGCAGGGGCATGCGCGTTGGGCTGGCCTTCAGCCAACGCCGCCGGAATAGACGAAAAAGGCGGGCCCCTGCGGGACCCGCCTGGGTCGGCCGTGCCGGGCGCGATCAGCGGCCCAGTTCGAACACCACGTCCAGGTTGACCGAGACGGTCGATTCACCCGGTGCGACCGGGGTGGCCTTGTCCATCGCCGCGCCGGCGGCCATGGTGCGCATCATCGGCATCGGGCGGAAACCGCCGTTGCTGTTCTCGGAAATGCTGACGATGCGGCGCACCTGCAGGCCCAGCGACCTGGCATAGGTCTGGGCGCGGGCCTGGGCCTTCTTCAGCGCGGCCAGGCGGGCTTCGTCATAGACCGGTTCGGGCTGGTCGATCTCAAACTGCGGACCGTTGATCTGGTTGGCACCCTGCGCGGCCAGCGCGTCGAGCACCTTGCCGAGCTTGGCGATGTCGCGGACCTTCAGGCTGACCGTGTTGCTGGCCTGGTAGCCGGTGATCTTCGGTGCTTCATTGTCGGCATAGCGGTACTGCGGGTTGAGGCTGACGCCGCTGGTCTGCACGTCGCGCTCGGCGATGCCGGCGGCCTTGATCGCGGCCAGCACCTTGTCCATCTGCTGGGCGTTCTGGCGCATGGCGCTGTTGCCGTCGGCTGCCTGGGTGACCACACCGGCCGACAGGGTGGCGACGTCCGGCACGCGGGTGGCCTCGGCATTGGCCGAGATGTTCAGCAGGGTGCCTTCGGCCGCGGCGGCGATCGACGGCGACGACGGAGCGGCATGAGCAGTCATCGAGGTTCCAAGGGCGAGGGACAGGGCAAGCAGCAGCGGGGTGGCGGTCAGGCGCATGGGATCTCCTTGTTGTGCCGGTGAGGGTGGTGTCGTAGCGATGAACGCGCTGTGAGCCTGATCGGGGTTGTACGCGTTCCGTAACGGGTTGCCGACGATTCAGGTGGCGGCCTCAGGTTATGCTGTGCCGATGCTCTATCTTGCTTCCCGCTCCCCCCGACGCAACCAGCTGCTGGCCCGACTCGGACGCCCCTTCCAGGCCCTTGACCTGGAGGTCGTCGAGCAGCGCGCGGCCACTGAAAGCGCCGAACAGTATGTATGCCGGGTCGCCGCCGACAAGGCGCGCGCCGGGCTGGCCCGGGTGCTGGCCGACGACCCGCAGGCGCGGGTGCTTGGTTCGGATACCGAGGTCGTGCTGGATGGCGAGGTCTTCGGCAAGCCGGTCGATGCCGCTGACGCGCGGGCGATGCTGGCGCGGCTGGCCGGGCGCACCCACCAGGTGATGACCGCCGTGGTGGTGGTCGGTGCGGGCGGCCTGGACAGCGAGCTGGTCATTTCCGAGGTGACCTTCGCCCCGATCGACGCCGCCGACATCGCCGCCTATGTCGCCACCGGCGAGCCGCTGGACAAGGCCGGTGCCTACGCCATCCAGGGCGGGGCCGAACGCTGGATCGAACATCTTTCCGGCAGCTACTCCGGCGTGATGGGGCTGCCGCTGCTGCATACCGATCGTCTGCTGGCGCGCTGTGGCGTGCCGGTCCCCACTGCCGATGCCGCCAGGGAGGCTGCCGATGTCTGAGGAAATCCTGGTCAATGTGACCCCGCGCGAGACCCGGGTCGCGGTGATCGAAAACGGCATGCTGCAGGAACTGCACATCGAGCGCGGTTGGCGCCGTGGCGTGGTCGGCAACATCTACAAGGGCAAGGTGCAGCGGGTCATGCCCGGCATGCAGGCCGCCTTCGTCGAAGTCGGCCTGGAGCGCGCCGCGTTCCTGCACGCCAACGACGTGGTGCGCCCGGCACCGGTGGCCAGCGCCGACACCGAGAACACCACCCTGCCGCCGCCGGCCAGCGTGCCGATCGTCGAGCTGCTGCGTGACGGCCAGGACATCGTGGTGCAGGTGGTGAAGGACCCGATCGGCACCAAGGGCGCCCGCCTGACCACGCAGATCAGCATTCCCTCGCGCTACATGGTGCTGCTGCCGCAGTCCAAGGTAGTGGGCGTGTCGGCGCGCATCGAGGACGAAACCGAGCGCGCCCGCCTGAAGGCGCTGGTGACCGAACTGTCGGCGCAGCATGGTGGCTACGGTTACATCGTGCGGACCAACGCCGAAGGGCAGCCGGCCGAGGCCATCGCCGAGGACATCGCCTACCTGTCGCGCGTGTGGAACGTGGTCGAGCGCCGCGGCCGCGAAGCGCCGTCGTGCAGCATCATCTATGAAGACCTGAGCCTGCCGCTGCGGTCCGTGCGTGACCTGATCCGCAAGGACGTGGACAAGGTGAAGGTGGACTCGAAGGAGACCTTCGGCCAGCTGCAGGCCTTCGTCGCCAAGTACATGCCGGTGCTGGCCGAAAAGCTGGAGCTGTATTCCGGCGACCGCCCGATCTTCGACATGTTCGGCGTGGAAGACGAGATCGGCCGCGCGCTGGACAAGCAGGTGCCGCTCAAATCCGGTGGCTACCTGGTGATCGACCAGACCGAGGCGATGACCACCATCGACGTCAATACCGGCTCGTTCCTCGGCCAGCGCAACCTGGAAGAGACGGTGTTCCGCACCAACCTGGAAGCGGCGCAGGCAGTGGCGCGTCAGCTGCGGCTGCGCAACCTGGGCGGCATCATCATCATCGACTTCATCGATATGGATGATGCAGAGCATCGCCGTCAGGTGCTGCGCACGCTGGAAAAGGCGCTGGCCCGCGACCATGCCAAGACCACGGTGTACGACTTCTCGCCGCTGGGCCTGGTGGAGATGACCCGCAAGCGCACGGTCGAAAGCCTGGAGCGCCAGCTGTCGGAGACCTGCCCGCAGTGCAGTGGCCGCGGCAGCATCAAGACCACCGAGACGGTGACCTACGAGATCTTCCGCGAGATCACCCGCGCCGTGCGCCAGTTCGATGCCGCGCGCCTGCTGGTGATCGCATCGACCAAGGTGGTCGCGCGCATCACCGATGAGGAATCCTCGGCGGTGGCCGAGCTGGAAGAGTTCCTCGGCAAGAGCATCCGCTTCCAGGCGGACGAGCAGTACCTGCAGGAGCAATTCGATGTCGTTCTGCTCTGATCCTCGCCGGCTGCAGGCCGGCGGTGGCCGATGAGCGCGCCGCCGCGCCTGCGACTGCGAAGGATCCGCCGTCATTTCATTGCCGCCTGTGCGGTGGGCCTGGTCGGGCTTGCACTGCTGGTGGGTACCTTCAGCCAACTGCTGCCGCTGGCCGAGCGTCATCCCGACAGGATCGCCGCCTGGCTGAGCGAGCGGGCCGGCCAGCCAGTGCGTTTTGACCAGCTGCAGACGGCCTGGACCCGTCGTGGCCCACTGCTGCAGCTGAAGGGCCTGCGCATCGGCGCCGGACAGGGCCTGGCGATCGGCGAGGCCGAGGTGCTGGTATCGATGTACAGCGGGCTGCTGCCCGGGCGCTCGCTGACCGAACTGCGCCTGCGTGGCCTGGCGCTGGACCTGCAGCAGGGCGAAGACGGACGCTGGTCGGTGCGCGGGTTGCCGCAATCCGACAACGGGGGGGATCCGCTGGATGCATTGCGCCGGCTCGGCGAGCTGCAGGTGATCGGCGGCCGCCTGGGCGTGCACGCGCCGGGAATCGGCATCGACACCACGCTGCCGCGCATCGACCTGCGCATGCGGGTCAATGGTGATCGCCTGCGCGTGGGTGTACGCGCCTGGGCCGATGCACAAGCGCTGCCGCTGACCGCGGTACTGGACGTGGACCGTGCGCGTGGCAACGGCCAGGCCTGGCTCGGCGCCGACCCGGTCGATTTCCATACCTGGTCGCCCTTGCTGGCGGCCGGCGGCGTGCGCCTGCGCGAGGGCAAGGGCGAGCTGAACCTGTGGCTGACCCTGCGTGATTTCGCGCCGGTCGCGCTGACCACCGATTCGGACCTGCGGGACGTGCGCGTCGACGGTGCACCGATGCCCGGCGTGGCAGCGCCGCAGCTGCAGCTGCAGCGGCTGCAGGCCCGCCTGCGCTGGCAGCGCCAGGCCGATGGCTGGGCGTTGCAGGTGCCGCGCCTGCGCCTGAAGACCGAAGATGGCGCACAGCAGCTCGATGGCCTGCAGCTGCAGATCGGCAAGCAGCTGCGGGTGAACGCCGGTGCGGTGCAGGCCGGTACCGCGCTGCGCGGGCTGGCCCTGAGCAATCTCCTTGAACCGGGTCTGCGGCGCTGGCTGTTCCTGTCCAGGCCGCAGCTGGAGGTGCGCCGATTGCAGCTGGCCGGCGAACGCGATGGCCCGTTGCGGGCACAGGGCGAACTGCAGTCACTGGGCTTTGCCAGCGTCGGTGATTCTCCGGGCCTGCGCGGCCTGGGTGGACATTTCGAAGGCGATGCCGATGGCTTCAGCCTGCAGCTGCAGCCGCAACGGCAGCTGCAGTTCGATTGGCCGACCGGCTTTGGCGTGCGGCATGACCTGCATCTGGCCGGACAGGTCGTGGGGTGGCGCGACGAGGGCGGCGGTTGGCGGATCGGAACGCCGGCGATGCGCGTGGAGGGCACCGACTACGCGGCCGACGTGCGCGGCGGCGTCTGGTTCCAGGGCGACGGCACGCGGCCGTGGCTGCAGCTGGCCGCCAAGCTGGACGACGTGCCGATGACGGCGGCCAAGCGCTTCTGGATCCACTCCAAGATGAGCAAGGGCGCCACCGACTGGCTGGACATGGCACTGGCCGGCGGCCAGGTGCGTGGCGGTGTCGGCCTGGTCACCGGTGACCTGGACGACTGGCCGTTCGACAACAACGATGGCCGCTTCGAGGCCACCGGCCACATCAGCAATGGCGACATCCGCTTCCAGCACGATTGGCCGCTGATGCGCCAGGTCGATGCCGATATCGCCTTCATCGGCCCCGGCTTCGACATGCGTGGACGTGGCGACCTGGCGGGCGTGGCGGTGCAGAAGTTCGAAGCCGGCATTCCGGACTTCGGCCATCAGCCGCTGTACGTGCGCGCCGACGCGCCGAGCGAGGCCGGCAAGCTGCTGGCGATGCTGCGCCAGAGCCCGTTGCACAAGGATTACGGCGATACGCTGGACAACCTGGTCGCCAGTGGTCCGGCGCATGTGACTTTCGATCTGCTGCAGCCGCTGCACCACGATGAAGGCGGTGGTCATCTGCAGGGGACGGTCGACCTGACCGGCGTGAAGCTGGTCGACAAGCGCTTCCAGCTGGCCTTCGACAACATGCGAGGGCAGGCGCGCTACAGCAATGGCGGCTTCGGCGCTGAGGAACTGGCGGTGCGCCACCTCGGCCAGGATGGCCGCCTGAGCCTGCGCGCTGGTGGCTACGTGCACGACAGCACGCGGGCTTTCGAATCGCAGCTGACGGCGCATCTTGATGCGGGCGTACTGATCGACCGCGCACCGGAAATGACCTGGCTCAAGCCCTACATCACCGGCACTTCAGCGTGGACCATCGCGGTCAACCTGCCCAAGGTGGCCCCGGGGGCGCCCGCGCCGCCGAGTGAACTGCGGTTGAGTTCGGACCTGGTCGGCACCCGGCTGGACCTGCCGGCACCGCTGGACAAGCCGGCCGCCGAAGCGCTGGCGACCACGGTGGCCGCGCAGTTGCCGATGGGCGTCGGCCGCATCGATGTGGCCTTCGGCCAGCGCCTGGCCCTGGCCGCACGCAGCCACAACAACCAGACCGGCGTGCAGGTCACGCTGGGCAGTGATCATGTTGATCGTGAGCCGCCGCCGAGCGGGCTGACGGTCAATGGCCGCAGCGCGACGCTGGATGCGCTGGAGTGGATCGGCCTGGCGCGGGGTGGCGGGGACGACGATGCGATGCCGCTGCGAGCGGTGGACGTGCAGGTTGGCCAGTTGAAGCTGATCGGCGGCGTGTTCGAGCAGACCCGGCTGCAGCTGCACCCGGGCTCACAGGCACTGGATGTGCGGCTGGACGGCCCGTCGCTGGCCGGACGCCTGACTGTCCCCAATGCGGACGGTGGCACGATCAGTGGCCAGCTTGACCGCGTGCACTGGCAGTCACTGCCGGCGGCACCGGGCGCGCCGGTTGCACCGGCGCGGGTACAGGCCGGTGCCAACGACATGGACCCGGCCAAGCTGCCGCCGTTCGCGCTGGACATTGCCGACCTGAAGTTCGGCAAGGTGGTGCTGGGCCAGGCGGTGCTGCGCACGCGACCGTTGGCCAATGGCCTGAACGTGGATGCGCTGCGTTTCCGTGCGCCGGACCAGGAGATCGACATCAGCGGTCGCTGGCTGGGCCGGACCGGTGGTGCCCGAACCGAGTTGACCGCACAGGTGCGCAGTGAGGATCTGGGTGGGTTGATGCAGAATCTTGATTACGGCGGCCAGTTGCGCGGCGGTTCCGGCCAGGCGCAGTTGCAGGCCTCGTGGAGCGGAGGCCCGTCGGACTTCCAGCTGGGCAACCTGCAGGGCAGTCTCGACCTGCACGCGCGCAATGGCCAGCTGCTGGAGCTGGAGCCAGGCGCCGGCCGCGTGCTGGGCCTGCTCAGCGTCGCGCAGCTGCCGCGGCGCCTGATGTTCGACTTCCGCGACTTTTTCTCCAAGGGCTTCGCGTTCAACCAGATCGACGGCAGCATGCAGTTCGGCCAGGGCATGGCGCGCACCGACAAGGTGCTGATCGAAGGCCCGGCGGCCAACATCACCATCCGTGGCCAGGCTGACCTGCGCAACCAGCGGTTCGACCAGACCATCGACGTCAACCCGCGTGCGGGCAACCTGCTGACCGTGGTCGGTGCGGTGGCCGGCGGCCCGGTGGGGGCCGCGCTGGGCGCGGCCACCAATGCGGTATTGTCCAAGCCGCTGGGCGAGATTGGCGCCCGAACCTACAAGGTGACCGGTCCATGGAAGGAGCCGAAGGTGGAAGTGATCGAGCGCAGCCGCGACAAGTCCCCATCACCGCCCGAGCCGGCGTCTGCACCGGCCATTCCGCCGACCGTCACCGACCTGCCGCGCTCGCGCTGAGCGCGGTTCCCTGTTCACGGGGCTTGCCTGAGCGCCCCCGCACCCCCAGATCGAAACCATGACTGATATCGCCCTGACGCTTGCCCAAGACCGCCTGCTTCGCCCCGGCGGCCTGGATACCGCTGGCCTGGAGCGCACCTTCGGCCAGTTGCTCGGCCCCGGTGTCGACTTCGGCGACCTTTATTTCCAGCACGCCCGCCGCGAGAGCTGGAGCGTGGAAGACGGCATCGTCAAGGACGGTGCCCATTCCATCGAGCAGGGGGTGGGCGTACGTGCGATTTCCGGCGAGAAGACCGGATTTGCGTACTCCGATGACATCCATGCCGACGCGCTGCTGGCGGCGGCGCAGTCGGCGCGCGCGATCTCGCGTGAGGGCGGTGCGCAGTCCGGGCGATCGCTGCTGCGCGGCAATGCGCGCGCACTGTACCCGGCGCTGGACCCGATCGATGGTATCGGCAACGAAGCCAAGGTCGAGGTGCTCAAGCGCCTGGATGGTTACCTGCGTGCCGCCGACCCGCGCGTGAGGCAGGTGATGGTGAGCCTGTCCGGCGGCGTCGATACAGTGCTGATCGCCCGCAGCGACGGTGTGCTGGCGGCCGATGTGCGTCCGCTGGTACGCCTGAATGTGCAGGTGATCGTCGAGCACAACGGCCGTCGCGAGTCCGGCTATGCCGGTGGCGGTGGCCGTTATGGCTACGAAGACCTGTTTGCCAGCGGCCGCCCCGAAGCCCTCGCCCAGGAAGCGCTGCGCCAGGCGCTGGTGAACCTGGAAGCAGTGCCGGCGCCGGCCGGCATGATGCCGGTGGTGCTCGGCCCGGGTTGGCCGGGCGTGCTGCTGCACGAAGCGGTCGGCCACGGCCTGGAAGGCGACTTCAACCGCAAGGGCACCAGCGTCTACGCCGGCCGCATCGGCGAGCGTGTGGCGGCACCGGGGGTGACCATCGTCGACGACGGCACCCTCGACGGCCGCCGCGGTTCGTTGAACATCGACGATGAAGGCCACCCCAGCCAGTGCACCACGCTGATCGAGGACGGCATCCTGGTCGGCTACATGCAGGACAGCCTCAATGCGCGGCTGATGGGCATGGCCCCGACCGGCAACGGGCGCCGTGAATCGTTCGCGCACCTGACCATGCCACGCATGACCAACACCTACATGCGCGCCGGCGAGCACGATCCGCAGGAGATGATCCGTTCGGTGAAGAAGGGCCTGTACGCGGTCAACTTCGGCGGTGGCCAGGTCGACATCACCAGTGGCAAGTACGTGTTCTCGGCCACCGAGGCCTACCTGATCGAGGACGGCCGCATCACCACGCCGGTGAAGGGCGCGACCCTGATCGGCAACGGCCCGGAAACCATGCAGAAGGTGCGCATGGTCGGCAATGACCTGGCCCTGGACGAGGGCGTGGGCATCTGCGGCAAGGACGGGCAGAGCGTGCCCGTGGGGGTCGGCCAGCCCTCGCTGTTGATCGAGGGCATCACCGTCGGCGGTACCCAGGCCTGAGCGTGGCGATGGCCACAGCAACCGCCCGGGCCGGCGCGGACTCAGTCCTCGTCGGCTTCGCCGGTCCCGATGTGGTCGGCGTCTTCGGCGCCGGCCTTCAGGCCCAGCGCGGCCGGCAGCATCAGGCCGCGCAGCACCTGGAAGATCTCGCGGTAAGCGCGCGGCGGCTTGTTCTTCGCCTTTTCGGCCTGCGCGTTGCGTACCAGCGTGCGCAGCTGCTGGCGGTCCGCCTGCGGATAGTCATCGAGCAGGGCGGCCAGCGCCTTGTCACCGTCGGCCAGCAGGCGGTCGCGCCAGTCTTCCACGCGGTGCATCATCGCCACTTCGCGGCGGCCGGTTTCGCTGTTGGCGTCCAGCGCATCGCGGATCGCATCCAGCGTGGCCTCTTCTTCGCGGCGCATGTGCTTGGCCAGGAACGCCAGTTGGCGCTTGTGGGCGATGTGGGCGGTGATGCGCTTGCACTCGGCGATGTGCGGCAGCAGGTCTTCCGGAATCGGCAGGCGCGCCAGCTGGGCCGGGGTCAGCGACACCAGCTTCTCACCCAGGGCCAGCACGTCGAGTGCATCGCGCCGGTTCTGGCTGCGGCTCTTGTCGTGGAATTCACCGGTTTCTTCGTCGCGTCCGCGCATCGTCCCTACCTGATTTCAAAAAAAGTCGCCCGGCGTGATGCCGGGCCCAACCCGTACAGGATAAAGCATTGAACGTGATCGCCCCTGAAGTGGCCGTCGGCGACGACAGCCTGGCCCGGCTGGAACGGCTGGCCGACCTCTCCCAGCAGCTGCTCGACCGCGCCCGCGCGCTGGGCGCCAGCCAAGCCGAGGTCAGCTGCAGCGAGGACCGGGGCCTGGAGGTCAATGTCCGCCTCGGCGAGGTCGAGACTGTGCAGTCCACGCGTGACCGTGGCATCGCCGTGACCGTCTATTTCGGGCAGCGCAAGGGCAGTGCCAGCACTGGCGACCTGAACGAGGCCAGCCTGGCCGCTACGGTCGAGCAGGCCTGCGCGATTGCCCGGCATACCGAGGATGACCCGGCCGCCGGCCTGGCCGAGGCCGCGCTGATGGCCACCGACTTCCCGGACCTGGATGGCTGGCACCCGTGGGCGCTGCAGGCCGATGAGGCGGTGGACCTGGCCCTGGCCTGCGAGGCCGCTGGCCGCGAGGCCGATGCGCAGATCCGCAATTCCGAGGGCGCTTCCGTATCGAGCATGCAGAGCCTGTCGGTGTACGCCAATTCGCATGGCTTCTTCGGTCGTGAGCGAGGCACCCACCATTCGGTCGGCTGCGCGCTGATCGCCGGGCAGGGCGACGGCATGCAGCGCGATGGCTGGTATACCAGCGCGCTGGCGCAGGGGGACCTGGAAGACGTGGGTCTGGTCGGCCGCCGCGCCGCCGAGCGCACCGTGGCCCGCCTGCAGCCGCGTTCGTTGGCCACTGGCAGCATGCCGGTGCTGTTCGCCCCGGAAGTGGCGCGCAGCCTGGTCGGCCACCTGCTGTCGGCAGTGTCCGGCGGCGCGTTGTACCGCCAGGCCAGTTTCCTGCTGGACAGCGTCGGCCAGCGCCTGTTCCCGGAGTGGATGCAGATTGACGAACTGCCGCACCTGCGCCGCGGCCTGCGCTCGGCCGCCTTCGACGGCGACGGCGTGGCCACCCGTGCTTCGGCGCTGGTCCGTGACGGCGTGCTGCAGCGCTATGTGCTGGGCAGCTATTCGGCGCGCAAGCTGGGCCTGCAGACCACCGCCAATGCTGGCGGTGTGCACAACCTGCAGCTGGCGGCCAATGCCGGCTCGCTCGAAGAGATCGCCCGGCAGATGGGTGACGGCCTGCTGGTGACCGAGCTGATGGGGCAAGGTGTGAACGGGGTGACCGGCGACTATTCGCGCGGCGCCGGCGGCTTCCGTGTCGAGAACGGCGAGATCCAGTACCCGGTGGACGGCGTCACCATCGCCGGCAACCTGCGCGAGATGTTCAGCAGCATCGAGGCGGTCGGCAGCGACGTCGACCCGCGCTCGCACATCCGGACCGGCTCGATCCTGCTGGGGCGGATGACCATTGCCGGTAATGATTGATGGCGTCGATGGCGTAAGCTATGCCCGCCTGACGCAACCAGCTTGGTGCTGGTGGGTCAAGACCACCCAATGAAAAGGAGTTTTGTCGTGAGTGAATTCGATAACGTCCCACCGCCGCCGGCAACCACCAATGCCCCGGCCGACCAGCGCACCATGGCGCTGGCCGCGCACCTGCTGGGCATCTTCACCTGGTTCATCGGCCCGCTGATCATCTGGCTGATCAACAAGGATGACGCCAGCAAGTCCTTCGTGACAGACCAGGCCAAGGAAGCGCTGAACTTCCAGATCACCATCACCATCGCGATGCTGATCTGCATCGTGCTGACCATCGTGATCATCGGCGGCATCCTGGCGCCGATCGTCGGCATCCTGAACCTGGTGTTCTGCATCATCGCCGCCGTGAAGGCCAACAACGGCGAAGCCTACCGCTACCCGTTCGCGCTGCGCCTGATCAAGTAATTCCGGCCGCACGCGCAAACAGGAACGCCCGGCATTGCCGGGCGTTCCTGTTTGGCGGCAGCATCACGCCAGCGATCAGTGATCGCGTTCCACCGCCAGCGTGGCCAGCGCGCGCAGCGCGTCGGCCTCTTCGCCATGGCCGGCCAACGTAGCCTGCATGCGTGCGGCCAGTTCGCGCAGCTGCGCCTTCGCACCGTCCATGCCGAGCAGCGCGGGGAAGGTGCTCTTGTCCTGCGCCTGGTCCTTGCCGGCGGTCTTGCCCAGCTGTTCGGAACTGGCTTCGACATCGAGGATGTCATCGCGGACCTGGAAGGCCAGGCCGAGCGCGTCGGCGAAGCCGTCCAGCTGGGCCAGCTGTGGTTCGTGGGCCTGGCCGCACAGCGCCCCCATGCGCACCGCTGCGCGGATCAGCGCGCCGGTTTTCAGCGCATGCATGCGGGTCAGTGCCGCCAGCGTCTGCTGCTGGCCGGTGGCATCGATGTCCAGCGCCTGGCCGCCGCACATGCCGGAGGCACCGGAGGCGTGGGCCAGGGTCTGCAGGCAGGCCACGCGCAGCGTGGCGGGCAGTGGCGCATCGGCCAGCAGGCCGAAGGCACGGGTCTGCAGGGCGTCGCCGGCCAGGATCGCGGTGGCTTCGTCGAAGGCGATGTGGGTGGTCGGCTTGCCGCGGCGCAGCGCGTCATCGTCCATGGCCGGCAGGTCGTCGTGCACCAGCGAATAGGCGTGGATGAGCTCGACGGCCATCGCCGCTGCGTCAAGGCTTTCAGGCTGCGCGCCGAACAGGTGCCCGCTGGCATACACCAGCAGCGGGCGCATGCGCTTGCCACCGCCCAGCACCGAATAGCGCATGGCCTGGTGCAGGCGCTGCGGTGCTTCGGCAGGCGAGGGCAGGGCAGCGTCGAGCTGGCTTTCGATACGGTCGCGCCAGCGCGCGAACAGAACCTCAGCCGTCATGGCTGGGCGGATCGAAAGGTTCGGATGCTTCCGGCTGCGCCGGATCGCTGAGCAGGCGCACGCGCAGTTCGGCCTGTTCCAGCGCCTGCTGGCACTGGCGGTACAGACCGACGCCACGTTCGTAAGCACTGAGCGACGCTTCCAGGCTCAGCTCGCCGGTTTCCATCTGCTCCACCAGCTGCTCCAGCGATTCGAGCGACTGCTCGAACTGGGCGACCGGGGAGGCGTTTTCGGGGGACTTCTTGGCCATGCGGCAAGTGTGGACGGGCTGCGCGCGGGGGTCAATTCACCAGCCGCCGGGACGCCACTGCAGCTGCGCGTCGTGGGCCTGCAACCAGGCCTGCAGGGGAGCTGCGATGACCACGTCGGCGGCGGCAAGCAGCTGGGGCCCATCGAAGATCAGCGGCAGCTGGGCGCGCCGCCAGGGGGCGAGGTGCTCGCGTTGCAGGCAGTCCTTCAGCGCGTGCGAATGCTGGCGACCCGGCAGCAGGATGCGCTCGCCGCCCACGCGTGCACGGACCTGCAGTGGCTGTTCGAAAGCGCCGGCGCCCAGCAGGCTCAGCTGGCCGCCGTCGGGCAATGGCAGCGGTGCACGGCCGTCCCACACGGCCTGCCAGTCGAGGGGCAGCGAGGGCAGCCGGGCCGGCAGCAGATAGGCGTGGTCGCGCCATTGCTGGATCACGTGCTGCTGCCAGCGCACACGCGCCTGGCGGTCGGTGTCGGCTGGCAACAGCTCCTCCAGCGCCTGCTGCAACACCGAGGCCGGCAACGGTGCCGCATCATGGCCCAGCACCCACGCGCGCAACACGCGTGCCGCGCGGCGCGGCGACATCTGGCGCAGCAGTTCCAGTGACAGCACGCGCGGTGCCACTTCCAGATGCGCGATCAGCTCGGCATCTTCCTCGTCCAGCAGTTCGCGGGTCTGCCGGCAATGCGTCGCGCTGCCCGCCAATGCTGCAGCCGCATGCGGCCAGCGCTGGCGCAGCAACGGCAACACCTGCAGGCGCAGGAAGTTGCGATCGGCGTGGTCTTCCGCGTTGCTGGGGTCTTCGATCCAGCGCAGCGCGTGCTGGCGCGCGTAGTCGAGCAGTGCACTGCGTGGTACCGCCAGCAGCGGGCGCCACAAGGGATGTTCGCCAAGGCGGCTGTGCGTGGACATCGCCGCCAGGCCATCGACGCCAGAAGCGCGCAGGGCGCGCAACAGGAAGGTCTCGGCCTGGTCGTCCTGGTGCTGCGCCAGTGCCAGCGTTTCGCCTTCGCGCAGCTCAGCCGCGAACGCGGCACGTCGTGCCTGTCGCGCGGCACCTTCGGTGCCCAGGCCTGTGCCATTCTCGACCTGCACGCGGTGCACGGCCAGCTCAATGCCCCAGGCGTCGCATTGCTGCCGGCAGTGCAGCACCCAGTCATCCGCATCGGGTTGCAGGCCGTGATGCACGTGCACCGCGCGCAGGGCGCTGCCGGAGGTCTGCGCGCAGCGCCACAGCCAGTGCAGCAGCACGGTGGAGTCGACGCCACCGCTGTAGCCCACCAGCAGCGGCGCATCCAGCGGAACGAGGGCAGGGAAGGCAGTCACGGTGGCAAGTATAGGGTGGGGTTTACTTGGCAGGGCTGCGCCCTGCACCCGCTACGAGCCAGAGCAACAGCAACAGCAACAGCTGGTCTGCTGAGGGATGGCGGGGTGGGTCCGGTTGCGGGGGACGCTGCAACCGGACCCACCCCGCCTTCGACAGTTTCCTGCGAACTGTCGGATTGCTCATGGGGTCAGATCCGTTTTCCTGCGGAAAACGGATCTGACCCCCGGATTCAATTCGATATCTGACAGATCTGATCCATGCATGGCGTGGACGGTCCAACCGTCACCGGAAATCTGTCGGGGGTGGGGCGGTGTGGGTGGGCAGGACCGTTGGCGCCATGGATGGCGCCATCGAGCCCCCATGGACGGGTTTACGGCGTGTCCTGACCAGCCACACCGCCCCGCCCAACTCACAGAAAACCAGAGCCGCTTTTGATCTTGATTTGGCTTCGGCTTCGGCTTCGGCAGGTGCAGGGCGCAGCCCTGCCGAAACCCTACTTCACCCGGCGGCCCGAGCGGTCGATGCGGAACCGCTCTCCGCCTTCCATCGGCGTGTGGCCGTCGGCATCCGGCGTGCCGCGGCGGCAGCCATTGCAGACCTCGGCCACGCCATCCTGGAACGGCCAGGCGAAATCGAAGGTGCCCGGCACCACCTGGCGGAATTCCAGATCGAAGTAGCTCACGCGATTGCCGACGCGGCCGCGCAGCAGGCCTTCCTGCGGCGTTTCCGGGCCGTTGTCCCAGGTAAGCACCGGCAGACTGTGGCCCGTGCGGTCGACGTAGTGGAAGCCCTGGTCGGCATACACCACGGCCAGGCCGTGGTCGTCGTAGTTCAGGTCCTTCAGCGTATCGGCGCTGATCTTCAGCCGGTGATCGACCACCTCGCAGTTGGGGAGCGGCCACAACCCGTGTTCGTCGGTCAGCAGCTTGCATGCCGGCGCCTGTGCCTGTGCATTGGCACTGACCAGCACGCCAAGCATTGCCAGCGACCGCGCAAAGCGGCCGCTGGCAGGGGCAGGGCGGGCCTGCCGCGCGATCACTTGGCCTCGGCCTTGCGTTCGAAGGCCGTCGGTGCCGGCAACTGCACAGGGACGCCCTTGTCATCGCAGGTGCCGGCCTGGCACAGGCGCTCGCGCAGGGCCGGGGTGGCCTGCACGATCATGTGGTAGATCGCGTTCTGTTCCAGCGTGCCGCGGATCGCCTTGCTGCCTGGGCCACGTGCCCAGATGCCGACGTCCTCACCACCATGCGATTCGGACTTCATCGGCACCAGCGCTTCCTGCATGTAGTCCGGATGCTCGGTGTCGACCTCGCGCAGGTTCGGGCGACCGTTGGCCGGTTCGAAGCTGCTTGGGTTGTGCGGGTAGCGCTTCGGCCCGGCCGGCTGCTGGTTGCTGCTGCCGGTGTGGCCTGGGCCGTTGGCGTAGCTCAGCGTGGTGTACGGCTGGCCGGTGCCGTCCAGGGCGTAGTCCAGCTTGCCGGCGCCGTCTTCACCGCCCTTGTCCTTCACCTTGCCCAGGATCGGGTTGCCGCGTGCCGGGTAGCCGACGAAGTTCAGCGTGTGCGAGTGGTCGGCCGTGACGATGATCAGGGTGTCGTCGGCCGAGGTCAGCTCGTTGGCCACGCGCACCGCATCGGACAGCGCCACGGTCTCGGTCAGTGCACGGTAGGCATTGCCGCTGTGGTTGGCGTGGTCGATGCGCGCGCCTTCGATCATCAGCACGTAGCCTTCCGGGTGCCTGGAAAGGTTCTTGATCGCTGCAGCCGTCAGTTCGGCCAGGCTCGGCTCACCGCCCGGATCCTGCGGGCGCTCGTACTCGTAGCGCATGTGGTCCGGTTCGAACAGGCCAAGGATGGCCGGCGCATTGGCGGCCGCGGCCAGCTGCTTGCTGTTCCAGACATAGGCACCCTGCGGATGCGCCTGCTGCCATTCCTGGACCAGGCTGCGGCCGTCCAGGCGCTGGCCGACCTTGTCGTCGTATTCCGGGTCGCGCTCTTCCACGGTGGTGAACTCACCACGGCCGCCACCAAGGGCGACAAGCGGGCCGCGCCCATAGCGCGAGGTCGACAGCAGTTGCTGGGCGATGTCCTTGCAGCCGGCCGCCTTGGCCGCTTCAGTCAGGTCGGTGTCGTTTTCCCAGTTGCGCTCGGGCGAGTGCGCGTAGGTGGCAGCCGGGGTGGCATGGGTCAGGCGTGCGGTGGAGACCACGCCGGTGGCCAGGCCGGCGCTGTCGGCCAGCTGCAGCCAGGTCAGCAGGCCCTTGGACAGGCTGTCGGCACAGTCGGTGCGGCTTCCGGCACTGACGCCGATCGCGCCCATGTGGGTCTTCACGCCGGTGGTGATGGCGGTCATGGTGCCGGCCGAATCAGGCGTCTGCGAATCGGTGTTGTAGGTCTTGCTGAACGCCGTGGCCGGGAAGCGTTCCCAGGACAGCAGGTTCTCCTCGCCGGAGCCGCCCTTGCGCTGGCCCTCGTAGATGCGCGAGGCGGCCACAGTGGTCAGGCTCATGCCGTCACCGAGGAACAGGATGACGTTCTTGGCCTTGCCGGACATCGCACCATTGGCCGCAGCCTGGGCGGCCCCGCTGCGGTACCACCACTGCGGGGTCTCGCCGGCCGGATGGGCGACGGGATCGACGGCGACCTTCAGGCCGGCCGGGGCGGACGCGGGGGCGGAGCTGGCGCAGGCGCCCAGCAGAAGGGTGGTGGCGCAGGCGGCCAACAGGGAGACGGAACGACGCATGGACGCTGGGATCTCACAAACTGTAACGGGACATTCATTATGCCCGCCCCAGCAAGGCACGCCGATGACACACTGATTTGCCGGCCGGGCGGTCGTTCTGCGGGCTGCCTTGGGCTATCGTGCCAGCATCCCTTCCTTCCCCTCTGGATTGCCTATGAAGCTGGTCTCTGCCTGGCTGCGGATTCCGTTCTGGCAGCGCGTGGTCGGTGGCTTCGTGCTCGGCGCGCTGGCCGGCTGGGCGCTCGGCCCGGCCGCGGAAACGTGGTTTGGCCCGCTCGGTGAGCTGTACGTCACCCTGATCAAGATGATCGCCGTGCCGCTGGTGTTCTTCGCGGTCATCAACGCGATCTCGTCGCTGCACGGGCAGAAGTCCGTGGCCGCGCTCAGTGGGCGCACCTTCCTGTGGTTCGTGATTACCGCTGCGCTGGCAGTGTGTGTCGGCCTGGCCGTGGGTACGGTGCTGCAGCCCGGCGCGGGTGGCCTGCAGTTGTCGATGGCCAGCAACTACGTGCCGCGCGAAGTGCCCAGCGTGGTGCAGGTGCTGCTGGACGTGGTGCCTGCCAATGTCTTCTATGCACTGTCCGGCATCGGCACCAAGGTCAACGCGGCCGGTGAGACCGTGCTGGCTGCGGGTCGCGGCTCGATCCTGCCGGTGATCTTCTTCGCCGGCCTGGTGGGCTTTGCCATCGTCAAGCTGGGCGAGAAGGTGACCGAGGCGCGCAAGCTGGTTGGCCAGATGAGCGACATCATGATCCAGGTGACCCGCTTCGTGCTGGAAGTCACCCCGATCGGCACCTTCGGCCTGATCGCAGGCCTGGTCGGCAGCTATGGGTTCGAGAAGCTGCTGCCGCTGGGCCATTTCGTGCTGGCGTTGTACGTGGCCTGTGCGCTGCACATCGTGGTGGTCTACAGCGCGCTGCTGCTGGCGCACGGCCTGAACCCGCTGAAGTTCTTCCGTGGCGCCGCACCGGGCATGCAGGTTGCGTTCGTCAGCTCGTCCAGCTTCGCTGCGATGCCGGTGGCGCTGCGTTCGATCACCCACAACCTGGGCGTGAACAAGGACTACGGTTCGTTCGCGGTGCCGCTGGGCGCCAGCATCAAGATGGACGGCTGCGGCGCGATCTATCCGGCGCTGTGCGCGGTGTTCATTTCGCAGTACAGCGGCGTGCCGCTGACCCCGGAGCAGTACGTGGTGGTGCTGATCGCCTCGGTGCTGGGCAGCTTCGGCACCGCCGGCGTGCCGGGTACTGCGGTGATCATGGCCACGGTGGTGCTGAGCGCAGCCAATCTGCCGCTGGAGACCATCGGGTACCTGTATGCCATCGACCGCATCCTGGACATGATGCGCACGATGACGAATGTGACCGGCCAGATGCTGGTGCCGGTGCTCGTGGCCAAGGAGACCGGGTTGCTCGACCAGGCGGTGTATGACAATCCGTCCAGCAATGTGGGCGTGGACGATCCTGACCCGACCCCGCCACGCAGCTGAGGTTGCGTGGAGATGAAAGGCCCGCCTGACCGGCGGGCCTTTTGCTTGGGAGCTGGTTGGCGCGGTGGCGGCCAAGGCGGGTCCTGGTAGATCCACGCCATGCGTGGATGGAGGCAGTGCCGACCAACGGTCGGCACCCACCAGGGCAGGCGGCGCGATGCCGACCAAGGTCGGCACCTACTGGGGGCGCAAACAAAAAAGCCGCTGCGGGGCAGCGGCTTCTCGCATCAGGCGGCGCCGTAGCGCCAGCGGGTCAGAGGTCGACCCGGCGGGCCTGCATGAACTTGTTGCCCCAGTAGCCACTGAGCAGGGTGTCCACGCGGACGTCCTTGCCGGAGCTCGGTGCGTGCAGGAAGCGGCCGTCGCCGACATAGATGCCGACGTGGTCGACGCGGCCCTTGCGGCCGAAGAACACCAGGTCACCTGCGGCCAGCGCGGTGCGGTCGTTGATCAGTTCGGCGTTGTCATCGTGGGCCATCTCGCGCGAGACGCGCGGCAGCTCGATGCCCAGGGCCGAACGGAACACATAACCGACCAGGCCGCTGCAGTCGAAACCGCTGTCCGGGTTGCTGCCACCCCAACGGTACGGGGTGCCCAGCAGGGTCATCGCGCGGCGCAGCAGCGACTGCACCTTGCCGTTGTCGGCGGCGGCACCGACAACGCTGCCATTGGCGGCGCTGCTGGTGTCGTAATTGGCGAGCAGGCGGCTGAGGTCGCCGGCCACCACGGCCGAGCGGTCCATCAGCGGAATGGTGTCGTTGGCGGCCAGGTGCGGCAGCAGGGCGGCCAGCGTGGCGCTGGCGGCGGCATCGACGCGGCTGCGCTGCGGAGCGGCAGCCTCGGCCTTGGCGGCCGGTCGGGCGGCGCTCTCGGCCACCGGGGCCGGGGGCACATCGGAACGGTTCGGAGCGGTCTGCGACCAGGCCGGAAGGCTGGTCAGGCACAGTGCCAGGCCAAGCAACAACGGGCGGGCACTGCGTGAAGATACGGAAGTCTGGCCTTCGCTTTTCAGGTCGTCAGTCGTCACGCGTCGGTCACAGGAAAAAAACGATGGGGCATCATGCCCTGTAAAAGCGCCGATAAGTTAAAAATTCCGTTAGTAAAACGTTATTGCGGTAGTGATTTTCGTCACAGTTTTGAACATATCGCCTGTTCATTTTAGCGAAGGACGCGTTTCGCCCCCGTGTAGTGGTCTTTCCAGTAGGGGCCGCTGAGCGAGTCGAGGCGTACCGTTCCGCCGGTACTCGGCGCGTGCACGAAACGCCCCTCACCTACATAGATGCCGACATGGGTGACGCTGCCGCGGCTGCCGAAGAACACCAGATCGCCGGTGGCCAGGCGCTGCGGATCGATCTTCGGGCCCTGTACCGCGGCCAGGTCGCGCGAGGTGCGCGGCAGTCGCAGGTCCAGCATTTCCCGATAGACATAGGCGACCAGGCCGCTGCAGTCGAAGCCCGAATCCGGGGTATTGCCGCCATAGCGGTAGGGCGTGCCGACCAGGCTGATGGCCCGCATCAGCACCGAGTTGGCGGCCTCGGGGTTGTCCGGCACGGTCTTCGGCCAGTTCGCCGTCGGCGGCGGCGGCGCCGGGCGGGTGGCCTTGCCGCCTCCACAGGCGGTCATCAACACGGGCAGGGCCAGCAACAGGGCCGGGGCGAGAAACCGGCGCGGGCCGGACGAAACTGGCGTGATGTGCATGATCTCCGGATAATGCGCCACCTTGGATTGGCCGTCATGATGGCGGCGTCCCCGCCGGGCGACAACCCGCCCCAACCCGCCTGCCTCCGGCAGATCCAGACAGAGTTGCGCATGAAGATCGAAAAAGACCGCGTTGTCCGCTTCCACTACACCGTTTCCGAAGTCGGCCAGGAGCCGATCGAGTCGTCCAAGGACCGCGGCGAGCCGCTGGCGATCCTGATCGGCCACGGCAACATCATCCCGGGCCTGGAAAACGCCATGATGGACAAGGAAGCCGGCGCGACCTTCAACGTCGACGTCAAGGCGGCCGATGCCTACGGCGAGCGTCGTGAAGGTCTGTCCCAGCGCGTGCCGAAGAAGCACTTCGGCAACACCAAGCTGGCCCCGGGCCAGCAGGTCGTGCTGCAGACCAACTTCGGCCCGCGTGCGGTGACCGTGCAGAAGGTCGGCATGAGCGTCGTCGACGTCGACCTGAACCACCCGATGGCTGGCAAGGACCTGCACTTCGACGTCGAGATCGTCGACGTGCGCGAAGCCGGCAAGGAAGAGATCGACCACGGCCACGTCCACGGCGACGGTGGTCACCAGCACTGATCGCAGCGCGATCGTGATGGATGCAGCGGCCCGCTTCGGCGGGCCGTTGCGTTTCTGGAACACGGCGCGGCCATCCATGGCGTACGGGCCGGCGGCATAATGGCGGACCTGCCTGACGGACGCCCCGTGAACGCCGCTTCTCCTTCCCTGCAGCCGGTCGCTTCCGGCGAACGCATCGCCGTGCTGGACGTGCTGCGCGGTGCCGCGCTGCTGGGCATCCTGCTGATGAACATCGAGGCCTTCAGCGGACCGCTGGACCTGGCCTTCACCGGCATCGACGTGCATTGGCAGGGCATCGACTACTGGGCCGATGCCTTTGTGTACGTGTTCGTGCAGGGCAAGTTCTTCACCCTGTTCTCGCTGCTGTTCGGCGCCGGCTTCGCGGTGATGGCGCAGCGCGCTGAGGCCGCCGGGCGCGACTTCACCCCGTTCTATCTGCGCCGCAGCGCTGGCTTGCTGCTGATCGGCCTGTGCCACGCGCTGCTGGTCTGGTCCGGCGACATCCTGGTGATGTACGCGCTGGTCTCGTTGCCGTTGCTGGCCTGCCGGGAGGCGCCGCGCAGCTGGCTGCCGTGGATGGGCGTGACCGTCTATCTGGGCGGCGTTGCGCTGATGCTGCTGGTGGGCGCGATGGTGTCGATGGCTTCGACCGAAGAGGTGCGGGGCATGCTTGCCGAGGCGCAGCAGAGCATCGACCTGCAGCGGCAGGTGTACGGGCAGGGCAGCTGGGCGCAGGCCACTGTGCAGCGCCTGAGCGAGTTCGGCACCTCGATGGGCGCGCTGCTTATCACCGGCCCGGAAGTGCTGGGCATGTTCCTGATCGGCAGCTGGTTCGCCGGCAGCGGCGCGTTGGCGACGCCGGAGCGCTTTCCGCGGCTGTACGCGGTGCTGCGTTGGGGGGCACTGCCGCTGGGCCTCGTGGTCACGCTGCTGGGTATTGCCTGGAAGCCCTACCTGGCGCCGGGTGCCTACGGCCTGCCGGTGACAGCGGCGATGGCGCTGGTGACGATCGGTGGCCTGCCGATGTGCCTGGGTTACCTCGCGTGGATCGTGCATTGGCGTGCGCGGTTGGCCTGGCTGGCACCGGTCGGGCGCATGGCGCTGACCCACTATCTTGGTCAGTCGCTGCTGTGTACCTGGACCTTCTACCACTATGGCCTGGGCAGGTTCGAGACGATGCCGCGCAGCGTGCAGCTGTTGTTCGCGCTGCTGCTGTTTGCCGCGCAGGTGGTCTTCTCGCACCTGTGGCTGCGCCATTTCCGCTTCGGCCCGATCGAGTGGGTATGGCGTGCGATGACCTATCGGCAGTGGCCACCGATGCGGCGCAGGACGGAGCAGGGGTGAGCGATGGGCGCGCATGCGCTGTGCCGATCGGCCGCGCGCCCGCGCATCCTCACGTCTGGCTTGCAGCGGGGCATGGCATGCTCGGCATCAGCATGAGCGCCGGCACCGGCCAGCTGATCGCCGATCTCGTCTGCGGCCGCACGCCAGCGATCGATCCTGCCCCTTACCGACCCGAGCGATTCCGATGAGCACTGCACCTTATGATTACGACCTGATCGTCCTTGGCGGCGGCTCCGCCGGCCTGGCCGGCGCCATCCGCGCAGCACAGCATGGCAAGCGCGTGGCGATGCTGGAACCGGGCGAACTGGGCGGAACCTGTGTCAACGTTGGTTGCGTGCCGAAGAAGGCGATGTGGCTGGCGGCCGACCTGCACGAGCGCATCGGCCTGGCCAATGCGATGGGCTTCGATGTCGAGGCACGCCCGGCGCTGTCGTGGAAGGAGCTGGTGATCCATCGCCAGGCCTACATCACCAACATCCACACCAGCTACCGCAAGCGCCTGGATGAAACCGGCGTGGTGCGCATCCCTGCGCGCGGCCGTCTGCTCGATGCGCATACCGTGGCCTGCAGTGACGGCGTGCATTACAGCGCCGAGCACATCCTGATCGCCACCGGCGCGCATCCGCTGCGCCCGGATATTCCCGGCGCTGAACTGGGCCTGGTTTCCGATGACTTCTTCGATCTGCGTGCGGCACCGGCCGAGGTGGCGATCATCGGTGGCGGTTACATCGCGGTGGAGCTGGCCGGCCTGCTGCAGGCACTGGGCAGCAAGGTCAGCCTGCTGGTGCGCGGCCAGCGGCTGCTGGATCGCTTCGATTACGAGCTGACCGATCAGCTGGCCGAGAACCTGAAGCAGCAGGGCGTGCGCATCCATTTCGGCTATCGCCTGCGCGAACTGCAGCGCGATGGCGAACGCGTACGTGCGTTCGGTCATGATGGCCCGCTCGACAGCGTGTTCGATGCAGTGTTCTTCGCCACCGGCCGGCGCGGCAACAGTCGCGACCTGGGCCTGGAAGCGCTCGGCATCGGCATCGGCGAGCACCAGCAGGTGGAGGTGGACGAATGGCAGACCACCTCTGTGCCGAGCGTGCACGCGGTGGGCGACATCGCTGGCAAGGTCGGCCTGACGCCGGTGGCGGTGGCCGCTTCACGGCGGCTGATGGACCGCCTGTTCGGTGGACGTCCGCAATCGAAGATGGATTACGAGAACGTGGCCAGCGTGGTGTTCTCGCACCCGCCGCTGGGTGCAGTGGGCATGAGCGAAGAAGAAGCGCGCGCGCGTTTTGACCAGGTGAGCGTTTACCACAGCCGTTTCCGCCCGATGCTGCAGGCGCTGGCCAACGGCACCCAGCGCAGCCTGTTCAAGATGGTGTGCGCGGGCCCGGAAGAACGGGTTGTTGGCATCCATCTGCTGGGTGAAGCGGCCGACGAGATCCTGCAGGGCTTCGCGGTGGCGGTGAAGATGGGCGCGACCAAGGCCCAGTTCGACGACACCGTGGCGATCCACCCGACCTCGGCCGAGGAAGTGGTGCTGATGCGCTGACCTCTGGGCGGTTGTAGCGCCGAGCCTATGCTCGGCTGCTTTTCGCCCCGCCTTGGCGGAGTCGGGCGCGGGCTCGACGCTACAGGACAGCAGGCGCCCCCATGCGACAATGGACGCCCCCACGTCTTACCGGGCCGCTCTGCGCGGCCCGCCGTCGTCCTGATGTCCACTCCCGCTTCCCGCATCGCTACGGCTTCCCCCCGCATCGCGCTGGGGGGTATCGGCCTGGCCGCGATCGGCGCCATCGCCGCCTCCGGCAAGGCCATCATCGTCAAGCTCGGCCTGCGTCATGGCGTCGATGCCACCTCGCTGCTCGCCCTGCGCATGCTGATGGCGCTGCCGCTGTTCGTGCTGATGGCACTGTGGGCTGCGCGCCGGGCAGAGCCGCTTTCCTGGGCCGACCGCGCCCGCGTGCTGTGGCTGGGCTTCACCGGCTACTACCTGTCCAGCCTGCTCGATTTCCAGGGCCTGCAGTACATCAGCGTGACGCTGGAACGGCTGATCCTGTACTTGAACCCGACCCTGGTGCTGCTGATCAACGTGCTGCTGGCACGGCAGCGGCCGGGCCGCTGGCAGATCGGCGCGCTGGTGCTGAGCTATCTGGGCGTGCTGCTGGCCTTTGGCCACGATCTGCAGCGCGAAGGTGGGCAGATCATCGTCGGCAGCCTGCTGGTGCTGGGCAGTGCGCTCAGCTACGCGCTGTACCTGTTCGGCAGCGGGCAGGTGGTGGCACGCATCGGCGCGGTGCGGTTGACCGCCTACGCCAGCTGCGTGGCCAGCGTGCTGGTGCTGCTGCACTTCGCGGTGACCCATCCGCTGCCACTGCTGTGGCAGGCACCGGCACCGGTACAGTGGTTGTCGCTGGTCAACGCCACCGTGTGCACGGTGCTGCCGGTGCTGGCGATCATGCTGGCGGTGCAGCGCGTGGGTTCGTCGCTGGCCGCGCAGGTCGGTATGCTGGGCCCTGTTTCCACCATCGTGATGAGCCTATGGCTGCTCGACGAACCGATGGGGCCGGCACAGATCGCCGGCACCGCGCTGGTGCTGATCGGCGTTCTGCTGGTGACCCGCCTGCGGCGCTGACGCCGGAGCAGGCGCGTGCGCGCATCCTGGCGGTGATCCGCGCGATCCCGGCGGGGCAGGTGATGGGCTACGGCCAGGTGGCGATGCGCGCGGGCCTGCCCGGGCGTGCGCGCCTGACCGCGCGCATCCTGGGCCAGAACGACGACCCGGACCTGCCCTGGCACCGCGTGCTGCGCTCGGATGGGCGCATCGCCATGGAAGAAGGGTCGGCGGGCTGGCGCGAGCAGTCGCAGCGGCTGCGTGCCGAGGGCGTGGTGGTTGAGAACGGCCGGGTGCGGATGCCCACGACCGATCTGGCGGTTGTGCTGGATGTTGCCGTTTGGGGCCCGGGCTGAGCATCGCTGGCGACTGAACAGGCCGGACCTGCCGGTCGCCAACAAGGCGCGGTGCTGCGGCTATGATGGAGGCCGTTCCATGCCGGTGCTCCCATGTTCCCGCGTCTGCCAACCGTCACCAAGGCCCTGCTGATCGCCAACGCGATCCTGTTCCTGCTGCAGCAGCCGTTCCTGCTTGGCATGCAGACCTTCGAGCCGTTCATGCTGCAACCGCTGCAGCAAGGCTTCGATGCGTTCTCGCCGGGCGGCAACTTCCAGCCTTGGCAGCTGCTGACTTACGGTTTCCTGCATGGCAGCTTCATGCATCTGTTCTTCAACATGCTGGCGGTCTTCATGTTCGGCGCGCCGCTGGAGCAGACCTGGGGCGAAAAGCGCTTCCTGCTGTATTACCTGGTCTGCGTGGCCGGTGCCGGTGTCTGCCAGCTGCTGGTGGGTACGCTGCTGGAGAACCCGGCCACGGTGCTGGGGGCCTCTGGCGGCGTGTTCGGCCTGCTGCTGGCCTACGGCATGCTGTTCCCGAACCAGCGGGTGATGCTGCTGTTCCCACCGATCCCGATGAAGGCGCGTACCTTCGTGATCCTGTTCGGCGTGGGCGAACTGGTGCTGGGCATGACCGGCTGGCAGCCGGGAGTGGCCCACTTCGCGCACCTCGGCGGCATGCTGTTCGGCTGGTTGCTGATCCGCTACTGGCGAGGGCAGCCGCCGTTCAACAAGCGCCGACCGCCCGGCCCACCGAAGCGCCCGAACCATCTGCGCAGCGTCAAATGATCCGAAGGATCATTTGACGCTGTAGGTGCCGACCGTTGGTCGGCACGCCTTCTCCCACGCGGGGTAGGTGCCAACCTTGGGTGGCACGCCTTCAGAGATCCTGCAACACCACCTGCGCCGCATTGTGACCTGGCGCGCCGGTCACGCCGCCCCCGGGATGTGTTCCCGACCCGCACAGATACAGGCCGGGCAGGGCACCACGATAGCCAGCCTGGCCAACCATCGGCCGTGCCGAGAACAACTGGTTGGCACTGAGCGCTCCGTGGAAGATGTCGCCGCCGATCAAGCCGAAGGTGCGCTCCAGATCCAGCGGTGACAGCACCTGGCGGCCCAGTACGCTGCCAGCGAAACCCGGCGCATACCGTTCAACGGTGGCGATCATCAGATCGGCCACCGTTTCACGATGATCATCCCAGTGACGCCCACCGGGAAGCACGGGCGCCACGTGCTGGCAGAACAGGCTGGCCACATGCTGCCCGGGCGGCGCCAGCGAATCGTCCAGCGTGCTGGGAATGAGCATTTCCACGATCGGTTCGCGTGACCAGCCATTGCGACGCGCATCCAGCCAGGCACGGTCCATGTAATCCAGGCTGGGGGCCATGATGATCCCGGCGCTGAGGTGATCGCCGGGACCGGGCAGAGCGCGGAAGTCCGGCAGCTGCGACAGCGCGACATTCATCCGGAACGTGCCCGAACCGCAGCGCCAGTTCGCCATGCGTTCGCGCGTTGCGTCCGGTACCTGCTCCGGTGCCAGCATCTGCTCGTACAGCAGCTTTGGATTGACGTTGGCGATCATCGCGCGTGCGCGCAGGATTTCGCCGTTGGCCAGCGCCACGCCCACGACACGACCCTGCTCGATCAGCAGGCGTTGCACACCGGCATCCACGCGCAGCTCAGCCCCGGCCTCCCGCGCGGCAGTGGCGATGGCCTGGCTGATCGCGCCCATGCCACCGATCGCATGGCCCCACGCACCTTTCATGCCATTGCACTGGCCGAACACGTGGTGCAGCAGTACGTAGGCACTGCCCGGTGTATAGGGGCTTGCGTAGTTGCCGACGATGCCATCGAAGCCGAACAGCGCCTTGATCGGCTCGCTTTCGAACCAGCGGTCCAGGTACTCGGCGGCCGACAGCGTGAACAGGTCCAGCAGTTCCTGCCGCAGCGAGGCATCCAGCGTGGCCAGTTCACGACCAAGACGACCCATCTGCCACAGCGCAGGCAACGCGCGCCAACCACCCGCAACGCCGGCATCCGGTGGCGTGCGCAGGGCCCACGCGCGCAGCACATCGGCGAAGATATCCAGGCGCGCTTCGTATTCGGGTAGCCGCTGCGCATCCCGCTCGGAGAACTTCGCGACCTCGGCCTGGGTGCGGCCCGGTGCGGACAGCAGGTAGCGGCCGTCCGGCAATGGCAGGAAGTTGTTGGCCGGGCGATTGACGATGCGCAGCCCATGCGCATGCAGCTGCAGGTCGTCGATCACCTTCGGCTGCAGCAATGACACCGTGTAGGACGCCACCGAGTTGCGGAACCCGGGGTGGAATTCCTCGGTGACTGCCGCGCCGCCGAGAACGCCACGACGTTCCAGCACCAGCACCTTCTTGCCAGCGCGTGCGAGATAGGCCGCGCAGACCAGGCCGTTGTGGCCGCCACCGATGATGATCGCATCCCAGGACATCAGCACCTCGGAAAAAGGGGACGGAGGGAATTAAGTCGCAATCCGCATCTGCGCACAGGGGGGAAGAAACGACTTAATCCCCTCCGTCCCCTTTTTGGATTGCCGCTTCGATGGTGGCGATGTCGATCTTCTTCATCGGCATCATCGCATTGAAGGCGCGCTTGGCCAGTGCCTTGTCCTGGCTGGTCACCGCTTCGATCAACATGCGTGGGCTGATCTGCCAGGAAATGCCCCATCGGTCCTTGCACCAACCGCACTGGCTCTCCTGTCCGCCGTTGCTGACGATGGCGTCCCACAAGCGGTCAGTCTCGGCCTGGTCCTCGGTCTGGATCTGGAAGGAGAAGGCTTCGCTGTGCTTGAACGCGGTGCCGCCGTTGAGGCCGACGCAGGGGATGCCGCAGACCGTGAATTCGACCGTCAGTACGTTGCCTTCCTTGCCGTCGGGGTAGTCGCCGGGTGCGTGATGCACCGCAGTCACCGCACTGTCGGGCAGGAGGCTGGCATAGAAGGTGGCGGCCTCGAGCGCGCCGTTGTCGTACCAGATACAGATCGTGTTCTTGTGTGCCATGTCCGGCTCCACGTTGGACGAAGCCGCAGCGATAGCACGCCCGGTGTTAACCCCGGATCGTGCTGCACCCGCAAAAAAAGGGCGCCCGAAGGCGCCCTTTGCACTACCAGTGCGGCAGCGGGCTCAGCGCCAGACCTTGATCTGGTCGGCTTCGCTGCGCTGCATCGGCTGCCCGGCCTTGCAACTGAAGGTGGCACCGAACGCCGGCAGGTTGGCCAGCGTGCCGTTGCTGCGCCACAGGCCCGGTGCGCGGATGTCGGCGGTCAGGCGGCGTGCGGCCTCGTTCGGCGACAGCTGCTGTGCCCACAGCGTCGACCAGGCGCGGAAGAAGCCCTGCTGCTGTGCCTGCTTGGCCTTGGGCTCCTGCGCGGCATACGCCGCCCATGCCAGTTCCAGGCCGGCGATGTCGGCCAGGTTTTCTTCCTGGGTGAGCGTGCCGTTGACCTTGGCACCCTTTACGCCCGGGAAGTCGTAGGCACTGTACTGCGCGGCCACGCGATTGCCGAGCAGGGTCCAGGCGGTCTTGTCGGCCGGTGTCCACCAGCTGCGCAGCTCACCCTTGGCATCGACCAGCGCGCCCTTGGCATCGATCGCACGGGTCAGCTCATGGCCGACCAGGCCACCGAAGCTGCCGAACTTGTCGGCGGCGTCGGCCTTGGCGTTGAACACCGGGCCCTGCAGGATCGCGGCGGTGACGATCAGGCGGTTCTGCGCCAGGTCGTAGGCCAGCGACGGCTGCTGCGGCAGCACGTCCCAGCGGCGGTCGGCATTGCCCTTGCCGATGCGCTTCATTTCCTCGCGGTGGCGCCAGGTCGAAGCAATCAGCATGTTGCCACCAAACGAGCCGCGCCCCATCGGCTGCACGCTGTAGTCCAGGTCGCGCAGCGGCGTGCCGATCTCGATCTTCAGCGCAGCCAGCTTGGCTTGCGCTTCAGCCTTGGCTTCGGCGCTCATCCAGCTGTTGTTCTTGACCGCTTCGATCTGCACTTCGCGCAGCTTGTCGACGATCCACGCCGCCTGGCGACGATCTTCGGCGGACAGGTAGCGCGCGGCATATTCGCGGCCGACCATCGGGCCGGCGGCCACGTTGATCGCATCGAGCACGCTTTCCCAGCGCTGCGGTGGCAGGGTTTCGCCGCGCAGCACGCGGCCACGGAATTCGAACTCGGCGTCGCGGTAGGCCTTGGACAGGTACGGCGCCATCGAGTCGCCCACGCGCCAGCGCAGGTAGGCTTTCCACTGGTCCGGCTTGAGCTTGGTGACCATGCCATCGAGCTGCTTGAACAGCCCCGGATCGGCCAGCGAGACCAGGTCGTCATCCACGCCCTGTGCCTTCAGGAAAGCGTCCAGCTGCAGATTGCGGTAGCGGCTGTTGAGCTCCTTGGTGGAGATCGGCGCGTAGTTGTTGAACGGGTTGTTGATGCCGGCCAGCGACTGCGCGTTGCGCGCCAGCTCGGTCTCCAGCGCGATTACCGCCTGCGATTCGGCATCCAGCTTGGCCGCCGGGGTGCCGGTCAGCGCCAGGATCTGCTTGACGTAGTTGCGGTAGCGGCCCATCAGCGCCACGGTGTCGGCGTCGGTGCGGGTATAGAACGCAGGATCCGGCAGGCCCATGCCGCCCTGCATGAAGTAACCGATGTGGCGGTCCAGTGCCTTCAGGTCGACGTCGGGGCCGAAGTTGAAGGCGACCGGGATGCCCACCTGGTGCAGCGCGGCGATCGACGCCGGCACATCCTTGGCCTTCTTGATGGCGTTGATGCGGGTCAGCAGCGGGGCGATCGGATTGGAACCGTCCGCCTCCACGGCGGCTTCGTCAAGGCCACTGGCCCAGAAGTCACCCAGCAGCTTCTGCACATTGCCCTGCGGCGACTTCATCGCGGCGTCGAGCAGGTCGCGCTGCTGCTGGCGGCTGCGGTCGACCAGCTGGCCGAGCGCGGTAGTGGCACCGGTCTGCGGCACCGGGTTGGCCTTCAGCCAGCCTGCATTGGTGGCGTCGTAGAAGTCGCTGCACTGGGCGCTGACGGCCGGGGCGCGTGCGGCCTTCTTCTTGGCGGCGGCAAACGCATCGTGGGTCGGGACCAGAGTCGCCAGGCTGATGCCCAGGGCGATGGCAAGCGGACGGAAGTTGGGCATGTGGAACGAATCCGTGATGGATTGAGGGCGCGCGCACTATAGCAAGCCGGGCATGGGCGCGGGATGCACGCGTCGCGGTGCATTCGCCGACCAAGGTCGGCAGCTACCGGGGAGCGCCGGGATCAGTAGATCCACGCCATGCGTGGATGAAAGACACCCGGAAAACAAAGGTCCGGGAATTCCCGGGCCTTTGCAGGTCTGCAACAGCGTCAGCCAGGACTTACCAGATCACCACCTGCTGCTCGCCGGTGCGGGCCATCGGCGAACCGGCCTTGCACTGGAACGCGGCGGCGAAGGTCGGCAGGTTCGACGGCGCACCCATGGCACGGAACTGCGCCGGGGCGTGCGGGTCGGTGGCCAGGCGGACCTTGGCGTTTTCCGGGGTGTACTTGGTGCGCCACACGGTGGCCCAGTTGAAGAAGAAGCGCTGGTCTCGGGTGAAGCCATCGACCTTCGCATCTTCCTTGCCGGCGGTGGCCTTCTGCAGCGCGTCGTAGGCGGTGGCCAGGCCACCCAGGTCGGCGATGTTCTCGCCCAGGGTCAGGTGGCCGTTCACCGCCTGGCCGTCGACCTTGTACTGGTCGAACTGCTTGACCAGCTTGCCGGTCAGGCCTTCGAAGTTCTTCTTGTCGGCCGGGGTCCACCAGTCTTCCATGTTGCCGGTCGGCCCGAAGCGTGCACCCTGGTCGTCGTAACCGTGGGTCATTTCATGGCCGATCACCGCACCGATGCCGCCGTAGTTCAGCGCATCGTCGGCCTTCGGATCGAAGAACGGCGGCTGCAGGATGGCGGCCGGGAACACGATCTCGTTCTGCAGCGGGTTGTAGTAGGCGTTGACGGTCTGCGGGGTCATGCCCCACTCGGTCTTGTCCACCGGCTTGCCGATCTTGGACAGGTTGAACTTGTAGTTGAACTCGTTGGCCGCGCGCACGTTGCCCAGGAAGCTGTCGCGCTGGGTCTGCAGGCCCGACCAGTCGCGCCACTTGTCCGGGTAACCGATCTTCGGGGTGAAGGTCTCCCACTTGGCGATGGCCTTGGCCTTGGTTTCCTCGCTCATCCAGCTCAGGCCCTGGATGCGGTCCTTCAGCGCGGCGGCCAGGTTCTTCACCAGCTCTTCCATCTTCGCCTTGGCTTCCGGCGAGAAGGCAACCTTCACGTACAGCTGGCCGAAGGCTTCACCGGCATCGTTCTCGATGGTGCCCAGCACGCGCTTCCAGCGCGGCTTCTGTTCCTTCTGGCCGTTGAGGGTCTTGCCGTAGAACTCGTAGTTCTCCTGCACGAAGGCGTCAGCCAGGTACGGCGAGGCGCTGTCCACGGTGTGGAAGCGCAGGTAGGCGCGCCACACCGACGGGTCGGTATCACCCAGTGCCTTGCTCACTTCTTCATGGAACGCCGGCATGGCCAGCGAGAACTTCTCCGGCGCGGCAACGCCCTGCGACTTGAAGAACTCGGTCCAGCTGAAGTTCGGGGTCAGCTTGTCGGCGTCGGCCAGGGTGACCGGGTTGTAGTACAGCTCGACGTTGCGCGACAGTTCGACGCGCGACTTGGAGGCCTTGGCCAGCCGGGTTTCGAACTTGACCACGTCCTCGGCCTGCTTGGCCGCGTCGGCCGCGGCGACGCCGGACAGCTCCAGCACCTTGGCCACGTGCGCCTGGTAGGCCTTCAGCTTGTCGGCGTTCTTGGCATCGGTGTAATAGGTGGTATCCGGCAGGCCCAGGCCGCCCTGGCTGGCGTAGGCCATGTTCATGGCCGAGTTCTTGAAGTCCGCTTCGGCACCGAAGCCGAACAGGACGTTGTCACCCTTGGCGGCGCTGGTGCGCAGGTAGTTGGCGATCGCCGCCTTGTCCTGCAGGGCGTCGATCGCCGCCAGGTCGGCCTTCAGCGGCTCGATGCCCTGTGCGTTGATCTTGGCTTCGTCCATGCCGGTGGCCCACAGGTCGCCGACGATCTTCTCGATGTGGTTCGGATTCTTGACCTGCGCGACCTGTTCGGCCAGCTGGTGCTGCACGGCCACCGAACGCTCGTCGAGGATGGTGAACGCGCCCCAGCTGGTGCGGTCGCCCGGGATTTCGTTGGCGGCCAGCCACTTGCTGTTGACGTAGTCGCCAAAGGCGGTGCAGGCGTCCTTGGTAGTGTCCAGGTCGCTCGGCTGGAAGGCGTTGTAGGCCGGCAGCTTGCTCTCGTCCAGCTTATAGGTGGTGGCTTCGGCGGTGGCCGGGGCGGAGGCGGCGGCGTCCTTGGCCGGGGTTTCAGTCTTGCCGCAGCCGACCAGCGCGGCCGAAACGGCCAGGGTCAGCAGCACGATCTTGGGAGTACGGGTCACTTGAATGGCCTCCAGGCCGAGTGAGTCAGGGAGTGGCCGCAGGTGCGACCGTGGGCCGAACGATACGCCGCTGGCCAGACCTGCAAGGGTGTCGAAGGTCATGTCCCTGCGCAAGGGCCAGAACGTGCAAGGGCGCCCGCCGGGCGCCCCTGCTGTAGGCCGGTAACGCTTACAGGCCGCCGCCGCCGCAGCCTTTGCCCAGGTAGTCGTCTATCAGCTGCAACTGGTCGGCCATGATGCGGCGCGTCCAGGCCGGCCCGTGGGCGTAGTCGGCGATGGCGTGGAACTCGACCGGCTGGCCGGAACCTTTCGCCTTGTTCACGAACCACTCCGACTGTTCGATCGGCACCGTGCGGTCGCGATCGCCGTGGTAGACCATCAACGGGATCTTCATCTCGCCGGCCTTGTCCACCGGGTTCAGGCCGGCCACCGTGGGGGCCTGGGCCTGGCGGAAGAATGGGTTGGTATAGAAGCGCGACCAGATCTTCTTGATATCCGAGACGCCGGCGCCGGCAATGGCGCATTTGTACAGTCCGTTGGGGCGGACCGAGGCCGCAAACGCCGAATAGCCGCCATAGGAGAAGCCGAACATGGCGATGTGGCCGGGGCGGGCGATCTTCTGGTCGATCATCCACTGCGCGCCGTCGTCCTTGTCATCCTGCATCTTCTGGCCCCACTCGGCGTCACCGGCCATCCACAGCTTGCGGCCCCAGTCGGCCGAGCCACGGAACTGCGGGCGCAGCACCGCCATGCAGCGCGATGCCATCAGCGGGACCCACATCGAGCCATCGAAGTCCATGCCATCGCGCGCCCAGGGCCCGCCGTGCGGATGCACGACCGCCTTCCAGGGGCCGGCGCCGCACAGCTCGGTGCTGGGCGTGGTGAGGAATGCAGGAATGTCCAGCCCGTCGCGTGCCTTGTAGTAGACCAGCCGGGTCTGGCCCAGCGCGGCAGGCTGGATCTGCGGGTAGGTCTTCGCCAGCAGGGTCAGCTTGCCGTTGTGCAGCAGGTGGTATTCGGGCGGATTGGAAGGCCCGGAGGTAACGACCAGCACGTTGGAAAGGTCCGCCGTGTAGTCGACGATGCGCAGGCTCACGCCGGTATCGTAGTTGGCGGTGAAGCGCTGGCCGTTGGCGGTATCGACCATCGCCAGCGGTTCCTGGGTGATGCCCAGGGCCTGGCGCAGGCCCTGGTCCAGCGCCTTCATGCGCGGCGAGGTCCACTGCATGTCGTCACCGCGCGGACCGGCGTAGCCGATGCCCATGATCTCGCCGAACGGCACCGCACCCTTGCGGAAGCGGTTGATCAGCATCGAACCGGCGTTGAACAGCTTGTGCTCGAACAGCACTTCCTTCTGCTTGCGCGCGCTGATGTCGTACTCATACACGATCGCCTTGTCGCGGCCGACATTGCTGAGCACGAAGGCGATGTTCGGGTCGTCGGCAAAGCCGATCACCTGGTTGACGTCGCGGTTCTTCACATAGGAGCGAAAGTGCTCTTCCCAGGTACCGGTGGCGGGCGACCGGAACTCGGTGGCGACGTAGGCACCGGTGCCGTCGACATCCTGGCGCAGGCGTGCGCGCAGCTCGCTGTCGAGGTCGGTGATGTAGCCGGCCACGCGCTCTTCGGTCTTCTGGATGCGCTGCGAGGTGAAGTTGCGCAGGTCGACCTTGTAGACGTCACCGGAGCTGCTGCCACTGCCGTTGACCACCAGGATGTGGTCCGGATCGTTGGGCAGGGTGTCCAGTACCGTGGCGTTGGCCAGGGCCTGCTCGAGCTCCTCGCTGCGGCTGCTGGCACGTGGAGGCGTGATCGGCTCCTTCCATTGCTTGCCTTCGATGTCGGTGATGAAGAACTTGCTGACGAAGGTCTTGGTCACCCGGTCCGCGCGCAGGTCGTAGGGCTGCCACAGCACCACCGCCAGCTGCCCGTTCTTGATGAACGATACGCTCTGGAACTTCATGCGGTTGGCGCCGATCACCGTTGGCGGCTTGTCCAGTGCATCGGTGCGCCACACCACGATCACGCGCTCTTCGCCATTGGCGCGCAGGCCGGCGATGTGCTGGCCATCCGGCGATAGCGACAGGCTGGAGATGGCGGGGAAGGCCGCCATCTGCTCAATGGTCGGAGCTTCGGGCTTGGCGTGCAGGGACGGGGAAACACTGGCCAGGGCCGCCAGCAACAGGGTTCGCTTCATTGCAACCTCGGAATGCAGTGGCAGCTGCCTGTGGAAAAGGCAGTGCCTGAAATGGAACCGCCGCCCCGAAGGGCGGCGGTTGCAGGGAGCAGGATCAGAACGAACGCGTGATGTTCAGGAAGTAGCTGCGACCGAAGTAGTCAAAGCCGCTGTACAACAGCGCGTTGCCGACGGTGCTGTAGACACCCTGGGAGATGGTCGGCGGCTTGCGGTCGGCGAAGTTGCGCACGCCACCGGTGACCGACCACTTATCCGCTTCATACTTCACCGAGATGGCCTGCAGGAAGTAGTTCGGGGTGTACAGCTTGTACGCCGAGGTAGCCGGATCGAAGTCACCCGGGTTGCGCTCCTCGTAGTACGCGTAGCTGTCCATCTTGTCGATCCAGTCCAGGCCATAACGCACCTGCCAGTTCTTCCACTTGTAGCTCAGGTCCAGCGAGGCGGTGTTTTCCGGACGCGACAGCATGCCGTTGTAGTCCACCAGCGGATCGTCGGAGAAGACCTTGCTGGCCTGTTCCAGGTAGTGGGTGAACTGCAGCGTGGTGCGCAGGGTGCCCGGGCCGATTTCGCGGACATAGCGGGTGGTGAAGTCCAGGCCACGGACCTTGTCGGTGGACAGGTTGATGAAGCCGTTGGTCACCACCAGCTGGTTGTTGACCGGGTTGCGGGCCACCAGGCGGCACAGACCCGAACCGGAGGAGAAGTCGGCACTGCCGCTGTCATAGCAGCGCGACAGGATGTTCGCGCCGCCCGCGCTGTCGACGCCGTTCTTCACTTCGATGTCGAAGTAGTCGGCGGCGAAGGACAGGTCACCGAAGCCGCTGCCGAATTCTGGCTGGATCACCACGCCCAGGGTCTTGGCCTTGGAGGTTTCGGCTTCCAGGCCGGCCTCGGCACCACCCTGGGTGACCACGGTCACGCCCTGGGTGGCTAGGTAGTCCGGTGCCAGGCCCAGCGATGCGCAGTTCTGGTAGCGCGGCGAGCTCGGGTTGCGATCACCATACTCGTTGCAGGGGTCGGCACTGCTGCTCAGGAAGCCGGTGGTGCCGCCCAGGAACTGTTCGAACAGCGCCGGTGCGCGGTAGGAGGTGCCGTACGAAGCACGGAACGACAGCCACTTCACCGGCGTCCACAGCGCGCCGATCTTGTAGGTCTCATCCGAGCCGTAGGACTTGTAGTCGGTGTAGCGGCCGGACAGGTTGACCGTCAGTTCCTCGGCAGCGGTGACGCCGGACAGCAGCGGCAGTTCCAGTTCGCCGTAGGCCTCGAGCACCGAGTCCGAACCGCGGGTCGGGGTGGCGTTGGTCAGGTTGTACAGGTCGGCATTGATCGAGTACGGCGACGGGGTGTCGTCGATCCGTGCCTTGCGGTACTCGACGCCGAACGCGCCGCCGGCCGAGCCGTAGGGCATGTCGAACAGCGGGCCGTTGACGTTGAAGTTGACCGTGGTTTCCTTGTACAGCGTGTTGCCGGTGACCGGCACGAACACCCAGTCCTTCCAGTCTTGCGGCAGCTTGCCGCCGATGGTGTTGGTGTTCAGCGCCGGCGCGGCGATGCAGCCGTTGGAAGCGTCGCGGCAGACATAGCCACCGGCACCGTTGGAGACCACGTCCAGGCTCTGGCGCAGGCGGCTGGTCAGGAAGCTTTCAAAGGTGTAGTCGGCGTCGCTGCGGGCGTGCATGACGTTGAAGTCATAGTTCCACTCCGAGCTCAGGTGGCCACGCAGGCCGGCATTGAAGCGCAGGAAGTCGACGTTCTGCTTGTTGGTGTCGTTGCCGAAGCCGATGAACGCACGCACGCCCAGGTTCCTGCCGCTGGTCTGGTCGGTCGGGGCGCCGGCTACGCTGTCACGCAGGTTGGCCGGGATCAGCGGGCTGCCCACGGCGTAGTCCAGGGTCAGCTGGCGGTAACCGGTCTGGGTCGACTTGCGCTTGTTGCCCAGGAACTCGTAGTACAGCTCGGCATCACCCAGTGCATTGAGGTCGAAGCCGCCCTGGAAGTACAGGGTGTGGGTCTTGGTCGGCGAGATCAGCGACTCGTTGCGCATCGCCGGGTCGAAGGTGTCGCGGGTGTTCAGGTCCACGCCTTCGTAGCCGACCAGGCCGGTGGTGATCGCCGCGTTCGGGCGCCAGCGGTTGAAGCGGGTGCCGACGCCGCCCGGAGCGGCCACACCGGTACGGGTGTTGGTGCCGATGGTGTTCAGGGTGGTGCCGCCGGCATCGAGCGACCAGCACTTGGGCTTGCCGGTCAGCGGATCGATGAAGTCACCGCTGCCCCAGGAGTCGCCGGCCTCGATGTCACGGTACATGTCGGTCGGGCAGCCGCCTGCCCAACTGCGGTCGGCCAGGGTCAGTTCGTTGCGGGTGTAGTACTCATACGAACCGGAGAAGTGCGAGCGCTCGCCGGTGGAACCGAACATGATCGAGTAACGGCGCTCTTCACCGCCGCCACCGTCGGTGGCGTTGTGCTGCGCTTCGAAGGTGACACCGTCGACCTTGGTCTTGGTGATGATGTTGATCACGCCGGCCACGGCGTCGGAGCCGTAGATGGACGAGGCGCCGTCCTTCAGGATCTCGACGCGGTCGACGATCGAGTTCGGCAGCACGTTCAGGTCGGTCGAGCCGACCGAGCCGCGGGTACCGGCCGGCGATACGCGGCGGCCGTTGAGCAGGATCAGGGTGCGGGTCGGGCCGAGGCCGCGCAGGCCCAGGGTGTTGGCGCCCGGGCCGCCGTCGGTGACGTAGCCGCCGTAGGCGTTGTTGATCTGTGCCGCACCGGCGGTGACCGCCGTGCTCTGCAGGGCGGCGGTGGTCGAGTTGAAGCCGGCCAGGGTGGTTTCTTCACGGGTGACGACCTGCACCGGCGAAACCGAGTTGAACACGTCGCGGCTGATGCGCGAACCGGTGACGGTCACCGTGTCCAGGTTGGTGGCCTTCGACTTGGGCGCTTCCTCAGTCTGCGTCGTGCTGGAGGCGTCCTGGGCGATCGCCGGGGCGGCTGCGGCGAGCAGCACGGCAGAGGCGAGGGCGAAGCTCAGCGGATGCTTGCTGAGCGACTTGCGATTGATCATCTGAAATCCCCTTGAATCGAATGATTGCGTCGTACACCGGGACTGGTCCTTGTCGACGTCTCCGTGTGTCCCTTGCCCAGTGTCGGCAGCGTGCCGCCGCCCGGCGCTGGTACCGGCTTCACGTGCCGATGACTCGAGATTAACATCACATTAACCAAGGCTGTCAAGCATTCATGATGCAGTCATGGAGGTGTGATTCGTCAGCGGCGCTGACTGCGAGAACGCGCGTCGAAATCAACGTATCTGTTTGATCTGTATCGCATTGTCACCATTCCGTTAGAAAGTGACTTTTTCCTGAATGGGACGGTTCGGCCTGATCGTAGGAAAAAAAAAGGCCCCGCCGAAGCGGGGCCTGGTCCAGACACGCGGTCCGGAATACGACGGGATTAGAAGTCGTACTTGACCTGGGCCGAGATCTGACGGCCGTAGACGCTGTAGAAGCCGTCGTTGAACGGGGTCGATTCGTTGCCCGGGTAGTTGTAGCGCTGGCCTTCCGGCAGCTTGTTGAACACGTTGTTGACCATCAGCGACAGGGTCAGATCGTCCTGTGCCTGGTAGTTCAGGCTCATGTTGTACGTGGTGTACGAGCCCCACTTGCCGGCCTTGGCGCCGGAGGAGTGGACGTAGTCGTAGCTGCGGCCGGTGTAGGCCAGGTAGTTCGGGGTGCTGCCGACGTAGTTCGCGTACACGGTGGTGGTGAACTTGGAGATGGCCCAGCCCACCGACACGTCGCCGCGTACCTTGGCGAAGTTGTCGTAGTACCACATGTTGTACGGATCGCTCAGCAGGTCCAGCTTCTGCGCACCCGGCAGGGCCACCACTTCACGCTTGAGCATGTTGGTGTAGTTGCCGGAGAACATCAGCGAACCGAAGCGGCCCAGGTCCTGCTGGTACTTGGCACCGACGGTCACCGCTTCCAGGTTCTGGCTGGCCACGTTGAGCTTCGGGGTGTACACGCGGGTCAGGTTGCCACCGGCGTCGCGGGTCACCCAGTCGGTCACGTTCTGGCAGCTGGCCGAGGTGTTGTTCGGCAGGCCGTTGTGGCACTGGTACTCGGCCAGCAGCAGCTGGTCGGTGCTCAGGGTCTTGACCTCGTTCTTGATCTTCCAGTTGTAGTAGTCGACCGACAGCGAGAAGTTGCTCACCGGGGCCCACACCACGCCTGCGCTCCACACGTCGGCGGTGATCGGCTTCAGGTCCGGGTTGCCGGACTTTTCGCTGTACACCGAGGTGGTCTTGTAGAACGAGCAGGCTTCGTCACGCAGCGCGTAACCCATCTGGCTGCAGCGGTAGTAGTCGTTCTGGCCGGAGGCGAACGAGCCGCTCATGCCCTGGAAGGCATCGGACAGGGTCGGCGCGCGGAACGCGGTGCCGTACTTGCCGCGCAGCAGCAGGCTTTCCACCGGACGGTATTCCAGGCCGATGCTGTAGGTGGCCTTGTCGACGGTCTTGTCGGCGATCTTGAAGGCGTCATAGCGGCCCGAGGCGCTGATGGTCAGCGACTCGAACACCGGCATGCGCAGTTCGCTGGTCACCGCGTAGTTGCTGCGGTGGCCGGCACCGGCCACGGCGCTGGCGCCCCACGCGTTGCCATCGACGAAGGCCTGGTCGGGCGAGTAATCCCAACCCTCGCTGCCGCCTTCCAGCACGACGGCCAGGCCGGCGTCGCCGCCCGGCAGGGAGAACAGCGAACCGTTGGTCACCTGCACGCGACCGAGGTTCTGCCAGGTCTTGCTGCGGTGGGTGCCATAGCCGGTGAAGCTGGCGAACTGGTCCGGGGTGATCGGCGAGTAGAAGGCGGTGTAGTTCGGGTTGTAGATGCCGAAGCCATCAGCGGTGGTGCCCAGGCGCGGGCCCAGCACGGTGTCGCCGAAGAAGCCTTCGATCTTGTCCTTCCAGCGCGCGAAGCGGTTCTGGTCCAGACGGTATTCGCCGCGGGTGAAGCTGGCGCTGTAGTCCCAGTCGCCGACCATGCCCTTGCCGCCCAGGGTGACCTGGTAGGAACGGCTCTCATCGGAGTTCAGGATGTTGTTGTAGTGGCCCGGGCCGATTTCTTCCGGCGCGAAGGCGCGCTGCAGGTTCACGACCTTGCCCAGGCCCTGGTCGTAGAAGCCGCCCATCACCGACTTGGTGCCCCACCACAGGGCGCTGGAGCCGGAGGTGAATTCGGTCTTTTCCTTGCTGTACAGCACGTCGGCGAACAGCTGGAAGTTGTCGTTCACCTCGAAGGTCATCGACGAGTAGAACTGGCCGCTGTTCTTGCCGTTCTTCAGGGTCTTGTAGCCGGCGCTGTACACCGAGCCGCACGATTCGCCCGATGCACGCTTGCCGACGGTGGTGGTGCCGTCGTACAGGCCTGCCACGTTGGCGCAGCGGGTCGGGTCCATCATGTACAGCTTGTTGTCGGCGTTGCCGATGACAGCAAAGTCGTTCGACGGCAGCTGCGCGGTGTAACCGACAGGGTTGTTCTGCTTGGTGATGTCACGCTGGTAGCCCCAGATCGGGCTGCCGTTTTCGATCTGCACGTTGACCAGGGCGTGGAAGCGGTCGTCGAACGCGTTGAAGCCCTTGGCGGCGCTGAAGCGGATGTTGCTGCCACCACCTTCGGTGTAGGTACCGCCACGGATCGACATCGTGCCGCCGTCCATGCGTTCCTTCAGGATGATGTTGACCACGCCGGCGATCGCGTCCGAGCCATACAGCGACGACTGGCCGCCCGGCAGGACTTCGATGCGCTCGACGATGTCGATCGGAATGCCGCTGATGTTGTTGAACGACTCGCTGCCGTTGTACAGCGCCGGATACGAGAGCATCGGGCGGCCGTTGATCAGGTACTTGGTGTAGCCCGGATTCAGGCCGAACATGCCGGCGGCTTCGGCGCCTTGGGTGAACGCACCCGAGGTCTGGCCACCCTGCAGGCCGCCGGTGGTCAGCGATGACTGCTGCAGCACTTCAGCCACACTGCTGAAGCCGCGGGTCTGGATGTCTTCGGCGGTGATGGACATCACCGGGGTCTGGGTTTCGACCTGGGTCTGCGGGATCAGCGAACCGGTGACGGTGATCTTGTCCAGGTTGGTCGCCTTGTCCTGGGCCATTGCCGGGGCGGCGGCCATCAGAGCGGAAATCAGGGCGACGGCGAGCGTGTTGCGACGTGCGGTATTGCTGACGTGTTTCATGTAGTTCCAATGGAGAGCAAAAAACAAAAACGGCACTGCGCATGCGCCATCGCGCGGGCCGGAACAGCGGGCTCCGCAGCTCAAAACAGTGCTGATCGAACGTAACATGAACTTAACAATCTGTGCACGAATCCGTCGCAATCCTGAATTTCAGTCAGGTTACGTCCAGCTTGTATGATGTTGGGTTATCCCCCTGACTCCGCCGGTGCTCGTTGTGAACAGTTCTCCCCGCCGTCCCCATGCCAGCCAGGTCCAGAAGGGACTTACGCCGCATGCCCGCATCCGCAATGTCATCGCGGTCGGTTCGGGCAAGGGCGGCGTCGGCAAGTCCACCACCTCGGTGAACCTGGCCGTGGCGCTGCAGCAGCTCGGTGCGCGGGTGGGCGTGCTCGACGCCGACATCTACGGCCCCAGCGTGCCGGCCATGCTGGGGCTGTCCGGCCGCCCGGAAAGCCCGGACAACAAGAGCATCGAGCCGCTGCGTGCGTTCGGCGTGGACACCATGTCGATCGGCTACCTGATCGAAGAAGACACCCCGATGATCTGGCGCGGCCCGATGGCCACCTCGGCGATGACCCAGCTGTTCAACGATACCCTGTGGGACGACCTGGATTTCCTGCTGATCGACCTGCCGCCCGGCACGGGTGACATCCAGCTGACCCTGACCCAGAAGATTCCGCTGGCCGGTGCAGTGATCGTCACCACGCCGCAGGACATCGCCACGCTGGATGCGAAGAAGGCGCTGAAGATGTTCGAGAAGGTCGAGGTGCCGGTGCTGGGCATCGTCGAGAACATGGCGGTGCACACGTGCAGCAGCTGCGGGCACATCGAGCACCTGTTCGGCGAGGGTGGCGGCGAGCGCATGGCCGCGCAGTACGGCGTGCCGCTGCTGGGGTCGCTGCCGCTGCAGATCGGCATCCGCGAGCAGGGCGATGCAGGCACGCCGATCACCGTGGCCCAGCCGGATTCGGCACCGGCCCAGGCCTACCGCCATGCCGCGCAGCGCCTGATCGAGGAAGTCGGCAAGCGCCCGCGGGCCTCGATCCCGATCCTGTCCTCGCTGCTGTAAGTGCCGGGGCAGGGGCCGCCGGCGCAGGCCGGCCCCCTGCTAGAATCCTCGCGCCCCCTCGTACCCCCAGGACAAAGCATGAGCATCAAGAGTGACCGTTGGATCCGCCGCATGTCCGAGCAGCACGGCATGATCGAGCCGTTCGAGGCCGGGCAGGTCAAGCAGGCCAACGGCCAGCGCATCGTCAGCTATGGCACGTCCAGCTATGGCTATGACGTGCGCTGCTCGCGCGAGTTCAAGGTGTTCACCAACATCAACTCGACGATCGTCGATCCCAAGCACTTCGATCCGGGCAGCTTCGTGGATATCGTCGGCGATGAGTGCATCATCCCGCCGAACAGCTTCGCGCTGGCGCGTACCGTGGAATACTTCCGCATTCCGCGCGATACCCTGGTGGTGTGCCTGGGCAAGAGCACCTACGCGCGCTGCGGCATCATCGTCAACGTGACGCCGCTGGAGCCGGAATGGGAAGGCCACGTCACCCTGGAATTCAGCAACACCACGCCGCTGCCGGCGCGCATCTACGCCAACGAAGGCGTGGCGCAGATGCTGTTCTTCCAGGCGGCCGCCGATGACATCTGCGAGACGTCGTACCGCGACCGTGGCGGCAAGTACCAGGGCCAGACCGGCGTGACCCTGCCGCGGACCTGAAGATTGCAGGCGATCTGTAGAGCCGAGCCCTGCTCGGCTTCAAGGCAGGGCAGCCGAGCATGGCCCGGCTCTACATGAAGGAGGGCGGCACAATGCGCCGCCTTCCTTATTTGCCGCGACCGAACAGCATCGCGATGCCGACACCCACCAGGGCCACCGGCCACCAGGTCAGCAGCAGCTTGGACAGGTTCAGGTGCGTCCAGCCGAGATTGCTGGCGAGCATGAACAGGCCGATCAGGATCAGCAGGACGGCGGCAACGAGGTTGAATCGCATCGGGTCGGCGAAGGCTCAGGACAGGGCCGGATATCCTAGCCGTTCCTTCCAGTAGGCGACATGCTGGTCCAGCGCCGCCGGCTCGTAGCGGTGCGCCGGGCCGCTGCCCCAGACCGGGCCCGGCCAGGCCGGATCACCGTCATGGCGGCCGATCACATGGAAGTGCAGCTGGCGCACGATATTGCCCAGCGCCCCGATGTTGATCTTTTCCACCCCGTCGGAGCCCTTCAGGGCCTTGCAGGCGCGGTTGAGCTCGGTGCGCAGCTTGTCCTGCTGCTCGCCGTCCAGCTCGATCCACTCGGTGACCCCGGCCAGGCGCGGTACCAGCACCAGCCAGGGGAATCGTTCGTCGTTCATCAGTCGCACTTGCGACAACGGTCCTTCCGCCACCAGCACGCTATCGGCGGCCAGGCGTGAATCGAGTTCGAATTCGCTCATCCAAGATGCTCCGAGAAGAAGTCCAGGGTGCGTTGCAGCGCCAGGGCGGCGCTGTCTGGATCATACGCATGTCCGACCTCCCGGTTGAAGGCGTGATCGGCCGGATAGACGTAGGTCGCCATCTGCGGCAGCTTCTCGCGGTGGGCCTGCACGGCTTCTGGCGGGATGCTGCGGTCCTGGGCGCCGAAGTGGAAGATCACCGGGGCCTTGGGCGCCTCGTCGAGGAACTGCACGTTGCGCGCACCGTAGTAGCTGACCGACGGCAGCCCCAGGCGCAGTGCGGACAGCATCGCCACCGTGCCGCCCCAGCAGTAACCGACGGTGCCGACCTTGCCGTAGGGCGCCAGCCGGGTGGCCGCCGCGCGCACGACCTCCAGCGCCCGTTCCATGCCCAGCGCGCCGACCCGTTCCAAGCCCTGCTTCACGCCTTCGGCGTCGTAGGGCAGCGCGTCCGGATCGGCGTCGGGGCCATCGAGCAGGTCAAAGAACGAGGGCGCCAGCACCGCATAGCCTTCCGCCGCGAAGCGTTCGGCCACGCTGCGAATATGCGGATTGGCGCCGAAGATTTCCTGCACCACCACCAGGCCGCCGCGCGCGGTACCCTCCGGCAGGGCCTGCCAGGCCCGTACCGGGCCGTGATGCGTATCCAGGGTGATCCACTCGGCCATCGTTTCCATCTCGTTGTGGGGAACAGAACGGCATTGTCGGTGCTGCATGGGTTAGCGCGATGTCAGCGGCTGTGCGGGATCGGGCGGCTGGCCATTCAGAGCGCGGCCGCCAACCCCGGTATACTGGCGCCCTTTCAGGCCCCGGCCCCCAGGAACCCCTGCCACGACGGCAGGGGCCCAGGCCCCCAGAGTCCCGCGATTCCATGTCCCAGCTGAACCCCAAAGTCGGCTTCGTCAGCCTTGGCTGCCCGAAGGCCCTCGTCGATTCCGAGCGCATCCTCACCCAGCTCCGTTCGGAAGGCTACGACATCGTCCCGTCCTACGATTCGGCCGACGTGGTGGTGGTCAACACCTGCGGCTTCATCGATTCTGCGGTGACCGAGTCGCTGGACGCGATTGGCGAAGCGATGAACCAGAACGGCAAGGTCATCGTCACCGGCTGCCTGGGCAAGCGCCCGGAGCAGATCCGCGAGGCGTACCCCAACGTGCTGGCGGTGTCCGGCCCGCAGGATTACCAGAGCGTGATGGAAGCGGTGCATGAAGCACTGCCGCCCAAGCACGATCCGTTCGTGGACCTGGTGCCCGACTACGGTATCAAGCTGACCCCGCGCCACTACGCGTACCTGAAGATTTCCGAAGGCTGCAACCACAAATGCAGCTTCTGCATCATTCCGTCGATGCGCGGCAAGCTGGTTTCGCGCCCGGTGGACGAGGTGCTGCGTGAAGCCGAGCGCCTGGTGCGTGGCGGCGTGCGTGAGCTGCTGGTGGTGTCGCAGGACACCTCGGCCTATGGCGTGGACGTGAAGTACGCCGAAAAGATGTGGCGCGACAAGGCCTACCAGACCCGTTTGAAGGCGCTGTGCGAAGGCCTGTCGGAGCTGGATGCATGGGTGCGCATGCACTACGTGTACCCGTATCCGCACGTGGACGAGGTGGTGCCGCTGATGGCCGAAAACCGCATCCTGCCGTACCTGGACATTCCGTTCCAGCACGCCAGCCCGCGCATCCTGCGCCTGATGAAGCGCCCCGGCGCGGTGGAGAAGACCCTGGAGCGCGTGCAGAACTGGCGCCGTATCGCGCCGGACATCACTGTGCGTTCGACCTTCATCGTCGGCTTCCCCGGCGAGACCGAAGCCGAGTTCGAGGAACTGCTGTCGTTCCTTGACGAAGCGCAGCTGGATCGCGTGGGTGCGTTCGCCTATTCGCCGGTTGAAGGGGCGACCGCCAACGATCTGCCCGATGCTGTGCCGGAGGAAGTGAAGCAGGAGCGTCTGGCCCGCTTCATGGAGAAGCAGGCGCAGATTTCCGCTGCACGCCTTGAGGCCAAGATCGGCACCGTGCAGCAGTGCCTGGTCGACGCCATCGAAGGCGACATCGCCGTGGCCCGTTCCAAGGCCGATGCCCCGGAGATCGACGGCCTGGTGCACATCCAGAATGCCGACCAGGTGCCGCTGCGCGTGGGCGAATTCGTCGAGGTGGAGATCACCGAGAGCGACGAGCACGACCTGTATGGTGACGCGCTGACGGCCGCCCCCCGTCCGGCGTTCGACCTCAAGGTGCTGTGACCGCAGCGACGGCCGCCACCGGCAACGGCGGCGGTTCACGACGCTTCGTACCGCCGCCACGTGCGGCGGTAGCTGCACGGCAGTTCGAGCATCCGCTGTTTGCCGGACTTCAGGACTTCCGTGACCTGCTGGACGGCACCGCGTGGCCGTCCATCGCGGCGCTCGATGCACGTCTGGCCGTGCCTGGCAAGCGCCTGGTTGAACAGGACGCCGCGTTGCTGGCCGATGGCCTGCATTATGAGGCGCGTATCGCGCAGGGACGCATCGCCACCCGTGCCGGCAACTGGCACGACCTGTTCAATGCGCTGGTGTGGGCCTCACAGCCGCAGCTGAAGCGCGCGCTCAACGTGCGGCAGTGCCTGCATATCGAGGCGATGCCACCCGGCCAGCGCAACCGCGCGCAGGCCGCCTTGACCCAGTTCGACGAAACCGGCGTGATCGTGCGTGTGCGCGATGACTCACTGCTGGCTGCCTGGGATGCACACGACTGGCCCGCGTTGTTTGAGCCGGTGAACTGGCAGACCGGTGACATCGCCATCACTGTGGTATTCGGGCATGCGCTGATGGAACAGGCACTGCTGCCGGGGCGATTGCTGGTCGGCAAGTGCGTGGTGGTGCAGGGCGATGTCGAAGCCGCCTGTATCGACGTGGTGAGCGCTGCCATTGCCGAGGGCAGGGCGGTGACCGATCCGCTGCAGCTGCGTCCGCTGCCGTTGGCTGGAATCCCAGGCTGGCACGACGTGCAGGATTCTACCTTCTACCGCAATGCCGACTATTTCCGCCCGCTGCGTGCAGGGCGCACGTACCCGCCACCGTTGTAGAGCCGAGCCCATGCTCGGCTGCGTTGCCCATCAGCCGAGCATGGGCTCGGCTCTACAACGGCGGCGAGGTCGGGCATGGCTCGACGCTACACAGGCTCGTACTCCACGCCGATCACTGCAAAGGTGAACTGCCCGCCGGGCAGCTCCACCGAGAACTCATCATCCAGCCGCTTCTTCAGCAGCGCACGCGCCAGGGGGGAATCGATGCTGATCCAGCCCAGGCCCGCATCGGTCTCATCCGGGCCGACAATGCGATAGCGGCTGGTGTCGCCGCTGTCCACGTTCTCCAGTTCCACCCACGCGCCGAAGAACACTGCGAGCGGATCGGTTGGCGTCGTATCGACCACGCGCAGCGATTCCAACCGCTTGGTCAGGTAGCGCACGCGGCGGTCGATCTCGCCCAGTTGCTTCTTGCGGTAGGTGTACTCGGCGTTTTCGGAACGGTCGCCTTCTGCTGCAGCGGCGGCGAGCGCTTTCACCACTTCCGGGCGGCGCACGCGCCATAGCTCATCCAGCTCGGCCTTCAGTCGCGCATGCCCGGAAGCGGTGATCAGGGCGGTGCTTTTTTCTGCGGGGGGACGCCAACGGGACATGCAATACGACTTCTTTTCTGGATGACGAATGAGAGAGCAGGGTCAGATCCCTTTCCAGCGGAAAGGGCTCTGACCCCAGCAGGGGCAGCTAGCGCTTGCCGCCGAAGATGCCACCGAGGATGCCGCGCACGATCTGGTTGCCCAGTTTGGTGCCGACAGTGCGCGTGGTCTGCTTGGCCATGGTTTCGATCATGCCCTGGCGGCGCTTGGTGCCGAAGATCGCGTCCTTGATGGCCTGGCCGAAACCCCCTTCCTGAGCTTCGTCCTGCTCGCGGCTGCGCGCGGCCGGCGCCTGTGCCTGCTCGATGCTCTTCTGCGCGCGCTGGGCCAGCAGTTCGGCGGCCGATTCGCGGTTGATCGCGGTGTCGTAGCGGCTGCCGACCGGGCTGCCGGCGCGTACCTGTGCACGCTCGGCCTCGGTGATCGGTCCCATCCGGCAGCGCGGCGGCGCGATCAACGTCTGCTGCACGGGCGTCGGCACGCCCTTGTCCTGCAGCGTGGATACCAGTGCCTCGCCGGTGCCGAGCTGGCTCAGCACCTTGGCCACGTCCAGCTTCGGATTCGGCACGAACGTCTCGGCCGCGGTTTTCACCGCCTTCTGGTCGCGCGGGGTGAACGCACGCAGTGCGTGCTGAACGCGATTGCCCAGCTGGCCGAGAATGTTGCCCGGCACGTCGTCGGGGAACTGCGAGCAGAAGTACACGCCCACGCCCTTGGAGCGGATCAGGCGCACCACCTGCTCGATGCGCTGCACCAGCGACGGCGGTGCATCATCGAACAGCAGGTGCGCTTCGTCGAAGATGAAGACCAGCTTCGGCTTGTCCAGGTCGCCCACTTCCGGCAGCTGCTCGAACAGTTCCGACAGCAGCCACAGCAGGAAAGTGGAATAGAGCTTGGGCTTGAGCACCAGCTGGTCGGCGGCGAGGATGCCGATCATGCCGCGGCCGTCGTGGTTGACCCGCATGATGTCGGCCAGTTCAAGTGCCGGTTCGCCGAAGAAATTCTCGCCACCGTCCTGCGCCAGGCGCAGCACCGAACGCTGGATCGCCGCGATCGACTGCGCACTGACCAGGCCGTACTCGGTGGAAATGTCCTTGCGCTCCTCGGCAACCAGGCCGAGCAGGGCGCGCAGGTCGTCCATGTCCAGCAGCAGCAGGCCGCGGTCGTCGGCCAGCTTGAATACGATGTCGAGTACCCCGGCCTGGGTGTCGTTCAATTCGAGGATGCGCGACAGCAGGGTCGGGCCCATCTCGCTGACCGTGGTGCGCACCGGGTGGCCCAGTTTGCCGTACAGGTCCCAGAAGATGGTGGGGCTGGCGGCCGGCGCATAGTCGGCCAAGCCGATCTCGGCGGCACGCTGGAGCAGGTTTTCTGCACCGGTGCCGGGCACGGCCAGGCCGGAGACATCGCCCTTCACATCGGCCAGGAACACCGGCACGCCCCGTCGCGAGAAGCCCTCGGCCAGGGTCATCAGGGTCACGGTCTTGCCGGTACCGGTGGCGCCGGCCACCAGGCCGTGGCGGTTGCCGAGTTTCGGCAGCAGGGTGACGGCAACATCGTCGGTAATGCCTTTGCCGAGCAGAATCGGATCCATGGTCCAGCCCTTGTGATGAATAGCCCAATGTTAACCGCCGGCAGTGACGGTCCGAAGGTCGGCTTGCCCGGACCTTGGCGGCGCCGCTACTCTGCCTGCCTGTTTCGCACACAGTGCCATCAATGCCCGTTCCTGTCCTGATTTCCCGCGGTTGGCCGCTGCTGGCCCTGGCCGGCCTGGTTTCCCTGGCGCCCGACGCCCACGCACAGCGGGTTTCGGCCCGGGACAAGGTGAAGGTGGATGCGCTGCAGCAGCGCATGACCGCCGCCGAAAAGCGCTACGGCGATGCCCTGCTGCTGGTCGCCAACGCCGATCCCAAGGGCAGCAACGAAGCCGATGCCGCGCTGGAGGACATGGAAGATGTCCTCAACGACTGCGTCAAGCAGAAGGGCTGCCAGATGGGGACCCTGCTGGCCAGCTACAAGCGCCTGCTCAAGCACGACGCCGATGCCGCCGCCAGCGATGACGTGGCCGATGAGGGCGGTGACCGTCTGGAAGCCGACCCGGACCACATCGGCCCCCTCACCGCCGACGTGCCCGAGGCCGCGCGCGCTGCCGCGCTGTTGAACGACAAGCGGCACGCCTTCGACAGCATGGTCGAGTACAACCCGGCGGTGCAGGCCGGCATCCGTCGCTGGCTGACCGACATGCGCCCGGCGCTGCTGACCAGCTACGAGAATTACCAGAACCTGCGCGCGGTGATGTGGCCGGAGTGGGAAAAGCGCGGCCTGCCCGAGGCGCTGCTGTTCGGGATCATGGCCAAGGAATCCAACGGCCGTGTGCATGCTTCCTCGCGCGCCGGCGCCGCCGGCCTGATGCAGTTCATGCCGGCCACCGGCCGCCGTTTCGGCCTGGGCCCGGACGGCACCGGCTTCGATACCCGCTTCGACGCGCGCAGCGCCGCTGAAGCCAGCGCCAGCTACCTCAACGAGCGCCTGCGCGAACTGAACAACAACGTGGAAATGTCGGTGGCCGCCTACAACGGTGGCGAAGGCCGTGCCGCGCGCGTGTTCAAGCAGAGCGCCGGCCAGAGCTTCTGGACCGACAGTGTCTACAACCAGTTCCCGGGCGAGACCAAGGACTACGTGCCGATGGTGATTGCCGCGGCCTGGATCTTCCTGCACCCGCAGCAGTACGGCGTGGAGTTCCCGAAGATCAGCGCGCAGCCGGCCACGCTGCGGCTGGCAAAGTCCACCACCATCTATGAATTGACCATCTGCCTGGGCAGCCACGGTACCCGCGATGGCTACATGCGTGCGCTGCGCAACCTCAACCCGCGCTATGAGGCCGATGGCTGGATTCCGGCCGGTACGCTGATCAACGCCACCACCCGCATCGCCGGCCTGTACCAGCGCAACTGTGTCAGTGGTCCGCGTGCCGACCTCGCCCGCACGCTGATCACCGCTGATCTCAACGCGGCGATCAAGCGCCCGACCGCGGCGAGCTATACCGGCAGCGTGGCGGTGGGTGGTGTGGTGCCGGTGGCCGACGCGGCTGCATCCACCAGCGTGCCGACCGCACCGGTGGCTGCAGTGGCGGCACCGCGCCCGGCGCCGGCCGCCCGGCCGAAGCCGGCGCGCAGCCACAAGGTGGGTCGGGGGGAGACCCTGGGCGCCATCGCCGCGAAGTTCCAGTGCGACCTGCCGACCCTGGCCCGCGCCAACGGCCTGAAGGCGCCGGCCTACAGCCTGCGCCAGGGCCAGACGCTGAAGCTGCAGGGCTGCGACAAGTAATTCCCAAGACCACTGGAATCCGTATGGACCTCGAAGCCACCCGCAACCTGTTCGCCAACCTCCGCGAGAACACCGACTGGGACATCAACGGCCCGTTGCTGTGGGGGTATTTCTTCGTCCACGCCAGTGCCGAGCCGCTGCAGGCGCTGGCCCAGCACCTGCAGGCACAGGGCTACACCTTCGTGGAACTCTTCGAGCAGGAACCGGAAGAGGGCGACGCGCCGTTCCACGTGCTGCACGTGGAGCGCGTGGAAATCCACGACGAAGCCTCGCTGGACCGCCGCAACCAGGAATTCGCGGCGCTGGCCGCGGAGCACGGCGTGGAAGACTACGACGGCATGGACGTCGGCCCAGCACCGGTCCTGCAGTAATCCGCTTCTGACTGTAGAGCCGAGCCCGTGCTCGGCTCTACAGACCCGGTAGTGCCGGCCGCTGGCCGGCATTCCGTTGAATCCATCCACGCGTCGCGTGGATCTACGGTCAGCGCAGCTTTGCCAGGGCCTGGCCCAGCTGCACAGGGCTTTCGGCGCCCAGCTGCGGGGCGAATTCGGCTACGCCCGGCGGCAGCAGCACCACCACGGTCGAGCCGTAATTGAAGCGTGCCATCTCGGCGAAACGCTCCAGCTTGATGCCCTGGCCGCGGTAGTCCTTGCGGGTGATGCGATCGCCGTAGGCCGGGATCTCCTCGCCGCTCCACACGGTTTCCACGCCGGATACCAGCAGCGCGCCGACCATCACGCTGACCATCGGGCCGAAGCTGGTGTCGAAGTGGCAGACCAGGCGCTCGTTGCGGGCGAACAGGCGCGGCACCCCGTTGACGGCCGCAGGACCGACACTGAACAGGCGTCCTGGCACGTGCACGGTTTCACGCAGGGTGCCGGTCCACGGCATGTGCACGCGGTGGTAGTCGCGCGGTGACAGGTACACGGTGGCGTACAGACCGTCGTTGTACGGCTTGGCATCCTCGTCGCTGCCCAGCAGCTCGGCGGCGGTGAACGACTGGCCCTTGGCCTGGAAGATGCGGCCGGCCTCGATCTTCCCCAGCTGGCTGATGCGGCCGTCGGCCGGCATCACCAGGCTGCGCGGATCGGCATCGGCCACGCGCGCGCCCGGCTTCAGCGCGCGGGTGAAGAACTGGTTGAAGGTCGCATAGCTGCGCGGGTCCGGGTTGGCCGCTTCGTCCAGGTTGACGTTGAACTTGCGGGTGACGGTGTCGATCAGCCAGCGCGACACGCGCGGATCGTCCGAGTACGCCAGCGAGCGTGCCATCGAGGACAGCAGGCGATGGGGCAGGGCGTACGTCAGGGCGGTGGTGAGGCTCATGGGGCGGTTTTCTCGGTCAGCTTCTGCAGGTCGCGGGCGATCGCCGGCGCATTGAACGGGGGGCGCACCAGGCCGGCAAGGCGGCCCTGCGGGTCGAGCACGGCCAGGCTGGCCGAATGCTCGACGGTGTAATCCTCGGGGTTTTCGTCGAAATGCTTGCCCGGCACTTTCTGGAACACGAAACCCAGCGAGGTGGCGAAGCGCTCCAGCGAGGGGATATCGGCGGTGGCGGCCAGGGTGCCCTTATGGAAGCCGTGCACGTACTCGCCCAGGCGGGTGGCGCTGTCGCGGTCCGGGTCGACCGAGATGAACAGCACGCGCGGGCGCAGGCCATCGGGCAGGGCCTCCCACTGGTTCTGCGCGCCGGCCAGCTCGGCCAGGGTGGTCGGGCAGACGTCCGGGCAGAAGGTGAAGCCCAGGAACACCAGGGTCCAGTGGCCCTTCAGTTCGCCCGGGATCAGGCGGGTGCCGTCGGACTGGGCCAGGTTGAAGTCGGGCAGTTCACGCGGCTGCGGGTACAGGGTGATCGCTTCGGTGGCCGGGGCGTTGGCCGGCGGCTTCGGCGCGAACACCTGCTGGGCGGCGAGCAGGCCAAGCCCCGCCGCCAGGGCGATCAGCAGGATGATGCCGGCATTGCGATTGAACATGGGGGCTCCCACGCGAAATGGGCTCCATCATACCGGCTGTGGCCCGATCGTTTCCGCCGCAACGGATGCCGCCGCGGGCGCCAGCCCCTATAATCGGGGGCCACTTTGCCCGCAGTACCGCCATGACCGCTGAAACGGCCGCCGAACTCCATACGATCATCGATCTGATCCGCTACGGCACCAGCCGTTTCAACGAAGCCGGGCTGACCTTCGGGCACAGCTACGACAATGCGCTGGACGAGGCCACCCAACTGGTGCTGCACAGCCTGCACCTGCCGCACGACCTCGGCCCGGCCTACGGCCAGGCACGCCTGCTGCAGGCCGAAAAGCTGCGCGTGCTGGAACTGTTCCAGCGTCGCATCGACGAACGCATCCCCGCTGCCTACCTGACCGGTGAGGCCTGGTTCGCCGGCCTGAGCTTCAAGAGTGACACGCGCGCGCTGGTGCCGCGCTCGCCGATCGCCGAACTGATCGAATGTGGTTTCGAACCGTGGCTGGCCGGCCGCGATGTCAGCCGCGCGCTGGATCTTTGCACCGGTTCGGGCTGCATCGCCATCGCCATGGGCCACTACTACCCGAACTGGGAAGTGGACGGCGTCGACCTGAGTGACGACGCACTGTCGCTGGCCGAGGAGAACAAGGAGCGCCTGCAGGCGCACAACGTCACCCTGATCAAGTCGGACCTGTTCAATGGTCTGACCGGCCGCCACTACGACCTGATCGTCACCAACCCGCCGTACGTCACCAACGACGAGACTGATGCCCTGCCGCAGGAATATTCCTACGAGCCGGAAATGGGCCTGCGTGCCGGTGACGATGGCCTGGACCTGGTGCTGAAGATCCTGCGCGATGCCCCGCTGCACCTGAGCGAAGACGGTCTGCTGATCTGTGAAGTGGGTGAGTCCGAACAGCATCTGGTCAAGCTGCTGCCGGAAGTCGATTTTTCCTGGATCGAGTTCAAGGTCGGCCAGATGGGCATCTTCGCGGTCGAATGCCGCGAGCTGATCGCCCACAGCGCACGCATCACCGAACTGGCGGCGCAGCGCCCGTGAGCTCCAATTCGTTCGGCAAGCTGTTCACCGTCACCACGTTCGGCGAGTCGCACGGGCCGGCCATCGGCTGCGTGATTGATGGCTGCCCTCCGGGGCTGGCGCTGGACGCGACCGAATTCGCCCACGACCTGCAGCGCCGTGCGACTGGCAAGAGCCGGCACACTTCCGCGCGGCGCGAGGCCGACGAGGTCGAGATCCTGTCCGGCGTATACGAGGGCCTGACCACCGGCACCCCGATCGCGCTGCTGATCCGCAACACCGACCAGCGCAGCAAGGATTACGCCAATATCGGCCAGCAGTTCCGCCCGGGCCATGCTGACTACAGTTACTGGCACAAGTACGGCATCCGCGATCCGCGTGGCGGTGGCCGTTCCTCGGCACGCGAGACCACCATGCGCGTGGCCGCCGGCGTGGTCGCCAAGAAGTGGCTGGCCGAGCGTTTCGGCGTTACCGTGCGTGGCTACCTGTCGCAGCTGGGCGACATCACCCCGGCCGGTTTCGACTGGTCGGCGGTGGAAGACAATCCGTTCTTCTGGCCGCACGCCGCACAGGTGCCGGAGCTGGAGGCGTACATGGATGCGCTGCGCAAGTCTGGCGACTCGGTCGGTGCGCGCGTGGACGTGGTCGCCGACAACGTGCCGCCGGGCTGGGGCGAGCCGATCTACGGCAAGCTTGACGGCGAACTGGCCGCTGCGCTGATGAGCATCAATGCGGTGAAGGGCGTGGAGATCGGCGACGGATTCGCCAGCGCCGCGCAGAAGGGCACCGAGCACCGTGACCTGCTGACGCCGCAGGGCTTCGCCAGCAACCATGCCGGCGGCATCCTCGGTGGCATCTCCACCGGTCAGCCGGTCGTCGCGTCGATCGCCCTGAAGCCGACGTCCAGCCTGCGCCTGCCGGGCCCGTCGCTGGATACGGCCGGCAACGTGGTCGAGGTGGTCACCATCGGCCGCCACGATCCCTGCGTCGGCATCCGCGCCACGCCCATCGCCGAGGCGATGGTGGCGCTGGTGCTGATGGACCAGGCGCTGCGTCATCGCGCGCAGTGCGGCGATGTCGGCACGATCACCCCGCGCATTCCCGGGCAGATCGATGGCTGACACGCGGCCGACCGTGTGGGTGAGCCAGCCGCTGATCGAGGCGGCCATCGCGCCGCTGCGCGATCGCGTGCAGCTGCGCAGCACCGACACCGTCACCGCCTGGTCGCCGGACCAGATCGCCGCACAGCTGGCCAGCTCCGACGGCGCGATCATCACCCTCAACGAGCGCATCGGTGCGGCGCAGGTGGCCGATGCCACGCAGCTGCAGGTGATCGCCAATGTCGGCGTCGGCTACAACAACCTGGATGTCGACGCGCTCAGCGCGGCCGGCATCCTGGCCAGCAACACGCCGGACGTGTTGACCGAAACCACCGCCGATCTCGGTTTCGCGCTGCTGATGGCAACCGCGCGCCGGATCACCGAGTCCGAGCGCTGGCTGCGTGAAGGGCAGTGGCAGCAGTGGTCGTTCCAGACCATGCTGGGCGCGGATGTCCATGGCAGCACGCTGGGCATCCTTGGCATGGGCCGCATCGGCCAGGGCATCGCCCGCCGCGGCGCGCACGGTTTCGGCATGAAGGTGCTGTACCACAACCGTTCACGGTTGCCGGCCGACACCGAGGCGTCGCTCCGCGCGACCTACGTGGACCTGGATACACTGCTGGCACAGTCCGACCATCTGGTAACGGTGCTGCCCTACACGCCGGCCTCGCATCACATCATCGACGCAGCTGCGCTGGCGAAGATGAAGCCGACGGCAACCCTGGTGAACATCGCCCGCGGCGGCATCGTCGACGAACTGGCGCTGGCCGACGCACTGGCCAACGGCCACCTGGCGGCCGCTGGCCTGGATGTGTACGAGGGCGAGCCGAAGGTGCGCCCGGAGCTGCTGGCGCTGCGCAACGTGGTGCTCACGCCGCATATCGGCAGCGCCTCGCTGGCCACGCGCACGGCGATGGTACAGCTGGCCGTGGATAATCTGGCTGCCGGGCTCGGCCTGGACGGCGGCCCGTCGCGCATGCCGAGCTCGATCAACGCTGACGCGGCGATGGCCGCGCGCGTGATGCTGGGCAAAAAAACCGGGAAACGATAGGGAACCTCCGCGCGCCCCGCTTGAGGAGGTTCCCCGAACCCAGCTGTCGTGCGTGTTTTCCCCCATTCCCGTTTTCGTGAGAGTTCCCCATGAGCAATGCACAGCGCAGTTTCCACGTCGCCGTCGTCGGTGCCACCGGCGCCGTTGGCGAGACCATGTTGTCGATCCTGGCCGAGCGTGATTTCCCGGTCGGCACCCTGAGCGTCCTCGCCTCCGAGCGTTCGGCTGGTGGCGAGATTGAATTCAACGGCCAGAAGGTCAAGGTCCAGGACCTGGCCACCTTCGATCCGACCGGTGTCGAGATCGCGCTGTTCTCGGCTGGCGGCAGCGTGTCCAAGGAATACGCACCGAGGTTCGCCGCCGCCGGTGCGGTGGTGATCGACAACTCCTCGGCGTTCCGTTACGACGATGACGTGCCGCTGGTGGTGTCCGAGGTCAACCCGGAACAGGTCGCCAACCGTCCGCGCGGCATCATCGCCAACCCGAACTGCTCGACCATGCAGATGCTGGTGGCGCTGGCGCCGCTGCACCGCAAGTACGGCATCGAGCGCATCAATGTGTCCACCTACCAGTCGGTGTCCGGCGGTGGCCGCTCGGCGATGGAGGAACTGGGCAAGCAGACCGGCCAGCTGCTCAGCTTCCAGGAGATCGATCCGCAGCGCTTCCCGGTGCAGATCGCCTTCAACCTGATCCCGCACATCGATGACTTCCAGGACAATGGCTTCACCAAGGAAGAGATGAAGCTGATCTGGGAGACCCGCAAGATCCTCGGTGACGACAGCATCCTGGTGAACCCGACCGCGGTGCGCGTGCCGGTGTTCTACGGCCACTCCGAGTCGGTGGCGATCGAGACCCGCGACAAGGTCACCGTCGCTGAAGCGCGCGCGCTGCTGGAGCAGTCGCCGGGCATCGAAGTGGTGGATCGTCACGAGGCCGGTGGTTACCCAACCCCGGTCACCCACGCCTCGGGCACGGACGCGGTGTACGTCGGCCGCATCCGCGAGGACCTGTCGCACCCGCGTGGCCTGAACCTGTGGATCGTGTCGGACAACGTGCGCAAGGGCGCTGCCCTGAACGCCGTGCAGCTGGCCGAGCTGGTCGCCGCCGAACAGCGTTGATCACCGTGGTTGCCTGACCGGTAGTGCCGGCCGCTGGCCGGCATTGCCGTGATGGGCATGTGGTGCTGCCGGCCAGTGGCCGGCGCTACCGAAGGTCCCCTCGGTGGGTGCGGACCCCGGTGCGCACGCTTTATAGTGTCGCCCATGAATAAACGGGCCAGGGGCGCAAAGCGCCCGCTCCTCTATCTTTCCACCGCGCTGCTGGCCCTGGCCAGCAGTTCGGCGCTTGCCCTGGGCTTGGGTGACATCCGTGTCCTGTCCAAGCCAGGCCAGCCCCTGCTGGCCGAAATCCCGGTAGTCTCGGCCGATCCATCCGAACTGGAGAACCTGCGCGTCGCGCTGGCCTCTGCGGTCACCTTCGAACGCGTTGGCCTGCAGCGGCCGGCCGGGCTGGTCAGCGAGCTGCAGTTCGAACTGACCCGCAATGCGCAGGGCAGGGCGGTGGTGCGGGTGACCTCGCAGACGCCGGTCGAAACCCCGTCGCTGAGCTTCCTGATCGAGGCCGACTGGGGCCAGGGCCGCCTGGTGCGCGAATACTCGGCGCTGGTCGATGCGCCCTCCAGCGCACTGGCGGTGGCCGAACCGGAAATCGTCGCGCCGGCCGGTACCCTCTCCAACACCATCGTGCGAGACGTTGCACCGGCGCCGGCCGCTGCGGAGAGCGCAAGCGCACCTGCGCCGTCCACTGCGGCAGCGCCGGCACCTGCATCGGCTCGCCCGCGTGCAGGGGATGCACCCGCTGCCGCGCAGGCAGCCGATGGCAGCGTCATCGTCCAGCGTGGGCAGACCCTGTCGCAGATCGCCAGCGCGGTGGCCCGCGGCAACCAGGTCAGCCGCGACCGCGCGATGATCGCCCTGCTGCGGGCCAACCCGGAGGCCTTCATCCGCGGCAACGTCAACCTGCTCAAGCAAGGCGCCGTACTGCGCATGCCCGGCAGCGATGCACTGGCGGCGGTCGATGCCGCCGAGGCCGCAGCGCTGGTGCGCGAGCATGCAGCGCAGTGGCGGCAGGCGCGCACCGTGCCGCAACCGGCGGGTACCGTCGCCCCGGTGGCCGCGGCGGCAACCACGAACGCTTCTTCCCCGGCCGCGGCCAATGGGGCACGACTTGAAATCGCCCCGGCGCTGGCTTCCGACGCCGCGCGCGCGGGCACAACCACCGGCACTGGAGCCGGCAGCGAGGGTGACATGCTGGGCAACGAACAACTGCGCCAGGCACGCGAGGACATCGCGACCCGCGATGCCGAGATTGGCGAGCTGAAGCAGCGCGTCGCCGACCTGGAAAAACTCAAGGAACAGCAGCAGTCGCTGATCGCGATGAAGGACAACGACCTGGCCGCCGCGCAGCAGCGCCTGGCACAGGTACCGGATACCCGCGATGCGGCAACGCCGTGGTACTGGCTGGGGCTGCCGGTGCTGCTGCTGGCGGCCGGTGCAGCCTGGCTGCTGCGTCGTCGCAAGCCATCGCCGCTGCCGCCGCTGCGCGACGAAGACGATGCCGCCGGTCTGACCGCTGCGGTACCGGCGGGCGCGGCGCTGGATACCCTGGCCGAGCAGTCCTCGTGGTCGTCGGTGGTGCCCGAAGCGGGCCGCCAGGAGCCGGCGATGCCGGCTTGGGCGAGCGAAACCGGGGGGCAGGATGACGTGGCTGCCGAACCGGTCGCCGACGTCGCCGCCCAGGCTGACTGGCAGGCGCAGACGCTGCGCGATGACGAAGTAGTGGAGCTGCCCGAGGCAGTGACCGACCTGCCGCGCTGGGACGAGCCGGTGCCCACGCAGGAGGATCCCACGCCGGCCGCCGCAGCGCAGGATGAGCCGCTCGCGCAGGCGGCCCCCGGCGAGGTGGCAGTGCCGGACTACGCGCTGCATGCCGAACAGCAGCCGCAGTTCCGCGGCGTGTTCGACCTGCCGGCCGAGCACCCTGACGGCGAGGCTTCAGGCGCAGCGCCGCACGACGCGCTGGCCGCAGCGCCGCATGAAGACGGTACTGCGGCGCCGGCCGGCGATGCCGGCTGGGCGCCGCGCGCCGGGCAGGAGCGCCTTGAGCTGGCCATCGCCTACCTCGACCTGGGCGATGCCCAGACCGCGCGAACGTTGCTGCAGGAAGTGGCCGAGGGCGGCGACCTGCACTGCCAGGCCCAGGCCCGCGAACTGCTGGCCCGCCTGCCGTGATCGACCCTGCCGACAAGGACCCCGTCATGAGCCGCGAGCGCCGCATCGACTACGTTGAATTCGCTTCCACGGATCCTGCGGCCAGCCGCGCCTTCTTCGAGAAGGCGTTCGGCTGGTCGTTCGTAGACTATGGCAGCGACTACACCGCGTTCGACGACGGCCGCCTGCAGGGCGGCTTCTTCCGCGGCCAGCCGCTGCGGGCCAGCGATGCCGGTGCGCCACTGCTGGTGCTGTACGCTGACCAGCTGGCACCGATCGAAACGGCGGTGCTTGACGCTGGCGGTGAGATCGTGCGGCCGGTGTTTTCCTTCCCCGGCGGCAGCCGTTTCCAGTTCGTCGAGCCCGGCGGCAACGAACTGGCGGTGTGGTCCGAACGCGATCCGGCCTGAGCGCCGCCCCTCCCGCAATATCTGAGGTAGCACATGCGTTACGCGCTTGGCGTCGAGTACGACGGCAGCGATTTCAGGGGCTGGCAGAACCTGGGCGAGGGCGGCCCGAGCGTGCAGGCCAGCCTTGAGCAGGCCCTGTCGTCGGTGGCCGATTCGCCGCTGCAGGTGGTCTGTGCCGGCCGCACCGATGCCGGCGTGCACGGCCAGTGCCAGGTCGTGCATTTCGATACCGACGTGGTGCGCGATCCGCGCGCGTGGATGCTGGGCACTACCACCCGCCTGCCGCGCTCGATCGCAGTGCGCTGGTGCGTGCCGGTGGCCGGGGATTTCCACGCGCGTTTCTCCGCGCGCGCACGTCGCTACCGCTACCGCCTGCTCAACCGCGAAGTGCGGCCCGCGCTGGACCGGCAGACCTTGAGCTGGGAGCGCCGCGCGCTGGACGAGACCCTGATGCACGCCGCCGGGCAGGCCCTGCTCGGTGAGAACGACTTCAGTGCGTTCCGTTCGGTGCAGTGCCAGGCGCTGCACGCCCGGCGTGAGCTGCAGTCACTGCAGGTCAGCCGCCAGGGCGAGGTGATCGAGGTTGCCGTGCAGGGCAATGCATTCCTTCATCACATGGTCCGCAATATCGTCGGATCGCTGATCCTGGTGGGCAGTGGCGAGAAGCCGGTGGAATGGATCGCCGAACTGCTGGCCGGGCGCGATCGCACCGTAGCCGGTCCCACCGCACCGCCGCAGGGCCTGGTGTTCCTTGGGCCCCTGTACCCCGACAACTGGCACCTGCCCGCCGAGGTCACGCTATGAGCCGCTCCTACTACCGCACACGCATCAAGTTCTGTGGCATGACCCGGGCCGGCGACGTCCGCCTGGCCGGTGAGCTGGGCGTGGACGCGGTGGGTTTCATCTTTGCCCGTGAAAGCAGCCGCCGGGTCGCTCCGGCCGAAGCGCGCGCGATGCGCCAGGCGATCGCGCCCATGGTCGACGTGGTGGCGCTGTTCCGCAACAACAGCAAGGAAGAGGTGCGCGAGGTGCTGCGCACGGTACGACCGACCCTGCTGCAGTTCCACGGCGAGGAAGACGAGGGCTTCTGCCGCAGCTTCAACATGCCCTACCTGAAGGCGATCGCCATGGGCGGGCGTGAAGAGATCAACGCCCGCACCCTGCAGCTGCGCTATCCCAGCGCCGCCGGTTTCCTGTTCGACAGCCATGCCCCGGGCGGCGGTGGCGGCACCGGCGTGGCCTTCGACTGGGGCCGGATCCCGACCGGCCTGCATCGCCCGTTCCTGCTCGCCGGCGGCCTGAACCCGGAAAACGTCTACGACGCGGTGCTGGCCACCCTGCCGTGGGGCGTGGATGTCTCCAGCGGCATCGAACTGGAGCCGGGCATCAAGGACGGCTACAGGATGCGTACTTTCGTCGAGGAAGTGCGCCGCGCCGATTGCACGGTTCTTGAGTGATTGTCGTCACTATTTGCCGTGATCTGGACCTGGATTTGAGCCTGCACGCATTCTTCACATAGGATGGACCCAAGCGCGCCTGCCATGAGGGCCGGCGCGGGGATCGACGGGACGTGCATGGCGCGCCCCGAACGGGCGGCCGCCGCCCACAGCCCAGGAAGGCAAGCGATGCAGGAGTTCCTCACCGTCGTGTTCGGTTTCCCGACCCTGCCGTACAGCATCGTGCTGGCGGTGGCGGTGCTGTATTGGGCACTGGCGGCCTTCGGCCTGGTCGACGACGGGTTTGGCGATGCCGGCGCCGATGGGGCGCTGCATGGCGACCCACATGAGCTGCAGGGACTGTCCGCGCTGCTGGCGCGCTGGGGCCTGGGTGGGGTTCCCCTCATGCTTGTGGTGACGCTGCTGGGTTTCTTCGCCTGGATCGTCACCTATTTCGTCCATCTGTTCGTGCTGTTGCCGCTGCCGGACCTGCTGCGCTGGGCGATCGGTGCGGTCGTGGCCCTTCTGGCGCCGTTGCCGGCGGTGCCGTTCACCGCGCTGCTGCTGCGCCCCGTCCGCAGGTTCCTGCTGCGCCTGCGCCCGGTGGCGCAGGCCTCGCTGCTGGGGCGTACCGGCGTGGTTGCCTCGCCGAAGGTGGATGCCCGCAGCGGCCACGCCACCTTCGACGATGGCGGCGCCGGACTGGTGCTGCAGGTGCGCAGCGAGATCGAACTGCAGCGTGGCGAGCGCATCGTGCTGGTCGAACACGTGGCTGATCAACACCATTACCGGGTGGTCCGCGCCGACGCGGTCGCCCTCGACTTCCAGGACAACCTGCTTCCGGGCAACAAGGAGAATCACTGATGACGTTGGCAACCATGGCCCCCTTCCTGATCGGCGTAGCCGTGCTGCTGGTCGCACTGCTCGGCCTGGCCGGCCTGTTCAAGGCCTTCTACCGCAAGGTCGACCAGGGCGTGGCCCTGATCGTCAACGACATGAGCTCCACGCCCAAGGTGCACTTCACCGGTGCGCTGATCATCCCGGTGCTGTACCGCGCCGAGCTGATGCGGATCAGCCTGATCACGCTGCAGATCGACCGCCGCGGCAAGGAAGGCCTGATCTGCCGCGACAACATGCGTGCCGATATCGCCGTGGCGTTCTACCTGCGGGTCAACGAGACCCAGGCCGACGTGCTGCGGGTGGCCAAGGCCATCGGTGCCGACCGTGCATCGGACAAGCATGCCGTCGACGAGCTGTTCAACGCCAAGTTCTCCGAAGCGCTGAAGACGGTCGGCAAGAAGTTCGACTTCACCGAACTGTTCGAGAAGCGCCAGGAGTTCCGCGACGAGATCATCGCGGTGATCGGCAATGATCTGAACGGCTACGTCCTTGAGGACGTGGCGATTGACTACCTGGAGCAGACCCCGAAATCGCTGCTGGACCAGTTCAACATTCTCGATGCGCAGGGCATCCGCAAGATCACCGAATTGACCGCCGCGCAGAACGTGGTGACTAACGAGCTGGAGCAGAACGAGAAGCTCGCCATCACCAAGAAGAACGTGGAAGCGCGCGAAGCGCTGCTGGCCCTGGAACGCCAGCAGGCCGAAGCCGAAGCGCGGCAGAAGCGTGAGATCGAGACCATCCGTGCACGCGAGGAGGCCGAGACCGCCAAGGTGCAGGAGGAGCAGCGCCAGCTGTCCGAGAACGCCCGCATCGAAGCGCAGCAGCTGATCGAGATCCGCGACCAGAACCGCCTGCGCGAAGTGGAAGTGGCCGAGCAGAACCGCCAGCGTGCCGTGGCCATCGAGGCCGAGCGCGTGGAGCGCGCACGCCAGCTGGAGCAGGTCACCACCGATCGTGAAGTGCAGCTGCAGGGCGTGGAGCGTGACAAGGTGGTCGAGCAGGGCAAGATGGACGTGGCCAACATCACCCGTGAACGCATCTCCATCGACAAGACCGTGGCGCAGGAAGAGGAGCGCATCAAGGAAGTGCGCGAAGTCTCCGAGGCCGACCGCCAGAAGCAGGTGCTGATCCTGGAAGCCGAGGCCAAGGCGCAGGAAGCGCTGGTGCGCGAAGTCAAGGAAGCGCAGGCGCGCGAGACCGCTTCAAAGCATCGCGCGGTGGAACTGACCACGCTGGCCCAGGCCGAGCATGAAGCGGCCGGCAAGCAGGCCGAAGCCAAGCGCCTGTTGGCCGATGCCCTGCGTGCCGAACAGGCAGCGCCGGGCCTGGCCGAAGCGCAGGTGCGTGAAGCTTCGGCGCTGGCCATCGAGAAGGTCGGCATTGCCGAGGCCCGCGTGATCGAAGCCAAGGCCGAAGCCAGCCTGAAGCAGGGCAGCAACGAAGCCCGCGTGCTGGCCGAGACCCTGCAGGCGCAGGCACAGGGCGAGGAAAAGATGGGCCTGGCCCGTGCCACCGCCACCGAGTCGCTGGGCAATGCCGAAGCCGGCGTGGTGCAGAAGAAGCTGCTGGCCGAGGCCGAGGGCCTGGTGCGCAAGTTCGAAGCCATCGCCTCGCTGAGTGACCAGGCACGTGGCCATGAAGAGTTCCGCATGATGCTGGACAACAGCCTGAAGCAGGCGCTGGCCTCGATCGAAGCCGGCAAGGAAGTCTCGCGCGAGAACGCCAATGTCATCGCCAGCGCGCTGCGCAACGCCGATATCGACCTGGTCGGTGGCGACGGCGGCATGTTCGAGAACCTGGTCAAGGCGGTGTCGCTGGGCAAGTCGATCGAAGGCTTCGCCGGCAAGAGCCCGATCGTGCAGGAGCTGATGCAGCGCTACCTGGGCGTGGCCGTGGCCGAACCGGCGCCGCGCCAGATCGCCGAGGATGCCGAAGCGGTACCGACCGTGTCGGCTACCGTGGTCGATAGCGCCCGTTGATGCATCGGGCGATGGCCGCCGCCATCGCCCGCCCGCGCCGGCCGCAACCGCGGCCGTCCGCCCGTGAGCCGGAAACCTGCTGATGTCTGAAACCCATCCGTCCGCCGAATCCACTGCGCCGGAGGCCGGCGGTAGCACCGTCGACCAGGCTGTCGCCCAGGGCGGCGCCTACGAAGTCCTGCGCCGCCGCCTGGCCGAGCAGGGCCAGCGCCTGCAGGGCCTGGCCGAAACGCTCAACCGCCAGCGCCTGGCCGAGTTCGGCGACAGCCGCCTGGAGGTGGTCGGGCGCTTCCGCATCCGCAGCGACAACAACTGCGTCGGCCGTGACATCGTGCAGGTGGGCCCGGACCGCCTGCTGTTCGGCTACAACGTGTTCATCGGGTTGAAGACCCAGACCCGCATCGAAGATGTGTTCGGCCTGTACCGGCTGGTGCAGGGCAACGACGGCTACGACGTCGCTGCGCTCGAGCTGAAGGGCAGCTTCCTCGACCAGCCCGGCTTCGTGCACGATTTCAACGAGCTGTATGCCTACTACAAGCACGCGCGCCTGCTGCAGCTGATCGTGGTCGGCGACAAGCTGCTGGCCTCGTTCCAGATCGGCGAGCGCAGCAGCGACGTGCGCGTGTTCCGCTGGGCGCTGTCGCGCGAGGGCGAGCTGACTTACCTGGATGCGCGCGGTGAGCGCGATATCGCACTGCCGCCGCCGTTCGACTTCGAATGGACCCGGGCGACCCGCGACCTCGCGGTCAACGGCCGCCACTCGCACCTGAACATCCTCGACACCCTGTTCGTTGAGACCACCGGTGGCGACCTCACCATCAAGGTCGAAAACAACACCGAAACCGGACAGGGCATCTACAGTGAACCCGTGGAGGACAGCACGCAGTCGCTGGACGACGCCCAGTTCGAGTTCGCCCGGGTCGGCTCGCTGGTATTGCTGAAGGTGCTGCCGTACCGCGAGACCGAATGGCGCGGCCTGATCTACAACACGCTGACCGGCGGCATCGTGCGCAATGATGCGATCGTGCAGGCCTGCGTGCAGCTGCCCGAAGACCATGGCGTGATCTTCCCGGGTGGCTATTACCTGCAGGGCGGCGAGCACAAGGCATTTGATGCCTCGATGGCCGGCATGCAGTTCAAGCGCAGCATCCGTTCGCCAAACGGCGAGGACGTGCTGTACATCTTCTACGAGCGCGAAGGCGGGCGCTCGGCGCTGTTCGTCTACAACACCATCCAGCGCGTGCTGCAGAACCCGGTGTTCGGCCATGGCTACGCCTTGATGCAGGACGGGCGCATGGTGCTGTTCCATGCCGAGGGCAGCGAACCGACCCGCATCCATCCGATGCAGGTCTGGCAGACGCCGTTCAGCAGTGACGAGTTCGCCGCCAACCGGCCGCCAGGCAATACGTTCATGGGCCGCATCGGCAACGCCGAGCTGGTGCGCGGCATTTCCAACCTGTTCAACCTGGCGCGCGAGATCGATGGCCAGGACGTGTCGGTACAGCGCTACCAGCGCCTGGTGGCCGATACGCGGCGCCTGTTCGATGCGCACCACTGGCTGGGTGACGCGGCCTGCGATGGCGCCGAGGCGCTGCTGCGGCAGATCAGCGCGACCGGCGAATCGGTGCTGGACGAGTACGAGAAGGTGCAGTCGATCCGTCAGCAATCGGCGCAGGCGATGCTGGAGGCCGAGGCCGCGCACAAGGCGCTACTGGGCCGGCTGCAACCGCAGAACTGGAGCGAGGTGCAGGCCTTCGTCGAGGCCCTCAACGCGATCACCGCATTGCGCGGGCGGCTGCTGACCCTCCGCGAGCTGCGCTACATCGACACCGCGCGCATCGAGACGATGACCGTCGAACTGGTGGAGGCACAGGACCGTGTTGGCGCCGCCACCGGTGACTTCCTCGCCGGCGAGGAGGCGCTGGCGCCGCTGGCCACGCGCCTGCAGGCGCTGGACGATGCCGCGCAGCAGGCACAGACGGCGCGCCAGCTGGACGAGCAGTTGGAAGGCCTGCTTGGCATGGCGTCCGACCTGGACATGCTGTCCGAGCTGATGGCCGGCCTGAAGGTGGACGATGCCACTGCCCGCACCCGCGTGGTCGAGTCGATCTCGGTGCTGTACGGTCGCCTCAACCAGGCGCGCGCGCGTGCTGACCAGCGCCGCAGGTCACTCGGTTCGGCCGAGGCCGTGGCGCAGTTCGCCGCCCAGTTCGCGCTGTTCTCGCAGTCGATCACCAGCGCGCTGGCGCTGGCCACCGACCCCGAACGTGCCGACGAGCAGTTGTCGCGCCTGCTGGTCCAGCTGGAAGAACTGGAGAGCCAGTTCGGCGAACACGAGCAGTTCCTCGGCGACATCCTGAGCAAGCGCGAAGAGCTGGTCGAGGCCTTCGAAACGCACAAGCAGGCCTTGCTGGATGACCGCCAGCGCAAGGCGCGTTCGGTACTGGATGCGGCCAATCGGATCCTCGACGGCCTGGCCAGGCGCACCGAGCGCTTCGCCAACGCCGATGAGCTCAACGCGTTCTTTGCCGGCGATCCGCTGATCCTCAAGCTGCGTGAGCTGGCCGAGCGCCTGCGCACGCTGCACGACAACGTCAAGGCCGACGACATCGAGGCGCGGCTGAAGGGAGTGCGTGACCAGGCGGTGCGCCAGCTGCGCGACCGCAGTGACCTGTACGAAGCCGGCGGCAACGTGGTGCGGCTGGGCCCGCGCCATCGCTTCAGCGTCAATACGCAGGCACTGGACCTGACCCTGTTGCCGCGTGGCGATACGTTGGCCATCCATCTGACCGGCACCGACTTCCTGGAGACCCTGCACGACCCGGAGCTGGACGCACTCAAGCCGTTCTGGCCGGTCACCCTGGACTCGGAATCGCCCACGCTGTATCGCGGCGAGTACCTGGCCGGCAGCCTGCTGCTGGCCGCGCAGGAGGCGCGCGACGGCCTCGATCTGGCTGCGCTGCAGCACGACGTCGCGAACCCGGAAGCGCTGGATCAGCGCGTGCGTGCGTTTGCCGCACCACGCTATCGCGAAGGCTACGAGCGCGGCATCCATGACCACGATGCGGCACTGATCCTGCGTGCGCTACTGCCTTTGCAGCAGGCGGCCGGCAGCCTGCGCCATGCACCGCGGGTGCGTGCGCTGGCGTTGCTGTTCTGGGCCGCCGAGCAGCGGCGCGAAGCGGTGGCGCAATGGCCGGCGCGGCAGGTGGGCGCCGAGGCGCTGGCACGCCTGCTGGGGTCCGACGAAGGGCGTCTGGCGTTGCGCACAGAAATGGCCGAGACGCTGCTGGCGTATGCGCAGTCCCACGCGTTGCCGTTCGATGCCGATGCCGCGGAGGCTGCATCCGCCTATCTGGGCGAAGAACTGGCGGCGGGCGATCCGGTGTTCAGCAGCAGCCGCCACGCGGTGGCGCTGCTGGAGGCATTGGCCCAGCAGCTGGAGCAGGCGGGGCAGCGTGAGGCGGTCGAGCGTGCCCTGCAGCGCGGCCAGGATCCACTGGCTACGCGTTGGTCATTGGCTGGGCAGTGGCTGCGCGCAGTGGCGCGGATGCCGGCGCATGCCCAGCATGCCGGCTATGTCGACGAAGCCGCCGCGTTGCTGCTGGTGCAGCGCCAGTTGCGCACCCGTACCAGCGATGCCGCACTGCAGGCGGAGGTCAATGGCCTGCTGGGTGAACACGCACGCATCAGCAATGGCACGCTGGTGGTATCGCTGGATGATTTCCTGGCGCGCCTGCAGCAGCACCTGCGTCATTTCGTGCCAGCGTTCCATGCCTACCAGGCGCTGCGCCAGGGCATCATCGGTCGCGAGCGCGAGACCCTGCGGCTTTCCGAGTTCAAGGCGCGGCCGCTGTCCTCGTTCGTACGCAACAAGCTGATCAACGATGTCTACCTGGGCGTGATCGGTGACAACCTGGCCAAGCAGATGGGCACGGTCGGCGAGAACAAGCGCAGCGATCTGATGGGCCTGCTGATGATGATTTCGCCCCCGGGCTATGGCAAGACCACGCTGATGGAATACGTGGCGCACCGGCTGGGCCTGGTCTTCATGAAGATCAACGGCCCGGCGCTGGGCCACGAGGTGCGCTCGCTGGACCCGGCCCAGGCACCGGACGCGACCTCGCGGCAGGAGCTGGAGAAGCTCAACCTGGCGCTGGAAATGGGCAACAACACCATGCTGTATGTGGACGACATCCAGCACACCCATCCCGAGTTCCTGCAGAAGTTCATCTCGCTGTGCGATGGCACCCGCCGTATCGAGGGTGTGTGGCGCGGTCGCACACGCACCTACGACATGCGCGGCAAGAAGTTCTGCGTGGTGATGGCCGGCAACCCGTACACCGAGTCCGGCGAGGTGTTCAAGATTCCGGACATGCTGGCCAACCGTGCCGACATCTACAACCTCGGTGACGTGCTCGGTGGCATGGAGGCCGCCTTCACCCTCAGCTACATCGAGAACAGCCTGACCTCCAATCCGGTGCTGGCGCCGCTGGCCACGCGCGACATGGCCGACCTGTATGTGCTGGTCGACCGCGCGATGGGCAAGGAGGTCTCGACCAACAGCCTCAGCCACGCCTACAGCAGCGCGGAGATCAACGAGATCACCGCCACCCTGCAGCGCATGCTGCGTGTGCGCGACGTGGTCTACCGGGTCAACCAGCAGTACATCGCCAGCGCCGCACAGGACGACCGCTACCGCACCGAGCCGCCGTTCCGGCTGCAGGGCAGCTACCGCAACATGAACAAGCTGGCCGAGAAGATCTCCCCGGTGATGAACGAGGACGAACTGCAGCAGTTGATCTCCGACCACTACCTGGGCGAGGCGCAGCTGCTGACCACCGGCGCCGAAGAGAACCTGTTGAAGCTGGCCGAACTGCGCGGCGTACTGGATGACACGCAGGCGCAGCGCTGGGCGCAGATCAAGCGCGACTTCCTGCGCAACAAGGCCATGGGTGCCGACGACAGCGATGTCGGCGGGCGCGTGGTGGCGCAGCTGGCCGATATCGCCACCGCGCTGCAGCTGCCATCGCCCGCGCCGGAAGCGATCCCCGTTGCGGACCCGGCGCCGTGGCCGGCGCTGCTGGAGGCCCTGCATCGCCTTTCAGAGGCGCGTCCCGCCGCCGCGCCGGCGCCGGTCGTGGCAGCCCCCAGCGTGCCGGCCACGGCCCTGGCCGAAGACCTGCAGGCGGGCCTGGCGCCGCTGGTGGAGCTGCTGGCGGCATCGCAGGCGCAGCAGGTGCAGGTGTCGCAGACCCTGGCCGCGTTCGCCGGCTGGGCGCGACAGCAGGTCGAGCGGGGCACGCCGAGCGCTGTGGTGGCGCAGCGCGCGCGCGTGCGCCGCGCCGCGACGCCGGAGGAGCGGGCGCTGGATGAGGCGCTGATGCGCCACTTCTACGGCGAGTCATTGCCACCGGAAGACGGCGATGGCATGCCGGCATCCACGCCGAAGCCGCCGCCGCTGCCGTGACCACGCGCGTGCCACTGCCGCCACCGATGCTGCCGGATACGGTCGATGTCGCTGCGCTGGCCGACTATGGTGCGCCGTTGCTGCAGGCGCTGGCGCGGCGCGAAACGCCGTTGCCACCGGATGCGGGCGAGCGCCTGGTGGCTGCGCTTGCGCGCATCGCGCTGGCCCTGCAGGCCGGCAACCCGGCGCAGATCCGGCAGCAGGAAGGCTGGTGGGGACGGCTGCTGGGGCGCGATGTCGCTCGCGAAGCAGAAGGGCACGCGCTGCAGTCGCAGCTGGGCGTACTGGCCCTGCAGGCGCGTGAGCAGGCCCAGCACCTGCAGCAGCACATGCAGCTGCGGGCCATGGCCATCGTTGAGCATTCCGCGGCGGCCGCGGCGCTGGACGGCTGGGCCGAACTGGCTGCGTCGCGGCTGACGACGCTGGATAGCGCCGGTCAGGCCGCGCTGTCGCATCGGCTGGACCATCTTCGCCGGCTGGCCTCGCTGCGCCGCCTGGAAGCCGGTCAATGGCAGCTGCTGCAGGACCAGGACAACATGCTGCTGCAACGCTTCGCGCGCATCCATGACGTGCTGCTGCCGGCCTGGCGGCAGGCTGTACTGGCGGGCCAGGCCGCTGCGGGCGCTGCGTTGGCTGGCAAGGATGCCACGTTGCACGCACAGATCGATGACGAGGTGGCCGCGGCTCAGGCTAGACTGCCTTGAGCCGGCCGCCGCTGCCGCTTACCCAACTGCAAGGAGACTGCCCGATGACCCAGGACAGCCAGACCCCCGGTGCCCTCGTACCCGGCACGACCACCGCCACTGCGCTCGATGAAGGTGCGCTGCAGGCGCTGGGACTGGTACGCGAGGATCTGCCGCGCATCGCCGAGATCCGTCTGGAACTGGACGATCTGCGCCCGGGCAACCTGCAGGTGTTCGGCCGCGAAGCGGCCACGCGCACCGCAGCGTTCTCCAGCCAGTTGCTGGACCAGGTGCGCAATCGTGACCTGGATGCCAGCGGCGAGAAGCTGGGCGAAGTGGTGCGCATCGCGCGCAGCCTGAAGCTGGATGGCTTCGCGCAGCGATCGAAGGTGCCGGTGATCGGTGGCCTGATTGATCGCATGCGCGCCTCCAAGGGCGAGCTGGTGCAGAAGTTCAGCGACACCAATGCGCAGATCGAACAGCTGCTGGCCGACGTCGGCGTGCAGCAGGCGTTGATGGGAAAGCGCGTGGGGGAGTTCGACCGCATGCACGATATCGTCCGCGAAGAACGTCGTGCGCTCGGACTGTATGCGGCAGCGGGCAAGCAGCGGCTGGCCGAACTGCAGGCCGAACAGCTGGCCGGGCAGGGCAGTGAGGACCCCCAGCAGCGCATCCGCCAGGGCGAGATCGACAATGCGATCCGGTTGATCGAGAAGCGCGTGTCCGACCTGCAGCTGATGCAGCACGCCGCCGACCAGTCGCTGCCGATGATCCGCCTGATCCAGGCCAACGCACTGCAGCTGATCGAGAAGTTCAACACCGTCCGCGACATCACCATTCCGTCGTGGAAGCGCCAGTTCGCCATCCAACTCTCGCTGGGCGAACAGAAGGCTGCGGTCGAACTGTCCACGGCCATCGATGACGCCACCAACGAACTGATGCGTCGCAATGCCGACCTGCTGCGTCAGGCCTCGGTGGATACCGCGCGCAGCAACCAGCGCGGCGTGATCGACGTGGCCACGCTGCGCCATGTGCACGACCAGCTGATCGCCACGGTGGAAGAAGTGCGCAGCATCCATCGCGAAGGGATGCAGCAGCGGCAGCAGGCCGAAGTCGAGCTGTCGCGCCTGCGCGAAGACCTGCAGCAGCGCCTGGCCACACCGACCGCCAGCTGAAAAACGGGGACGGAGGGAATTAAGTCGCAAGTGGCACAAACGACTTAATTCCCTCCGTCCCCTTTTTGTTGTCAGCGGAGTTGCTGGCCCAGCCAGTCGGCGAGCGCATCCACGCGCGCATCAGGTGGTCCGTCCGGTCGCGCCAGCACCCAGAAACCACCGGTGGCGGCAAACCCCCACGGCGCGACCAGTCGCCCGGCGGCCAGGTCCTCGGCCACCAGTGGCTCGGGTGCGATCGCCGGGCCCAGCCCGGCCACCGCTGCCTCCAGCAGGTAGTACAGATGCTCGAAGGCCGTACCCAGCTGCAGCTTCGCGGGGTCCAGAGCGTGCGCCTGCGCCCACGCCGGCCACGCCTGCGGCCGTGAGCTGGTGTGCAGCAGCGTTTCCTGCAGCAGCGCCGAGGGCGGTACATGCCGCAGTCGCTGCGCGGCCGGATGCGAGGGGGCCACCACCACGCCGACCCGTTCCGGGGCCAGCTCACGCACCTGCCAGCCGCGGGGCCACGGCCCCTGCGCCAGCAGCAATACCGCATCCAGTGCCGCCTGTGCCTCGGTGAAGCTGCCATCCAGCGCCGACCATTGCAGGCGCACGCCGGGCAGGGCGGCCTGCAGCGCAGGCAGGCGCGGGATCATCCAGCGCGCCAGCACGCTGCCGCTACAGCCCAGTACCAGCGCCGGGGCCGCCGCCGGCCGCCGCAGTTCGCGCACGCAGTCTTCGATGCCGCCGAAGGCCTCGCTGCACGCTGCCTGCAGCCGCGTGCCCGCAGCGGTCAGGCGTAGGCCGCGACCGGCACGCTGGAACAGCGCCAGGCCGAGATGGTCTTCCAGCAGCTTCAGCTGGCGGCTGACCGCACCGTGGGTGACATGCAGGTCGTGTGCGGCGCGGCCCACGCCGCCGAGACGGGCGGTGGCCTCGAACGCACGCAGCGCATTGAGCGGCGGCAGCAGGGAACGGCTCATGTGAGATTTCCTGACGATATGCGCCAGATAATATCCATTTTCCGGTCAAGAACCGTGCGCTAGAGTATCCACCTGTCTCGAACCAGCGGTCGCTTCCATGTCTGCCTCCCCCATTGCCGACTACCACGCCTTCCCGGATGCCCAGGGCCATTTCGGCCGCTACGGCGGCAGCTTCGTTGCCGAAACCCTGGTGGGTCCGCTGCAGGAACTGGCCCAGGCCTATGACCAGGCCCGTCAGGACCCGGCATTCCAGGCTGCCTACGACCGCGACCTGGCCCATTACGTGGGCCGGCCGAGCCCGATCTACCACGCCCAGCGCCTGAGCGACCATGTCGGCGGCGCGCAGATCCTGCTCAAGCGCGAAGACCTGAACCACACCGGCGCGCACAAGATCAACAACACCATCGGCCAGGCGCTGCTGGCCGCGCGGATGGGCAAGAAGCGCATCATCGCCGAGACCGGTGCCGGCCAGCACGGTGTTGCCAGTGCCACCGTTGCCGCCCGCCTGGGCCTGGAATGCGTGGTGTACATGGGCGCCACCGACATCGAGCGGCAGAAGATCAACGTCTACCGCATGAAGCTGCTGGGCGCGACGGTGGTGCCGGTCACTTCCGGCTCGGCCACCCTGAAGGACGCGCTCAACGAAGCGATGCGCGACTGGGTGACCAACGTGCAGGACACCTTCTACATCATCGGCACCGTGGCCGGCCCGGATCCGTATCCGCGCATGGTCCGTGACTTCAACGCCATCGTTGGCCGCGAGGCGCGCGAGCAGATGCTGGCCGAGTATGGCCGCCTGCCCGATGCGATCACCGCCTGCGTCGGCGGCGGCAGCAACGCCATCGGCCTGTTCCACGCCTTCCTCAACGATCGCCAGGTCGAGATCGTCGGCGCCGAAGCCGCCGGCGACGGCATCGGCACCGGCCGCCACGCCGCATCGATCGCCGCCGGTCGGCCGGGCGTGCTGCATGGCAACCGCACCTATGTGCTGTGCGACGACGACGGCCAGATCATCGAGACCCACTCGGTGTCGGCCGGCCTGGACTATCCGGGCGTCGGCCCGGAGCATGCTTTCCTGGCCGATACCGGCCGTGCGCGCTACCTCGGCATCACCGATGAAGAAGCGCTGCAGGCCTTCCACCTGCTGGCGCATACCGAGGGCATCCTGCCGGCACTGGAGTCCAGCCACGCACTGGCACAGGCGATCAAGCTGGCGCGTGAGCGTCCGCGTGACCAGATCGTGCTGTGCAACCTGTCCGGCCGTGGCGACAAGGACGTGCACACCATCGCCGCGCGCGAAGGGCTTGTGCTGTGAGCGCGCTGCTGCGGAACAGCGGAGTGCTTCTGCTGGTGCTGGGCCTGGCCGCGTGCCAGCCGCCGGAACCGCCAGTGCTTGCGCCGGCTGCCAAAGCCACCGCGCAGCCCGCACAGCAGCCGGCTGCCAACGATGACCTCGACCCGATGGCGCGTACGCCGATCGTCGATCCGCCGTCTGCGGAAGAGAGCAACGGCGACAACGCCCCCGCCGTCGCCTCGGTGGCACTGGACCATGCCGGCGAAGTGCTGGTCGGCCAGCACATGGGGGACCTGAAGTCACTGGGGCCCTGGAAGGCACAGGGCGCGAAAGAGTTCTTCGAAGGCGACTGCGAGTACTACGACGGCAGGGGGTTGCCGCCGGGCGTGTCGATGATGACCGACGACGACCGCGTGGTCCGTTTTGATCTGAAGCCGGGCGACGACCCGGAGCTGCCGGTTGAACAGCCCGGTCCATTCGGCCTGCGCATCGGCATGACCCGTGCCCAGGCCATGGCGCAGTTCCCGAAGCCGCCGGTATCCAGCCCGCATGCCTACGACGGTGACCAGGGCGAGTACCTCACCTGGCAGGACCCGGGTTCGGACCTGGGTATCCGCCTGGAACTGTTTGAAGGGAAGGTCACCCGGATGTACTGGGGAACCAGCGATGCGATTGAACTGATTGAAGGATGTGCCTGAAATGCCCGTATCCCGACTCGATGCCTGTTTCCTGCGTCTGCGCGAACAGCAGCGCAAGGCGCTGATTCCCTTCGTCACCGCCGGTGATCCCTCGCTGGAGGCGACCGTGCCGGTCATGCACGCACTGGTCGAGGCCGGCGCCGACGTGATCGAACTGGGCGTGCCGTTTTCCGACCCGATGGCCGATGGCCCGACCATCCAGCGCAGCTCCGAGCGCGCGCTGGCGCGCGGCGCCGGCAGCCGCTACGTCCTGCAGGCCGTGGCGCAGTTCCGCGAACGCGATGCGCAGACCCCCGTGGTGCTGATGGGCTACCTCAACCCGGTGGAGATCCATGGCTACGCGGCCTTCGCCAAGGCCGCCGTCGACGCCGGCGTGGACGGCGTGCTGCTGGTCGACCTGCCGCCGGAAGAAGCGGGCGACGCCCAGCAGGCGTTCGACGCAGCCGGCCTTGCGCTGGTCCTGCTGGCGTCGCCGACCACCAGCGAGGCGCGAGCCGACAAGCTGCTGGCGCTGGCCCGTGGCTATCTCTACTACGTCAGCTTTGCCGGTGTCACCGGCGCGTCCGAGCGCCTGGACAGCGATGCCGCCAGTACCCGACTGCAGGCGTTGCGCGCGCGCGCATCGGTGCCGGTGGTGGCGGGCTTCGGTATCAAGGATGCCGCCAGTGCCGCGGCCATGGCCCGCCAGGCCGATGGCGTGGTGGTCGGAAGCGCGCTGGTGGCGGCGCTGGCAGAAGCGGGCTCGGCGGAAGACGCGGTGCAGCGCGCCCGGGCCTTCCTCGCCCCGCTGCGGCAGGCGCTGGACGCGTAACAGGACTGCCGGCCGCTGGCCGGCCTCCTCCTGATGGCTCGCGTGCAAGGGCTGCCGGCCAGCGGCGGGTACCGCCCAGCACCTAAACGTACGTCCCAGCATGGTTTTTTCCGGCTGCCCCGCGGCTGGAAAGGGGGTGCACGGGCGGGGAAAGCGGAGCTAGACTGTCCGCCTTTGCGGCCCCTGGGCCGCCCTGAACGGAAGTGTCCTCCCGCATGAGTTGGCTCAGCAAGTTGATGCCGTCCGGCATCCGCACCGACAACACCCCCAGCAAGAAGCGCAGTGTCCCCGAGGGCCTGTGGGAAAAGTGCAGCAACTGCGGCAGCGCGTTGTACCGTCCGGAACTGGAAGAGAACCTGGAAGTCTGCCCGAAGTGCGGCCATCACATGGCGATCCGCGCGCGCGCGCGCCTGGCCGCCCTGTTCGACGCCGACAGCACCACCGAGATCGGTGCGCGCCTGGGGCCGACCGACCTGCTCAAGTTCAAGGACCAGAAGAAGTACAGCGAGCGCATCAAGATCGCGCAGAAGAACACCGGCGAGTACGACGCGCTGATCGCCATGCGCGGCCTGCTCAAGGGCCGTGCGCTGGTGGCATCGTCCTTCGACTTCGCCTTCATGGGCGGCTCGATGGGCTCGGTGGTCGGCGAGCGTTTCGCACTGGCCGCAGAAACCGCGGTCGAGATCGGTGCGCCCTACGTGTGCTTCTCGCAGAGCGGTGGCGCCCGCATGCAGGAAGGCCTGTTCTCGCTGATGCAGATGGCCAAGACCTCGGCCGCGCTGGGCAAGCTGCGTGAAGCCGGGCTGCCGTACATCTCGGTGCTGACCCATCCGACCACCGGTGGTGTCTCGGCCTCCTTTGCGATGCTGGGCGACATCAACATCGCCGAACCGCAGGCGCTGATCGGCTTCGCCGGCCCGCGCGTGATCGAGCAGACCGTGCGCGAGAAGCTGCCGGAAGGCTTCCAGCGCTCGGAGTTCCTGCTGGAGCACGGTGCCATCGACCAGATCTGCGACCGCCGCGAGCTGCGTGACCGCCTGTCCGACCTGCTGGCGATGCTGGGCCGTCAGCCGGCGCCGGAGGTGGCTTGATGGGAGGCCGCAAGTACTTCGGTACTGATGGCATCCGTGGCCGGGTCGGCCAGGGCGTGATCTCGGCCGACTTCGTGCTGCGCCTGGGCAACGCCCTGGGCCGTGTACTGGTCGCCCAGCGCGGCCAGGACGGGCGCCGGCCGATCGTGGTGATCGGCAAGGACACCCGCATTTCCGGCTACATGTTCGAGGCGGCACTGGAAGCCGGCCTGGTCGCCGCCGGTGCCGACGTGCAGCTGCTGGGGCCGATGCCGACTCCGGCGGTGGCGTTCCTGACCCGTACGCTTGGCGTGGACGCTGGCATCGTCATCAGCGCCTCGCACAACCCGCACTACGACAACGGCATCAAGTTCTTCTCCGCCCAGGGCGAGAAGCTCGACGATGCCACCGAGCTGGCCCTGGAAGCGGCGCTGGACGTTCCTTTCACCACCGCCGAATCGGAGAAGCTGGGCAAGGCATCGCGTGGCCGCGAGGCGGTCGGCCGCTACATCGAGTTCTGCAAGGCCAGCGTGCCGCGCGCGTTCGACCTGCGTGGCGCGCGCCTGGTACTGGACTGCGCGCACGGCGCCACCTACCAGATCGCGCCGCTGCTGTTCCGTGAACTGGGCGCCGAGGTGATCGGCATTGGTGCCGAGCCCAACGGCGTCAACATCAACGCCGGCGTGGGTTCCACCCACATCGACAACCTGGCGGCCAAGGTCCGCGAAACCCGCGCTGATCTCGGCATTGCCTTCGATGGGGATGGCGACCGCGTGCTGATGGCCGACGACCAGGGCAACCCGGTCGACGGCGATGACCTGCTTTACATCCTGGCCCGCGCATGGAAAACCGAAGGCCGCCTGCGCGGCCCGGTGGTCGGCACGCTGATGAGCAACTACGGCGTGGAGAAGGCCTTCGCCGACCTGCAGATTCCGTTCGTGCGCAGCAATGTCGGCGATCGCTACGTGCACCAGGCGCTGATCGAAGGCGGTGGGGTGCTCGGCGGCGAAGCCTCCGGCCACCTGCTGTGCCTGGATCGGGCCACCACCGGCGACGGCATCGTCAGCGCCCTGCAGGTGCTGGTGGCATTGCGCAACAGCGGGCAGACCCTGCGCCAGGCGCTGAAAGGACTGGTGCGGGTGCCGCAGAAGACGGTCAACGTGCGGCTGGGCAATGTCTCGGCCAAGGCCACCGTGCAGGCCGGCAGCGTGCAGGCCGCGCTGGCTGTCGCGCAGCAGTCGGTGGCCGGCCGTGGCCGTGCGTTCCTGCGCCCGTCCGGTACCGAGCCGGTGGTGCGTGTCACGGTCGAGGCCGATGATGCAACGCTGATGCAGGACACGCTGGATCGACTGTCCGCGGCGGTACGTGAAGCCGCCGCCTGAGGCCGCTGCACATCCGCCCAACGAAAACGCCCCGGAATGCCGGGGCGTTTTCGTTGAAGGGGCAGGGCGTTGGGCTGCCTACGGCCCCGGCACCATCTTCTTCTGGCGTGCCTTGAAGCCATTGAACAGCGGTGCGATCAGCGGGTTGTAGCTCTGTGCGATGCGTTTTCGCAGCCAGCTGGCCGGGCGGTTGCGGATCGCGAAGCGGTAGATGCGTTCCGGATCGCCGCCGACCACGTTGCGGCCGAACGGGTGGGTGGTGTGCAGGTAGCGGAAGCCGTGCTCGCGCGCCACCTCGATGTGGTCCTGGTCGAAATCGCCGTAAGGCCAGCACAGCGTATCGGACACCTCGCCGAGCTTGTCCCGCAGGACTTCGCGCGAGACTGCCAGATCGTGGCTCAGGCCCGCACGGCGCTGTGCGCGGTCCAGGTCGTCGCGGCGCAGCCAGCGGGTGTGGGTATGGGTGTGGCAATGCACTTCGAAGGTGCCGGCGGCGATGGCCGCGCGCGCTTCGCTCCAGCGCATCATCACGTCGTCGCTGCGGTTCTGCTCGTAGATCGCCGCTTCGCAGCCGCGATGGTCCGGCGTGGCAGGCAGCACTGCCCCGGCAAGCCCCGCATGGGGCCGCTCCGGGCCTTCGCCCATCCAGCCGGTGACCACGAACACCACTGCGTGCATGCCGTACTTCTGCAGGATCGGGTGCGCATACACCCAGTTGTCCAGGTAGCCATCGTCGAAGGTGATCACGATCGACTTGCGCGGCACCGGCCTGCCGGCCAGGAAGCCGGCGTACTGGTCCAGTGTCAGCGAAGTCCAGCCGTTGCCGGCCAACCAGGCGATCTGGCTTTCGAAATTCTCCGGTGACACGGTGATCATGCCCGGCGACGGACTGACGTGGTGGTGCATGAGTACCGGTACGGTTCGGGCATCAGCCATGTCCCAGCTCCTTCAGCCACTGGCGGTAGTAGTGTTCGGTGGTCTCACCGTGGCCATCGGGGGTGAACCGGTGCGCGCCGTGCATCCAGTCCCAGCCGGCGCGGCCCATCTGCCGCCGCCGTTCCGGATCGTCCACCAGCAGGCGCAGGGCGCCTGTCAGGGCTGCATTGTCGCCCAATCGGGTGAGGATGGCATTGCTGCCATCGACCACCATTTCCGGCACGCCACCCACGCGCGTGGCCACGATCGGCACCCCGACATAGGCGGCCTCCAGGAACACGGTACCGGCCGCTTCCTTGTGCGAAGCCAGCGCGAAGATGTCGAAGCCGGCCATCAGCCGGCACGCGCCGTCACGATAGCCGAGCAGGTGGACCTGCTGCTGCAGCCCGTGCTCGTCGCGCAGCGCCTGCAGTCGATCCATGACCGGCTGGCCATCGCCGACCACCACCAGGTGCAGGTTCGGGTGCGTCCTGCACAGCGGCACCATCGCCTGCAGCAGGTCGGCGTGGCCCTTGGGTTCGCGCAGCACCGCCACGCAACCGACCACGATGTCCTGTTCGCCGAAGCCGAGCTCGGCGCGCACTTCCGCGCGTACCTCCTGCAGGCATTGCCAGGGGTCGTCCTTGCGGATCTCGCTCCAGCGCGGCGGGACCGCGATGGGCGGCACGATACCGATGTGTTCGGCCGGAATGCCGCGCTCGGCCAGCAACTGCTTGACGAAGCTGCTGACGGTCAGCACCCGGTGCGGCAGGCCGGTATAGGTCAGCCGCGAGTTGACCGGGCTCATCAGGTGGCGCGAGCGCACCACCAGCGGCGTGCCGCCCAGGCGTGCGCCGGCGGCGGCGATCAGCGCGTCACGGCGGCTGGTGGTGTTGACCACGTCATAGCGTTCGCGGCGCACCAGGCGCGAGACCGACCAGATGCCGCGCAGCAGGCGCAGCAGGCCGCCCATGCGCAGGGTGTGCACGGTGAAACCGTCGTCGCGTGCCAGCTTGGCCAGTCGCGCTTCGGGCTGGCACAGCAGCGCCACCTCATGGCCACGCGCGCGCATCACCTGCATGTGGCGGAAGATGTAGATCTCCTGTCCGCCCATTCCCTTGGCGGCTTCGGTGTGCAGGATGCGCAGCGGACGGTTCATGCAGGATCGATCCTTGAGGGTCAGCGGTTGCGGAAGCGGGTCAGCGCTTCCCATGCAGTGCGTACGGCGGCCGCGTCGGGCGCCTGCTGTGACAGCGGCCGGTAGCGCAGGTCCAGAGCGGTGGCGTTGCCGAACTTGTCGAACACGTAGATGGCATCGCCATGGCGTATCGCGCGCTGCGACCAGCTTTCGACCACCAGCGCACGCGGGCCCTGCGGTTCGGCCAGCAGGTCCTGGCCGGTGCTGTAATCGCTCAGCGCGTTCTCGCAACCCAGCGCGTGGCGCATCAGTGTCGGCACCCAGTCCTCGTGCGAGCTGGTGCGTGCGTCGTGGCCAGCGGCCTTGCCCGGCCAATGCAGCACGAACGGGACCTGCAGCTGGTAGTCGGAGAAGTTGCCGTTGTGGCCCCAATAGTTCAGCTTGAGGTCGTTGAACTCTTCGGCATGGTCGCCGGTGACCAGCACGATGGTGTCCTCGGCCAGGCCCTGTGCGCGAAGGTCGTCCAGCAGCGAGCCGATCAGGCTGTCTGCGTAGTGCACGGCGGTGCGGTAGCGGTTGAGTTCCGGCGTCGGGTCATGCTCCGGGCCGAATTTGAGGAAGTCGATGTCCGCAGCCATCGGCGTCGCCACGGGCGGGTAACCATCGGGCATGTGGTAGGGCGCGTGGGTGGAGTCGAGGAACACGAAGCCGAACCACGGGCGCTGCGCCGCCTGGCTGGCGCGGATGTCCTGCTGCAGTGCACTGATGATCGCGCGGTCGCGGCCGTCGGACTTCAGTGCCGATGGACCCTGGTGCAGCTGGTCGCGCACATCGGCGAAAGCCGTGCGATCGAATTCCGGGCTGTACAACGGCGCACTGCCGTACAGGTGCAGGTCGTAGCCCTGCTGGCCCAGCACCTGGAACAGCTGCGAGCCGCGCTGCTCGTCGAGCATGCTTGGCCAGTAGCCACCGGGCAGGCCGTACAGCAGCCCGAACAGGCCGTAGCGGGTGGCATTGCCGGTGCTGAAGTGCTGGTCGAACACGCGCGCGTCCTGCGCCAGCGCCGACGTGTTGGGCATCAGCTGCGGTGTCAGCACGTCCTGGCGCAGCGATTCCAGCACCACCATCAGCACATTGGGGCGATGCGGGTTCTGGCAGCGCAGCGGGTGCAGTGGGTACTGCAGCTGCGCATGGCGCGGGTCGGGCAGGCCGGCCTGCTGCTGGCTGACCACGCCCAGGCGCCGCATGAAGCTCTTGGCGGTGATCGGTTGCGCCCACGGCAGGTAGTTCCACTGCGCGATCACATCGCGGTCGCCACGGGCGTCGTAGTAGGCGGTGGCGACCTGGCCGCCGGCCATCAGAAGCGCGACCGCTGCCCACGCCTGCAGCACCCGTCGCCGGCGCGGCGCTGCCGGCAACAGCTTCCAGCACGCCCAGGCCAGCAGGCCTTCGGCGGCGAAGACCGCGGCGACCAGCAGCGCGACCTGCAGCCAGGTCTTCCAGGACAGGGCGACCTGGTCCTGCAGGGCGCCGCCGAACACCATGTTCACGACCATGGCGTTGAGGTGGAAGCGGTACAGGGTGAACACCTTGGCGTCGACCAGCAGCAGGCACAGCCACAGGCCCTGCAGGAGAACGGCACTGATGCTCAGCGTACGGGCAGTGCGTGGCCACAGCCCCAGCAGCAACGGCAGCAGGCCGGCCAGCGCACCGAACGCGAGCAGGTGGCCGGGCAGGGCGATGGCGAGGTAGGCCAGGCCCGCGCTGCCGCCTGGATTGTCCCGCAGCGGCACGTTGCCCAGTGCGATCGCCGCAGCCAGGGCCGCATTGCCGGCGACGAACAGCGACCACCAGGCCAGCCGGCGCCAACGCCGGGTGGAACCTTCAAGGGCGGGTGCGGCAGGGGCGGCTGCGGACATGGCGGTGCGGATTCAGGGAGCGGCAAAGGGGCGGGCCCAACGTGACGGAAGCGTTAATCCGCGCGCGGGTCGCGCATTGTATCGGTTTGTTTCTTCGTATCGAGTGGCGTCCCCCGGGCGATCTGTCACAATGTTCAGGCGGGCCATGAATGCGCTGGCCCCCCAGACCCAATGACAAGCCAGGAACCGCTGTGAGCCAGATCCCCACCCTCGACATCACCCGTTTCGACAGCGACCGCGAGGCCTTCGTGGCCGAGCTGGGCGCGGCCTATCGCCAATGGGGATTCGCGGGCATCCGCAACCACGGCATCCCGCAGGCCGACATCGACGCGGCCTACGATGCCTTCAAGGCCTTCTTCGCCCTGCCGGAAGAGGTCAAGCGCAAGTACCACGTGCCTGGCAGCGGCGGCGCCCGTGGCTATACCCCCTTCGGCGTGGAGACCGCCAAGGGCTCCAAGCACTTCGACCTGAAGGAGTTCTGGCACATTGGCCGCGAGATCGCCGACGACTCCAAGTACCGTGACGTGATGGCGCCGAATCTATGGCCGACCGAAGTCGAGGGCTTCCGCGAGCGGGGGTACGGCCTGTACCAGGCGCTGGACAACCTGGGGTCGCGCGTGCTGTCGGCGCTCGCCCTGCACATCGGCCTGCCGGAGAATTTCTTCGCCGACAAGACCAACTTCGGCAATTCGATCCTGCGCCCGATCCACTACCCGCCGATCACCACCGACGACATCCCGAACGTTCGTGCCGGTGCCCATGGCGACATCAACTTCATCACCCTGCTGGTGGGTGCCAGTGCCGCGGGCCTGGAAGTGCAGTCGCACGACGGTGAGTGGGTGCCGTTCACCTCGGACGCGGACACGATCGTGGTCAACATCGGCGACATGCTGCAGCGCCTGACCAACCATGTTTATCCGTCGACCATCCACCGCGTGGTCAATCCTCCGGGCGAGCTGGCGCGCCAGCCGCGCTACTCGGTGCCGTTCTTCCTGCACCCGAACCCGGACTTCCTGATCGACGTGCTGCCCTCGTGCATCACCCCGGAGAACCCGAGCCGGTACCCGGAGCCGATCACCGCCCACGGCTTCCTCGAGGAGCGCCTGCGCGAGATCAAGCTGAAGTAAAGAAAAGTGAGGCCGCCGAAAGGCGGCCTTTTTCTTTGCAGGGCTGCGCCCTGCACCCGCGGTAGTGCCGGCCGCTGGCCGGCAAGCCCAAAGCCAAGGCGGCTCGGGATTCGTGCCGGTTGAGCGGGGCGGTGTGGGTTGGCAGGACACGCCGAGAACCCCCAGACCGGCCCAGCCGCTGGCGGCTGTGCGTTCGGGCGCTTGCGAAGCAGTGCTTCGCAAGCAAAGCGCCCTCACCCCTGGGGGCTCGATGGCGCCTTGCTCGTGTGCGCTGTCCTGCGCACACGGCAAGACCGGGGTTGGGCGTCCTGCCCAACCCGCCCGAGGCATGCCTCGGGCCCATGGCGCCAACGGTCCTGCCAACTCACACCGCCCCACCCCCGACAGCTTCCCGGTGACGGCGGGTAAATCGCGATTCCCGGTGTGTATCGACCTTGGTCGACACGGTAGATCCACGCCATGCGTGGATGAGATCTCTCGGATCGAAGTGGGGCAGGGGGTTGGTCCAGCCAGCATCAACCCGGAATGCAGCTTTTGCCTTTGCTCTTGTTCTTCTTTTTTCTTTCCGTGGCGGGCGGAACCGCCGGACTGTGTCAGAGGCCGGGCGGGTGGGGCTGCGCAGGGGCGTGAGCCGCATGGATGCGGCGATCGAGCTTACATGGACGTACTTGCAGCGCCCCCTGCGCAGTCCTACCCGCCCGGCCAAGCCCCAGATCTAGCCGGGCTCTCCGCGACCACCCAAACCCCGCCCCCCCTCCGCCACGAGGGGCTGCGCCGTTGGCTGAAAATCCATGTAACCGCTTACAAGGAAACGGATTTTTGCCGCAACGGGTATCATGACCGGCTGACTTCACACAGGAGCCACCCGCTCATGCGCCGCAAGATCGTCGCCGGAAACTGGAAGCTGCATGGCAGCCGTCAATTCGCCAATGAACTGCTGGGGCAGGTGGCCGCCGGGCTGCCGCTGGAGGGCGTGGACGTGGTGATCCTGCCCCCGCTGCCGTACCTGGGCGAGCTGGTCGAGGACTTCGGCGCGACCGGCCTGGCCTTTGGCGCACAGGACGTGAGCAGCAACGAGAAGGGCGCCTACACCGGCGAAGTCTGCGCGGCCATGCTGGTCGAGGTCGGGGCCCGCTATGGCCTGGTCGGCCATTCCGAGCGCCGCCAGTACCACCATGAAAGCAGCGAGCTGGTCGCGCGCAAGTTCGCCGCTGCCCAGCATGCCGGCCTGGTCCCGGTGCTGTGTGTGGGCGAGACCCTGGAACAGCGGGAGGCCGGGCAGACCGAAACGGTCATCGCCAGCCAGCTGGCGCCGGTACTGGAACTGGTCGGTGCGGCCGGTTTCGCCAACGCCGTGGTCGCCTACGAGCCGGTCTGGGCCATCGGCACCGGCCGTACCGCCAGCAAGGAGCAGGCGCAGCAGGTGCACGCGTTCATCCGTGGCGAAGTCGCGCGTATCGATGCTAGAATCGCCGATTCACTGCCCATTGTTTACGGCGGTAGCGTGAAGCCCGACAATGCCGGGGAACTGTTCGCGCAGCCGGATGTCGATGGTGGGCTGGTCGGCGGCGCCTCCCTGGTGGCCGCGGACTTCCTGGCCATCGCGCGGGCGGCGGCCGCGAACTAATCCTAGAAGTATTGTCCGAGGGCGGTTTCCAATGCTGATGTTGATCCTCAATGTCGTCTACGTGCTGGTCGCTGTGGCCATGATCGCGCTGATCCTGATGCAGCGTGGCTCGGGTGCGGCGGCAGGTTCGGGCTTTGGTGCTGGTGCCTCGGGTACGGTGTTCGGTGCGCGTGGCGCCTCGAACTTCCTGTCCAAGTCGACCAAGTGGCTGGCTGTCGTGTTCTTTGGCATCAGCCTCTTCATGGCCTGGTATGCCGGTCACGGCACCCGTCCGGCAGCCGACCAGGATCTGGGTCTGATGTCCGCCCCGGCAGCGGCTGCTCCGGCGGCTCCGGCGGGCGAGCTGCCGGCCGTCCCGAAGGCCGATGCGGTCCCGGCAGCCCCGGTTCCGGCCGCGAATGTGCCGGCTCAGGCGGAATCTTCGGTTTCTGGTGAAGAAAAGCCTTCAGAAGGCTCCCAGAAAGACTGAAGCCGGTTACAATACGCGGCGCATCGGAAAGATAGTCTGATGTGATCGTTTGCCCAGGTGGCGGAATTGGTAGACGCACTACCTTGAGGTGGTAGCGACGCAAGTCGTAGGGGTTCGAGTCCCCTCTTGGGCACCATTTGTAAGTAAAGCGGGTTCGTCTGGCGCGCAAGGCGCCAGGCAGGTTCCCGTCCACTCCCCCATGCCAAAGCGCCTGCAGGCGCGGCGGCAGAGGCAAGAGAGAATCGCTGTGCTGGCCGAATATTTGCCGTCTCTGCTGTTTCTGATCGTTGCCACCGGTATCGGCGTTACGCTGATGCTGGTTGGTCGATTCCTCGGTCCCCGCCGCCCCGATCTGGAAAAGCTGTCGCCGTATGAGTGCGGCTTCGAAGCCTTCGAAGACGCGCGCATGAAGTTCGACGTGCGCTACTACCTGATCGCGATCCAGTTCATCGTCTTCGACCTGGAAATCATCTTCATCGTGCCGTGGACCCAGGTCTTCATGGAACTGGGCGCCCGTTCGCTGGTCACCATGGGCCTGTTCGTCGGCATGCTGTTCCTCGGTTTCATTTACGTCTGGAAGAAGGGAGCGCTGGAATGGGAGTGATTCAGACTCTCGATGGCCTCATGAACAACCCGTCGCCGGAAGGCCGGGTTGATGACATCCTGCGGCCGGAAGGCGACAACCCGCTGCTGGAAAAGGGCTTCGTCACCACCAGCGTCGACGCACTGCTGAACTGGGCGCGCACCGGCTCGATGTGGCCGATGACCTTCGGCCTGGCCTGCTGCGCGGTCGAGATGATGCATGCCGGCGCCGCGCGCCTGGACCTGGACCGCTACGGCGTGGTGTTCCGCCCGTCGCCGCGTCAGTCCGACGTGATGATCGTGGCCGGCACCCTGGTCAACAAGATGGCCCCGGCGCTGCGCAAGGTCTACGACCAGATGCCGGACCCGAAGTGGGTCATCTCGATGGGTAGCTGCGCCAACGGTGGCGGCTACTACCACTACTCCTATTCTGTGGTGCGCGGCTGTGATCGCGTGGTGCCGGTGGACGTCTACGTCCCGGGCTGCCCGCCGACCGCCGAGGCGCTGGTGTACGGGATCCTGCAGCTGCAGAAGAAGATCTGGCGTACACAGACCATCGCCCGCTGACCCCTTCACCTGACTAGAGCGCGCCAAGCCCCCATGGCAGAGCAAGCATCCTTCATCGACCGACTCTCCGCACGTTTCGCTGGTGCGAAGGTCATCGTGGTCGAACCCCGCGGCGAAGTGACGCTGGAAGTGCCTGCCGCCGAGTGGCACGCCACCGCCCTGGCGCTGCGTGACGAGTTTGGTTTCGAGCAGGCCGTGGATCTGTGCGGCGTCGACTACCTCGGTTATGGCTCCGACGAATGGGACACCGCCGACGTGTCCTCGCAGGGCTTCAGCCGTGGCGTCGAAGGCAAGGCCCAGGGCCGTTTCGCGTGGGGCGAGTTCCCCACCGAGGAAAACGGTGCCGACGGTGCCCGCCCGCAGCACATGCCGACCCAGCGTTTCGCCGTGGTCGCGCAGCTGCGCTCGTACCAGCACAACCTGATGATGCACCTGCGCTGCTTCGCCCCTGACGAAGCACTGCCGGTGGTGTCCTCGCTGACCGGCATCTGGCCGGGCCTGAACTGGTTCGAGCGCGAAGCGTTCGACCTGTACGGCGTGATCTTCGAAGGCCACCCGGACCTGCGCCGGATCCTGACCGACTACGGTTTCGTCGGCCATCCGTTCCGCAAGGACTTCCCGCTGATCGGCAATGTCGAAGTCCGCTACGACGAAGAAAAGAAGCGCGTGATCTACGAACCGGTCACCTCGGTGGAGCCGCGCGTCGGCGTGCCGCGCGTGATCCGCGACGACGCCCGTCTGCAGACCGCAGAAGGTGAGCGCGCGCAGGAGGCAGTGAAGTGAGCCACGTACACCAGGCCGGCGAAGCATTCGCCAGCAACGCCGCCGAAAGCCGGCAGGAAATCCGCAACTACACCATGAACTTCGGCCCGCAGCATCCGGCCGCTCATGGTGTGCTGCGCCTGATCCTGGAAATGGACGGTGAAACCATCATGCGCGCCGACCCGCACGTGGGTCTGCTGCACCGTGGTACCGAGAAGCTGGCCGAGTCCAAGCCGTTCAACCAGTCGATCGGCTACATGGATCGCCTGGATTACGTGTCGATGATGTGCAACGAGCACGCGTACGTGCGCGCGATCGAGACCCTGATGGGTATCGAGGCGCCGGAGCGTGCCCAGTACATCCGCACCATGTACGATGAAATCACCCGCATCCTCAACCACCTGATGTGGCTGGGCTCCAACGCGCTCGACCTGGGCGCGATGGCGGTGATGCTGTACGCCTTCCGCGAACGCGAAGAGCTGATGGACTGCTACGAAGCGGTTTCCGGCGCGCGCATGCACGCGGCGTACTACCGTCCGGGCGGTGTCTACCGCGACCTGCCGGACCACATGCCGAAGTACAAGGAATCGCGCTGGCACAAGGGCAAGGCGCTGAAGCAGCTCAATGCTTCGCGCGAAGGCTCGCTGCTGGACTTCCTGGAGAACTTCACCGTCGAGTTCCCCAAGCGCATCGACGAATACGAAACCCTGCTGACCGACAACCGTATCTGGAAGCAGCGTACCGTCGGCATTGGCGTGGTCACTCCCGAACTGGCCCACCAGTGGGGCATGACCGGCGTGATGCTGCGCGGCTCGGGCATTGCCTGGGACCTGCGCAAGAAGCGTCCGTACGCCAAGTACGATGCCGTCGATTTCGACATCCCGCTGGGCAAGGAAGGCGACTGCTACGACCGCTATCTGGTCCGCGTTGCCGAAATGCGCGAATCCAACCGCATCATCAAGCAGTGCGTGGCGTGGCTGAAGGCCAACCCGGGCCCGGTGATGGTGAAGAACTTCAAGGTCGCTCCGCCCAGGCGCGAGGACATGAAGGACGACATGGAAGCGTTGATCCACCACTTCAAGCTGTTCAGCGAAGGCTACTGCGTGCCGGCCGGCGAGACCTACTCGGCGGTGGAAGCCCCGAAGGGTGAATTCGGCTGCTACCTGGTCTCCGATGGCGCCAACAAGCCGTTCCGCGTGCACCTGCGTGCGCCGGGCTTCGCTCACCTGTCCTCGATCGATTCGGTCGTGCGCGGCCACATGCTGGCTGACGTGGTGGCGATGATCGGCACCTACGACCTGGTGTTCGGCGAGGTTGACCGGTAATGCCGTCCGCCACGCCAACGCCCGCTGCAGGCAGCCGGCGCAAGCCGGCGCCGCAGTTTCTGGAATTTCACGTTATGCATTTCGCTGAGGTCGGCCGATGAAGGCGACAGGTAATTTCGAGGCGGCGCGCGACGTCGACCCGATGGTGGTGCTGAGCGACAAGACCCGCGCTCACATCGATCACTGGCTGTCCAAGTTCCCGCCGGACCGCAAGCGCTCTGCCGTGCTGCAGGGCCTGCATGCGGCCCAGGAGCAGAACCAGGGCTGGCTGACCGACGAACTGATCGCCGGCGTGGCCAAGTACCTGGACCTGCCGCCGGTGTGGGCCTACGAGGTCGCCAGCTTCTACTCGATGTTCGAGACCGAGAAGGTGGGCCGCAACAACGTGGCCATCTGCACCAACATCAGCTGCTGGCTCAATGGCGCCGAGGACATCGTGCGCCATTGCGAGAAGAAGCTGGGCATCAAGCACGGTGAATCGACCCCTGACGGCCGCGTCTACCTCAAGCGCGAGGAAGAGTGCCTGGCCGGCTGCGGTGGCGCGCCGATGATGGTCATCAACGGTCACTACCATGAGCGTCTGACCCTGGAAAAGGTCGACGAGCTGCTGGACGGGCTGGAGTAAGGGCATGGCACATCACCACGAATCCAAGGGTCCGGTCGGCCCCGCGCCGCTGCCGCACCAGGTGGTCTATACCACCCTGCATTACGACACCCCGTGGTCGTACGAAAGCTACCTGAAGACCGGTGGCTACGCTGCCCTGCGCAAGATCCTTGAAGAGAAGATCCCGCCGGAGCAGGTCATCGAGATGGTCAAGGCCTCGGGCCTGCGCGGCCGCGGTGGCGCCGGCTTCCCGACCGGCCTGAAGTGGTCGTTCATGCCCAAGGGCAACATGCAGAAGTACATCCTCTGCAACTCGGACGAATCCGAGCCGGGCACCTGCAAGGATCGCGACATCCTGCGCTACAACCCGCATTCGGTGGTGGAAGGCATGGCGATCGCCTGCTACGCCACCGGTTCGACCGTGGGCTACAACTACCTGCGCGGTGAATTCCACCACGAGCCGTTCGAGCACTTCGAGCAGGCCCTGGCCGACGCCTATGCGAACGGCTGGCTGGGCAAGAACATCCTCGGCAGCGGCGTGGACATCGACATCTACGGCGCGCTGGGCGCCGGCGCGTACATCTGCGGCGAAGAAACCGCGCTGATGGAATCGCTGGAAGGCAAGAAGGGCCAGCCGCGTTACAAGCCGCCGTTCCCGGCCAACTTCGGCCTGTACGGCAAGCCGTCGACGATCAACAACACCGAAACCTACGGTTCGGTGCCGGCGATCATCCGCAACGGCCCGGAGTGGTTCAAGGGCCTGAGCCTGACCGCCAACGGCGGCCCGAAGTGCTTCTCGGTGTCCGGCTGCGTGCAGAACGGCGGCAACTTCGAAGTACCGCTGGGCACCACCTTCGACGACCTGCTGGAAATGGCCGGTGGCCTGCGTCCGGGCCGCAAGCTCAAGGGCGCGATCCCGGGCGGCGTGTCGATGCCGGTGCTGACCGCGGCCGAACTGAAGGGCCTGCCGATGGACTACGACACCATCCGCGCACTGGGCTCCGGCCTGGGTTCGGGCGCGATCGTCGTGCTCGACGACAGCGTCTGCTGCGTCAAGTTCGCCTGCCGCATCAGCCAGTTCTTCCACAAGGAATCCTGCGGCCAGTGCACCCCCTGCCGCGAAGGCACCGGCTGGATGCACCGCGTGCTGGAGCGCATCGTCGCCGGCAAGGCCACGATGGAAGACCTGCACCAGCTGAAGGCAGTGGCCGGCCAGATCGAAGGCCACACCATCTGTGCGTTCGGCGAAGCGGCTGCATGGCCCATCCAGGGCTTCCTGCGCCAGTTCTGGGACGAGTTCGAGTACTACATCGTCAACGGTCATTCGATGGTTGACGGCAAGAAGGTGGAGGCAGCCGCTGCATGAGCGCGCAACCCGTAAATCCGAGCGTCCCACCCGATCACGTCACCATCGAGATCGATGGCAAGTCGCTGGTCGTGCCCAAGGGCTCGATGATCATCCAGGCCGCTGACAAGGCCGGCATCTCCATTCCGCGCTTCTGCTATCACGAGAAGCTGCCGATCGCCGCCAACTGCCGCATGTGCCTGGTGGACGTGGAGAAGTCGCCGAAGCCGGCGCCGGCCTGTGCCACCCCGGTAATGGACGGCATGAAGGTCGCCACCCGCAGCGAGAAGGCGCTGAAGTTCCAGCGCTCGGTGATGGAGTTCCTGCTCATCAACCACCCGCTGGACTGCCCGATCTGCGATCAGGGCGGCGAGTGCGAGCTGCAGGACGTGTCGCTGGGCTATGGCCGTTCGGTCAGCCGCTTCAACGAGCGCAAGCGCGTGGTGCCTGACGAGGACATGGGTCCGCTGGTCGCCACCGAGATGACCCGCTGCATCCAGTGCACCCGCTGCGTCCGCTTCACCGCCGACGTTGCCGGTACCTACGAACTGGGTGGTATGTACCGCGGTGAGAACCTGCAGATCGGTACCTTCGACGGCAAGCCGCTGACCACCGAGCTGTCCGGCAACGTCGTTGACGTCTGCCCGGTCGGCGCGCTGACCAACAAGGTGTTCCAGTTCCGCGCCCGCCCGTGGGAACTGACCGCGCGCGAGTCGCTGGGCTACCACGATGCGATGGGTTCGAACCTGTTCCTGCACGTGCGTCGCGGCGAAGTGCTGCGCACCGTGCCGCGCGACAACGAAGCCGTGAACGAGTGCTGGCTGTCCGACCGTGACCGCTACTCGCACCAGGGCCTGTACAGCGAAGACCGTGCTGTCAAGCCGCTGCGCAAGGTCAACGGCGAGTGGAAGGAAGTGAGCTGGGCCGAAGGCCTGGCCGCGGCCGCCGAAATCCTCAAGGCCAACCAGGGCGACAACCTGGGCGTGCTGGTGCACCCGTCGACCTCGAACGAGGAAGGCGCACTGCTGGCCCGCCTGGCCAAGGGCCTGGGCTCGGGCAACATCGACCACCGCATCAACAACCGCGATTTCTCCGACGCCGCAACCGCCGAAGTATTCGGCCTGCCGCTGGCCGAGATCGAGGGCGCCGACCGCATCGTGGTCCTGGGCAGCAACATCCGCCACGAACTGCCGCTGCTGCACGCTCGCCTGCGCAAGGCGCAGACCACCAAGGGCGCGAAGATCCACGTCGTCAATCCGGTGGACTTCGACTTCGCCTTCAGTGTCGCCGGCAAGCAGATCGTTGCCCCGTCGAAGTTCGTCGACGCGCTGGCCAACGCCGAGCTGCGTTCGGCAGTGCAGGGCGGCAACAACACCGTGCTGATCGTTGGTGGCATCGCCGAGAACCACCCGCAGGCTGCCGCGATCCGCGCTGCCGCGCGTGACTTCGCTGCCGCTACCGGTGCCAAGCTGTGCCGCATCCCGCAGGGCGCCAACGCCGTTGGCCTGACCCGCGCCGGGGTGCTGCCGGCCGGCAAGGACGTCGCCGCGATGCTGGCGCAGCCGCGCCAGGCCTACGTGGTGTACGGCCTTGAGCCGGGCCTGGACTTCGCCGACGCCCCGGCCGCCCGCAAGGCGCTGGCGGGTGCGCAGGTGGTGGCCTTCAGCCAGTTCGCCTGCGCCTCGACCCGCGACGTTGCCGACGTGATCCTGCCGATCGGTGCGCTGCCGGAAATCGACGCCACCCTGACCAACCTCGATGGTCGCGAGCAGTCGGCCCGTGCCGGCGGCAAGCTGCCGGGCGAGGCCCGCGAAGGCTGGCGCGTGCTGCGCGCACTGGGCGGCGACATGGCCCTGGCCGGTTTCGACTTCACCGACCTGGCCGGCCTGCGTGCCAGCCTGGCCCCGGTGTCGGTCACCGTCGCTGCTTCGGCGCAGCCGGCAGTTGCCGGTGAAGGCCTGGAAGTGGCTTCGACCGCCGCGATCTACCGCACCGATGCGGTGGTCCGTCGCGCGCCGGCACTGCAGTCGCATCCGCTCAACAACGCCCCGCGCATCGTGCTGAACGCAGAAGATGCCGCTCGCCTGCAGCTGCAGGAAGGGCAGATGGCCAAGGTCGGCACCGACGCCGGCAAGGCCACCCTGCCGGTGGTGGTCGACGCCCGCGTCGCTGCGGGTTCGGTCTGGATTGAATCGGGCCACGGCGCGACCGCGCCGCTGGGTGCCGCACGCGTATCGGTGGTGGCTGCATGAACGAATTGCTGTTGAACGCGGTCGACCCGCTGCACCAGTGGCTGCTCGGCCTCGGTGACATCGGCGCGCTGATCTGGATCATCCTGAAGATCCTGGTGATCGCCGTTCCGGTGATCATCTCGGTGGCCTTCTACGTGGTCTGGGAACGCAAGCTGATCGGCTGGATGCACGTCCGCCACGGCCCGATGTACGTGGGCATGGGCATCTTCCAGGCCTTCGCCGACGTCTTCAAGCTGCTGTTCAAGGAAGTGGTCCAGCCGAGCAGCGCCAACAAGGCGATCTATCTGCTGGCCCCGCTGATCACCCTGGCCCCGGCCTTCGCGGCCTGGTCGGTGGTGCCCTTCGATTCGCAGATCGTGCTGTCCAATGCCAACGCCGGCCTGCTGTACCTGCTGGCGATGACCTCGCTGGGCATCTACGGCATCATCCTGGCCGGTTGGGCGTCCAACTCGAAGTACGCGTTCCTGGGTGCCATGCGCGCCTCGGCGCAGATGATCAGCTACGAAATCGCCATGGGCTTCGCCCTGGTCGGCGTGATGATCGCCTCGGGCAGCCTGAACCTGAGCAACATCGTCGCTGCGCAGGCCGGCAGTTCCGGCTTCTTCGACTGGTTCCTGCTGCCGCTGTTCCCGCTGTTCGTCATCTACTGGGTGTCGGGCGTGGCTGAAACCAACCGCGCGCCGTTCGACGTGGTGGAAGGCGAGTCGGAAATCGTTGCCGGCCACATGGTCGAGTACTCCGGCGGCGCCTTCGCCCTGTTCTTCCTGGCCGAATACGCAAACATGATCCTGATCAGCTTCCTGATCTCGATCTTCTTCCTCGGCGGCTGGCTGAGCCCGGTCCAGGGCTGGGTCGACTTCGGCAATGTCTCGCCGCTGGTCGACTGGATCTGGAAGGGCGGTGCACCGTGGTTGTTCGTCAAGGTGTTCTTCTTCGCCAGTGCCTACATCTGGTTCCGTGCCAGCTTCCCGCGCTTCCGCTATGACCAGATCATGCGCCTGGGCTGGAAGGTCTTCATCCCGCTGGCCATTCTGTGGATCGCGGTTACCGCCGTCATGGTGTTCTTCGGCGTGATTCAAAAGGGCGTCTAAGTGATGAACAGGATTACCCATTACTTCAAGAGCCTGCTGCTGCTCGAACTGCTGGCCGGCCTCTGGCTGACGCTGAAGTACAGCTTCAAGCCGAAGTACACGATGATGTACCCGATGGAGAAGTTCCCGCAGTCGCCGCGCTTCCGTGGCCTGCACGCCCTGCGCCGTTATCCCAACGGCGAAGAGCGCTGCATTGCCTGCAAGCTGTGTGAAGCGGTGTGCCCGGCGCTGGCCATCACCATCGACTCGGCCAAGCGCGAGGACGGCACCCGCCGCACCACCCGCTACGACATCGACCTGTTCAAGTGCATCTTCTGCGGCTTCTGCGAAGAAAGCTGCCCGGTGGACTCGATCGTCGAAACCCACATCCTCGAGTACCACTTCGAGAACCGTGGCGAAAACATCGTTACCAAGCCGCAGCTGCTGGCCCTTGGCGACCGTCTCGAGTCCGAGATCGCCGAGCGTCGTGCCGCCGATGCCGCTTACCGCTGAGGTCGAGAGATGGATTGGGTAAATATCGCTTTCTGGGTGTTCGCCATCGCGGCAACGGTTTCGGCCGGTGCGGTGATCAGCGTGCGCAACCCGGTTCACGCCGTGCTCTGCCTGGTGCTGACCTTCTTCTCCATTGCCTGCGTGTGGCTGCTGGTGGGTGCCGAGTTCCTCGGCGTGGCCCTGGTGCTGGTCTATGTCGGCGCGGTGATGGTGCTGTTCCTGTTCGTGGTGATGATGCTGGACATCGACCCCACCAAGCTGCGTGAGGGCTGGGTGCGGTACCTGCCGGTCGGCCTCATTGTGGCGGTGGCGATGCTGGCGCAGATGCTGATCCTGATCGGCGTCAAGGCACGCTCGGTCACGCCGTTCCCGGCCGACAACGCCGCTGCGGTCGCCGCCGACAGTTCCAACATCACCTGGCTGGCACGCACGCTGTTCACCGAGTACCTGCTGCCGTTCGAGTTCGCCGCCGTCATCCTGACCGTGGCCGTGGTTGCCGCCGTCATGCTGACCCTGCGCCGTCGTACCGGCGTCAAGAGCCAGAACCCGGGCGAGCAGACCATGGTCAAGGCCGGCCAGCGCCTGCGCATGGTCAAGATGGGTGCCGAAGCACCGGTCGTGCACAGCAACAGCAAGCCGGCCACCGGCGAGGAGACCCAGCCGTGATTACCCTTGGCCACATCCTTGCGCTTGGCGCGGTGCTGTTCGCCATCAGCCTGGCCGGCATCTTCCTCAACCGGAAGAACGTCATCGTCCTGCTGATGTCGATCGAACTGATGCTGCTGTCGGTGAACATCAACTTCGTCGGCTTCTCGCGCCAGCTGGGCGATCCGTCCGGCCAGCTGTTCGTGTTCTTCATCCTGACCGTCGCCGCCGCGGAAGCCGCCATCGGCCTGGCGATCCTGGTGACCCTGTTCCGTACCCGCCGCACGATCAATGTCGGCGAAGTCGATTCGTTGAAGGGCTGATCCACAGATGGAAATCACTCTCTCCAAGAGTCTGTTGATCGCAGTGGTGCTTGCGCCGCTGTTCGGCAGCATCATCGCCGGCCTGTTCGGTCGCCAGGTCAAGCGCTTCGGCGCGCAGACCATCACCATCCTCGGCGTCGCGGTGGCCTGCGGCCTGTCGATGTACACGCTCTACCAGCTGCTGTGGGGCGGCGCACAGCCGTTCAACCAGAACATCTACACGTTCTTCGAAGTCGGCCAGTACTCGGCCCACGTCGGCTTCATGGTCGACAAGCTGACCGCGATGATGATGGTGGTGGTGACCTTCGTGTCGCTGCTGGTCCACATCTACACGATCGGCTACATGCAGGACGATCCGGGCTACCAGCGGTTCTTCAGCTACATCTCGCTGTTCACCTTCTCGATGCTCACCCTGGTGATGAGCAACAACTTCCTGCAGCTGTTCTTCGGCTGGGAAGCGGTGGGCCTGGTGTCGTACCTGCTGATCGGCTTCTGGTTCAAGCGCCCGACCGCGATCTTCGCCAACATGAAGGCGTTCCTGGTCAACCGCGTCGGCGACTTCGGCTTCCTGCTCGGCATCGCCGGCGTGCTGTGGGTGTTCGGCACCCTGGACTACTCGCAGGTGTTCTCGCAGGCCGGCATGCTGGCTGATCCGCGCGCCCAGCTGCAGATCTGGGACGGCACGATCCTGGGCATGCAGCTGCTCAACGAGCCGGTGATCTGGTCGATCGCTACCGTCATCTGCATCTGCCTGTTCATTGGTGCCATGGGCAAGTCGGCCCAGGTCCCGCTGCACGTGTGGCTGCCCGACTCGATGGAAGGCCCGACCCCGATCTCGGCACTGATCCACGCCGCGACGATGGTGACCGCCGGTATCTTCATGGTCACCCGCATGTCGCCGCTGTTCGAGCTGTCGCAGACCGCGCTGAACTTCGTGCTGTTCATCGGTGCCACCACCGCGTTCTTCACCGGCCTGATCGGTATCGTGCAGAACGACATCAAGCGCGTCGTCGCGTACTCCACGCTGTCGCAGCTGGGCTACATGACGGTTGCACTGGGCGTGTCGGCCTACTCGGCAGCCGTGTTCCACCTGATGACCCACGCCTTCTTCAAGGCGCTGCTGTTCCTGGGTGCCGGCTCGGTCATCATTGCCATGCACCACGAGCAGGACATGCGCAAGATGGGTGGCCTGCGCAAGTACATGCCGATCACCTTCATCACCATGTGGATCGGTACGCTGGCACTGGTGGGTACGCCGTTCTTCTCCGGCTTCTACTCGAAGGACACCATCATCGAGGCCGCCGAGCTGCACGCGCACCTGTCCGACAACTGGGTGGCCACCTACGGCTACTGGGCAGTGCTGGGTGGCGTGATCGTCACCAGCTTCTACAGCTTCCGCCTGCTGTTCCTGACCTTCCACGGCAAGGAGCGTTTCCGCGACGTGCATCATGACGATCATGGTCACGGCCATGACGCTCACCACGCCGCCGACGCCCACCACGGCGATGCGCATCACGATGACCACGGCCATGGCCACGGTCCGCATGAGCCGCACGAAACCCCGTGGGTGGTGACCTTGCCGCTGATCCTGCTGGCCATCCCGTCGATCGCCATCGGTTTCTTCAGCATCGGTCCGATGCTGTACGGCACCGACTGGGCCGGCCATCATGCCCACGATGCCATCAAGGGCCAGGCGCATACGTTCTTCACCGGAATCGTCGACTTCTACGATCCGGCCAAGAACACCATCGGCTTCCTGGGTGAGGAGTTCCACGGCCCGGTCGCCTTCGCGCTGCACGGCATGATGGCTCCGGCGTTCATGCTGACCGTTGCGGGCTTCCTGCTGGCCGCACTGTTCTACCTGTGGAAGCCGGACCTGTCGGGCAAGGCGCGCAAGACCTTCGCTCCGCTGGTGTCGGTGCTGGAAAACAAGTACGGCTTCGACAAGCTGTGGATCGATGGCTTTGCCGGTGGCAGCGTCAAGCTGGGCAAGGTCTCGCGCTGGATCGACAGCAACATCGTCGACGGCGTGGTCAATCTCTCGGCACGTGTTGTGGACGTTGCAGCCGGCGTGCTGCGTCGTACCCAATCCGGTTTCCTCTATCACTACGCCTTCGCGATGATCATCGGCCTGATTGCCCTGCTGGGCGTGCTGATGCATTACCTGCGTTGATGACCTGTACGGAATAAGAAGACGTGTCGAACTGGCCTCTACTCAGTGTCCTCATCTGGCTGCCGATCATCGGTGGCGCCCTGATCCTCGCGATCCGTGATGCGCAGACCGCCCGCTGGGCGTCGCTGGGCGTAGCGGTGCTGACGTTCGTGGCGAGCCTCTCGCTGCTGAGCGGCTACAACGCGGGCATCGACGGTCTGCAGTTCGTCGAGACCCATGTCTGGATCCCGGCGTACAAGATCGGCTACAACCTGGGCGTGGACGGCATTGCCGTGGCGCTGATCCTGCTGACTACCCTGGTCAGCGTGCTTGCCCTGATCGGCGCCTGGAGCGCCATCGACAAGCGCGTGAACCAGTACGTGGCGGCCTTCCTGATCCTGGAAGGCGTCACGGTCGGTATCTTCGCGGCGACGGACGCGATGCTGTTCTACGTGTTCTTCGAGGCGATGCTGATCCCGATGTTCCTGATCATCGGTGTCTGGGGCGGCCCGCGTCGCATCTACGCTGCGCTGAAGTTCTTCCTGTACACCTTCCTCGGCTCGGTGCTGATGCTGGTGGCACTGATCTACCTGTACATGAAGGGCGGCAGCTTCCAGCTGGCCGACCTGTATGCACTGCCACTTTCGGCCAAGGAACAGACCTGGATCTTCTTCGCGTTCCTGATCGCCTTCGCGGTCAAGGTGCCGATGTTCCCGGTCCATACCTGGCTGCCGGACGCGCACGTGGAAGCGCCGACCGCCGGTTCGGTGATCCTGGCCGCCATCGCCCTGAAGATCGGTGGCTATGGCTTCCTGCGCTTCAACCTGCCGATCGTCCCGGACGCGTCGCAGGAATGGGCCTGGCTGGTGATTGCGCTGTCGTTGATCGCAGTGATCTACGTTGGCCTGGTCGCCCTGGTGCAGGACGACATGAAGAAGCTGATCGCCTATTCGTCGATCGCGCACATGGGCTTCGTCACCCTGGGCACCTTCATTGCCCTGTGGCTGGTCCGTGAAGCCGGCAACGCCGATGCCGCCCGCCTGGGCCTGCAGGGCGCCATGGTGCAGATGATCTCGCACGGCTTCGTCTCCGGCGCGATGTTCTCCTGTGTCGGCGTGCTGTACGACCGCATGCACAGCCGCCGCATCGCCGATTACGGCGGCGTGGTCAACGTGATGCCGTGGTTCGCCACCTTCGCCATGCTGTTCTTCATGGCCAACGCGGGCCTGCCCGGTACCAGCGGTTTCGTCGGCGAGTTCATGGTCATCCTGTCGGCCTTCCAGCGCAATCCGTGGATCGCGCTGGGCGCGGCCACCACCCTGATCATCGGCGCCGCCTACACCCTGTGGCTGTACAAGCGCATCTTCTTCGGTGAAGTGGCCAACAGCCATGTTGCCGAACTGAAGGACATCAACGGCCGCGAATGGCTGGTGCTGGGCGTGTTCGCCATCGGCGTGCTGGCCCTGGGCATCTATCCCAAGCCGCTGACCGACCTGATGGAGCCCTCGATCGCGAAGCTGGCGATGCAGATCGCATCCAGCAAGCTGCTGTAATTCCAGGATTTGATGATGACCACCTCGCCGCTGCTGCCATTGACCGCCGCTGACCTGCCACCGCTCGCTCCCGAGCTGGTGCTGATCGGCAGCGCCTTCGCCCTGATGATCCTCGACCTGTTCGTCAGCAACCGGAACAAGATCGTCACCCACCTGTTCTCGCTCGCTGCGCTGGCCGTGGTGCTGTTCATGCTGGCCACCGGCGTGGGCGGGCAGGGCGAGGTCTTCCATGGCATGTTCGTGCGCGATACCGCCGCGGACGTGATGAAGACCGGGATCGTGCTGCTCAGCGGCCTGACCCTGGTCTACGGCTGGCGTTATCTGCGTGAGCGCAACCTGTTCCAGGGCGAGATCCCGGTGCTGATCCTGTTCGGCACCGCCGGCATGATGATCCTGGTGTCGGCCGGCAGCCTGCTGATGGTCTACCTGGGCCTGGAACTGCTGGCGCTGTGCTCCTACGCCCTGGTCGCCAGCAACCGCGAAAACGGCCTGGCCTCGGAAGCGGCGATGAAGTACATCGTGCTCGGCTCGCTGGCCTCTGGCCTGCTGCTGTACGGCATGTCGCTGATCTACGGCGCTACCGGCAGCCTGCACCTGGACGTCATCCGTGACGCCATCCCGCACTCGGAAGAGCGCGTGCTGCTGATCACCGGTGCGGTGTTCATGATCGCCGGCGTCGCCTTCAAGCTGGGTGCCGCACCGTTCCACATGTGGCTGCCGGACGTGTACCAGGGTGCCCCGGCACCGATCGCACTGTTCATCAGCTCGGCGCCGAAGCTGGCCGCCTTCGGCATGGCCTACCGCCTGCTGGAAATGGGCGTGGGTCCGCTGTCGACCGAACTGCAGCTGCTGATCGCCGGCCTGGCCGCAGTCTCGCTGGTCATCGGCAACCTGATGGCCATCGCGCAGAGCAATCTCAAGCGCATGCTGGCGTTCTCCACCGTCTCGCACATCGGCTTCCTGCTGATGGGCATCGCCGGTGGTGGCGCACAGGGCTATGCCGCTGCGCTGTTCTACGCACTGGCCTACGCCATCATGTCGACCGCCGCCTTCGGCGCGATCATCGCGCTGTCGCGTGCCGGCTTTGAAGCCGAGAACATCGAGGACTTCAAGGGCCTCAATGCCCGCAACCCGTGGATGGCCGGCCTGGTGCTGTGCATCATGGCGTCGCTGGCCGGCATCCCGCCGTTCCTGGGCTTCTGGACCAAGCTGGCGGTGCTGGGCGCGGCCGTCAACGGCGGCCTGCTGTGGCTGGCCATCCTGGGCGTGCTGTGCGCCGTGGTCGGCTGCTTCTACTACCTGCGCGTCATCAAGGTCATGTACTTCGATGAGCCGGTGGGCGAGGCCATGCCGCGCAACAACGACCGCGTGCTGGGTGTGGTGCTGGGTGTCAATGCCCTGGCGCTGCTGGCCTTGGGCCTGGCCTGGAACCCGATCATGGTCTGGTGCCAGCAGGCATTTGCGCATCTTGCATAAAAGTTGACACAAAGCTGCGCGATTCGTGTAATATGCGCAGCCTGAGTTGTCACTGCAGCGGTTCAGCCAGAACATCGTTGCGGTAGCCCCCCTCGAAAGAGCAGGGCAGCAGTTCAAACACTTCCGGTGCGGGGTGGAGCAGTCTGGCAGCTCGTCGGGCTCATAACCCGAAGGTCGCAGGTTCAAATCCTGCCCCCGCTACCAACTTCGGATCGGCGCCAACCGATTTGATGAATGAGGGGGGGGCTTGCAGTTTTTGGAGCAACCGCTCATAATTCCGCTTCTGATGCGGGGTGGAGCAGTCTGGCAGCTCGTCGGGCTCATAACCCGAAGGTCGCAGGTTCAAATCCTGCCCCCGCTACCAAGTAAGGAGATCGCCTTCGAAGTGCTGCTTCGAGGGCGTTTTTCTTTGGGGTCTGCGTCGTTTCTGCGTGATCGGGGTCAGATCCCTTTTCCCGTGGAAAAGGGGTCTGACCCCGGGTCTGCACCTTGCACCAGCGCGGTGCAGCCGCTATCATCAGCGGCCTAGCAGTACCCCTGAAGGCGGCCTCCCAGCGGGAGTCCGGACCCGGAAGGAGGGCCGCAACCGGCAGGCAATGCAGGTTGCAACCGGAATCCAGTCACCGGAGTCTTTCCGGAAAAGGGGCCCAACGGGCCCTTTGTCGTTTCCGGGGCGTCATGTTTCCACGCCGGCGAAGGCCGGCACCCAACCATAGAGATCAAGGCAGGCTGTGAGCGACAAGGCAACCGACATCGCGAATCTGCTCGCCCCGACCGTTGTGTCGCTGGGCCTGGAGCTGCTGGGCGTTGAGTATCTGCCGGCCCCCGGCGGTGCGACCCTGCGCCTTTACATCGACGTGCCGCTGGCTGAACAGCCTGAGCGCATCATCAATGTCGACGACTGCGAGCGGGTCAGCCGCGAAGTCTCGGCGCAGCTGGACGTCGAAGACCCGATCAGCGGCAATTACACGCTGGAAGTGTCCTCGCCGGGCGTGGACCGCCCGCTGTTCAACCTGGAGCAGTTCGGCCGCCACCAGGGTGAATCGGCCAAGGTCACGCTGAAGCTGCCGCAGGACAACCGTCGTCGCCTGCAGGGCCGCATCGAAGCGATCGACGAGGCTGCGGGCACCATCACCTTCATCGTCGACAAGGCTGAAGTGGTCGTGTCGGCCGACAACATCGACAAGGCACGGATCATGCCCGACTGGGTGGCGCTGGGGCTGGCCCCGAGCAAGCCGACCGGTCCGGCGCCGAAGCGTCCGAAGCCGAACACGAATTCTTCTTCCAACGAGCCGGCGGCAAAGAAGCCGCGCGCGGAGTGAGCCAATGAGCAAGGAACTGTTGCTGGTAGTCGACGCAGTCGCCAACGAGAAGGGCGTGCCGCGTGAAGTGATCTTCGATGCCATCGAGGCCGCCCTGGCCTCGGCAGCGAAGAAGCGCTATCCCGAGGAGGAAGTGCTGACCCGCGTGGTCATCGACCACAAGGATGGCAGCTACGAAACCTTCCGCCGCTGGGAAGTGGTGGCCGATGACGTGGTGATGGAATCGCCGGATCGCCAGATCCGCCTGATGGACGCCGTCGACGAGGCCGAAGGCGTCGAGGTCGGCGACTACATCGAAGAGCAGATCGAGAACCCGGACTTCGGCCGCATCGCTGCCCAGGCCGCCAAGCAGGTCATCGTCCAGCGCGTGCGCGAAGCCGAGCGCCAGCAGGTCGTGGATGCATGGAAGGATCGCGTGGGTGAGCTGATCACCGGTGTGGTCAAGCGCGCCGAGCGCGGCAACATCTACGTCGATCTCGGTGGCAATGCCGAAGGCTTCATTCCGAAGGACAAGGGCATTCCGCGCGACGTGCTGCGTGCCGGCGACCGCGTGCGCGGCTACCTGGCCGAAGTGCGCTCGGAGCCGCGTGGCCCGCAGCTGTTCATCAGCCGCGCCGCGCCGGAGTTCATGATCGAGCTGTTCAAGCTGGAAGTGCCGGAAGTCGGCCAGGGCCTGGTGGAAATCAAGGCCTGCGCCCGCGATCCGGGCGACCGCGCCAAGATCGCCGTGCTGGCCCACGACCAGCGCACCGATCCGATCGGTGCCTGCATCGGCATGCGCGGTTCGCGCGTCCAGGCCGTGTCCAACGAGCTCAATGGCGAGCGCGTGGACATCGTGCTGTGGAACGACAACCCGGCCAACTTCGTCATCAACGCGATGGCGCCGGCTGAAGTGCAGTCGATCATCGTCGATGAGGACAAGCACTCGATGGACCTGGCCGTTGCCGAAGACCGCCTGGCCCAGGCGATCGGCAAGGGCGGCCAGAACGTGCGCCTGGCCAGCCGCCTGACCGGCTGGCAGCTCAACGTGATGACCCAGGACCAGGTCACTGCCAAGTCGGAGGCCGAGCAGGCTGCCGCCCGCCAGCTGTTCATGGACAAACTGGAAGTGGACGAGGAAATCGCCGGCATCCTGGTCAGCGAAGGCTTCGGCACCGTCGAGGAAATCGCATATGTCCCGGTCGGCGAACTGCTGGCCGTGGAAGGTTTCGACGAGGACATCGTCGAAGAGCTGCGCGCTCGTGCCCGCGATGCGCTGCTCAATGAGGCCCTGGCAGTCGAGGAAGGCCTTGAAGACGGCCAGCCGGCGCAGGACCTGCTGTCCCTGAAGGGCATGGACGAAGCCACTGCATATGCGCTGGCCGGCCACGGCGTGCGTACCAGCGAGGACCTGTCCGACCTGGCCGCCGACGAGGTCATGGACTTCGGCATCGAAGGACTGGATCAGGCGCGCGCCGCTGCGCTGATCCTGGCCGCCCGTGCCGAGGAGATCGCCCGACTGGAACGCGGCGAATGAGCCGGCAATGAACAGGGCCCTGAGCCGCTCAGGGCGTAGAATCCGCGCCACCTCCAGATGCGGGGGGGCGCCCACAAGATCATAGGATCCGAATGTCGCAGCAAACCACCATCCGCAAGCTTGCCGAACTGGTCAACACGCCGGTCGAAAAACTGCTGGAACAGCTGGCCGGTGCCGGCATGAAGTTCAGCGGTCCCGACCAGGTCGTGACCAGCTCCGAGAAGGTAAAGCTCCTGGGCTTCCTTCGTCGTTCGCACGGCAAGCCCGAGCAGGCCCCGGAAGAGACCGATCAGTCTGCAAAGAAGATCACGCTCAACCGCCGGAAGCAGCAGGAAGTGACGGTCAATTCCGGTCGCAGCAAGACGACCGTGAATGTCGAGGTGCGCCAGAAGCGTACCTACGTCAAGGATGGTGCTCGCGCCATGACGCCGGACGAAGAGCGCGCCGACATCCTGCGCAAGCTGGAAGAGTCGCGTGCGCGCAACCTCGCCGAACAGCAGGCCCTGGCCGAGAAGGATCGTCTGCGCGACGAGGCCATCGTCCGTGCCCGTGAGGAAGAGGCTGCCGCCAAGGAACGCGCCGAGGCCGAGAAGAAGGCCGCCGAGGAAGCTGCGGCTGCGGCCAAGGCGGCCGAGGCACTGGCCGCCAGCAAGCCCAAGCGTGCTCCGATCGACGAAACCGCGCCGCGCCCGCCGCGCGCCCCGGCCGCCGCCCCGGCTGCGCCGCGTGGTGCTCCGCCGCCGCCGCCGCGCAACGACGAGCGCAACAACCGCAGCGCGCCGCGCAACGAGCGTGGCCCGGGCGACCGCTTCGCCGGCCAGATGCACCTGTCGGCCGCCGACCGTGCGCGTCGTGGCAACAGCAACAACAGCAATTCGCGTGGACGTCCGGGTGGCCGCAACCAGTCCGGTGGCCGTCGCGACATGTCGCGTGGTGGCAACAATGCCGGTCCGCACGCGTTCGAACGCCCGACCGCACCGGTCGTGCGTGAAGTCGCGATCGGCGAGACCATCACCGTGGCCGACCTGGCGCAGAAGCTCGCGCTGAAGGGCGGCGAGGTGGTGAAGGCGCTGTTCAAGATGGGCGTGATGGCGACCATCACCCAGTCCATCGACCACGACACCGCTGCGCTGGTGACCGAAGAACTCGGCCACAAGGCAATCCGTGCCAACGACAACGATGCCGAAGACGCGCTGCTGGCTTCGACCGGTGAAAACCAGGGCGAAGCCGTACAGCGCCCGCCGGTGGTCACCATCATGGGTCACGTGGACCACGGCAAGACCTCGCTGCTGGACTACATCCGCCGCACCAAGGTTGCCCACGGCGAAGCCGGCGGCATCACCCAGCATATCGGCGCCTACCACGTCGAGACGCCCAAGGGCGTCATCAGCTTCCTGGATACCCCGGGCCACGCCGCGTTCACCTCGATGCGTGCCCGCGGTGCCAAGCTGACCGACATCGTGGTGCTGGTGGTTGCTGCCGACGACGGCGTCATGCCGCAGACCAAGGAAGCGATCCAGCACGCCCGTTCGGCGGGTGTGCCGCTGATCGTGGCGATCAACAAGATCGACAAGTCCGGTGCCGACCCGATGCGGGTCAAGAACGAGCTGCTCTCCGAGCAGGTCGTGGCCGAAGAGTTCGGTGGTGACATCCAGATGGTGGAGATCTCGGCCAAGACCGGCCTGGGCATCGACGACCTGCTGGACGCGGTGTCGGTGCAGGCCGAACTGCTGGAACTGAAGGCCGTCGACGAAGGTCGCGCCTCGGGCGTGGTGATCGAATCGTCGCTGGACAAGGGCCGCGGCCCGGTCGCTACGGTGCTGGTGCAGCAGGGCCGCCTGAAGAAGGGCGACTACCTGGTGTGCGGTATCCAGTACGGCCGCGTGCGTGCGCTGTTCGACGAAACCGGCAAGCAGCCGGAGTTCGCCGGCCCGTCGATCCCGGTGCAGGTCCTGGGCCTGTCCGGTGTGCCGGAAGCCGGAGACGACTTCGTGGTGGTCGAGGACGAGCGCCTGGCCAAGGATGTTGCCCAGCAGCGTGAGACCAAGCGCCGTGAATCGCGCCTGGTCGCCACCGCTGGCAGCCGCATGGAAGACATCATGGCGACCCTGGGCAAGGGCGAGGGCCAGCAGGTCCTCAACCTGGTCATCAAGGCCGACGTGCAGGGTTCGGTGCAGGCCCTGAGCCAGGCACTGGTCGCGCTGTCCAACGAAGACATCCGCATCAACGTGATCCACTCCGGCGTCGGCGGCATCACCGAATCGGATGCCAACTCGGCGGCTGCTTCGAAGGCCACCGTCATCGGCTTCAACGTGCGTGCGGATGCTTCGGCCCGTCGCATCATTGAATCCAACGGCGTCGACCTGCGTTACTTCTCGATCATCTATGACGTGATCGATCAGGTGAAGCAGGTGGCATCCGGTCTGCTGGGCGTGGAGATCCGCGAAGAGATCATCGGTATCGCCGAGGTCCGCGACGTCTTCCGCAGCTCCAAGCTGGGCGCCGTTGCCGGCTCGATGGTCATCGAGGGCGTGGTCAAGCGCAACAAGCCGATCCGCGTGCTGCGCGACAGCGTGGTGATCTTCGAGGGCGAGCTGGAATCGCTGCGTCGCTTCAAGGAGAACGTCGAGGAAGTCCGCAACGGTACCGAATGCGGTATCGCGGTGAAGGCCTACAACGACGTCAAGCCGGGCGACCAGATCGAGTGCTTCGAGCGTATCGAAGTGCCGCGCACCCTGTAATGCTGCAAGGTGGCCCGACCAACGGTCGGGCCCTACCATGTACCTGTAGCGCCCGACCGTTGGTCGGGCGACAATCGAATCAAAGGTAGCGCCCGACCGTTGGTCGGGCGACAACTGAACCAAGAGCTGCTCGTGCCCAAGACTTTCCATCGAACCGACCGTGTCTCCGCCCAGCTGCGCCGTGAACTCGGCACCCTGGTGCACAACGCCGTGCGCGAGCACGGGTTGCCCTCGGTGAGCGTGTCCGACGTGGAAATCACCCGCGACATGGCCCATGCCAAGGTGTTCGTCACCGCCCTGATGCCGGAACGCTCGGCTGAAGCCGTGGCCGGCCTGAAGGAGCTGGGCTACCGCCTGCGCATGGACCTGGCCCGCGCGATGAAGCTGCGCCACGTGCCGGAGCTGCATTTCCACTACGACGACTCGGTCGACCGTGGTGAGCACATCGACAACATCCTGCGCGACCTGCCCGATACGCTGGCCGCGGAAAAGCGTCGCGGGAGCGACGACGAATAACCGCGCGACGCCGGGCATGCCCGGCGTCGTTGCATTCCGGCTGTGCGACGTCTGACGCAGACCGCGCTGCGGCAGCCGAGCATGGCTCGGCTCTACAACATCCTGTCATGACCCGAATTCAGTTCCGCCGCCTGGATGGCATCCTGCTGCTCGACAAGTCGACCGGCATGAGCTCCAACGCCGCCCTGCAAGTGGCGCGCCGCCTGTTCCGTGCCGAGAAGGGTGGCCACACCGGCAGCCTCGACCCGTTGGCCACCGGCCTGCTGCCACTATGCTTCGGCGAGGCCACCAAGATCGCCGGCCTGCTGCTGGGTTCGGCCAAGGCGTACGATGCCGAGATCGTCCTCGGCCAGACCACGGATACCGATGATGCCGAGGGCCAGGTGCTGGTGCAGCGCCCGGTGCCGGCGATCAGCGCCGAGGCCCTGCAGGCTGCGCTGGCGCCATTGACGGGGAACATCCGTCAGCGGGCTCCGATCTATTCGGCGCTGAAGCAGGGCGGGGAACCGCTGTATGTGAAGGCCCGCCGCGGCGAGGCCATCGAGGCTCCGGAGCGCGAGGTCCAGGTGCACGCGATCGAGGTGCTCGAACAGCTGCCCGGGCGCCTGCACCTGCGCGTGACCTGTGGCTCCGGCACCTATATCCGCAGCCTGGCCCGCGATCTCGGCGAACGCCTGGGCTGTGGCGCCCACATCAGCGCGCTGCGCCGGCTGTGGGTCGAACCGTTCCGCGCGCCGGCGATGGTCACCCTGGACCAGTTGCGGGCGATGGCCGAGGCCGGCGACGAGGCGGGCATGGACGCGCTGCTGCTGCCGCTGGCAGCCGGCCTGGCTGGATACCCGCGGGTCGACCTCGATGCCGGGCAGACCCACCGCTTCTGCGTCGGCCAGCGCCAGCGTGACGCGTCCTGGCCGCATGGCCTGGTGGCCGTGTTCGGTCCGGACGATGCTGTCCAGGGCCTGGGCCAGGTCGACGACAGTGGCCTGCTGGCCCCGCAGCGCCGTTTCAACCTCTGACCGGGGCAGGGTGGTTCAGCCCCGGTCCTTGTCCCGGAAGCCCCTGGCCGTTACAATTTCGCGGCCGTTTTCCGGCAACCTGCCTCGCGCAGGTTTCATCCTCGTAGTCCACGGCGAGCCTGGCGGTGCGCGAAGTGCGTTCCTGCCGGCCACGCATCACAGAGAAAAAAGAAATGTCGATCGACACCCAGAAGGTCATTGAAGACAACAAGCGCAGCGCCGCTGACACCGGCTCCCCGGAAGTCCAGGTTGCTCTGCTGACCGCCCGCATCGAACTGCTGACTGGCCACTTCAAGACCCACAAGAAGGATCACCACAGCCGCCGCGGCCTGCTGCAGATGGTCAACCGCCGTCGCAGCCTGCTCGACTACCTGAAGAAGAAGGACGTCGAGCGTTACAAGGCCCTGATCGAAAAGCTTGGCCTGCGTCGCTAAGCAACGAATCCCCCGCGGCGCAGCGATGCGCCGCGGTTTTGTTTTGTAGCACCGCAATCCCCGATTCAGGCCGGAACGATCCGGCCACCCGCTGGCGGCAAGGGTCGCCGACGGTCCAAATTCGCAGACAGCATCCCCAAGGACACCCTCCGTGGCAAAAATCACCAAAACCTTCCAGTACGGCAAGCACACCGTCACGCTTGAGACCGGCGAAGTCGCCCGCCAGGCCAGCGGCGCGGTCATCGTCAAGATGGACGACACCGTACTGCTGGTCACCGCCGTCGCCGCCAAGAGCGCGCGCGAAGGCCAGGACTTCTTCCCGCTGACCGTCGATTATCAGGAAAAGTTCTACGCCGGCGGCCGCATCCCGGGTGGTTTCTTCAAGCGTGAAGGCCGTGCGACCGAGAAGGAAACGCTGATCTCGCGTCTGATCGACCGTCCGATCCGTCCGCTGTTCCCGGAAGACTACAAGAACGAAGTGCAGATCATCGCCACGGTCATGTCGCTGAACCCGGACGTGGACGGCGACATCCCGGCCCTGATCGGCGCCTCGGCTGCCCTGGCCCTGGCCGGCACCCCGTTCATGGGCCCGATCGGCGCTGCCAAGGTCGGCTACAAGAACGGCGAGTACATCCTGAACCCGACCGTCAGCGAACTGGCTGACTCGCAGCTGGAACTGGTTGTCGCCGGTACCTCCAATGCCGTGCTGATGGTCGAATCCGAAGCCGCGCTGCTGTCCGAAGAAGTGATGCTGGGCGCCGTGACTTTCGGTCACCGCGAAATGCAGAAGGTCATCAACGCGATCAACGAGCTGACCGTCGAAGCTGGCACCAAGCCGTCGACCTGGGAAGCCCCGGCCAAGAACGACGCGCTGATCTCCGCCCTGAAGGAAGCCATCGGCCCGCGCCTGGGCGAAGCCTTCCAGGTGCGTGACAAGCTGCAGCGCCGTGACGCCATCTCGGCGATCAAGAAGGACGTGTTCGAAGCCCTGGCGGGCCGTGTGGCCGCCGAAGGCTGGAACCCGGCTGAGCTGTCGAAGGAATTCGGCGAACTGGAATACCGCACCATGCGTGACTCGGTGCTGGACACCAAGGTCCGCATCGACGGCCGTGCGCTGGACACCGTCCGCCCGATCACCGTGAAGACCGGCGTGCTGCCGCGTACCCACGGTTCCTCGCTGTTCACCCGTGGCGAAACCCAGGCCATCGTGACCATCACCCTGGGCACCGCCCGTGACGGCCAGGTCATCGACGCCGTTGCCGGTGAGTACAAGGAAAACTTCCTGTTCCACTACAACTTCCCTCCGTTCTCGGTGGGTGAGTGCGGCCGCATGATGGGCCCGAAGCGCCGCGAAATCGGCCACGGTCGTCTGGCCAAGCGCGGCGTGCTGGCTGTCATGCCGTCGCTGGAAGCCTTCCCGTACACCATCCGCGTCGTCTCGGAAATCACCGAGTCGAACGGTTCTTCGTCGATGGCGTCGGTCTGCGGCTCGTCGCTGGCCCTGATGGACGCCGGCGTGCCGGTGAAGGCTCCGGTGGCAGGCATCGCCATGGGTCTGGTCAAGGAAGGCGACCGTTTCGTGGTCCTGTCCGACATCCTGGGTGACGAAGATCACCTGGGCGACATGGACTTCAAGGTGGCCGGTACCGCTGAGGGCATTTCCGCCCTGCAGATGGACATCAAGATCGAAGGCATCACCGAAGAGATCATGAAGCAGGCCCTGCAGCAGGCCAAGGCTGGCCGTCTGCACATCCTGGGTGAAATGGCCCACGGCCTGACCGCTCCGCGTGAGGAGCTGTCGGACTACGCGCCGCGCCTGCTGACCATCAAGATCCACCCGGACAAGATCCGCGAAGTGATCGGCAAGGGTGGCTCGACCATCCAGGCCATCACCAAGGAAACCGGCACTCAGATCGACATCCAGGACGACGGCACCATCGTCATCGCGTCGGTCAACGCCATCGCTGCCCAGGCCGCCAAGGCCCGCATCGAGCAGATCACCTCGGACGTCGAGCCGGGCCGCATCTACGAAGGCAAGGTCGCCAAGATCATGGACTTCGGTGCGTTCGTTACCATCCTGCCGGGCAAGGACGGCCTGGTCCACGTGTCGCAGATCTCCAGCGAGCGCGTCGAGAAGGTCGGCGACAAGCTGAAGGAAGGCGATGTGGTCAAGGTCAAGGTGCTGGAAGTCGACAAGCAGGGCCGTATCCGCCTGTCGATGAAGGCAGTCGAAGAGGGCGAAGGCGCCAGCGCCGAATAATCGGTACTGCTGATCGTGCGGTGGGTGAGGACCGTTGGTCCTCACGCTTTCGCAAATGAAAAAGCGGGCTTCGGCCCGCTTTTTCTTTGCCTCGATGTTGTGAAGGGAAGCTCATCCAGGTCGCTGCATGTCCTGCTGCAGTGCATGATCGCCGCCACGCGGCCATCGTTCTGTCACGGTTGCACGGATCGCACCTGTCCATGGGACGACATGCCGCGACATCCGCACCACAGCCCCATCGGTTTGCTAACGTGACGGCGCCTTTGAACCGGGAGATCCCATGTTCCGCCAGACCGTGGCCGTCCTTGCCGTGCTGATTGCCGGTGCCCTGCCCATTGCCGCGCACGCAGCGCCCGCACCGCCGCCGATCTTCGGCGCCTACTACCCTGGCGGATCGGCCGAGCGCTATCCGGTGTCGAGCATTCCGGCCGAGCGCCTGACCCACCTGTTCTACGCGTTCTCCACCATCGAGGACGGCCGCTGCACGGTCGGTGCGGAAGCGCCGAAGAATTTCGCCGCACTGGCCGAACTCAAGAAGGCGCATCCGCACCTGCGCACGCTGATTTCGATCGGTGGCTGGGGCGCGGGTGGGTTCTCCGATGCAGCGCTGACCGAGGCCAGCCGCAGGCGCCTGGTCGATTCGTGCATGGCGCTGTTCTTCGAACGCCACGCCGGCAGCTTCGATGGCGTGGACATCGACTGGGAATTCCCGGTCAGTGGCGGACCGAAGGAGCTGGCGCATCGCCCGCAGGATCGCGCCAACCTGACCCGGCTTGCGCAGTCCTTCCGTCAGGCACTCGATGCACGCGGTCGCAAGGTGGGCCAGCCGATGCTGCTGACCGCCGCGTTGGCCGCCGGCCGCCTGCAGACCGACGGTCCCTATGATCCAGCGGCGAGCTACGACCTGCCGGCGCTGGCCAGGGTATTCGATTTCATCAACCTGATGAGCTACGACATGGGCACCGGCTTTTCGTCGGTGTCGACCTTCAATGCGCCCTTGCATGAAGTGCCGGCCGATCCGCTGGCGCCGGAGCTGCGCCGCTGGAACAACGTGGCCGGCGCCGTGCAGTACTACCGTGAACATGGCGTGCCGGCCGACAAGCTGGTGCTGGGCGTGCCGTTCTACGGGCGCGGCTTCAAGGTCACCGGCGATGCACCGGACGGCCTGTATCAGCCCTACAGTGCACCGGCCGATGCCGGCGACTGGCGGGTGATCAAGGCGCGCTATCTCGACCAGCCGGGTTGGACCAGGCACTGGCAGCCGCAGGCGCAGAGCCCGTGGCTGTACAACGCCGGGCAGAAAATCCTCATCAGCTATGAGGACCCGCGTTCGATCGGCCTGCGTGCGCAGTTCGCCCGCGAGCAGGGCCTGGCCGGAGTGTTCATGTGGGAGCTGACCGGTGACGACGATCAGGCCAGCCTGCTCAACGCCATGCTCGGCCCGTGGCAGAAGGCTCGCATCGGCGATTGAGCACCGGGTGGCGCCGGCCGATGCCCGGCGCCATGCTGCAACGCCAGCGACCCGACACCGCACAGTGCGATGACGCCGGCGGCGCTACGCTTTGCGCATGATCCATCTCGAACGCCTGGATCACCTGGTTCTCACCGTCGCCGACATCGAACGCAGCTGTGACTTCTACCAGCGCGTGCTCGGCATGCAGGTCGTACGCTTCGGCGCGGGACGTAGCGCGCTGCAGTTCGGCCAGCAGAAGATCAACCTGCATCCGGCCAATGCGCCACTGCAGCCGCATGCGCTGCGACCCACGCCGGGGAGTGCCGATCTGTGCCTGGTCACGCGCACAGTGATGGTCGATGTGCTGGCACACCTGCAGGCGCAGGCCATTGTGGTGGAGGAGGGGCCGGTCGCGCGTACCGGTGCGCTGGGACCGATCGAATCAGTGTACTTCCGCGACCCGGATGGCAACCTGATCGAAGTGAGTCGTTACCCGGGCGAAGAGCGCCCGCAGCGGTAGCGCCGGCCCGTGTCCGGCGACGCTTCAGTTCGCCCAGACGCTGTTCGGATCGCCGTTGCGGGCGCGGCGCTGGCTGGCGACGGCCAGGCGGGCGAAGCCGAAGGCCATGGCCAGCGCGATGGCATCGATCCAGAACAGCGGCCACTGGCCACGCGCGGCGGCGCGCCACAGCCAGTCACCATTGAGTGCACCGTGCAGGACCGGCACCAGTGCAGTGCTGATCGCTGCGGCCCACAGCAGTTCGCGCGCGGCCTGCGCGGGGCGGCGCAGTGCAGCCCACAGCGCACAGGCTGCCCAGCTGCCGAAGCAGGCCCAGCGGATGCCGTGGTCGACCGCCGACGGTGCCAGCCGCTCCAGCACCAGTGCGGTGACGAACGCGACCGAGATCGCCACGCACAGGCCGATGCACACGCCGACCGTGGCCCGCGCCATGTTCACACCGGCACGTGGCTGTTGTGGCTGGCGACGCTTGCGCCGCGACTCGATCCACAGCAGGTTGCCGGAGTAGAACAGGAACGCACCACCGAGGCCGAGCAGGAAGTACATCCAGACCACCACGCCGTTGCCGAACTCACCGAAGTGCAGCGCGTAGGCGGCGCTGAGCGTGGCGTGGTTGGCGTCGCGCTGGCCCGGCAGCTGCGACGCGAGCAGGTTGCCGGTGGCGACGTCCAATGCCACGGCACCAAGCGGGCCGAGGGTGCCACTGGCCTCGCCGGTGATCTCGATCGTGGCGTTGGCATCGCCGCCATTGGCCAGCTTCAGGTAGGCCGGTTCAAAGTTGGCCACGCCCTGCGCGCGGGCCACTTCAAGTGCGCGCGCATGCAGCACGCGCAGGCTGCCCGGTGGCGCCGGAATCCCGCTGGCATCGCGCACCGGCGCAGTGTCCATCGCGGTCGGTACCGCTTGCAGCGCCTTGCCGTCGTAGATCAGCGGATTGAGCAGGGCCATCTGCACGAACACCAGGCACAGCAGGGCGCCCGTGACTGCGAACATCAGGTGGAAAGGCAGGCTGAGCACGCCGATCACGTTGTGCGCGTCCTGCCACAGCTGCTTCAGGTTGCGGCCCGGGCGCAGCGCGAACAGGTCGCCGAACAGCCTCGGCAGGTGGATCACCAGGCCGCTCAGCAGCGCCATGCCATACAGCAGGCTGACGATGCCCATCACATAGATGCCGGCCACCGGCAGGCCGAGGCTGTAGTGCAGTTCGTTGACCAGTTCTGCCAGTCCGGTCTGCGGCGGCGAGGGGCTGCCGGCGATCTGGCCCGGCCAGGCGTAGCGCCAGCTGCCGTCATCGGCCTGCCAGTACGCCAGGGGCTGCGGGTGTTCGGTGCCGGGGAAGGTCATGCCAACGTGGCGGCGGGCCTCCGGGTGTGTCGCCAGTACGTCTTCCAGCAGGTACTGCGCATCGTCCAGGCCCGCCGGCAAGGCGGTGGCTGCGCCCGGGGTCTGCCACAGCGGCAAGTCGTGATGGAACAGGGTCAGCGCACCCGCATAGAAGGCCACGAAAAGGCCGAAGCCGGCGACCAGGCCGACCCAGGTGTGCAGGGTGGTGAACGTGCGCAGCGTCTGCGAACTGAACTTCATGGGGGAGCTCTCATTGCACCGCGCCGGTCAGGCGCAGCAGCCCGAGCACGGCGAAGCCGGCCGCGGCGCTGCCACCCAGAACCAGCCAGGCGCGCAGTGCGCTGCGGAAGCTGAACGCCCACAGGGCGGCCAGCATCCATAACGGGATGAAGGCGATCAGGGTCGGCACCAGTGCGCGCTGCCACGGGCCGGGCGGCAGCCAGGCCAGCAGGCCGGTGGCGGCGGCCGCAAGCAGGAAGCCAGCGATGATGCCGGCGATGGCGCGCGACCACATCACGGCGACTCCGTGCCCGGGCGATGCCAGGCGGCCAGCGCCGGCAGCAGCATCGCGGCGAGCATCCAGGTGCACAGCATCGCCACCAGACCGGCAGCGAAGCCGAGTTCGGCCATCCACAACCACAGGGCAGCAGCGGCGGCGACCAGGCCGATCTGGCGGCCGAGGCGACCGGCGCGGCGCAGGCGGGGCCAACGGCAGTGCGGCGAGGCGGCGTAGAAGGCCAGTGCCGAAAACATCGCTGCCAGCATGCCCAGGCTGCAGAAGCCCAGGGTGGAAAGGCCGACGGTGATCATTGCGGGCGGGCGCCGCGGCAGTGGGCCGGCGAACGCGGGGCACGGGCGGGGCCGGCGGGAGCCGGTCGGAGCGGGTGGCGCATCACGAGGTCCTGGGGGAAGCGGGCAGGCTGGCACGGGGCGGGCTGCGCGGACATGGTAATCATTGCGTTTTCACGCCGCCAGCGCCGGCCATTCAGCGGACCGCACGGCAGCCCTTGGGCTTTCCGGTGCGCTGGTTTAAGATCGTCGCAGACTCCTGACTGGAACAAGGTGGCCCGCGCCCAGCGCCGGCCGAGCGTGCGACATGAGCACTACCACCGCCCACTGTTGACCTGCCCCCGAAGGCCCTGTGTTCCAGGCGCCCTCGCGGCGCTTTTTTATTGCCCGGGCCGCGGCCCGGGAACGCTTTCCAGCCCGCCCCGCGGGCCCCGCACGAAGCCACTGCGATGATCAACATTACCCTTCCCGACGGCAGCCGCCGCGAGTTCGAAAATCCCGTCAGCGTCATGGACGTCGCCCAGTCGATCGGTGCCGGCCTGGCCAAGGCCACCATCGCCGGTTCCGTCGATGGCGTGCTGGTCGATGCCAGCGACGTCATCGACCACGATGCCAGCCTGCGCATCATCACCGCCAAGGACGAGGAGGGCGTGGAGATCATCCGCCACTCCTGCGCCCACCTGGTCGGTCACGCCGTCAAGCAGCTGTACCCGGACGTGAAGATGGTGATCGGCCCGGTGATCGCCGAGGGCTTCTACTACGACATCTATTCCGAGCGCCCGTTCACGCCGGACGACATGGCCGCGATCGAGAAGCGCATGGGTGAACTGATCGCCCAGGACTACGACGTCATCAAGAAGATGACGCCGCGCGCCGAGGTGATCGAGATCTTCAAGGCCCGTGGCGAGGACTACAAGCTGCGCCTGATCGAAGACATGTCCGACGACATCCAGGCGATGGGCATGTACTACCACCAGGAATACGTGGACATGTGCCGGGGCCCGCACGTGCCGAACACGCGCTTCCTGAAGGCCTTCAAGCTGACCCGCATCTCCGGCGCCTACTGGCGCGGCGACGCGCAGAACGAGCAGCTGCAGCGCATCTACGGCACCGCCTGGGCTGACAAGAAGCAGCTGGAGGCGTACATCAAGCGCATCGAGGAAGCCGAGATGCGCGACCACCGCCGCATCGGCAAGCAGCAGGACCTGTTCCACCTGCAGGAAGAAGCCCCGGGCCTGGTGTTCTGGCACCCGAAGGGCTGGGCACTGTGGCAGGTGGTCGAGCAGTACATGCGCAAGGTCTACCGCAGCAGCGGCTACGGCGAAGTGCGCTGCCCGCAGATCCTGGACGTGAGCCTGTGGAAGAAGTCCGGCCACTGGGACAACTACCAGGACAACATGTTCTTCACCGAATCGGAGAAGCGCACGTACGCGGTCAAGCCGATGAACTGCCCGGGCCACATCCAGGTGTTCAACCAGGGCCTGCACAGCTACCGCGACCTGCCGATCCGCTACGGTGAGTTCGGTTCCTGCCACCGCAACGAGCCGTCCGGCGCGCTGCACGGCATCCTGCGCGTGCGTGGTTTCACCCAGGACGACGGCCACGTGTTCTGCACGGAAAACCAGATCGAGTCGGAAGTGACGGCCTTCCACCAGCAGGCGCTGGCGGTTTACCGGCACTTCGGCTTCGACGAGATCCAGATCAAGATCGCGCTGCGTCCGGAGTCGCGCCTGGGTGACGACGCCACCTGGGACAAGGCCGAAGGCGCGCTGCGCTCGGCGCTGACCGCCTGTGGCGTGGAATGGCAGGAGCTGCCGGGCGAGGGTGCCTTCTACGGCCCGAAGATCGAGTACCACCTGAAGGACGCGATCGGCCGTACCTGGCAGCTGGGCACCATGCAGGTCGACTTCATGATGCCGGGCCGCCTGGGCGCCGAGTACGTGGACGAGAACAGCCAGAAGAAGCACCCGGTCATGCTGCACCGCGCCATCGTCGGCTCGATGGAGCGCTTCCTGGGCATCCTGATCGAGCACCATGCCGGCCAGTTCCCGGCCTGGCTGGCACCGACCCAGGTGGTGGTGGCCAACATCACCGACGCCCAGGCCGACTACGTCTCGGGCGTGACCAAAACCCTTGCGGAGCAAGGCTTCCGCGTCAGCTCGGATTTGCGTAACGAGAAGATCGGCTATAAAATCCGCGAGCATACGTTGCAGCGCGTGCCCTACCTGCTGGTCATCGGTGACCGCGAGAAGGAGAATGGGGCTGTGGCGGTGCGTACGCGTTCTGGCGAAGACCTGGGCAGCATGAGCCTGCAGGCCTTCATCGAGCGGCTCCAGGCCGAGGGCGCGTAAGCAAAGGTCCGGTCCGGGCGCACAGGCACCCGGACCGGTTCGATACCCTTGGGAGAACGTAATATCAGCACCCCTGACAACAAACAGAACCGCAAGAATCAGGAAATCCGTGTGCCGCGCGTCCGCGTGATCGGCAGTGACGGAGAAATGATCGGCGTGTTGTCGCGCGACGAAGCGCTGTCCATGGCCGAAGATGAAGGCCTGGACCTGGTCGAGATCCAGCCGCAGGCCGATCCGCCGGTCTGCAAGATCATGGACTTCGGCAAGTTCAAGTTCGAAGCGCAGAAGAAGGCCAGCGAGGCCAAGAAGAAGACCAAGCAGGTCGAGATCAAGGAAGTGAAGTTCCGTCCGGTCACGGACGAGGGCGACTACCAGATCAAGCTGCGCAAGATGCGCGGGTTCCTTGAAGAAGGCGACAAGATCAAGGTCAACATCCGCTTCCGTGGCCGTGAAATGAGCCACCAGGAACTGGGTCGTGAAATGGCCAACCGGATCGAGGCCGATCTGGGCGAGGATATCGTCATTGAATCCCGTCCGCGCCTGGAAGGGCGTCAGATGGTCATGATGATCGCGCCGAAGAAGAAGACCTGAGGCCGGACGGGCCGCCTTCCGGGGCGCCTGGCTGAATGGTTCAGGATAAAGGGACGCCGCTGGCGTCCCTTTGCTTTTGCAGGATGCCGGTGAAGTGCCGGCGAAAGGGCTGCAGGGGCTGGTGGCAGGGCGGTTTTGCCTGTATCATGCCCGGCTCGACCCACCCAGGACGGGTCGTACGCCGATCATGGCAGGACGGAAAGAGCGGCCCAGGCCGCCGCCAGATCAGTCAGAAACCGGGGTCATATCCCATCAAGGACATTGCAATGCCCAAGATCAAGACCAACCGGGCAGCGGCCAAGCGTTTCCGCAAGACCGCCTCGGGCAAGTACAAGTGCGGCCACGCCAACCGTAGCCACATCCTCACGAAGAAAGCGACCAAGCGTAAGCGTAATCTGCGTCAGACGGGCCATGTCCGTGCAGAAGACGCAGGCCGTCTGGACCGCATGCTCCCTTACCTCTGAGGAACTGAAAAATGGCACGAGTTAAGCGTGGCGTACAGGCGCGTCGCCGCCACAAGAAGATTCTGGATCTCGCCAAGGGCTATTACAACGCCCGTCGCAAGGTCTTCCGCGTCGCCAAGCAGGCGGTCATCAAGGCACAGCAGTACGCCTACATCGGCCGTAAGCAGAAGAAGCGCAACTTCCGTTCGCTGTGGATCACCCGTATCAATGCGGCTGCCCGCATCAACGGCCTGAGCTACAGCCGCTTCATGAACGGCCTGCTGAAGGCTGGCATCACCCTGGATCGCAAGGTCCTGGCTGACATCGCCGTGCACGACGCAGCCGGTTTTGCTGCGCTGGCCGAAAAGGCCAAGGGCGCGCTGGCGGCATAAGTCCTTCCCGATGCCGTAACCGTTCACTCGGAACGGTGTCAGGTCAAGGCAATGCATGGGGAAGGGCGCAAGTCCTTCCCCATTCTTTTTTGGGTTCCGGCGAGGCCATGGCGGCAGCGCGGGGACGGCGGTGGCGACAGGGGTCGGCCCTTCGCGCATCGCGATGGCAGATCGACTGGAGTTCCGGCCCCCCATGAGCGACATCCAATCCCTCACCACCCAGGCGCTGGCCGATGTGGCCGCCGCACAGAGTCCCGACGTGCTGGAACAGCTGCGCGTGGCCCTGCTTGGCAAGAGTGGCAGCATCACCTCGCAGCTCAAGCAGCTCGGCGCCCTGCCGGCGGACGAGCGCAAGGCCGCTGGTGAAGCGATCAACCAGGCCCGCGACGCGCTGACCCGCGCGCTGGGCGAGCGCAAGGCGCTGCTGGAAGACGCAGCGCTGGATGCGCGCCTGGCCGCCGAAGCCATCGACATCACCCTGCCGGGCCGCAACGGCGACCGTGCCGGCCTGCACCCGATCACCCGCACCCTGGAGCGCATCACCGGCATCTTCGGCCGGCTGGGCTACGAGCTGTCGGAAGGGCCGGAGATCGAGGACGACTGGCACAATTTCGAGGCGCTGAACTTCCCGCCGCACCATCCGGCGCGCGCCATGCACGACACCTTCTACTTCGGCGACGGCCGCCTGCTGCGCACGCACACCTCCGGCGTGCAGGTGCGCTACATGGGCGACCACGCGCCGCCACTGCGCATGATCGCCGCCGGCAAGGTGTACCGCAGCGACAGCGACCAGACCCATTCGCCGATGTTCCACCAGGTGGAAGGCCTGCTGGTGGACGAGCATTCGACCTTCGCCGACCTGAAGGGCACGCTGGCCGAGTTCGTGCGCGCGTTCTTCGAGCGCGACTTCGAGATGCGCTTCCGCCCCAGCTATTTCCCGTTCGTGGAGCCGGGCGCGGAAGTGGACATTGCCTGGCAGCAGCCCGACGGCAGCACCCGCTGGCTGGAAGTGCTGGGCTGCGGCATGGTCCATCCGAACGTGCTGCGCAACGTCGGCATCGATCCGGAGCGCTACACCGGCTTCGCGTTCGGCATGGGCGTGGAGCGTTTCGCGATGCTTCGTTACGGCGTCAACGATCTGCGCGCGTTCTTCGAGAACGACGTGCGATTTCTGAAACAGTTCGCGTAAGCCGCAACCATGTAGAGCCGAGCCATGCTCGGCTGCTCCTAAATTCGCAGGCCCAGGCGCATGCGCCGGGCCCACCAGGGTGACACCATGAAATTCTCCGAAAACTGGCTGCGCAGCCATGTCCCGACCGGCGCCTCGCGCGATGAACTGAGTGCAGTGCTGACCGCCATCGGCCTGGAAGTGGAAGAAGTGACCGCGCTGGGCGAAGGCCTCGATCACGTGGTCGTGGCGCGCATCGTCGAGGCCGTGCGCCATCCCGAAGCTGATCGCCTGCAGGTGTGCAGGGTCGATGCCGGTCAGGGCGAACTGCTGCAGATCGTCTGCGGCGCACCGAACGCGCGCCCGGGCCTGGTCGCGCCGCTGGCCATGGTGGGTGCGCAGATCGGCGAGCTGAAGATCAAGCCGGCCAAGCTGCGCGGCGTCGAGTCCAACGGCATGCTGTGCTCGGCCAAGGAGCTGGGCCTGGACAACGATGCCTCCGGCCTGCTGGAGCTGCCCGATGACGCGCCGGTCGGCCAGGCCCTGGTCGACTACCTGGGCCTGCCGGACGCCAGCATCGAGATCAAGCTGACCCCGAACCGCGCCGACTGCTTCAGCCTGCGCGGCATCGCCTATGACGTCGCCGCCGCCACCCGCAGCGAAGTGCTGGACTTCGCTGCCGAGGCCATTCCGGCAGTCGGCAGCCGTGAGCTGAGCATCCAGCTCGACGCCGGCGCCGAAGCGCCGCGTTACCTGGGCCGTGTCATCGAGGGCGTCAACGCCGCCGCCAAGACTCCGTTGTGGATGGCCGAGCGCCTGCGCCGCAGTGGCGTGCGTCCGGTCTCGCTGCTGGTCGACATCACCCAGTATGTGATGCTGGAGCTGGGCCAGCCGATGCATGCCTACGACCTTGGCACCCTGCAGGGCAGCATTGCCGTGCGCCGTTCGCGCGCGGGCGAGACGCTGAAGCTGCTGGACGGCCGCGATGCCGCGCTGGACGACAGCTTCCTGGTGGTCACCGACGCCGATCGTGCGATCGGCCTGGCTGGCCTGATGGGCGGCTTCGACACCCGTGTCACCGACGCAACCACCGCCGTGTTCCTGGAAGCCGCGCACTTCGCGCCGGCTGCGATCATGGGCCGTGGCCGCAAGCTGGGCCTGCACACCGATGCCGGCCACCGCTTCGAGCGCGGCGTCGATCCGGCGCTGCCGCGCATCGCGATCGAGTACGCCACTCGCCTGGTGCTGGACCTGGCGGGCGGCACCCCGGCGCCGGTTACCGAGGCCGTGCGTGAAGCCGATCTGCCGCAGCCGGCAACCATCGTGCTGCGCCGCGCCCGCATCACCCGCGTGCTCGGCATCACCATCGACGATGCGGAAGTCGAGCGCATCCTGCGCGCGCTGGGCATGGACGTGGTTGCTGCTGCCGACGGCTGGCAGGTGGTCGCGCCGAGCCGCCGCTTCGACATCGCCATTGAAGAAGACCTGATCGAAGAGCTGGCCCGCATCCACGGTTACGAGCAGATCCCGACCACGCTGCCGGGCGGTGCCGCCCGCGTGGCGATGCCGAGCGAGACCCAGCTGGACGCGCTGAGCGTGCGCCGCCAGCTGATCGCCCGTGACCAGCAGGAAACCGTCAATTTCGCCTTCGTCGACGATGCGCTGCTGGCCCAGTGGCAGCTGCGCGACGGCCTGGTGCCACTGGCCAATCCACTGTCGGCCGAACTGGCGGTAATGCGTCCGTCGCTGCTGCCGGGCCTGGTCGCCACACTGGGCCGCAACGCCGCCCGCCAGCTCGGCCGCGTGCGCCTGTTCGAGCTCGGCCGCGTGTTCGCCCAGCAGGCCGGAGATGGCCAACCGGCACCGCTGGAAACGCCGCGCGTGGCGGCAGCTGTCTGCGGTGACGCGCAGGCGGTGCAGTGGGGCCTGCCGACTCGCAAGGTCGACTTCCATGATCTGAAGGGCGACCTGGAATCGCTGGCGGCTGCCAGTGGTGCGGTACTGGAGTTCCGCCCGTCGGCCCGTGCCTACGGCCACCCGGCGCGGTCGGCCGAGGTGTTCCGCGATGGCGTGGCGATCGGCTGGATCGGCCAGATCCACCCGCGTCTGGCCAAGGCGATGGATATCGAGGCCGATGTCTACGCCTTCGAGCTGGATCTGGAACCGCTGACCGCCCGTCGCCTGCCACGTGCCGGCGAGCTGTCGCGCTTCCCGGCGGTGCGTCGCGACCTCGCGTTCCTGGTGCCTGAACAGGTGGCCTGGGCCGATCTGGCGGCGACCGTGCGCCAGGCCGCCGGCCCGCTGCTGCGCGACCTGAACCTGTTCGACCGTTACGTCGGCCAGGGCGTCGAGCCGGGATTCAAGAGTCTCGCTATGGGCTTGATTTTGCAGGACAAGTCGCGCACTCTGACGGACCGCGACGTGGATGCGGTGGTGGCCGAGGCGGTCACTGCCATCGAGCGTGAACACCACGCCCGGATCCGCGGCTGAGCGGGCGGCACTCGGGGGTAGCAGGCAATGGCATTGACCAAGGCGGAGATGGCGGAAAAGCTGTTCGACGAAGTCGGTCTGAACAAGCGGGAAGCCAAGGAATTCGTCGACGCGTTTTTCGATGTGCTGCGTGAAGCATTGGAACAGGGACGTCAGGTGAAGCTGTCGGGCTTCGGTAATTTCGATCTGCGGCGCAAGAACCAGCGCCCGGGTCGCAACCCGAAGACCGGCGAGGAAATTCCGATTTCCGCCCGTACGGTGGTCACCTTCCGTCCGGGCCAGAAGCTCAAGGAGAGGGTGGAAGCTTATGCTGGATCCGGGCAGTAATCGCGAACTACCGCCGATCCCGGCCAAGCGCTACTTCACCATCGGTGAGGTCAGCGAGCTGTGCGACGTCAAGCCGCACGTCCTGCGCTACTGGGAAACCGAGTTTCCCAGCCTTGAGCCGGCCAAGCGCCGAGGCAACCGCCGCTACTACCAGCGCCATGACGTGCTGATGGTGCGGCAGATCCGCAGCCTGCTGTACGAACAGGGCTACACCATCGGTGGTGCACGCCTGCGCCTGGATGGTCCCGATGCCCGCGAGGAATCGGCGCTGAGCAACCAGATCATCAAGCAGGTGCGCATGGAGCTGGAAGAAGTGCTGCAGTTGCTGCGCCGCTGATCCAATTTCCATCGTAATCCGCTATACTTCACGGCCCGCCGCACTGGCGGGCACATCGCAGCATCAGTCGGGGCGTAGCGCAGCCTGGTAGCGCATCTGCCTGGGGGGCAGAGGGTCGTCGGTTCGAATCCGGCCGTCCCGACCAAAAGCAGCGATAGAACAAGGGCTTGCGCCATGCGGTGCAGGCCCTTTTTCGTTGTGCACCCTATTACCACCCTATCGCCACCCTATCGAGGTAGCGCGATACCCGTGGTGACCGGCTGCCACGGCGCTTCATGGCCACCCAGGTAATGCTCAGTCATCGACGCGTTGCCGTGTCCCATCAGCGCTTGAATCTGTTCCGTGGTCCAGCCCGCATCGCGCAGCAGCGCACCGCCCAGGCTGCGGATCTCATGGAATGTTGGCGGTGCTTCGCCACCCACGCCGGCAGCATCGCGTGCCTTTGCGAACGCACGCGACAGCTGCTCGGGCAGCACCTGCGTGTGGTGCGCTCGGTCCTTCGCGCGCTTGTCGCTGGGCCTGGCCTTTTCCGGCAGGCGGTGGATCACGAACGGCGAAACCACGTCATCGCGGCACCTGGCCAGCAGGTCGAGCAGCGGCCCGGCCACGGCGATCTGTAGTCGAACGTTCGTCGAGCCCTCGGTTTTCGACGGCACTACCCACAGGTGGCCGTCGCGCACGTCGGCAAACTTCACCGTCACCAGCCGTATCCTTCCGGCCATGCGTTCTTCCCACGGCTTCCGCACCGCCCCAATCCCCTCTGGCTGGGTCCAGACCGGCGAGCGCTGGGCGCTTTGGTACAACGGCCGGGAGACGGCCAGCGTCACGCCCGACGGCGGTCCCGGGGTCCGGCTATGGATGGAAGGCCAGAAGATGTGGCAGGTGAAGGAAGTGCGCGCGGCCAACGTCCGGCAGGCGAAGCGGTACGCCGAGCGCTGGTGCGCGGCCAGGCTGTATCCCGATCTTCCCCTGCGCCAGGCGGTCGCCCGGCTGACCGACAGCACTCCGATCCAGCCCGAGCCGCCGCTGCCAGGCCTGCCGCCGACGCGCGAGCAGCAGCAACAGGCCCGGCGCCTGGCCGAGGCCGGGCGGTTGGAACTGGCGCGGATCAAGGAAGCGCTGGAACCGCGCCGACCGCCGAAGGAGACCAAGCCCAGGGCGAGGGATCCGATGAAGGCGTGGGTCAAGGCAGGTAGAGAGCAGCTGTCCCGCGCTCGAATCTGATCCCCCGTTCAGGGGAGGCGGTCGACTCAAAATGCTTGCCACACTTGCCCTTTCACCAGAGAGAGCAATGATGAACGCTACCAATCGAAAGACCGCCAGCTTCGGAGTGCCGTGGGAATCGGCCTACGGGTACGTACAGGCCGTCCGCGTCAACAACACGATCTTCGTGTCCGGCCAGCTCTCGCACACGCCGCAGGGCGAGCTGGTTGCGCCGGCGGAGCTGGGGGCCGACGGCAAGCCCGCCAACTTCGATACCATGGAAGCCCAGATGAGGCGCACCTACGAGAACGCGCAGGTGCTGCTGGCAGAGCTGGGTGGGTCGATCGCGGACGTGGTCGAGGAAACGCTGTTCGTCATCGACGTTCCGGCCGCTTTCGCGGCCAGTAGCAAAGTCCGGCCGGCCGCGTATGGCCAGCCGGTGCCGCAGGTGGCCAGCAACCTGATCGGGGTCTCGGCGTTGGCCTTCCCCGAGCAGCTGATTGAGATTGCCTTCCGGGCGGAAGTCCAGGGTTAAGGCACTATGTGGGCGGGGCTTGCTCCGCCCGTTCCTTGCGGTGAGTACGCCACCGATGGTTCCTACGAGCGCCTCGGCCCGGACAAAGCCAGGACGATCTCCGGCGTGCCGTACGCTACTTCTCCGCAGCGGGCTTGGCGCGGGGCTTCAATCTGAAGCTCACGCCCATCCGGTTGATCGCGTTCATGGCCGCAATGGTGAGCGTGAGGTCGACCAGGTCTTTCTCGCCGAATACTGCGGCTACTTTTTCGTACGCCTCATCAGATGCATGGGTTTCGCTCACGAGCGTCACTTCCTCTGCCCATGCCAGTGCGGCGCGCTCTTGTTCGGAGAATAGATAGGCGGCCTCGTGCCAAACAGGTAGGAGAGCGATGGTGTCGAACGGCATGCCTTCCTTAAGCAGATCACGGGTATGAATGTCGATGCAGTGGGCGCAGCCGTTTAGCTGCGACACACGCAAAAACACCAGATGCACCAGTTTCGGCGGCAGAGAGGTGCCCGCGGTCACAAAGTGATGCAGTTGCCCCACGGCTTTGGCGCCCTCGGGAGAGACTACGAACCAGTTCGCTCGATTCATTTTAATGGGTCCTTTTCGGGTATCTGTGGGGCCGGAATCGCCCCACCCGAAGCAAGGACGCCGACGGGCAGCAGTTCGTGACACCTGCCTAGGCTCGTCGCGATCCGCTGCATGTACGCTCGCCGAGGAAGGGGATGCTGGCCGTGGGGCGCTAGATACGGGGCGCGGCGGGGAGCACCCGGAGAAGATCCTCGATTGGCGGGACAGGGAAGGGGATTGGCTGAAGGGGGGATCGCATCGCCGCCGTTCGGATGGCGTCGGGTAGAGCCGCCATATGCACCCTATCGGCTCGTAAGTGATTGATCGGATTGGGGCGCAATTTGCACTTTTGGGATGCCCTGCGAAGGCCTGAAACCCTTACAGATCAACGGGATGGGCCTATCTGGAACGATGCCTGGGGGCAGAGGGTCGTCGGTTCGAATCCGGCCGTCCCGACCACTGTGATGAATCAAGAAGCCCGCGCAGCGATGCGTGGGCTTTTTTGTGCGTGCGGTGTATGCTGCGCGCCACTCGTACTACCGCGGCTGCTGAACCCGGTACTCACGAGAACACATCATGGAATCTGCAAGAAACCGTGCCTGGCGTCGCAGCCAGGCCCGCAATCGTGGTGGCGACCGCGCCACGACCGCCTACCGCTACAAGCCCGAGAAGAGCTGGAAGCTGTTGTATACGCGCGATGCCAAGCTCGCGCGTGCACGCCAGCTGGGCTTCACCTATCCGGTCCTCAGCGCCCGGCAACTGCAGGAACAGGAATGATCGACCTGCTGTTCGTCTGCAGCCGCAACCAGCTGCGGAGCCCGACCGCCGAAGCCATGTGGCGACGGCGGCCCGGCTTCAACGCGCTGTCGGCCGGCACCAGCCCGCACGCACGACGCCCCATCGGCCCGGCGGATATCCGCTGGGCCGATGTCATCTTCGTGATGGAGGCCAAGCACCAGCATCGCCTGCGGGCCGCGTACGCGCGCCTGCTGGAACACAAGCGCCTGCATTGCCTGGACATCCCCGACGACTATCGCTGCATGGATCCGGTGTTGATGGACCTGCTGGACGCAAAGGTGACCACGTATCTCGATCAGCTGCCGGAAAAGCGGTAGATCAGCTCCGGATCGCCTTCGTCCAATCCATGCACGATGCCGCTGTCGATGAAACCCGAGGCGGGCATCACCTCGCGGATATGCAGCATCGTCGAGGAAGGATCGGGTGGTGCCATCGCAGGCTCCTGGACTGGATGCGCCCAGTCCATCGATCACGTCGGCCGTGTCTGCGTATCCGCCAAAGCCAGCGTGTGGTCGGCAGTCAATACACGCGGAACTCGGCACGGCAGCCGTCGCTGACCCACACCCCGCGGCGGTCCCAGCCCCAGTTGCGGTCCTCGACGCACGGCGTCACCGACTTCTGCTTGACCAGGCGCACTTCATGGCGCACCCGGATGCGGCATTCCTTGTCCTTCTGCTCGTAGGACTCGCAGACCAGGCGCTCGCCGTCGTCATCCCGATCACGATCCCGGCCGCGCCCCGGCCAGCGGCCGCGTCCCTGTTCGTCTGCCACGAACTCAGCGCGGCAGCCTTCGGTGACCCAGAGCATGCGGCGGCTCTGGCCCCAGTTCTGGTCCTCGACGCAGCGGGTGACCTACAGCTGCCTGGCCATGCGCATGCGGCCTTCGATCGGGCACTGCTGGGTCTTGTTGAACTGCGACTCGCAACGCAGCGGCGGAATGTGATCGCTGTCGTAGTCTTGGGCGGCCACCGTGGTGGCCACCAGCAGCAGGGCCAGGGCGGAGGTGGCAATGGGCGGCAACAGGCGATGGGTCATGGAGAGCCTCGGCAGGGGGAATGGGCCGCAAGAATGGACCAGCCCGAGGCCGTCGGAACGGATCGTTCCGGCGCTGGCTCAGTGGGGATTTAGTAGTGCGCACCGGCCCATGCAGGGCCTTACATCCCTTATCATCGCGGCACATCCGATCGCATCGGCTTACACCTTCTTACATGTCTCCCACGCATGCCGGCGCAGCCTGTGGCTGCCGTCACTGGCGTGCAGCCGGCTTGCGGAGGAGGATGCGCGGACCACGACGACCACAGGGGGTTGCGTTGATCAGCAGTACCGTCATTCATCGCTCGGCTGGCGCAGAGGCCGGGCAGGTGCGTGTCCTGGACACCACGTTCAAGGGCAAGCATGTGTTCATTGCGTGGGGCCTGCGCGGGCCGGAACTGACCCGCAGCGCAGACCCGCCCGCCACCGTGGCTGCGCGCAAGGCGTTGCACGCCGTGGCCGGCCACAGCGAAGGGCCGCGCAGCCCGGAGGTGTTCATCGCCAACCAGTCGGCGGTGGCGATTACCGTCTATCGGCTGCTGACCGAAGCGCGTTCGGGCGATGCCATCTTCTTCCTGTGTGATTCGCAGGCTGTGGTCGACTGGCTGATCACCGCACTGGAAGTCCAGGGCGAAGGCTGACGCTGCGCGCGGTCAGGCCAGCGCAGCGTCCACCGCCGCAAGCGCGTGCAGGGTGGTCGTGTCGAACAACGGCACCGCACTGTCCTCGGGGCGCACCAGCAGCATGATCTCGGTACAGCCGAGGATGATCGCTTCGGCGCCGCGCGCGACCAGCCGCGCAATCACGCCGGCGTACACCTGCCGCGAGTGCTCGCTGGCCACGCCGGCGATCAGCTCCTGGTAGATGATGTCGTGCACGCAGCGGCGATCATCAGCCTCTGGAACCAGTACCTGCAGCCCGAAGCGGTCCTGCAGCCGGTCGCGGTAGAACGCCTGCTCCATGGTGAAGGCGGTGCCGAGCAGTCCCACCTTGCGGATACCTGCCTGCAGGATCGCCGTGGCGGTCGGGTCGGCGATATGCAGCAGGGGCAGCGGGCATTCGGCTTCGATCCGGCCGGCCAGCATATGCATGGTGTTGGTGCAGATCACCAGTAGCTCGGCGCCACCGGCCTGCAGTCGCCGCGCGGCATCGAGCATGTGGTTGCCCAGCACATCCCACTGACCGTCGTGCTGCAACTGCTTGATGTCGGCGAAATCCACCGACCACAGCAGCAGTTGCGCCGAATGCGCGCCACCGAGGCGGTGCCGCACCGTCTCGTTGATGAGACGGTAGTACTGCGCCGAGCTTTCCCAGCTCATGCCGCCGATCAGGCCAAGGGTCTTCATGCTCAGCTCCATGCCAGGGAGTCGTCATTGCAGCACAGCAGGTGTGGCAGTTGCACCATACATTAGTGACTGCTAATGTGTTGATCATGATCGAGAACGCCCTGTTCAAGGCGCTGGCTGACCCCACCCGCCGCCACATCTTCGAAAAGCTGGCCGATGGCGGGCGGCATGCCAGCGCGCTGCGCGAGGGCATTGCGATCAGCCAGTCTGCGATGTCCCAGCACCTGGCAGTGCTGCGCGATGCAGGGCTGGTGCGTGAGCAGCGCCAGGGGCGCTTCGTCCACTATGAAGTCGATCCGCGCGGGCTGGCCCACATCGGACGCTGGCTGCAGCGTTACCGGGCCTACTGGCCGGCGCGGATGTCCGCACTGCAGAACCTGCTGGAGGAGATGGACTGATGGACGATGTTCTGAAGGAAGCGGCTCCCGCGCTGGTGATGGAGCAGCGGTTGCCTGCGCCACCGGAACGGGTCTGGCGCGCACTGTTCGATCCGGCACTGCGTGAGCGCTGGTTGCCTGCCGCCGATCTTGCCGATCCAAAGCCCTGCCTGTTCGAGGAGGGGCGGGAGCTCGGATTCCGCTTGCGCGATGCACAGCCCCCACATCTGCACAGCCTGGTGTGTTTCCGGCTGCGCGCTGATGAGGATGGGGGAACGGTGCTGACCATCGTGCATCGGCTCACCGACCGGCGCGCGCTAATACCGCCGGCGTCCAACGATGACCATCGCACGGTGATGCGCGCGGCGTGAGCCGGCGCCTGGATCGAACGCTACAGGGAGCAGGCACATGCGGGACAGAATGCAGCTGGTACCGATGGTGGTGGAACGCAGCGAGCGCGGTGAGCGCTCCTATGACATCTACTCGCGGCTCCTGCGCGAGCGCATCATCTTTCTCAACGGCGAAGTCGATGACACCGTATCGGCGCTGGTCTGCGCGCAACTGCTGTTCCTTGAATCTGAAAATCCGGAGAAGCCGATCCATCTGTACATCAACTCGCCGGGCGGGGTGATCTCCAGCGGCCTGGCGATGTATGACACGATGCAATACATCTCGGCCCCGGTGCATACGCTGTGCATGGGCACCGCGCGGTCGATGGGTTCGTTCCTGCTGATGGCCGGCGAGCCGGGTCACCGCGCGGCGCTGGCCAATGCCAGCCTGCATGTGCACCAGCCGCTGGGCGGGGTGCAGGGCCAGGCTTCGGACATCTTCATCCACGCCGAGGAGATGCAGCGCACCAAGCATCGCATCACCCAGCTGTATGCGCGGCATTGCGGACGCAGTTTCGAGGAGGTCGAACAGACCCTGGACCGCGATCGGTTCATGAGCGCCGAGCAGGCATGCGAATGGGGCCTGATCGACCAGGTACTGGTACGGCGCGACGCGCTCGCGGCCTGAGCCTGTTTCTGTAACCACCGCATCCATGCTGCACTGTGTGTGCCGCGCCAGGCCGGCGCACTCTATGCTGGTTGGATGTTCTGAAGTGGACGCCTGATATGGCCCTGCATACCTGGTGGTGGTTCCTGGCCACGGTCTTCGTGCTGTGCGGGACGCCTGGGCCCAACATGCTGCACATCCTTGGCCGCAGCGTCGGGCTGGGATTGCGCGGCAGTGTGCCGGCCATGGCCGGCTGCCTGCTGGCGATGCTGCTGGTGCTGGCGGCTTCCGCAGCGGGCCTGAGTGCGCTGCTGCATTCCTCGCCCATGCTGTTCGAGGTGCTGCGCTATCTCGGTGTGGCCTACCTGGCCTGGCTCGGCATCAAGGCCTGGCGCGACAGTTGCCGGCCCGCACCCGCGGTGGCCGATGCTGACGAGGTCACACTGGCGCCGGTACATGGCGCAGGAACGGTGTTCCGCGGCGGCCTGTGGGTCGGCCTGAGCAATCCCAAACTACTGCTGTTCGCCGCAGCGTTCCTGCCACAGTTCGTCGACCCGTCGCGCAGCCAGGCCGTGCAGTACAGCGTGCTGGTGGCGACCTTCGCGACCTGCGAACTGTTCTGGTACGTGATGTATGCGGCCGGTGGTCACGGCCTGCGCCGTTGGCTCGCCAAGCCATTCGCACGGCGCTGGTTCGAGCGGCTGGTGGGAAGCGTGTTCCTGGCTTTCGCAGTGGCGTTGTTGCGCTTCCGGCCGCGTTGATTCACGCCGCACACGCGGCCCGTTCACGAGCGCCGCATCGGTGGCGGCCTAGCCTGATCGCACCGTTTGCATTCCCTGCTGGGAAAGGATCGACATGATCAAGTGGGCCATCATCTTCGCCATCATCGGCATCATCGCGGGCGTGCTGGGCTTCGGCGGCATCGCTGGCGCCGCCGTGGGCATCGCCAAGTTCCTGTTCTGGGCAGGCATCATCATCGCCGTGGTGCTGTTCCTGATCGGCATGAGCGTGGCGAAGAAGGTCAGCTGAAGAAGGTCAGCTAGCGCCGTTCGCGCAGCAGCGTCTTCAGTGCGCGCTGCTGCGCGAGAACAGATTGATCACCAGTACGCCGGCGCAGATCAGGCCGATCCCGATCAATGCCGGTGCATCCAGCCGCTGCTTGAACACCACCAGGCCGATCAGCGAGATCAGCACGATGCCGACGCCGGACCAGATTGCATAGGCGATGCCGGTCGGCACCGACTTCATGGTGACCGACAGCAGGTAGAAGCACAGCCCATAGCCAACCAGCGCGCCCACTGTCGGCCACAGCCGGCTCATGCCGTCCGAGGCCTTCAGCAGCGACGTGGCGATCACTTCCAGCACGATGGCGGCGGCCAGGTAGACATAGGGGTTCATCGTGGGCTCCGGTTCACTGCGGGTCGCACCGGATCAGTCGTCGATGCGAGCGAAGCGCGCCTGCGGGCCGTGTTCGCCCGGAACCTGCTCGATGAACATCGGGTAGGGGCGTACCCACAGGCCGCCTTCGCCATAGAGTGCGCGATAGAGCACCATCGGCTCCAACGTCTCGCTGCTGCGGACGATGTCGATCACCTCGTAGTCGCCGCCCTTGAAGTGGCGATACCGGCCACGGGCGAGATCGGGCAGGGGAGTCAGCTCAGCCATGGCAGGGCGTGCTCACTTGCGCGCCGGGCTGGCGGGCTTGGCGCAGTACGCGTCGATGGCCTCGGCCGTGTTGGCCAGGCCCTGCGCCTGCGCCAGCTCCCAGGGGCGCTCGCAGCGCTGGCTGTGTTCGCACCACTGATACCCGGCAGAGCCGATACAGCCGTGCGCATCTCGGTCGCCCCCCACCACCGGCGTCGCTGGCGATGCCTCAGCGCGCGCGGTCGCCGTGTCCTGGCTGGCACAGGCGGCCAGAGCCAGCAGGGCCGGGATCAGAAGAAGCACCTTCATGTGCGAGCTCCGTGCCTAAAGCGACATTTTCTGTCGCAAATAGCTCGCCAGCAAGCGCTCAATGCACGGCGGCGCGGATCAACTCTTCGATCAGGATCAGATAGCTGGCCACGAAATAGAACTTCAGCAACGTCCAGCGTTGCTGTGAGAAGAAGGTGCGCATGTGGAAGGGGCCCCTGTTGATGACGGTAGTGTGAAGCCAGCCTGACTCCGTGACAAGGATCACGGAATGAACGGGCTAAACGGACTCAGGGATGTGAGGAAAGCCAAGATCCGACGCGAAGGCGCGGCATTTTCGTACAAATCTGATGGGCCATCCCGGAGGCGGTCGCTAGCCTGATGGTGTAACGGCAAGCGGCCCGCTGCCTGCCACTGCACCCTTTCATCCGCAGGAGCCTCCCGATGGTCATCACCGTCCAATGCAATGCCCAGCGCTGGTCCGTACTGCATCCGCAGGTGAGCGACACCACCGGTTACGCCCGGGGCGCCGACGCCTTTGATGCCGCCGCCGCGCTGGCCCTGGAGCATCACCGCCGCACCGGCCAGCGCAGCACGGTGCGGGTCGAGGCGCTTGGCAACACGGTAGACGCGCTTTACGTTGGAGAGTGACGCCAGCCCCCGTAGTGCAGTCAGCCACGGTTGAGTTGTTTGAATGGGGGAACAACTGCCATCGCGCCTCCCTCTGTGCGCCGGGCCGTGAATCCCGGATGCTTGCGCCATCGTATTCATCTGGAGATCTCGATGGGCAAGGCACTCACCTGGCGCACCCTGGCCTGCACCCTGTTGCCGATGCTGGCGGCCGCCGGCGGCGCCCAGGCGCAGAGCTATGGCTACGGCTACGACGACGATCGCTATGGCGGCCGCGATGGCAGTGGCATCGTGCGCTGCGAGTCGGTCAAGAACCGCAGCAACGAGTGCCGCCTGGATGGCCGCGCGCGGCTGATCCGCCAGTTGTCCGGTTCGCCCTGTGTGGAAGGTGATACCTGGGGCCAGTCGCGCAACGGCGTCTGGGTCACACAGGGGTGCCGTGCCGAATTCGTCGGTGAATACCGCCGCGGCGGCGGCTGGGGCGGCAATGGCGGCGGCTGGGGCAACGGCAATGGATGGGGTGGCGGCGATGTGGTTACCTGCCATTCCAATGGCCACCGGCAGGAGTACTGCGATGCCCGCATCCGCCGGGGCGTGCGCCTGATCCGCCAGGACTCGCGCAGTGCCTGCATCGAAGGCCAGAGCTGGGGCTGGGATCGCCGCGGCATCTGGGTGAGCGATGGCTGCAGGGCGCAGTTTCAGGTGAACTGAGCTTTACGGATTCAACCCATGAAAATCAGAATAATCTGATACAGCTCACATTTTGAACGCCGTATCGTCTGTGATCAGGGTGCCTTGCGTGCCCTGATTACCGATGTCGATTGCCGTAGCCGGCATCAGCATCGCGCCGCCGTCGATACGCTGCCTCAAGGAGTGAGCTGCATGTTGATCCGCCTGCAATGCGAACAGCGCCAGTGGCGCGTGCTGCACCCGGATAGGCCGGAGCCAATCGAGTTCCGTGATGGCGCACGAGCCTATGACTTTGCCGAGACCCTGGCCCGCCTGCACTTCGTCGACACCGGGCAGCGCGCCGCCGTGCGCGTGGAGGCCAGCGGGGCGTTCGTGGAAGCGGTCAGTTACGGTTGAGCGTGGGGCGCCTGCCGGGGCAGGCCTGCGGGGTCCGGCCATCCACGCATGGCGTGGAACCACCTGCTTCCACCGTGGAAGGTGCGAGCCTTCGGCTGCACCTTCCCGTGATGCGTGGATTCCTGATCGGCCTCAGCCCGCTGCGCTCAGCGGTGGGCTGCCTGCGGCCAGCTGTGGCCAACGCTTGAGCACGGCGGCGCGGATGCCGGCCGCATCGATACCGGCTTCGGCCAGCAGGTCCTCGCGGCTGGCGTGGTGCTGGTAGCTGTCGGGCAGGCCCAGGTGCAGGATCGGACGCAGCACGCCTTCGGCATTGAGCAGTTCACCGACACCGGAACCGGCACCGCCGGCCACGACGTTGTCTTCGATCGTGACCAGGCCCTCGTGCTGCGCGGCCATGGTCAGCACCAGCTCGCGATCCAGTGGCTTGATGAAGCGCATGTTGACCACGCTCAGGCCCAGTTCGCGGCCGACCTGCTCGGCGGCGGGCACGGTGCTGCCGAAGGCAAGCAGGGCGATGCGGTTGCCCTGCAGGCGCAACTCGCCCTTGCCGATCGGCAGGGTCGACAGGTCGGTGCCGGCCGCAACGCCGGTACCCGTACCGCGCGGGTAGCGCACGGCCGCCGGACCCGGGTGCTGCAGGCCGGTGCTGAGCATCTGCCGGCACTCGGCTTCATTGGAGGGTGCCATCACCACCATGTTCGGCACGCAGCGCAGGAAGCTGAGGTCGAGGTTGCCGGCGTGGGTCGCGCCGTCCGGACCGACCACGCCAGCGCGGTCGATCGCAAACAGCACGTCCAGATCCTGGATCGCCACGTCGTGCACCAGCTGGTCGTACGCTCGCTGCAGGAAGGTGGAGTAGATCGCCACCACCGGCTTGCCACCCTGGGTGGCCATGCCGGCGGCGAGGGTGACCGCGTGCTGCTCGGCGATCGCCACGTCGAAATAGCGCTGCGGGTATTCCTTGCTGAAGCGCACCAGACCAGAGCCTTCGCGCATCGCCGGAGTGATGCCGTAGAGGCGCGGCTCGGCGGCGGCGGCATCGCACAGCCAGTCGCTGAATACATCGGTATAGGTCGGCTTCTTGGCCCCGGCCTTGGCCACCAGGCCCTTGTCCGGATCGAACGGGCCCACGGCGTGGTAACCGATCTGATCGCCTTCTGCCGGCTCGTAGCCCTTGCCCTTGGTGGTCATCACATGCAGCAGCTTCGGGCCCTTGGAGGCGCGCAGCGTCTTCAGGGTGGACAACAGGGCCGGCATGTCGTGGCCGTCGATCGGGCCGGTGTAGTGGAAGCCCATTTCCTCGAACATCGTGGAGGGCACGAACATGCCCTTCCAGTGTTCTTCCCAGCGCTTCACGAAACGCGCCGGGTTGTTCTTCTTGTCACCGAGGATCTTCTTGCCACCTTCGCGCAGCGCGTTGAGCGTACGGCTGCCGGTCGCTCGGCCCAGCATCTTGGTCAGGCCGCCCACTGCCTCGGAGATCGACATGTTGTTGTCGTTGAGGATCACCAGCAGGTTCGGCTCCGGCTCCATGCCACCGGCGTGCATCAGCGCCTCAAATGCCATGCCGGCAGTCATCGCGCCGTCACCGATCACTGCCACGACCTTGCGGTCGTCGCCTTCGGACTGGCGGGCGATGGCCATGCCGAGCGCGGCCGAGATCGAGGTGGAGGAGTGGCCGACGCCGAAGGTGTCGTACTCGCTTTCCTCGCGCTTCGGAAACGGCGCGACACCGTCCTTCTGCTTGACAGTATGGATCTCGTCGCGGCGGCCGGTCAGGATCTTGTGCGGGTAGGTCTGATGGCCGACGTCCCACACCAGCTGGTCGACCGGGGTCTGGTACAGATAGTGCAGGGCCACGGTGAGCTCGATAACGCCCAGGCCGGCGGCGAAGTGACCTCCGCTCTTGCCCACCGATTCGATGAGGTAGGTGCGCAGTTCGTCGGCGACCGCCCTCAATTCGGATTCGTCGAACGTGCGCAGGTCATCCGGTGTCTGGATGCGCGCGAGGCGGGGATAGCGGGCAGAGTCGATCATCATGTTCGCACTTTTTCTGAACGCCCATTTTCGCCCTCAAACGGGGGTGGGGCAAGCAAACGCCGCCGTCCGTGACAGGACGGTGAGGGTTGCATTTTCGGGCATTCAGGTGCTGAGTTTCGAGCGCTTGGGTAACTGCGCCTTCAGGAAGGCCATCTGGTCGGCCAGGATGTTGCGGTTGGACAGGATCAGGTGCTCGATCCAGCTGGGCCGGTAGGGCACTGCCAGCAGGGGCATGCCGGCCTGCTGCGGGGTGCGGTCGCTCTTGCGCGAATTGCAGTGGAAGCACGCGGTGACCACGTTTTCCCAGCAGTCCAGGCCACCTTTGGACAGCGGCATGACATGGTCGCGGGTAAGCGTCGGGCGGGTGAACTGCTGGCCGCAGTACATGCACAGATGGGCGTCGCGGGCGAACAGGGCCTGATTGGTCAGGTTCGGCGTCGGGTCGATCGCGCGGGAGCGGGCGTGGCCGCGGGCGGCGATGATCGGGTGCAGGTCCATGCCGCTCTGCAGGCCGCTGAAGCGGTTGGTGCCACCGTGGATATGCAGGCAGGGATCGCCGAGCGTCCAGGCCACTGCCTCGCGGGCGTAGAGGCAGGCCGCATCCTGCCAGGTGATCCAGTCCAGTACGCGTCCGTGGGCATCAAGCGAGAGCAGCCGGACCGAACCGGGGCGATGCAGCGTCGTGGCGTTGGGCGATGCTTCGGCGCCCGGAGCAGAAAACGGAGCTCCGGCTTCGATCAGACCCAAGCGTGTAGTGTCTGTCTCCATCGGGAGAACAGCTTATACCTGAATGTTGACGATTTGTGTATCGCCGACAGGCGATACACAAATCGTCAACATTCAGGTCCGCGCATTCCACCTATTCCCCGCGCCTGTCGGCGCGCCCCCTTTAACAAAAGGGGGCTCTTCTCCAGATGGATTTCGGGGGGGACCATCCACGCATGGCGTGGATCTACGCAGTTCGCGGGGAACTGTCAGAGGCGGGGTGGTGTGGGGTGGCAGGACCGTTGGCGCCATGGATGGCGCCATCGAGCCCCCATGGATGGGTTTACGGCGTGTCCTGCCAGCCCACACCGCCCCGCCATCCACCGGGATGCAGCTGTTGCTGTTGCGGTTGCCGGCCAGCGGCCGGCACTACCGGTGCCGGGCGTAGCCCGGCTCAGGCGCCGAAGCGCTCGTCGTCCATCGCCATCAGCGGGGCGGCGCCGGACTGGATCGCAGCGGCGTGGCTGAGCGTGCGCGGCAGCACACGGGCGAAGTAGAACCGCGCGGTCTCGCGCTTGCCCTGGGCGAAGGCGGCGCCGTGTGCGCTGGCGTCGGCGGCGGCGACGCTGCGGGCCCACCAGTAGGCCAGCACCACGTAACCCGAATAGAACAGGTAGTCGTAGCTGGCCGCGCCCAGTTCGTCCGGATTGCCGGCCGCGCGCTGGAGCACATCCATCGTCAGCTTGCCCCATTCGGCGGCCTTGGCGCGCAGCGGGCCAATGAACTCGGCCAGCGCTTCGTTGCCCTCGTGTTCCTTGGCGAAGGCTTCGATCTCGGCCAGCATCAGCTTCAGGCCGGCGCCCTGGCTGGACGCGGTCTTGCGGCCGATCAGGTCCAGCGCCTGGATGCCGGTGGTGCCTTCATACAGCGTGGTGATGCGGGCGTCGCGGGCCAGCTGCTCCATGCCGTGCTCGCGGATGTAGCCATGGCCACCGAAGCACTGCAGGGCGTTGTAGGTGTTCTCGATGCCCCATTCGGTCTGGCAGGCCTTCGAGATCGGGGTCAGGAAGCTCACCAGGGTGTCGGCGCGCTCGCGCTCAGCGGCATCCTCGGCATGGTGGGCAACGTCGATGAGGGTGGCGGCGTGCAGCGCCAGCAGGCGGCTGCCTTCGACCAGCGACTTCACCGTCAGCAGCATGCGGCGCACATCCGGGTGGACCAGGATCGGGTCGGCCGGCTTGTCCGGGAACCTGGCACCACTCAGGGCGCGCGACTGCAGGCGCTCACGGCTGTACTTCAGCGCGTTCTGGTAGGCGCGCTCGGACAGGCCGATGCCCTGCAGGCCGACCCCCAGGCGCGCGGTGTTCATCATGGTGAACATCGCCTGCAGGCCCTTGTGCGGCTGGCCGACCAGGTAGCCCTGCGCGCCATCGAAGTTCATCACGCAGGTGACCGACCCCTTGATGCCCATCTTGTGCTCGATCGAGCCGCAGCGCAGTGCGTTGCGCTCGCCGACGTTGCCGTCGCGGTCGACCTTGAACTTCGGGGTGACGAACAGCGAGATGCCCTTGGCACCTGGGGGAGCGTCGGGCAGCTTGGCCAGCACCAGGTGCACGATGTTCCCGGTCAGGTCGTGCTCGCCGGCGGTGATGAAGATCTTGGTGCCGGTGATCGAATAGCTCCCATCGGCGTTCGGCTCGGCCTTGGTCTTGAGCAGGCCGAGGTCGGTACCGCAGTGCGGTTCGGTCAGGCACATGGTGCCGGTCCAGCGGCCCTCGATCAGCGGCTTGAGGAAAGCCTCGTGCTGCCAGGCCTCGCCGTGCTGCTTCAGCGCTTCGATGGCGCCGTGGGAGAGCAGCGGGAAGTTGCCCCACGCCAGGTTGGCGGCATTGATCATTTCGTTCAGCGGCACGCCCAGGGTGTGCGGCAGGCCCTGGCCGCCCAGCTCCGGCGAGGCGGTCAGGCCGGTCCAGCCGCCATCGACGAACTGGTCGTAGGCCTGCTTGAAGCCGGGCGGGGTGGTCACTTCACCGGTGGCCTGGTCGAGCACGCAGCCGATCTCGTCGCCGACGCTGTTGAGCGGGGCCAGTACGGTGGCGCTGAAGCGGCCGGCTTCCTCCAGCACGGCATCGACCACGTCGGCGGTGGCGTCGGTGAAGCCCAGGCGGGCGAACAGGGGTTCGACCTTGAGCACGTCGTGCAGGGCGAAACGGAGGTCGGAAAGCGGGGCGGTGTAGCTGCTCATCGGTACGTCTCGATTTGATCAGGGCAGGGGAGAGCGGCGCCGGGCGCCGCCACGAAAGGCGCGTTCAGCGCAGCACGCCGGGCAGGCCGGGGGCCTGGTTGAGGGTGCTGCGGCTGCTGATGTCGAAGCTGCGCTGCTTCTTTTCCTGCGGCGTGGCCGCCACCGTTCCCTTCAGGCCATAGGCCAGGGTGCGGTTGCTGGCCAGCGCATCGGCCACCACCAGGCGCGCGGCCGAGCTGGGCACCAGGTCGACATTGATCACGTCGGCGGAGGTGCCGCCGATGGAGATGCCAGGCTTCGCGTGCAGGGTGCCGGCTTCGTTGTCGCCGACGGTCAGCGCCAGCGAGACGTCATCGAAGGTCATCGGCATCGAGCTGAAGTTCTGCAGGCGCAGGGCCACGGTCCAGTTGCCGTCGGCACGCACGGTCAGCTGCTGCAGGCTGGCCGCCGGTTCCGAAACACGCTTGACGATGCCGTTGTTGCAGGCAACAAGGGCGAGGGTGCACAGGACAATCAAGGCGATACGGAAACGGTGGAGCATGGGCGCAAGTCCTCTGGAGGGGTGCGTTTGGATAAGCATACTACGGCGTATGGTTGTTTGGATCGCCTGTGGCGACCCGTCGCAGAGGGTAGCGCGTGAAGATGGCGGCCGGGCGTGCGCGGTGCCGGACGGCGCGCGCGCGGCGCCGCGGTTGCGACGCGGTTCAATCGGTGGGCGTATCGCGAAGCGGGGCCATCAGGCGCAGCGGGCGCAGGTCGTAGCCCATGGCCTCGGCTTTTTCTTTCAGCGCTTCGAAGCGTGCGCGATCCATTTCCGGCAGGCGCGAGAGGATCCACAGGTACTTCCGGTCCGGTTCACCGACCAGTGCCCACTGATAGTCCGGGTCCAGCGCCAGCACCCAGTAGTCGGCCCAGACCAGCGGGACCCAGCTCAGCCAGTCCGGCGCGAAGCGCACCTGCAACTGGCCGGGATGGCCGGCCACCGCGCGTGCCACGCCTTCGGCGACCACGCGCTCACCGTCGCCGTTGCGGCAGGCGTTGGTGACACTGATGCGGCCATCGCTGCGCAGTCCGTAGTTGGCGGTGATCTCGCCCACGCACTGCTTCTGGAACGAGACCGGAAGATGCGCAATCTCGTGCCACTGGCCGGCGTAGCGATCGATGTCCAGGCGCTCGACCGCGCGCACAGGTTCAGTGGCGATCACCGGGAAAGCGGCCAGCAGCAGGCAGGCGAACAGGGCGGGGCGCAGAGGCATCGGTAGGCTCCAGGCAGGAGTCTGGAGCGTAGGTGCCGCCGCGCATGCCGGTGTAAATGTTTCGTCAACCGGGCGTGTGCGCGGGCGCCGCATCCGCCACTCGTGCAGTGCGCGAAGCACGGACAAAAAAAGACCTGCATCTCTGCAGGTCTCGAAAGATGGTGGCCGAAGACGGAATCGAACCGCCGACACGGGGATTTTCAATCCCCTGCTCTACCAACTGAGCTACTCGGCCAAACTGTGTGGCAATCACGATCAACTGCGATTCCCGAAAAAAAGACCCGCATTTCTGCAGGCTGTCGAACGTGGTGGCCGAGGACGGAATCGAACCGCCGACACGGGGATTTTCAATCCCCTGCTCTACCAACTGAGCTACTCGGCCACGTAGTTCATTGCAGCGAGGTCGCTGCCAAGGACGCGCATATTACGGAGGTCAGCCGGCTACGGCAAGCATTTTGGCAAAAAACCTTCACATTGCCGTCTGCGCAGACGCAAGTACTTGATCCGCCGTCGCGGGGCAGGGGGGGCGCTGGATGCCGATTCATCCGTGCGCGGTGGCGCGGTGATCATCGCGTGCGGCGGAATTCAGCGGGCCACGGTGATCGACAAACGCGGCGTGGCGCGGCCTGCGCGTGGACGGCACCGATACCGGACATGGAACGCTGTTTTCGTGACCCCCATGGGGGAACGCTGCGGCGTAGTGTCGGCGTTCCTTCCTGATGCTGGCAACAGCAGAGACCGTCGTCATGTCCGACTCATCGACCACCACCCGCATCGTGCTGGCGTCGCGTCCGCAGGGGGCGCCCACTGCAGCCAATTTCCGCCTGGAGCAGGCCGCGCTGCCGCCCTTGGGCGACGGTGAGGTGCTGCTGCGCAATCGCTACCTCTCACTGGACCCGTACATGCGTGGACGCATGGATGAGGGACCGTCGTATGCCGCGCCGGTGGCAGTGGAAGCTGTGATGGAAGGCCAGACCGTGGCCGAGGTATTGCAGTCCAGGGCTGCGGGTGTCGCAGTGGGCGAACGGGTGCTGGCGCCGGGCGGGTGGCAGACCCACGCGGTGCTGCCGGCCAAGGCGCTGGGCCGCCGCCTGGACCCGGCCGGGCTGCCGTTGAGTACGGCGCTGGGGGTGTATGGCATGCCGGGCTTCACCGCCTATTCCAGCCTTCATGAAATCTCCCGCCTGCAGCCGGGAGAGACGCTGGTGGTGGCCGCCGCAACGGGGCCGGTCGGCGCGACCGTGGCGCAGTTGGCCAAGCTGCAGGGCGCGCGCGTAGTGGCTATCGCCGGTGGCGAGGCCAAGCGTGCCTATCTGCAGACGCTGGGCGTGGACGTGGCGCTGGATCATCGCGCGGCTGATTTTGCCGAGCAGCTGCGCGCGCGGTACCTGCGGGTATCGACGTGTACCTCGAGAACGTCGGGGGCCATGTGCTGGATGCGGTGCTGCCGTTGCTCAACGACTTCGCCCGCATTCCGGTGTGCGGCACCATCGCCACCTACAACAATCGTGGTGTTGCGCAGCCTGGCCCGGACCGCCTGCCGGTGCTGTTCAGCCAGATCCTGCGCCAGCGCCTGACCGTGCGCGGTTTCATCGTGCACGACTTCAAGCACCTGTGGCCGGACTTCGAGCGCGAGATGGCGCAGTGGCTGCGTGAGGGCCGCATCCAGTACCGCGAGGATGTGGTGGAAGGGCTGGAAAATGCACCGGAGGCGTTCTTCGGGCTGCTGCAGGGGCACAACTTCGGCAAGCTGGTGGTGAAGCTGGACTGAGGGCTTGGCCGATGCCGGCCAAGGTTGGCGCTTGCGGGTCGTGTCAGCCGTTGGCGATCTTTTCCCGGCGCAGCAGTTCGCGCTTGCGTGCCACGCCCCAGGCATAGCCGGACAGGTCGCCGTCACGGCGCACCACCCGGTGGCAGGGCACCGCCACGGCCAGCGGATTGCTTGCGCAGGCGCGTGCCACCGCGCGGCTCGATCGCGGCGCGCCGATACGCGCGGCGATTTCGGCATATGAGGCCGTCTGTCCGCGCGGAATCTGCTGCAGCGCCTGCCATACACGTTGCTGGAAGGCCGTGCCGCGGATGTCCAGCGGCAGCGTGGCGCCTCGCGAGGGATCCTCGACCAGGCCCACCACCTGTGCCACCAGTTGTTCATAGCCGCTGTCGGCCCCGACCAGTTCGGCCTGGCGGAAGCGCTGCTGCAGTGACTGCAGCAGCGCTTCCGGATCGTCGCCGAGCAGGATCGCGACCACGCCGGTGGCACTGCTGGCCACCAGCACGCTGCCCAACGAACTTTCGGCAAGCGCGAAGTGGATGACTTCGCCGCGACCACCGGCACGCCATTGCTTCGGCGTCATGCCCAGCAGCTTCGGCGCGTTCTCGTAGAAGCGACCGCTGGAGCCGAAGCCGGCATCGTGGAAGGCGTCGGTGATGCGTTCCTGTTGTTCCAGCCCGGTGCGCAGGCGGTCGGCGCGCAGCGCGGCAGCGTACTGCTTCGGGGTCAACCCGGTTGCTTCCTTGAAAAGGCGATGCAGACGGGTTGGGCTGCAACCCGCGATCCCGGCCAGTTCCTGCAGCGAGGGTTCGTCGTGGCTGGCTTGAAGGTGGCGGCAAACCCGTTCGACGCGGGCATCGAGGGCGGTGGTGGCGGTGCTGTCCATGGCCGGATTCTGGCACGTGCTGGTTCTGCGGAAACTCCGTTTCCTGCACCGATGGGCCGGGCCCGGAAACGGAGTGTTGGCAGGCGAGAGGCGCGGCATCGTGGCGGCCACTTCACAACCGGTACCACGACCATGCGGCTGAACAACAAGATCGCTCTCATCACCGGTGCCAGCGCCGGCATCGGCCGCGCCAGCGCGCTGCGCTTCGCTGCAGAAGGGGCAAAGCTGGTGCTCAACGCACGGCGGCCGGAGCCGCTGCAGGCGCTGGCCGAGCAGATCCGCGCCGCCGGTGGCGAGGTGGTGGTGCATGCCGCGGACGTGGCTGATCCGGCCACGGCACCGGCGCTGGTGGAACTGGCCCAGCAGTCATTCGGTGGGTTGGACATCGCGCTCAACAATGCCGGCATGCTCGGCCCCGGTGCACCGGCAGCAGAGTTCCCGGTGGATGCGTGGCGCGAGGTGATGGCCACCAATCTCGATGCCGCCTTCCATGCCGCACGCGCCCAGTTGCCGGCGTTGCTGGCACGCGGCGGTGGCTCACTGGTGTTTGTCGGCACCTTCGTCGGCCACACCGTCGGCTTCCCGGGAATGGCGGCCTATGCGTCGAGCAAGGCCGGCTTGATCGGCCTGAGCCAGGTGATCGCCGCCGAATACGGCGCGCGTGGCGTGCGCAGCAACGTGCTGCTGCCCGGGGGCACCGATACCGAGATGGGCCGGCAGGCGGCACCGACCGGTGATGCGCGTGATTTCGTGCGCTCGCTGCATGCACTCAAGCGCATGGCCAAGCCGGAGGAGATCGCCAATGCGGCGTTGTTCCTGGCCAGCGATGAAAGCAGCTTCGTTACCGGTACCGCAATGCGCGTTGAAGGCGGCGTGTCGATCACCCGAACCTGAGCGCCGTCACGTGCGACGCGAGTAGCGGAGGCCGCTGCTCGCCATGAATCCCTTCGGGTCAAACCGGGCCCAAGCCTCGCCCCAGCTGAAGCGGGCGTGGCCGCCGCTCAACGTGCGACCCAGCGCTGCACCCAGCGTGCGGCGCATGAAGGCAACTTCGGCATTGATCGCAGCCTGGCTCGGCCAGCCGTCGTCCAGCGTCGCACCAGGCAGGTCGACACTCATGGTCACAATGTCGAGGTATTGGCCGTGGAAGCACAGGCTGATGCCAGCGGGTGCACCGCCCAGGCTGAGCCGGTGCAGGCTCAGCCAGACATAGCCGGTGCCGACATCGCGCTCGCCATGCGTCAGCGTGGCGAAGGCGATGCGCGCCTCCTGCAGTGAGAGGCTGGGACAGATCAGGTTCGGCAGCGTGCCGAGCTGGATGCTGCCGTCGGTTGGATTGAAGTTCATCGGCACGGTGTGTGCCGCGTGCTGGGCGGGCGGGGGCATGGGTGTACGCGGAATTCGTGCTGCATCGGATTCTGGGCGTGTGTTCACCGTCGCAGCAAGTGGGTTCGTGCACACGCTGTTGGCGCGGGACTGACCTGTGGATTACCCGCCGGCCTCTAGCGTGGGGCAGAACGTCGGCCTGATGCCGATGAGGGAGTAATCAGATGAACGAGCCAGACAAGGATCAGGACCCGAAGCAGGGCATCCAGGAAAGCCGCCAGGACCGGAAGCAGGACAACGTGGCGAAGCAGCGGCCGGGCCAGTGCGACCAACAGGTGCGTGATGCGCATTCGCGCAGCCCGCGCCGCAAGGATGGCGGCCAGGAACCCGGCTAGGCGGATTCCAGACAAGAAAAAACCCGTAGATCGCCAGGATCTACGGGTTCTTCTGAATAGTGGTGGAGCCAAGGAGGATCGAACTCCTGACCTCGTCATTGCGAACGACGCGCTCTCCCAGCTGAGCTATGGCCCCACGGCAGGGCTGCAGTGTAGCGCTGCCTGCCGGGCTTGCCAAGCGCCGGGCAGGGACGACGCAAGGCCTGGATCCACCGCCGTACCGGCCGGATTCGGGCCAGTGCTTGGCGCAGCAGGGCGAATTCGACAGAGATCAGGCGTTGCGCAAGGCAATGCCAGGGGCGTCAGCAATGAGCAGTCTTTCCGCGAAGCCGTGGCGCCGTAGAAGTAAGGCGAGAGTTGGTTTCGCAGCGCGCATGCGGGCGACTTGCGAGGGTCGATGTCGCGCTGACCCGGCTGCCAGGAGCTTCGGGGTCAGCTCCGTTTTCCTTGGGAGAACGGAGCTGACCCCAGGCGTTGCCGGCGGACTGTGCCGAAACCGCTTGTTTCGCCGGGTTCGGGTGCCGCGCAACGAAATCGTAACAATTTGGGGGATAATGGCCGCTTGCGCAGTTTTCCCCCTTTTTGCCGCCCGGCTCGCGCAGGCCGCACGGACGCCTCCTCAGAGCATTCCATGCCCTCCCATTCCGATTCCCGCCGCCTGTCGGGTCTGTCGTCTTCCTTCGTTTCCTTCCGTCGCCATCCGCTGGCCTTGGCCTGCGCCGGCCTGGCCCTGGTCGGCAGCTTCGGTGCCGCCGCGCAGGACAGCGCGCCGACCCCGACCGGCCTGGACACGATCACCGTGACCGCCGAGCACCGCGAGCAGAACCTGCAGGAAGTGCCGGTCTCGGTGGGCGTGGTGCAGGGCGAGCGCATGCGCGACTTCACCGCCGGCGGCGACGACACCCTGCTGGCACTGTCCGGCCGCGTGCCTAGCCTGTATGCGGAAACCACCACCGGCCGCATCTTCCCGCGCTTCTATATCCGTGGCCTCGGCAATATCGACTTCTACCTGGGGGCCTCGCAGCCGGTGTCGATCATCCAGGACGATGTGGTGCTGGAGCACGTGGTGCTGAAGTCCAACCCGGTCTATGACGTGGACCAGGTGGAAGTGCTGCGTGGCCCGCAGGGCTCGCTGTTCGGCCGCAACACCACCGCCGGCATCGTCAAGTTCGACACCCTGAAGCCGACCCAGGACTACACCGGCCGGGTCAGCGCCAGCTACGCGACCTACAACAGCGTGTCGATCGACGGCGGCTTCGGCGGTCCGATCAATGACATCGCCTCGTTCCGCGTGTCGGCGCTGTACCAGCACCGCGATGACTACGTCGACAACACCTACAAGGGCCCGAGTGCCGACGGCACGGTCAGCCCGAAGAAGAACGCGATGGGCGGCTTCGATGACCGCAACGTACGCGCGCAGCTGCTGCTGACCCCGAGCGACCAGTTCTCGATCCTGGCCTCGGCCCACGCCCGTGACTACGAAGGCACCTCGACCCTGTTCCTGCGCGGTGCGCTGACCAAGGGCTCGAACAAGACCGACGTGCCGCGCGACAAGGTTGCCTACGACGAAGCCGACAACAACCCGCAGGCCTACAAGACCTACGGCGGCTCGGTGAAGGCACGCTACGACTTCGGCGCGATCGACTTCACCTCAATCACCGCCTACGAAACCACCTCGGGCTACAGCCGTGGCGACACCGACGGCGGCGCTGCGGTGAATTTCCCGGTGAACGGCGTGCCGAACGGCTACGGCCAGTCGATGGGCCGCATCCGCGACCTGGACCAGTGGACCCAGGAATTCCGCCTGGCCAGCCATGACGACAGCGCGCTGCAGTGGCAGGCCGGTGCGTTCTACTTCAACGGCAGCGACACCACCGACTTCTACCAGCGCGCCTGGTTCCTGCAGGGCGCGGCACGCAACCCGAACAACTGGGTGCGCCTGCGCAACAAGAACACCTCGTGGGCCGGTTTCGGCCAGCTGAGCTACGCCTTCACCGACAAGTTCACCGTCACCGCCGGCCTGCGCCAGACCCGGGACGAGAAGCACACCCGCCTGCTGAAGACGGCTGACACTGCCGCTGGCGTGGCCACCTACAAGGGCCGCACCGACGTCAAGATGTCCGACACCACCCCGAGCTGGGATCTGAGCGCGATGTATCAGATCACGCCGGACGTGAGCGTCTATGCCAAGGTCGCCCGCGGCTTCCGCGGCCCGACCATCCAGGGCCGCTCGGCCGTGTTCAATGCCGACTTCACCACCGCCGATTCCGAGACCATCCTGTCCTGGGAAGCGGGCGTGAAGAGCAGCCTGTGGGACAACCGCCTGCGCTTGAACGCCACCGCGTTCACCTACACCGTCAACGACATCCAGCTCAACGGCAACGATTCGGACGGCAACGGCGTGCTGTTCAACGCCGACAAGGCCAAGGCCTATGGTTTCGAAGCGGACATGGAGCTGCGCCCGATCCCGAACCTGACCCTGAGCGCCGGCCTGAGCCTGCTGCACAGCGAGATCAAGGACAAGCGCGTCTACGCGCAGGTCTGCGGCCTCAACGGCCAGGTGGTGTGCACGGTGAATGACCCGACCATCAAGGTCGGTGCCAACACCTTCGCGCAGATCGACGGCAACCCGCTGCCGAACGCGCCGAAGTACAACGTCAACCTGGCCGCCCGTTACGACTTCCCGGTCAGCGACGCGGGCACCATGTTCGTGTCCACCGACTGGAACAAGCAGGGCTACACCAGCTTCGTGCTGTACGACAGCAAGGAGTTCAACTCCAAAGGTGATTTCGAAGGCGGCCTGAAGATCGGCTACTCGGGCAACTATGGTGCCTACGAAGTGGCGCTGTTCGCGCGCAACATCACCAACGAGAAGAACCTCAAGGGTGTGATCGAGAACTATATGGCTGCGGTATACAACGAACCGCGCACCGTCGGTGTCTCGCTGAACATGAACTGGTAATGCGTTGCCACGGTGGCGGGTCTTCCCGCCATCGTACTGCTGGAATGCAAAGGGCGGCCCAGTGATCCGGGTCGCCCTTTTTCATGGCCTTCGACGGTGACCGGAACGCAATCCCGCGCCGCGCTCGGCGCTTCAGCGTGCAGGCAGCAGCGCCTGCAGCCGCGACTCCAGTTCCTGCTGGCGCCAGCCGGCCAGTGCGGCCGGCCATTGGCGGCGCTCCAGGTAGCTTTCCAGATGTTTGCGCGAGGCCAGCACGCCATCCGGCAGACCCAGCTCGCGGCTGCGCTCGGCAACGGCGTCCTGCAGCCTCTTCAGTGCCTGCTTGTTGGTGTCGTTGGCGGGCAATGCCAGCGGTGCCTCGGCCTCATCGGCCAGCGGTGTGTCCAGCGCCTGCCACACCGCGCCGGCGAGCTTGCGCGGTGCCTTCGGGAACTGTTCAAACAGCGTGGCCAGCGCGGCGGCATCGGCCGGTGGCGTGCGTGCCAGCGTGGCGGCCAGTTCGTTGTCCAGGATCCAGCTGCGCGGGCGGTCGCTGCTGCGTGCCTGCACATCACGCCAGCGCAGCAGGCGCAGCAGGCGGCGCTGCGCGGGAGCATCGAGAAACTGCGCTGAGCGCATCGCCAGATGCGGCCAGCGGTCCTCGTCATTGGCGACGCTGGCCAGCAGGCGCTCGCCGTCGTCGTGCAGCCACTGCTGGCGGCCCAGCGCCTGCAACTTGGCATCAATGGCGTCATGCAGCGCGAACAGGTGCTCGACGTCGTCGGCGGCGTATTGCAGTTGCGACTCCGAGAGCGGACGGCGCATCCAGTCCGAGCGGGTTTCGCCCTTGGCCAGCGCCACGCCGGTGATTTCCGCGACCAGCTTCTGGTAGCCCATGCCGCCACCAATGCCGGCCAGCGAGGCGCCGATCTGTGTGTCGAACAGCGGTCGCGGCAACACGCCGCAGGTCCACTTGAAGGCAACCAGGTCTTCGCTGGCGCTGTGCATCACCTTGGTGATCGACTCATCGGCCAGCCACGGCGCCAGTGCCTCGGCCATGCCGGGAATCAGCGGATCGATCAGCAGGATGTCCTGCCCGACCGCCATCTGCACCAGAGCCAACTGCGGCCAGAACGTGCGTTCACGGATGAATTCGGTGTCCAGGCCGATGCGGGCCGGACGCTGCTGGAAGTACGCATCCAGCTCGGCGGGGGTGGTGATCCAGGTTGCCACGGGTCAGGGCCTACTACTCGGGTTTGCTCAGGCAGGGGAGAATAGCCTAACGTCGGTCCGCGTCCGTGCCGAAGGAGATCCTGCTTGCGTTTTCCGCTGTCGTCCGTGCTGTGCACCGCTCTGGCCGTGGCCTTGGCCGGTTGCACGCCGTCGCCCTCGGCAACACCGGAGCCGGGGCCGGCTGCTGGCGAAGACGCGCGGCCGCAGGAAGGTTCACTGGCGGAGCCGACGCCGGGGGTGGGGCAGGGTAGCGTCACCATTGCCGGTGAGGATGCCACCGAGGACGTGCAGCGGTGGACACCGCCACGCGTCGACCGGCAGGGCCGCAGCGTCGCCCAGCTGCGCCGCGCAGCCGAAAAGGCGTTCAGCGAAGGGCACCTGTACGAGGACGCCGACGCGGCGGTTCCGCTGTGGCTGGCGGTGCAGGAGGAAGATCCGGATGATCGCCTGGCCCGCAGCGGCCTGCAGCGTGCTCGCCAGCGCCTGCAGCAGCAGGCCGATGCTCTGCTGGTTCGGCCACTACGGCAGCGCGAGGCGCTGGCCGAGGCGAGTCGCCAGGCACTGGTGCTGCTGACCCTGGCGCCGAAGGATGAGAAGGTGCGCGCGCTGCAGGGCCGGGTGGAGCTCGCCCAGCGCGTGGTGGCCTATAACCGTGCCGGCGAGGAAGACCTGCGATCGGGGCGGATCGGCGAGGACGGTGACGGTGCGATTGGCAACTTCCGTGAAGCGCTGGCTCTGGACGAAGACAACAGCCGGGCGCGGCAGGGCCTGGCGGCGGCCGAAAGTGGCCTGATCCGCCGGGCCGAGGACGCCGCGCGCGTACGCGACTTTGCCAGTGCGGGCACCTGGCTGGCCGAAGCCAGCAAGGTCCGTGACTCGTCACCGACCATTGCCGATGCCTTCGAGCGCATCGAGCAGATCCGCGCCGCCGCGCTGCTGCAGCTGCGTGATGAGGGCCTGCGCGAGCTGGCCACGCCGCAGGGGCTGAAGCCGGCGCGCGAAAAGCTGGCCGAGGCCCTGCGCATCGCCTTGCCGGGGGATGCGGTGGTGGCCCAGCTGCGCGAACGCATCGATCTGGCCACCCATTACGGCAGCTTCCGCCCGGGCCAGGTGTTCAGCGACGCGATGCGTGATGGTGGGCGCGGTCCGCAGATGGTGGTTGTGCCGCATGGCGGCTTCCAGATGGGCGCGGGTGATGCCGAGCCCGGCTCCACCGACGCCGAGCGCCCCTCCCATTACGTTCGCTTTGACCGCGGCTTCGCGATGGCGATCACTGAGGTTACCGTCGGCGATTTCGAGCGCTATGTGAAGTCGACCAATGCACGACCACGTGCGACCCGGCGCGGCCACTCGGTGGTCTATGACGAGCGCAGCGGCAATTTCATCCGCCGCAGCGGCGTCGACTGGCGTTCGGATTACGATGGCGCGCGCGCACTGGGTAACTCGCCGGTGATGCATGTCAGCGTGCGGGATGCCGAGAACTACGCGGCATGGCTGTCCGAGCAGACCGGACGCAGCTACCGGCTGCCGAGCGAGGCCGAATTCGAATATGCGCTGCGCGCCGGGAGCAGTGGCCGCTACCCCTGGGGAGACGCCGGTACGCCGCCGCCGGGCAGCGGCAACTTCACCGGCAGCAAGGACGTCTCGCCTTCGGGTCGGCACTGGCACAACGCTTTCATCGGCTATGGCGATGGCTGGTGGGGACCAGCGCCGGTGGCCAGTTTCCAGGCCAATGCTTTCGGCCTGCACGACATGGCCGGGAATCTGAGCGAATGGGTGGCCGACTGCTGGCACGCCAGCTACCGGCGTGCGCCGTCCGATGGTGTCGCCTGGTTCAACCCGGGCTGCCGGTCACGGGTGATCCGGGGCGGCAACTGGGCCAATGCGCCCGAGCAGACCCGTGCGGCCTGGCGGCAATCGCAGGATTCGGACACCACCAATGCGCGCATCGGCTTCCGCCTGGTGCGCGGCATCTGAGCGGCATCGGGCTTCACCCGCTGCTGGCGTCCGCGCACTAAGATTGCGCCGTGCCCGCCAGCCGGCGGGGTCTGCTGGAAGACCACCGATGCGCAACGATCCCTTTTCCCGCTCGCCCCAAGGTCCGCAGCGACGCGGCCTGTTCGGCAACATCCGCTGGTGGGTGCTGCTGCTGGCGGCGGGCTATGCGGTGTTCTACTGGTTCTCCAATCGCACCGTCGATCCCTACACTGGCGAGAAGGTGATGATCGACAGCAGCCTGGATGCGCGCCAGGAGACCGCGCTCGGTCTGCAGGCCTACCAGCAGATCCTCTCGCAGGAACGGCCGATGGATCCGAATGCGCCGATCGCGCGCGATGTGCGCGACATCGCGCAGCGCCTGATCGCCAAGGTGGACGTGGTGGAGACCGCGCTGGCACAGGAGCACGGCGTGCAGCCGGCGCATTTCGCGCGGGATTTCCAGTGGGAAGTGAACGTGATCCCGTCCGGGCAGGCCAATGCGTTCTGCCTGCCGGGCGGCAAGATGGCGGTCTACACCGGCCTGGTGCCGGTGGCGCGTACGCGTGATGCGATGGCGGTGGTGATGGGCCATGAGATCGCCCACGCGCTGTTGCGCCATGGTGCGCAGCGGATGGCGCAGCAGAAGCTGACCCAGATCGGGCAGATGGCCGGTGCCGCCAGCGGCATGGATGCGCAGCAGCAACAGATGATGATGTCGGCGATGGGCTACGGCTATCTGCTGCCCTATGCGCGCAGCCACGAGACGCAGGCCGATGAAGTGGGGCTGATGCTGGCTGCGGCGGCGTGCTTCGATCCCCGCGAGGCGGTGCCGCTGTGGCAGCGCATGGGCCAGGCCAGTGGCGGCCAGGCGCCGCCGGAGTTCGCTTCCACCCACCCGAATCCGGGCACCCGCATCCAGAACCTGCAGGCACTGATGCCGAAGGCGCTCGAGTACCGGCAGAAGTTCTGCGAGCAGGCAAAGTAGAGGGTGTTCGGCAGGGCTTGCAGCCCTGCACCTGCCGAAGCCAGAGCAACAGCAACAGCAACAGCCGAAGCAAAAGCTGGCTATCCGTGGGATGGCGGGGTGGGTCCGGTTGCGGGAGACGCCGTAAACCCGTCCATGGGGGCTTGGCCGCGGCATCCATGCCGCGGACACTCCCGCAACCGGACCCACCCCGCCTTCGACAGATTTCTGCGACCTGCCGGAATGGCGCTTGGGGTCAGATCCGTTTTCCGCAGGAAAACGGATCTGACCCCGAATTGATTCGATATCTGAAAGAGATTCATCCACGCATGGCGTGGATCTACCCCATCGCGGAAAACTGTCAGAGGTGGGGCGGTGTCGGAGTGCGGGGTGTCTGATCTGGCCCCCCGTCAGCGGACGCCAAGAAGCGATACTTTGATCGCACTTGGAGGTCCCTTATGTCCCGTATCACCCGTCGTAGGTATACCGATGAGTTCAAGCACCAAGCCGTGGAGTTGGCCGAGTCGCTCGGGCCT